>NZ_AP023415.1:600000-1200000 GCF_018326305.1 Vescimonas fastidiosa
TGGTCTATCCTCCTAAAAAATTACTACCAGCAGCATTTTAAACTGCTCCTTCCCATAAACGGCATGGGGATGCCGTGCGGGCATTACAATGGACTCCCCTTGGTGCAGCTCATACTCCACACCGTCAATGGTGATGCGGCCAACGCCGTCCAGACAGGTGACGAAGGCATCTCCGCCGGATTCATGGGTGCTGATTTCCTCATCCTTATCAAAGGAGAAAAGCGTCACGCTCACCGACTCGTTCTGCACCAGCGTGCGGCTCACCACCTGCCCCGGCTGGTATGCAATCTGTTCCCGCAGTGTCAGCACCTGGGAAAAAGGAATATTTTTCATCATCGTCTTGTCCTCCTGTCCGCATCCATCGGTTTCAGTATCTGCGTTTTTATAGATTTTCATTCCTATCATAAGGCAAAAAGCGATGGATTTATATGGCTTATGCAACAAATCAACAGAAAAAACCGATGGAAAGCTCCATCGGTTTTTCTGCTATATGAGCTCAGTGGCAGGCGCAGTAGTTGCGTGTGCCGTTATAATCGCTGGGCATTTCCACCGTGTTGGGCGGGAAGAATTCATTCACGGGAAAGCTTACATTTTTGAACAGCCCGCAGGGATCCTCCGGGTCGCCGCCGCTGCAGTCCGATTGGGGGATGCAATAGTCGTAGGCCGGGATAAGCAACTGCGTATCTCGCTCCAGCCGCACCAAGGAGAACTGTCCCAGGGTCACAAAATATCGGCGCGTGCCCACAGGCTCCAGCACAATGGGGCTTGCAAAGACCGCCTCGATAGCCGCCGGGATTTCCGATACATTGCCCTCGCATACCCCCGCTGCCGTGCAGTCCTCCACAATTCGGGTGTCCAGAACGATGGGGTCCACGGCCTCAACCACAGCGGTGGGCAATCCGGTCTGGGGTACGATGCTCTCCGGGGTAGTGTCAGAGGAGAAGCTCTTGGCGCTCCCCTCGCTGCCAAAGAGAATACAGCGTTTGTCAAACACGCACAGTCCCTCCACCTCGGTAGACCGGGGCGTGCCCGTGGCCACCTGCAGGGTCACGCGGTAGAAATACCGCATATCGATGGAGTAAAAACCCCGGTTAAAGGTGATCGGCTCCACATCGGTGTATACATACAGCAGCTCCGCGCAGCCACCTTTGATGATCTGCGTGCCGCTCAGCACCTCCTGTGCCGCCTGTGTGGGGTAGAATCGCAGGTCTTCCACGCAATCTTTGTCCCTACACCCGTCCAGGATCTTCTTCGTGTGGATACATACGGACTCTTTTACGCTGCTTAAATCGCAGACCGGGCCCGGCATTCCGTTTTCAGGCATCCAGATAACCTCCTATTAAGTACTGAAAGAAGCCTCTTTCACTCCAGTGTATGCAAAACCGCCGCCGGTGTGCGTCCTCCGCCGAACTGCCGCCAAATTTCGCTGTACAAATGTTTCTTTTTGCGGTATAATAATATAGAGGAGGCGATGGTATATGGACGCAGCATTTATCCATGATAATTTGGAGATCAAATTCCTTATTTTGTATATTGCCGCCCGGGTGTCCCGGCCCATCCCCGTAGAGGGGATGCAGGAGCTGACCCTGTGTGACAGCGGCATTGACTATTTCTCTTTCTCCCAGTGCCTCAATGACTTGGTGCGCACGGAGCATTTGACCCTTTCCGACGACGGCCTCTATGCAATCACGCCCAAGGGCCTGCGCAACAGCGAGATCTGCGAGAGCAGTTTACCTATGTCCGTCCGGCTTTTAACGGACCGCAATGTGGCCGCCTATAACCAAATGCTCCTGCGTAAGGAGCAGGTCCGTGCCCAGGTCACTCCCCGGAAAAACGGCACCTACACCGTCACCCTCCACTTCAGCGACGATGTGGACGAGCTGCTGCACCTGGAGCTTATGGCTGCCACCCGGGACCTGGCTCAGGGCCTGGCCGATCGGTTCCAAAAGAACCCGGAGCAGTTCTACACCCGACTTATGGACACACTGTTTCCCAAGGAATAATTCTATACCTTATTTGTGTGACTCCCACGCCGATCCATCGGCGTGGGATTTTTTTGCATAAAAGCGGACAGCCCCTCATACAGTAGACCAACAAAGAGAAGGAGGCGTGATCGCATTGGCAGAGTGCTACTCGATCAATCAATATGAGCAGGCGGCACACCTGCTGCCCATCCGTTTTCAGCGCATAGCCCTGCATCTACCCGACTGGCAGAAGGAGCAGGCAGAGGAGCTGCGTCTGCGGGCCGGCCACCCCATGACCGTTCTGCTGCCCCGGGGAGAGCAGAGCTTAGGGCCTGAAGCTCTTGTCACCCAGGGAGACCTGGAGCAGCTGTGCGACACCGTCACCGGCTACTCCCGCTATACAGCGGCGGAGACCATGTCCCGGGGCTACATAACCGCCAAGGGCGGATTTCGCATCGGGCTGTGCGGTACCGTGGTGCTGCAAGAGGGGAGAAGCATCAACCTCCGCAGTCTTTCCTCTGCCTGTATCCGTATCGCCCGGGAGATACCGGGTCTGGCGGATGGCTTGGTGGACCGGCTCTTTCAAAACGGCCGCTATTGCAGCACTCTCATCATCGCTCCGCCGGGCCTTGGCAAGACCACTCTCCTGCGTGACCTGGTGCGCTGCCTATCCGATGGCACCGACGCTCTTCCGGCCCACCGGGTCTCCTTGGTGGACGAGCGGGGGGAGGTGGCGGTGATGCTGGAGGGCCAGCCCCAAATGGAAGTGGGCTGCCACACGGATGTAATGGATTCCTGTCCCAAGTCGGTGGCTATCCCCATGCTCCTGCGCTCTGCCAATCCGCAGATCATTGCCGTTGACGAGATCACCCAGGCCCGGGACCTGGCCGCCATGGAGGAGGCCGCTTACTGCGGCGTCCGCTTTTTGGCCACCCTCCATGCTGACTCCGCCGATGACCTGCATAGGCGGCCCCTGCTGCAAAAGCTGCAAAAAATGCACTTGTTTGAAAAGGCGATCACCATACATATGGCGGATACACTCCGCCGCTATACAATCCGCGACCTATGATGGGAAAATTTCTGGGTGCGCTGCTGATTTGCGGCGCAGGAGCCTGGAGCCTTGGGCAGAAATGGCGGCAGGGTAGGGAGGAGGAGCGCTTTTATGCAGACATGGCGGCCTCCTTAGAGCAGGCGGAATCCTCCATCCGCTTCCGCCGTCTCCCCGTGCCGGACATCCTGCGGGAGCAAGCCCAAAGAGCCACTTGTGGATGGATATATTCCCAAGTAATACAGCGCATGAAAAGGGGAATACCTTTACAGGAGTCTTGGACAAGATCAGTAACCGATGTCCCCTATAAGTCCCCCAAAACCATCCTCCAGACCCTGGAATGGAGCGGCGATGAGGACCGTATCTGCCTAAACCTCCGCCGCACTGCCGCCCAGCTTCGGGAGACCCTGAGTCAACTCACCTCCCAGCGCAAGCAGACCCAAAAGCTGTCCCTGGCCCTCACGGCCTCCGCCTGCGGCCTGCTGGTGATTCTTTTACTATGAGGAGTACACATGGATGTTGATCTGATTTTCAAGATAGCTGCCGTAGGAATTTTGGTGGCAGTACTGAACCTGGTCCTGGCTCGCAGCGGACGAGAGGAGCAGGCCATGATGACTACCCTGGCGGGCCTGGTGGTGGTACTGATGATGCTGGTGCGGCAGATCAGCGATCTGTTCGACCTGATCAAGTCGCTTTTTTCCCTGTGATTATGAGTGAAGTGGGAAAGATTGTGGCCCTGTGCCTTATTGGCATCGTGCTGATCCTGCTGCTGCAAAAAAGTCACCCGGAGATTGCCATTCTCCTGGCGCTGTCCATATGCGGTGGAGTTCTGCTGTACAGTCTCAGCGGAATGAAAGCCATTTTGGCCCTGCTGGAGCAGATGTCCCTGGCCGGAGGTCTGTCGGAGGACCTGCTGCGTCCCTTGGTAAAGACCGTGGGCATCGCCCTCGTCAGCCGTGTCGGAGCCGAGCTATGTCGGGACGCAAACCAAGGAGCCTTGGCCACTGTGGTGGAAACCGCCGGGGCTTTCAGCGCCATCGTCGTGGCCATACCGCTTTTCACAGCGGTATGGGAGCTGCTGCGGGGGATGCTGTGATGCGGAAAATTTTCCTTCTGCTTGTGCTGCTCTGGTGCATCGTCCCCGCCTGCGCCAGTCAAATTCCCCGGGAGATTACCGACGCCATCCCCGACAGTGCCCGTCCATTCCTGGAGGATACTGACGAGGCTGATAACTTTACATCCTGGAATAGCGGTCTTTCCACTCTTTGGACTCGTACCTGCAAGCTCCTGGCCAGCACCGTGCAGGAAAGTCTGGGCGGTGTGATCCTGGTAATGTCAGCGGTTCTGCTCTGCTCCGTGGCGGAGGACTGCTTTCATCCCCTGGGCGACGGTAAGCTTCTGGACCCGGTTCCTCTGGTGGGAACTCTGGTCATTCTTCTGGCCGTGGGCAGCAACATGAAAAACCTCATGGGCCTGGGGGAGGAGACTATCCGGGAGCTGAATGTATTCTCCAAGGCTCTGCTGCCCACTCTCTCCGCCGCCACCGCCGCCGGAGGGGGCGCGGTGTCCGCCAGTGTACGCCAGGTAGCTACGGTGTTTTTCTCAGACCTCCTGATGAGCCTTATTCACGGTCTGCTTTTTCCCATGGTTTGGGTATTCGTGGCCTTGTCGGCGGCGGATGCCATCTTGCCGGCCGGTCGTCTGGGCGGCATTGCCCGAGGTTTGCAAAAAGCCGTCACCTGGCTCCTCTCCGGCGGTTTGCTCCTCTTTACCGGGTATCTGTCCCTTTCCGGGGCCTTTGCCACCTCCGCCGACGGCCTGGCTCTGCGTATGGCCCGCTCGGCTATCGGCACCGCCATTCCCGTGGTGGGCGGTATCATCTCCGATGCAGCCGACACCATCCTGGCCGGAGCCGGTGTGCTTCGCCAATCTGTGGGCGTGGTGGGTACTCTTACGGTGCTGGCCATCTGCGTGCTTCCCTTTTTGAAGCTGGGCATTCAATATCTTCTGCTGAAGCTGGCGGCCTTTTTCGCCGCCACCGTGGCCCCGGAGCCGTTGGTGCGGCTGGTCTCCTCCCTGAGTACCGCCTTTGGCCTGGTATTGGGCATGACCGGTGCCGCCGCGCTTTTGCTGCTCATTTCCGTGGCCTCGTCTGTGATGATGGTAAGTGTATGATAGAATCCTTTCGTGTATGGCTCATAGGCCTCCTATCCGTCTCCCTGATCCTTACGGTGCTATCCACACTCCTGCCGGAGGGAAGTGTGAAGAAGATCGCCGGGGTCACCGGTGGCCTGGTGCTTCTTTTGGTGGTCCTGCGCGGTATCGTGAGACTGGACCTGAGCAATATCCGGCTCTCCTACGACAGCTGCGCCCGGGAGATATCGCGTCAAATGGAGCGCTACCGGGAGAAAAACAGATCCCAACTGGAAGAACTCATAGCTCACCGCACCGCTGCATATATATCGGAACAGGCACAGTCCCTGGGTCTGTCCTGCACACCCCAGGTGCAAACGGCGTGGACGGAGGAGGATATTCCCGTCCCCACCGGCGTCATCCTGGACATTCCCTATCATGCAGAGCTGGGAGAGATCATAGAAAGGAACTTAGGAATCAAGGCCGAAAAACAGGTCTGGTCAACATCGGAAGGGTAAAAAAGATGGGAAAGGTAAGATGGAGCGAGCTATGGAAAAAGTACAAATTTGTTCTGCTGGTGGTGCTGGTGGGCGTATTACTGATGGTGCTGCCGGTATCCTCGGAGTCGAAAGAGACGGAGACAAGCGACCTGCAGACACCCCGGGAAACCTTCGACCTGGCGGAGACGGAGCAGCGTATGGAGGCGATATTAGGCAAGATCGATGGAGTTGGGAAGCTCCAACTGATGCTGACGCTGCAAAGCGGGACCCGCCTGACCCTGGCCGAGGACACCCAAAGCGACTCCGGCCGGACGACCCGGGAAACACTCACCCTGAACCGCGGCAGCGGCAGTCAGGAGGTGGTGGTTACAAATCGCTATTATCCCGTCTATCAGGGCGCGGTGGTGGTGTGTCAGGGCGCCGACAGCAGCGCCGTCCGTCTGGCCATCACCGAAACAGTGCAGGCCCTGACAGGTCTGGCCTCAGATCGGATCCAAGTGGTAAAATGGACATCGTAACGGGAGGACATGGAATGAAAAAAGTATGGAAAAAGCGAGCCGTGGTGGGAGCGGTGCTCCTGTTTGTCTGCGCTGCGGTCTATATGAACTGGCGCTACGCCGGATCTCTGGAGAATACCTCCAAGGTTCTGGGCGAGTCCACCCTGGTCAGCGGTGAAAATCAGCCGGGCGGCCAAACGGACGCCGCCCCCACCCAGGCCACCGCCGCCGAGGATGATTACTTCGCCACCGCCCGCCTCAGCCGCAAGCAGGCCCGGGACAATGCCATCAGTATGCTTAAGGATGCCTCCGTGGACGAAAACGCAGACCAGTCCGTGCTCAACGAGGCCTCCCAGACCCTTCAGGTCCTGGCGGCCTACACCGTGGCCGAGTCTCAAATTGAGAATCTGGTCACAGCCAAGGGCTATGCCGATTGCGTAGCCTTCATGGGCGCCGAGAGCATCAGCGTTGTGGTGGACGATGCCGACGGTCTGGACGCCAAGGATGTGGCCCGGATCGTTGACATCGTGGTCCAGGAGACCGGTTATACCCCCGATCAAATCAAGGTCATGGAGTCCTGACTGCCCCCTCATAAAAAAAGGTTGTATTTTCCCGCGGAGGATGGTATACTTCTATAGAATAGGAAAAAACCATACTTTGCAAGGAGCATAGATCTTATGGCTGAGAATAAAGAATATATCACCCAACAGGAAAATACCGGCTCCATTCTCATTTCCGAGGATGTAGTCGCCTCCATCGCCACAGCGGCCGCCCTGGAGACCGAGGGCGTCAGCGCCATGCTCAGCGCCGCCGGCGGCGACCTTAAGCCCTCCCGCAAGATGTCGGCCAAGGGCGTGGTTATCGAGCCGGAGGACGACGGCCTGCGCATCACGCTTTATGTGATGATCCGCTATGGCTATGTTTTGGCCGAGGTGGCCGGCAAGGTCCAAAAGACCGTCCTGGCCGCCCTGCAGGATATGACGGGCTTTACCATCCGCAGCGTCAATGTTATGATTGGCGGCATCTGCTTCGACTGAGTTCACAAAAGAGAGGAATATCCGTATGACACGAAACACAGCGAGAGAGATAGCCGTACATCTGGCCTACGAGTGGAGCTTTTCAGACCTCCCCGTGGAGGAGTTTCTGGATCAGCAGCTCAGCGCAGAAACTTTTTCCGATCTTGCACCGGAATATGAGCTCTATAACGAGATGCCCAATGAGAAGCAGCTGCTTTACATCCGCCGCCTTGTAAGCGGGGTCAGCGAACATGCTGCCGAGCTGGACTCTTACATTGAGAAATACGCCCAGGGCTGGCGTTTCGAGCGAATCAGTCTGGTGGCCTCGGCCATTATGCGTGTAGCCATGTTCGAGATGCTCTATATGCCCGATATTCCCCACGGCGTAGCCATCAACGAGGCCGTGATCATCGCCAAAAAATACGATACGCCTCAGGTGGCGAAATTCGTTAATGGCATTCTGGGCAGCTTCCTTCGCGAAGAGATCAAGGAATAAGCGTTTATGGCAGGCAGAGCAAATGCGCTCTGCCTGTTTTTGAGCAGAGGTGATGATTTGCAGCAGCATATATACCGCGTCAGCGAGGTCAACCAGCATATTAAGCAGCTTATCGATGCTGACCCCGGCCTAAATGCACTTTTGGTCCGTGGTGAGATTTCCAATTATAAGGTTTACCCCTCCGGCCACCACTATTTCACCCTCAAGGACGGAGAGAGTGCCCTGCGCTGCGTCATGTTTGCAGGTATGGCCAAATACCTCCGTTTCCGCCCTCAAAACGGCATGAAGGTGGTGGCCTCCGGCAAGATCAGCGTCTATCCTCGAGACGGCGGCTATCAGCTTTACTGTTCCCGATTGGTCTCTGACGGCCTGGGCGACCTGCACATCGCCTTCGAGCAGCTTAAGGAGCGCCTGTATGCCCAGGGTCTTTTTGATTCCGAGCATAAAAAGCCCCTTCCGGCCTACCCATGGCGCATCGGCGTGGTCACCAGTCCCGCAGGAGCGGCCGTTCATGATATGATCCGCATTCTCCGCCGCCGTTTTCCCCTGGCCAAGGTCCTGCTTCTTCCGGTCCGTGTGCAGGGGGAGGAGGCCGCCGGGGAAATTGCCGATGCCATTGCCTATGCAAACCGCTATCACCTGGCCGATGTCCTCATCGTGGGCCGGGGCGGCGGCTCTGTGGAGGACCTGTGGGCTTTTAATGAAGAAGTGGTCGCCCGTGCCATTTTCGATTCCCGCATCCCGGTCGTTTCCGCCGTAGGCCATGAACCGGATGTGACCATTTCCGACTATGTAGCAGACTGTCGGGCCGCCACGCCCTCCCATGCCGCGGAGATCGTCGTGCCGGATCAAATGGAGCTGCGCCGCAAGCTCCGCACCCTCTCTGTCCGCCTGGCCCAGAGCCAGCAGCACGCCATAGATATATGCACCCGTCAGCTCCGGCAAATGCAAGAAAAGCGTGTTCTTACAGACCCTATGGCCTTTTTGCAGGACCGGGCCGTGCAGCTCGACTATACCCGGGAGCGGCTTGCCTCCGCCCTGGAGCGCATTTTGGAAAAGCACACCCGCCGCTTCACCCATGCCGCCGCGTCCTTGGATGCCATGAGCCCTCTGCGGGTCCTGTCCCGGGGCTACTGCGTGGCTCAAAAGCAAGGGGGCACCGTTCTGCGCAGCAGCGACCAGGTGGAAATAGGGGAGGCCATCACGCTGCGCCTGGCCCGGGGCGGCCTGGAGTGTACCGTAACGAAAAGGGGAGAAGAGCCATGAAAAAACAGAGCTTTGAGGAAAATATGGATCGCCTGGAGGAGATCGTCTCTCTCCTGGAGCAGGGGGATGCTACCCTGGGCGAGTCCCTGACGCTATTTACCGAGGGCAGCAAGCTCCTGGCCGCCTGCCAAAAGGAGCTGGAAACCGCCCGGCAAAAGGTGGTCAAGCTCACCAAGGGTCCCGATGGCGCCCCTGTGGAAGAAAATTTCGTAATGGAGGACGAGGAATAATGGACTATCAGCAGCAATACAGCGCCTATCAGCAGGCTATTGAGACCTATTTAGACGGCATTTTTACCGCCGAGGGAAAGCCCTATGGACGGCTTCAGGAGTCTATCCGCTACAGCCTCCTGGCCGGCGGAAAGCGCATCCGCCCGGTGCTGACGCTGGAGTTTGCCCGTCTGGGCGGCATTGACTGGCATTTGGCCTTGCCCTATGCCTGCGCCCTGGAGCTTGTGCATAATTATTCGCTGATCCACGATGACCTGCCCTGCATGGACGACGACGATCTGCGCCGCGGAAAGCCCACCAACCATAAGGTCTACGGCGAAACCCTGGCTGTCCTGGCCGGGGATGCCATGCAGCCGGAGGCTTTCCGTCTCATTCTCCAGGCCCGTGGTCTTTCTGCCGACAACCGCATTGAGGCGGCCCTGCTTCTCGCCAAGGCCTGCGGCGCTGACGGCATGGTGGCCGGTCAGGTGCTGGACACTCTGTGCCATGTGGAGGACGAGGAGGGCCTCACCGGTTTGAACCGTCTCAAAACCGGTGTTATGATCTCCGCCGCCGCAGAGCTGGGCTGCGTTGCCTCCAATATGCCCGCCTATTGGCGCCAGCAGGCGGTAAAATATGCTGACCAGCTGGGCCTTGCCTTCCAAATTCGAGATGATATGCTGGATGTCATGGGTGATGAAGCCGTGTTTGGCAAGCCCATCGGCTCCGATAAGGACGAGGGAAAAATCACCTATGTAAATCTCAAGGGCCTGGACGGCTGTGCCCAAGAGGTTGAAAAGTGTACCGTCGCTGCCAAGGAAGCCATCCGCGACATCCCCGATCACGACTTCCTTTGGGAGCTGGCTGACCGTATGGTAGGCCGCAATAAATAAAGAAAGCCTTTTGAACGGACCCCCTGCTTCACACGCAGGGAGTCCATTTTTATACCCCACCGTAGGGGCCGGCGGTTGCCCACCGTCGCGCCAGCCGACTGACGGCCACTGTTGTGGCCGCCAATCGGGGCACTTCCTCGAAACCGGCTCGCTTCCTCTGCCACTGGCAGCGCTTCGCCGATTTCCCCGACGGCCCGTAAGCACTCCTTGCAAATTCCGTAGGGGGCGATGCCTACATCGCCCCGCACCCTGTACTACTTGTAACCCTCCGTAGGGGCGACCCTTGCGGTCGCCCGAGGGAGGGGCAGAGCCCTTCCCCTACGCACGCCACATGGAACCGACCACACTGGGCTGACAGAATCGTCCGCCCCTACAAGCCGTTCCGTAGGTGCCGATGCCTACATCGGCCCGAACCGGATTTTTCCCGCACCTGCGGCAGGGCACGCGGGCCCTGCCCTACAAAAAACTTGTAGGGCGGCACCCATGTGTGCCACCGACCACCGCACTTCTTGTAATATGTCATTGTGAAACCAGCGCGCACGCTGGTTGTGGCAATCCGCATCCCCCGTCCCCAAAGGCCCCCTCGCCTAAAGGGCCCTGGTACGGCGAAGCCGTGACTGGGGGATTCCACGCAGGCACTTTCTTGTCAAACCTCCGTAGGGGCCGATGATCCTGTTGCGGTGCCCAAAATTTTTGCGCTGCCTTACGGCGAACGCTTAAAATTTTGACCGCGGCCACTCGCTCACTTCGCTTCCTCTGCCACTGGCAGCGCTCAGTTCGCTCCCCACATCGGCCCGCCCATCGCACTACCAATAATCTCTCCGCAGGGCGTGGTGCCCTCCCTCCGTCTCCTACGCCCGCCTTTCCACTTGTCCTCTCCGTTCCGTTTCTGTTCAATTTGTATATTTCTATTGAAAACATGAATAAAGTGTGGTAAAATAATAAATCACTGAATGACGGTGCAGTATCCTAGTCAGATCTGCCGCCTTGTAAGAGGGGCCTAAAAATCCCTTTAAGGGCACAACTGTGAAGTCTCTGGTGCTTGCTTCTTACGCCCAGTTTGGGGTGGGTGCTGGAGGGAGGTGTGGCCAAATACCACACCTGCGGATTCAGGGCGCCTTCCAATGGCATGGAAGTCCCGACCCTGCTTTCGTGGAGACCTGCTCTTGTGCATAGGCGTACTCCCCTGGTGGTAAGCGACCTGTGTACGAAGCAGATTGAGAACCTGCAATGCGGTGCTACCCAGCCCTCGTGCTGTGAACGCTGTGTGCAGAGTAGCCTGCCTTGCGTGGAGTGGGTGAATGAGGGAGCCAAGCGGAAGCGTCCCCGGCCAGGGATGCTGTCCGATATTCCTCTGAAACCCCCTCTGCAAAAGAGGCTAAGAGACGGTTTGACTGCAGTGGAAATCACCTAGGCTGTCCCATAAAGGGCACCAGTGGGGTTGCAGTGCGGACTAAGTGGCAGTCGGGTCCTGCGGAGGGTAACACCGCAGCGCGGAGTTTAATGGGAAACCGCCTGATCGGCAACGAGAGGTAAGCCGCGGGGAAATCCAACCCGTACCTAAGCCGTAAGATTTACCATTGGTGCTACCGTCATTCAGCTTTTTATTCTTAATAAGTGAGGGATATTTTTGGCTGACCCAAATAAAAACAAAAAGTCCAAGGACCGGTGGCCCCTGCGCGTTTTTCTGATCGCGGTGGCCCTTTCTGCCGTTATGAGCTTTTGCTCCTCGGCGGTATTGGAGGACAGCGGCCTCTGGATTCCCATTCTGGTTCTTGTCATTTTCATTCTTCTCGGTATTGTTTTTGATATGATCGGCGTAGCCGTCACGGCGGCGGATCCCAAGCCCTTCCACTCCATGGCAGCCCACGGGGAGAAGGGTGGACGGGAGGCCATCCGCCTGCTGAATATGTCCAACCGTGTCTCCTCCCTCTGTAACGATGTGGTGGGTGATATCTGCGGCATCGTCAGCGGTTCTACGGCGGCGGTGATCGTGGTGGAGCTGCAGCAGAGCTTTAACCTCCGCAGCATTCTCGTCTCCATCGCTGTCACGGCACTGATTTCGGGCCTCACCATCGGCGGCAAGGCCGCCTGCAAGCCCATCGCCATCAACGACAGTACCAAGGTCGTATACCGTGTGGCGCGCATTATGAATGCGCTGCATCTGTTCCGTTAACGGGGGTAATTAGCCTTGATTTTAGAAAAGATCCGTGATCCGGAAGACATAAAACTATTGAATAGTGCCCAGGTGGACCGGCTTTGCCGGGAGCTTCGGGACTTTCTGGTGGAAAATGTGTCGAAAACCGGTGGTCATTTGGCCTCCAACCTGGGTGTTGTGGAGCTGACGGTGGCTATCCATCGGGTGTTTGACACCTCCAAGGACCGTCTGGTTTTTGATGTGGGACACCAGTGCTACTGCCATAAGATTTTGACCGGGCGACAGTCGCTGTTTCATACATTGCGGCAGTTGGGCGGTCTTTCGGGTTTTCCCAAGCCCTATGAGAGCGAGCATGATGCTTTCGTCGCAGGCCACGCTTCCAACTCCGTTTCTGTAGCCTTGGGTATGGCCCACGCCCGAACCTTGCTCCACGAGGATTACAGCGTTATCGCCCTGATCGGTGACGGTGCCATGACCGGCGGCCTCAGCTTCGAGGGGCTTAACGATGCCGGCGCCTCCGGGGAGCCCATGATCGTTATTCTCAATGACAACGGTATGTCTATCGACGCCAATGTGGGCGGTCTCAGCCGCCACCTGTCCCGCCTCCGCTCTGAGGAGGGATACAATAATTTCAAACGATGGTATAAGGATAAGCTTCAGGGAGACTCACCCGCCAAAAAGCATCTGTACAATGCCAGCTCCCATGTGAAGCACTGGCTCAAGAGCAATCTCCTGCCTGAAAGCACTATGTTTGAAAAAATGGGCTTTTCCTACATGGGCCCTGTAAACGGTCACGATGTGCAGAAGCTGACCCAGATGCTCACCTGGGCCAAGGAGAAAAACGGGCCCGTGCTGCTCCATGTGCTTACAGAGAAGGGTCGTGGCTACTCCTACGCCCGGCAGGACCCGGAGCGGTTCCACGGCACGCCGCCCTTTGACCCGGCAACCGGCAAGCCGCTGCGTCAGAGCAAGCCCTCTTTTTCCTCGGTTTTCGGCGAAGCCCTTGTGGAGCTGGCCCGGGAGGATAACCGCATTTGCGCTATTACCGCAGCCATGACCTCCGGCACGGGTCTGTCCCGATTTGCCAAGGAATTTCCCGATCGTTTTTTCGATGTGGGTATCGCAGAGGGACATGCGGTGGCTATGGCGGGCGGCATGGCCAAGCAGGGTCTGATCCCGGTTTTTGCTGTGTATTCCAGCTTTTTGCAGCGGGGCTTCGATATGCTCATTCACGATATTTCCCTGGATAATCTCCACGCGGTTTTCTGCGTGGACCGGGCCGGTTTGGTCGGTGCAGACGGGCAAACACACCATGGCTGCTTTGACCCGGCGTTCCTCTCCCAGGTACCGGGAATGACGGTTTTATGCCCCTCAAGCTTTAGCGAGCTAAAGGAAATGCTGCATTTTGCCCTATTTTCGGTGACAGGACCGGTGACAATTAGGTACCCTCGCGGTGCAGAATCGGTGTACAAAGGGTGCAGTTTGCCGGTGCAATTTACACCGCTCCGGGAGGGTTCGGATTTTACCGTTTTAACCTATGGCATTTTGGTAAATGAGGCACTGAAGGCGGCGGATATTTTGGAAAAATCCGGAATCTTCATACGGGTACTGAAGCTCAACCGCATTGCGCCCCTTTCGGCGGATGAAGTTTCCGCTATGCTGAAGGGGACCACCCGGCTTTTGGTGCTGGAGGACTGCCTTGACGCCGGGTGCGTTGGGCAGCGAGTTGCGGCTCTGGCTCTGGAGGCCGGGGTAAAGCTGGACAAGCTGATTTTGAGAAACTGCGGCTCGACTCTGCCCACCGAGGGCAGCGTAGAGCAGCTGTACAGCTCACGGAAGCTGGACGGGGTCGGTGTGGCCGCGTCTATTGAGGAGGCGCTGCATGAGCAATAAGACTCGGCTGGATGTTTTGCTGACGGAGAGGGGACTTCTGGATTCCCGGCAGAAGGCTCAGGCCACCATCATGAGCGGCATCGTGTTCGTGAATGGACAGAGAGTGGACAAGGTAGGTACGGCGGTTTCCAATGACGCCCTGATCGAGATTCGCGGCACCACCTTACCCTATGTGAGCCGGGGCGGTCTGAAGCTGGAAAAGGCTATGCAGACCTTTCCGCTGACTCTTACAGGCAAGATCTGCGCCGACATCGGTGCTTCCACCGGCGGCTTTACGGATTGTATGCTGCAAAACGGCGCAAAGAAGGTATATGCCGTGGATGTGGGCTACGGGCAGCTGGATTGGAAGCTGCGCAATGATGCGCGGGTGGTATGCATGGAGCGGACCAACGCCCGATACCTGACCCACGAGGAGATTCCGGAGGAACTGGACTTTGCCTCCGTTGATGTATCCTTTATCTCCCTGAAGCTGATTTTTCCCGCGCTGTATGGGCTTTTGCGGGAGGGGGGCGAAATCGCCTGCCTGATAAAGCCGCAGTTTGAGGCCGGCCGGGAAAAGGTGGGAAAAAAGGGTGTTGTCCGAGACCCCGCCGTGCATTTGGATGTGCTGGAGCACTTTCTGATCCATGCAAAGGAAAATCACTTTACAGTGCTTGGAATTACTTATTCTCCCATACGAGGGCCCGAGGGAAACATCGAATACCTGGGCTTTTTGCGCAAGAGTGAGGAGCCGGATGCGGCGGTGGATCTGCAGGCTATCGTGGAGGCATCTCACACAGCCCTGAAGGAGTAAACGAATATGAGTAAGCCGAAGAAAATCATCCTGTGCCCCAATCCTTACAGGGACAAGGATATGACGGTGGCCGCCCGGTCTAAGGAAATTCTGGACCAGGAGGGCTTTGAGACCGTGGTGTGCCTGCCCTTTCAAAAGGAGGGGTATGGCGCGGAGCTGGGTGTTCCCATCCAGCAGCTGGACCGGGAAATTAAGAGGGCAGACCTGCTCATTGCCTTCGGCGGCGACGGGACCATTCTGCACCTGGCCAAAACGCTGGCCATGAACCGGGTGCCGGTGCTGGGCATCAACCTGGGAAGCCTGGGCTTTATGTCTGAGCTGGAGCCGGACGAATTGGAGCGGCTAAGAGACCTGAAAAACTGGGATCTCTCCATTGAGAACCGCATGATGCTGGATGTATCCGTGGTGCGGGACGGTCGTACGGTGTATAATACCATTGCCCTGAACGACGCGGTCATCTCTAAGGGCTCCATCGCCCGGGTGGTGCGGCTGGAAATTTACACGGAGGAGGGCTTTCTGACCTGGGTGGGAGGCGACGGCGTCGTGATCTCTACGCCTACCGGCTCCACCGGCTACTCTATGGCCACCGGCGGCCCCATTGTGGAGCCTACGGCCCGGAACATTCTCATCAGCCCCATTTGCCCGCATTCCACCCGTTCCAGCAGCTATGTGCTGGATCCGTCCCATGTGATTCATGTGAAGGCCCCGGATGCCAACAGGAAATTCGTATACCTTTCCTCCGATGGCAGCAAGGCCTTTTCCCTGAAAAACAACGACACGGTGCAGGCAAAGCTCTCCAGCCACTCTATGAAGCTGGTGCGCCTGTCAAAAAAGAGCTTCTGCGAGATCCTGGATAAAAAAATGGCTATGGAGGCTGCAAAATATGAAAAATGACCGTCAAAAAACGATTCTTTCCATCATTGCCGAGGAAACGGTGGAGACCCAGGAGCAGCTTCTGTCGCTGCTGCTGGAACGGGGCATTGTGGCAACCCAGGCAACGATTTCCCGGGATATTAAGCAGCTCCACCTTGTCAAGGCTCCGGCAGGGCAGGGGAAGTACCGCTATGCGGTATCCGACCATGGGTCAAAAATCCATGTGGCGGATAAATTGCAGACCATTTTCCGAGAGAGCATTGTAAATGTGGATTACGCGCAAAACCTGGTGGTCATCCACACCATGTCGGGTCTGGCTAACGGGGCGGCGGCTGCCCTGGACGGCATGGAGATCGACCAGCTTATCGGCACCCTGGCCGGAGACGACACGGTGCTGATCATTATGCGTGACAATGAGAGCGCCGCGGAGCTGGCCACCAGCATCCGAACGATGCTGCACTGAGACGAAGGGAGCACAATATGCTTGATCTGCTGCATATTGAGAATATTGCCATCATTGAGCAGGCGGACATCGCCTTTCGGCCCGGATTCAACGCCCTGACGGGTGAGACGGGCGCGGGCAAGTCCATTGTCATTGACGCCCTCAGCGCTGTTTTGGGGCAGAGAGCATCCCGGGAGCTGATCCGCACCGGGGCGGATCATGCCTTTGTGAGCGCAGTGTTTTCCCATATCCCCGAGGGGTTGGGAGAGGACCTGGGCGTAGCGGACGCCCAGGAGTGGCTATTGCAGCGGGAGATCTACACAGACGGGAAAAATGTCTGCCGCTGCAACGGGCGGCCCATGACCGTGACCCAACTGCGCACCCTGGGCAGCCGCTTGCTGAACATCCACGGTCAGCACGACGGGCAGCAGCTTCTGGACGAAACGCAGCATATTGTATACCTGGATCAATACGGAAGGTATGAGCCTTTACAGTCGGCTTACTCTGCGCAGTTTTCTGTGCTGCAGGATATCCGAAGGAAGATATCCGACCTGGAGATGAATGAGGCGGAGAAGGAGCGGCGGATGGACTCGCTGCGGTTTCAAATTGCCGAGCTGGAGCGGGCTAAATTGCAGCCGGGTGAGGACGAGGAGCTCAGTGAGCGGCGAAATCTGCTGCGCAACAGCGAGAAATTCATCTCTGCCTTACAGGGGGCTGACTTTTGCCTGAATGGCGGAGACAACGATGCAGGAGCTCTGTCGCTGCTGCGACAGGCGCAGGAGCATCTGGCCTCGGTGCGGAACCTGAGTGATAGCTTTTCGGAGCTTCACGACCGCCTGGAGGGAATTTACAGTGACCTGTATGACATTGCCTACACGGTACAGGACAAAAAGGAAGAATTTGAGTTCACGCCCGGAGAGCTGGATGCCGTGGAGGGCCGATGCGACCTGCTGTACCGGCTGAAAAAGAAATACGGCGCTACAGTGGAGCAGATGCTGGAATACTTGGATAAGTGCCGGCAGGAGCTGGACGAGATGACCTGCGCCGACGACACCCTGGCGCACCTTAAAAAGCAGGAGGAAAAGGCCCGGAGGGAGGTCATGGCGGCGGCCGGTGAGCTGTCCCGACAGCGAAAGGCCGTAGCTAAGGAGCTGGAGCAGCGGATCTTAACGGAGCTGCGGGAGCTGAACATGGGCTCCATCCGGTTTGAGGTGGCCTTTGAGGAAAAGAAGCCGGATGCCAGCGGCATAGACGAGGTGCGGTTTTTGATGTCGGCCAATGTGGGCGAGGACCTGCGGCCCATTCAGAAGATCGCCTCCGGCGGCGAACTGGCCCGGATCATGCTGGCTATGAAGAATGTTTTTTCCAGTCAGGAGCGCATCGGAACCATGGTATTCGACGAGGTGGACACCGGCGTTTCCGGCCGGGCGGCCCAAAAGGTGGCGGAGAAAATGGCGCGCATCTCCCGGGAAAAGCAAGTGCTGTGCGTGACCCATCTGCCTCAGATCGCGGCCATGGCCGACACCCATTTCTCCGTGGAGAAGGGGGTAAGCGATGGGCGTACCTTTACAAAGGTGCAGGAGCTTTCCCGGCAGCAGCGCCGGGAGGAGCTGGCAAGGCTCACCGGCGGCGAGCAGCTCTCCCAGACCATGCTGGACGGGGCCGAGGAGCTGCTGGCAGCGGCGGAGAAGTTCAAAAAAACCGTGTGAGAAACGGTTGACAAATGCGAAACCGTTTAATATAATGGTAAATAATTTCATATACCACAGTGCTGATGGGAAGAAGTAGCGCTTTTTGACCCCTGCCAAGAGAGACTCCGGGCGGTGCGAGGAGGAGAGGGGAGAAGCGGTGAATACATCCCGGAGCTGCCTTCCAAACGGACAAAGATCTCAGTAGGAATGTGTCGGGTGCGCCCGTTACAGCGTTTGGGTGTCTGACACCCAGTGAGGCCGCTGACCGTGAGGCTGCGGCGAATATGAGGTGGTACCGCGATTTTTACATCGCCCTCTGTCTATGGAGACAGGGGGCGTTTTTTCTCCTGTCGGAACAAAATTCACAGAAGAAAGGAACAAAGAGACATGGGTATTTATGAGGAATTGGTTGGCCGGGGGCTCATCGCTCAAGTGACCAACGAGGACGAGATCCGTGAAATGGTGAACAACGGAAAGGCAACCTTCTACATTGGATTTGACTGCACAGCGGATTCGCTGCATGTGGGGCATTTTATGGCCCTGTGCCTGATGAAGCGGCTGCAGATGGCCGGAAACAAGCCCATCGCCTTGATCGGCGACGGCACCACCATGATCGGTGACCCCTCCGGGCGGACGGATATGCGCAAGATGCTGACGAGAGAGGACATTGTTCACAACGCTGAGTGCTTTAAGCGGCAGATGGAGAAGTTTATCGATTTCTCCGATGACAAGGCACTGATGCTGTATAACTCCGAGTGGCTGATGCCGCTGAACTACATTGAGCTGCTGCGGGAGGTAGGCGCGTGCTTCTCTGTGAACAATATGCTGCGGGCGGAGTGCTACAAGCAGCGCATGGAGAAGGGCTTGAGCTTCCTGGAGTTCAACTACATGATCATGCAAAGCTACGACTTCTACTACATGTTCCAGCACTATGGGTGCAATATGCAGTTCGGCGGAAACGACCAGTGGTCTAATATGCTGGGCGGCACAGAGCTGATTCGCCGTAAGCTGGGTAAGGACGCCCACGCCATGACCATTAACCTCTTGCTGAACTCCGAGGGCAAGAAGATGGGCAAGACCGCCTCCGGCGCCGTGTGGCTGGATCCTAACAAGACCAGCCCCTTTGAGTTCTATCAGTACTGGCGGAATGTGGATGACGCGGATGTTATTAAGTGCCTGCGGATGCTGACCTTCCTGCCGCTGGAGGAGATTGACGCTATGGCCGACTGGAAGGATGCCAAGCTCAACGAGGCCAAGGATATTCTGGCCTACGAGCTGACGAAGCTGGTACACAGCCAGGAGGAGGCAGACAAGGCCCGAGAGGCGTCTCGGGCACTGTTCTCCGGCAAGGGGGACGCCACGCATATGCCGGCTACCCAAATTGCGGCAGAGAAGCTGGCAGACGGCAAGATCGGCATTATGGCACTGCTGGTGGAGTGCGGACTGTGCGCGTCCAACAGCGAGGCCCGGCGCTTGGTGCAGCAGGGAGGAATCAGCGTGGACGAGACAAAGGTGGAGTCCATCGATGCAACCTTTGACGCAGAAGCTCTCAGCGGTGACGGCGTTATCATCAAAAAGGGAAAGAAAGTGTTCCACAGAGCATTTATCTGAGATTTGACTAAATCGGGCTCTTCGCCGCGGCGGGGAGCCCTTTTTCCTTGAAATTGAACACGGGATATAGTATAATGGCATGGAATAAATTCCATATGAGGAACCGGGATGAAACAATATGAAAACAAGTGATTTTAATTTTGAACTGCCCCAGGAGTTGATTGCACAGACGCCTATTGAAAAGCGGGATGCATCTCGTCTACTGGTGCTGGATAAAAACAGCGGTGCTTGGGAGCATCGGCATTTTTATGATCTGCCGGATTATCTGCACAAGGGAGACTGCCTGATTTTGAACGACTCCCGTGTGCTGCCGGCACGGCTTCTCGGGCAGCGGCTGCCGGGAGGCGGCGCCTGCGAGGTGCTGCTGCTTATTGACCGAGGTGATAAGACCTGGGAATGCTTGGTTCGGCCCGGGAAGCATCTGCGCCGGGGAGCCAGGCTCAGCTTCGGTGACGGAGAACTGACAGCGGAAGTGACCGAGGTTTTGGAGGGCGGAAACCGGCTGGTAAAGTTTAACTATGAGGGGATCTTTCTGGAGGTGCTGGACCGGCTGGGGAAAATGCCCTTGCCGCCTTACATCAAGGAAGAGCTCCAGGACCGGGAGCGGTATCAGACGGTATACTCTAAGGTAGTCGGCTCGGCGGCGGCACCTACGGCGGGGCTGCACTTTACGGAGGAACTGCTGCAAAAGGTGCAGAAGATGGGCGTGAAGGTAGGTTATGTAACGCTCCATGTGGGGCTGGGTACCTTTCGGCCTGTAAAGGAAGATGACATTACAGACCACCTGATGCATAGCGAATACTGCGTGATCCCCCAGGAAACTGCGGATCTGATCAATGAGACGAAGAAAAATGGGGGCAGGGTTATCTGCGTAGGAACCACCTCCTGCCGAACGGTGGAATCCTGGGCCGGAGAGGACGGTACCATGCGTGCCTCGGCAGGATGGACCAACATTTTCATCTATCCGGGATATAAGTTCAAGGTCTTGGATGCACTTATTACCAATTTTCATTTGCCGGAATCTACACTTATTATGCTGGTATCGGCTCTGGCGGGCCGCGAAAATGTATTGCGTGCTTATGAAGAGGCCGTACGGGAGAGGTATCGGTTTTTCTCCTTCGGCGATGCGATGTTTATTCACTGAATTCTGAATCAAGGAGTTTATTCCATGTTTAAGGTCATTAAAAAAGAGGGAAGTGCCCGGCGGGGCGAGTTTCAGTGCGCCCACGGGGGTGTAGTACAGACGCCGGTTTTTATGAATGTAGGCACCCAGGCGGCTATCAAGGGAGGGCTCAGTGCCTTTGATCTCAAGGACATCGGCTGCCAAATCGAGCTGTCCAACACCTATCATCTGCACCTGCGGCCCGGGGACGATGTGGTGCGACAGATGGGCGGACTGCACCGGTTTATGCGGTGGGACGGACCCATCCTGACAGATTCCGGCGGGTTTCAGGTGTTTTCCCTGGCCAGCCTGCGCAAAATCAAGGAGGAGGGCGTGACCTTTGCCTCCCATCTGGACGGACATCGCATTTTTATGGGACCGGAGGAGAGTATGCAGATCCAGTCCAACCTGGGCTCGGATATCGCTATGGCTTTTGATGAGTGCGTGGAAAATCCGGCGACCTACGAGTACGCCAAGGCCAGCTGTGAGCGGACGCTGCGGTGGCTGGAGCGGTGCAAAAAAGAGCATGACCGTCTCAACGGGCTGCCGGGCACCGTGAATCCGGGGCAGATGCTATTCGGCATTAACCAGGGGGCTACCTTCCCGGACCTGCGCATTTGGCATATGCAGGAGATCGCAAAGCTGGACTGCGACGGCTATGCAATCGGGGGTCTGGCTGTTGGTGAGCCTACGGAGACTATGTACGAGATCATTGAGGCGGTGGAGCCATATATGCCCGCAGACAAGCCCCGGTATCTTATGGGTGTGGGCACGCCCAGCAACATCATTGAGGGTGTGGCAAGGGGAGTAGATTTCTTTGACTGCGTGATGCCGGCTCGAAACGCTCGACACGGAAAGCTCTTTACCTGGCAGGGGACGCTGAACATCAAAAACGCCAAGTACAAGCTGGACGACGGCCCCATTGACCCGCAGTGCGACTGCCCGGTGTGCAGGCAGTTTAGCCGGGCTTATGTTCGGCATCTGTTTGCAGCGGAGGAGATACTGGCCATGCGTCTGGCGGTAATGCATAACCTGTATTTTTATAACAAGCTGACCCAAAAAATCCGGGATGCACTGGATGAGGGACGGTTTGCGGCATTCCGAGCGGAGTACAGCGAAAAGCTTTCACAAAAGATATGAAAAGAATCCGTGAACAGACCGAAAAGGTCTTGCAAAATTCCCGGTGATTCTGTATAATACAGTCATATTGTAAAAAAGGAGATTATGTCCCATGTTTGAAATCGCATATGCGTCCAGTTCCGGTACCGCCGCCGGTGGTAGCGGAATGACTTCCATCCTGATGATCGTTGTCATGCTGGCCATTTTCTATTTCCTGCTGATCCGTCCCGAGAATAAGCGCAAAAAGCAGGCTGAGGAAATGCGCAGCTCCCTGAAGAAGGGCGACTGGATCACTACCATTGGCGGTGTGTATGGCCGCGTGGTCACCATCACGGACCGCACTGTTGTTATTGAGACCAGCGAGGATCGGGTTCGTGTGGAGTTTTTGAAGTCCGCCATCGGTTCCGTGGGTACCCTGGATGAGCAGGCTGCCGCTGCCGCCGCTCCCCGCCGCGGTAAGAAGGCCGCTGAGCAAGTGGAGGAGGAGGCTCCCACTGCTGAAGTGGAAGCACCTGCCGAAGAGGAGACGACCGCTGAGGAAGCTGCTCCCGCCGAGGAAAACAAGGAATAATCCCAGCGTGTCGAAAAATTCTTTTCGCCTTGCTGCCTAAGTTTTTGAAACTTTGAAATAGCTTCAAACATAAATTAAAACCTCTCCCAATATGCTGAAACAGCATGAGTTGGGGGAGGTTTTTTTATGCGCATCGGGACATGGATCAACAAGAGGGTAGGGCTGGGTCTGCTGCTCAGTGTGTTGCTGTGCGTGGCGGGTGCGGCACTGGGGGCCCTGCTGGAGAGTAAAGAACTATTGCAGGAGAGCCAGGAAGGTGTGTGGATGTGCGTCACCTGGGCCGTGGCGGCCTTCGTAGGCTGCCGCTTTTCTCTGCAAAATACGGAGGGGAGGCTGGCTCACATCGCCGTGCAGGGCGCGCTGCTGTATCTTGCAGTGTGGTGCGGAGCGCTGGCCGCCGGAACCGATATGCAATTTAGAACGAACGGGTGGTATATTACAGCCTGTATATGGGGCGGGGCGGTGGTCTCTGCCATACTGCCGGAGGGAAAGAAAAAGAAAAGAAGAAGCAGAACGGCCGGAAAACACAGGGGCAGGAAGGGCCGTCAATAGACAAATCCTCCAAAAATACGCTTAGGACGATTATTTTTAAAGAGAGAGCCGTTATTCGACGGACTTCGATTGGCGGCGCAAGATGTTGTGCCGACGGGATGGAGGTGCGTCCATATTTGGATGGAAGCGGGTGCGAGAGAGGCGGTTTTTTGTCCGGTTTCGTTTGTTTACATAATTCAGTTTACATAACTTTTTGGCATAAATGGAGAAAAAAGAAAATATGCCGCAAAAGCCTTGCTCTTTTTGTTTTTTTGGCTTATAGTATAGATGTTTTCTTCTAAAAGGTGCGCTTGTCTCATAGGTATAGAGAGAGGTGAGCGCTACATGAGAGAGAACCGCTTAGCAAAACGAGTCGGTCGGACGAGGGGACGGCTTGCCCCGGAGCTGCTGCTATTAAGTGTGGCATATGGGCTGGGGCTGACCGCCGGGCACTTTATCGGGCGGGCTGCCGGAGCAGATGCGGAGATCCGCACCTATTTAGCTGCATATGCCCAGGCTCTCGAGTCCGGCAGCACCGTGACGGCGGCATCCCTTTTGGGCGTGGCTATGGCATACTATCGGATGCCGTGCGCTGTTTTTTTCTGCAGCTTTTTACGCAATGCAAATTATTTCTTTTGCGGGATATTTTTACTGGAGGGCTTTCTGCTGTCCTACGCCGTCGCGTGCTTTTCCGGTGCGCTGGGGCAGCAGGGAGTTTTGATTTCCCTGTGTACGCTGGGGATTCGGGCAATGTTCGTCCTCCCGGTATCGCTGTTTTTGGCTTTGCACAGGCGAAGGTCTGCGCCGGGAATTGCCGGACGGCGGGCGACCAAGCAGCTGTCTCTGCAGCCGGGTCGGGTGGGCCGATTCTTATTTTTGATCCCGGCGCTGCTGGCTTTGGGTGGGCTGTGCGAGTTGACCTTTGTACCGAAGCTGACGGCACTGGCACTGAAATTCATTGCATGATTATCGGAAAGGAGTGAGGGTGTGACGGATTATCTGGCGCTGTACTGCAGCTATTTGACAACGGAAAAGCATGTGTCCGCTAACACCATCAGCTCCTATATGCGGGATCTGACCCAGTACCAGCAGTGGCTGCAGCAGAAGAAATCAGACCTCAGGCGGGCGAAAAATGCAATGCTGCAGGAGTATTTGACAAGACTGGAGCAGCTGGGAAAATCGCAGGCTACCATGAGCCGGTTTATGGCGTCGTCCAAGTCCTTCTACGCCTATATGTTTGCCAAGGGTTACATAAAAACAAACCCCACCGCTGCCCTGAAAGCGAAAAAGGTGCAGCGAAAGTACCCGGAGATCCTCACCAACAAGGAAGTAGAATTGTTTTTGGAGCAGCCTAAGTGCGTGGATGAGAAGGGATTCCGGGACCACGCTATGCTGGAATTGCTGTATGCCACAGGCATCCGCGTCTCGGAGCTTATCAGCCTGGATGTGGACGACCTGAATTTGCCTGCCGGGCTGGTGGTCTGCCGCAGCAAGGGTAAGGAGCGGAGTATCCCGCTATATCCCGGTGCGGTGAAGGCACTCCAGGATTATGTCGCGCACATCCGGGAACGGATCGTAACCAGCGACGAGGAAAAGGCGCTGTTTGTGAACATGAACGGAGAGCGCATGACGCGGCAAGGCTTTTGGAAGATCATAAAGTATTATCAGGAGAAGGCAGAAATCAAAAAGGACATTACGCCCCATATGCTGCGCCACTCCTTTGCTGCGCATTTGCTGGAAAACGGGGCAGACCTGCACTCTATTCAGGAGATGCTGGGCCACGCAGACATTTCCTCCACACAGATCTACACACATATTGTAAAAAAGCAGCTGAAGGATGTTTACCAAAAGGCCCATCCTCGTGCATAAAAATACATTTTTATATACAAAAATCCCGACGGAAAAACTCCGCCGGGATTTGATTTTTAAAGAATAAATAGAGGTTACAGTGCGGATTTGATAGAGGCCGCGATCTGGTCGAAGGTGAGACCGTATTCCCTGAGAACATCCTGCGCCTTGCCGGACTGGCCGAACTGATCGTTCACACCGATCTTCTTGAACTTGCAATCGACCTCGCCCATGAGCACCTCGGCTACGGCGTCGCCCAAGCCGCCGATGACACTGTGCTCCTCCACAGTGACCACCTTGCCGCACTTCCGGGCGTACTCGGTGACGCAAGCAGCGTCAATAGGCTTGATGGTGTGTACATTGATGACAGCGGCATCGATTCCGTCGGCGGCCAGAAGCTTGGCGGCCTCCAGGGCCTCGGCAACCATCAGGCCGCAGGCAAACACAGCCACATCCTTACCCTCCCGGAGTACATTGGCCTTGCCGATCTCGAAGGGGTAATCCTCCTCGAACACGGGGGTGGCCAGGCGGGCGGTGCGCATATAGGCGGGACCCCGGAACTCAGCCAGGGCCAAGGTGGCCTTGCGGGCTTCCTTGGCATCGGCGGGGACAATGACCGTCATGCCGGGAATCAGGCGCATGAGGCCGATATCCTCCAGGCACTGGTGACTGCCGCCGTCTTCACCCACGGATACGCCGGCGTGGGAGCAGCAGATCTTCACATTGAACTTGGGATAGGCGATAGAGTTGCGGATCTGCTCATAGGCACGGCCTGCGCCGAACATGGCAAAGGTGGAGCAGAAGGGAATAAGGCCCATGGTGGAAAGGCCAGCGCCGATATCCATCATGTTGCACTCGGCAATACCGCAGTCGAAGAAGCGGTCGGGATAAGCGGCTTTGAAATGCTTGGTCATTGTGGCGCCGGCCAGGTCAGCATCCAGCACCACAACCTTATCATTGGCGGCACCCAGCTCTACCAGAGCCTTGCCGTATGCCTCGCGGGTCGCAATTTTTTCACTCATGGTCTCAGTCCTCCAATTCCTGCAAAGCCTGCTGACGCTGCTCGGCGTTGGGCGCCTTGCCGTGCCAGCCCACTTGATTCTCCATAAAGGAAACACCCTTGCCCTTGACGGTGTGGGCCAAAATACACTTGGGCACACCGGGGGTGTGGGGCGCAGCCAGAGCTTTTTCGATGGCATCCAGGTCATGGCCGTTGATCTCATACAGGTCGAAGCCGAAAGCCCTTACCTTGGCGGGCAGATCACCCAAAGACATGACCTCATCGTTGGTGCCATCGATCTGCAGGCCGTTGTTGTCGATAATAACAGTGAGATTATCCAGGTGATAGTGGGCGGCAGACATGAAAGCCTCCCAGATCTGCCCCTCCTGACATTCGCCATCGCCCAGGAGCGTGAACACCTGCGTATCCTTGCCCAGTTTCTTAGCACCCAGAGCCATACCTACGGCAATGGAGCAGCCCTGGCCCAGGGAGCCGGTGGAGGCGTCCACGCCGGGGACCTTCTTGCAGTCCGGGTGACCCTGGAGAATGCTGTGAAGCTGACGGAAGTTGGCGTACTCGCTGCGATCGATGAAGCCAAGACTGGCGAGGACAGCATAGTAGCAAGGAGCGCTGTGGCCCTTGCTCAGGACAAAACGGTCCCGATCCTCCCATTTAGGATTTTTAGGGTCCAGGCGCATATGATTATGGAAAACGCTGGTCATAAGCTCCACGGCTGACAGGGAGCCGCCGGGGTGGCCACTGCCGGCATTGGCCGTCATGTTGATGATGTCACGGCGAACCTGGCGACAGATTTTGGAAAGTTCGGCTGTATTCATATGAGACCTCCATTTAGTGAAATACACAGTCTTTATCGTACATCATTTGGTACATAAAGTCAAGAATCGGCAGGGATTTGGATCGCGAAAATCAAACAAAGGGCAGGGAAGGGAGTAGGGAGGAGGACATAAAAGAAATACCGGGATCAATCCTCAATTTTCCCTTGTATTTTAACCTTTGACAAGGGATTTGCCTTTGCAGCTACACGCAGAGATTCGTTATCAATATGCGTATAAATTTCGGTGGTATTCAAATGCTCGTGGCCCAAAACCTCCTGGACGGCCTTTACATCCACCCCGTTTTGCAGCATAAGGGTGGCGGCTGTATGGCGCAGCTTGTGGGCGGAGTATTTTGTGCTGTCCAGACCGGCATCGGACAGATGTTTTTTTACAAGATTATGGACTGTGGCGCGGCTGATACGCTGGCGGTTGCGGGAGACAAACAGCGCATCCTGATCTTTGCCGCCCACCACCGGACGAACCTGTAAATAGCGGTCTAAGGTGTCCTTGCAGGCTTGATTCAGGTAGACAATACGGACCTTATTGCCTTTGCCCAGAATACGGAGGGCATCATCCTGAATGTCGGAGCGGTTGAGTCCGATGAGCTCGGAGATGCGCAGACCGCAGTTGAGAAACAGGGTCAAAATGCAGAGATCGCGCTCACGGTTAGGGCCGCCGACACCTTGCAGGAGGCGGACACTCTCATCCAGCGTCAGGTAGCGAGGCAGAGTTTTCTTGATTTTGGGTGAGTCGATATCCTTAATGGGATTATCAGGCAGCAGATGGACCTTGTTACAAAGATAGTTAAAAAAAGAACGAAGTGTAGCCACTTTTCGGGCACGGGTAGAGGCAGAAAGTCCTTTCTCAGAATGATCGCTGTTAGGCCGGTTCAGACGATCTCGACTGAGGTAGGCCAAGTAGCTGTAGACATCCGTAAGGGTGATGGAGCCGATGAACTCGATGCCAATGTCGCGTATGTCGATCTCATCCAGAGGACAGTCCGCAAGAGCCGGATCTCGGAGCTGCTTCATATAGCGGAAGAAATTGCGCAAGTCCAGATAATATTCATCAACGGTTTTTTGAGAATGGGCTTTCACCGTTTCGTGGTAAGACAGAAACTCCAACAGGATCTTTGGTGAGTCCGCTCGGTAATTCATGGCCATGATATAGCACCTCACTTATAAATTCAAATATATCGCATATCAAAAGGATTCGCAAGAGCAGAAATGGGGGCCGAGAGGTATTTATAGCTGCGGACGGCAAAATCCGTCCACTCAATTAAACAAAATTTTTATTTTGTTTAATTGACAGTGTGAAAAGAAACAGGGGCTGCTGTGGCTCCCCCGGCTGGATTCAATTCTACCATGCAGCTTTCCAAGCGTCAACTAAGCAAAATAATTGTCTTGTTGAGTTTGTTATTTATTTATGGTGGCCTACGAACTCCGTGGGTCTACCGCAGCAGTTACGCATTGATGGTCAGATTCTATTGAAACCACCGTGTGTGCCTGTGTACACACACGCTGGTTTTCTTTACCGCACTCAGACTGCGCGAAAGGCACCTCTTTTTCCTCCCCCCCTCAACGAGCTCTTGGTGGGTTCAATAGGCAGCATTGTAAACTCCAACCTGGCAAATGATTCAAAAAAGCTTGCATTATAACCTGTAAATTGGTATAATTGTATAGGACAGTGCGAAAAATGGCAAATTTTGACAGAGGAAAGGATCAGAAATCATGAGACTGAGAAAAATAGCAGCGTTTCTCATGGCTGTGCTTATGGCGCTTTCACTGCTGGCTTGCGGATCGGAAAATGAAACAAATCCCGCCACTTCCAACGAAACATTTATCCCCGAGGAAATCGTCGAAAACACATCCGCAGGCGAGTCGGAGCACGAGGACAAGGAGAATGTTGACCGCTCCGACAGCGCTGCCGGGGCACCTACATCCGCACCCGCTTCTGAGCCTCAACAGGAAACCAAGGTTATTGAGACTTCGAAACCACAAAGCAAGCCAATGCCTAAAGACACCTCCGCCAAAAGAAGTGACGGCTTGACTGAAAATCAGTATAGCAAAATTACAGATTATCTTGATTCGTTTTATTCCTCTATCGGTGACTTTAGTGTTAGCGTAAAGCCCGACTTATTTGCTTCAGACAGTATTGAGAAGTTAGAAACGACAATTTGGAATAGCATGATCGCTGTTCGCGAAAGATCTCTCATTGACTTACATATAAATTATTACAATTTTAGCTTAAGAATAGCGGACATTCGTACTCTCTCTCCCTCAAAGGTCGAGATCGAAGTTTGGGAAAGCTGCGATCAGCAATATGCGGGACTGTCTGTGCTATCCAGAGAGTTTGATATTGAGCATCACTTTACCCTGGAGCTTGGGGATGACTCCATATGGCGGATCAGCAACCACAAATCTGAGTGCAACCCCTTTTATGTATTCAAATATGATGCGAGCAGTAACTCCGATGTTAAAATCGGTACTGTTTTAAGCAACATTGGAATGCGGAATGCACAATATGGCGGCGAAATCAAGGAGGAACCGGCCTGCGATCATCCGTACAACAGAGCCACTGCAGTGGAGTATGCCCGTCAATGGGTAAACGCAAGGAATCCAAACTACAAGGCATATGACGCGCTCGGTGGTAATTGCATGAATTTTGCGTCCCAGGTGCTGCACGCGGGTGGGATCCGGCAAACGGATGGTTGGTTTTTTGAAAGTCCAAAGAGATTTTACAGGTCGTGGATCAATGTGGATGGGTTTACAGCCTATGCCACATCGGCTTCGCCCGACAAGCTGCTTTGCGATGTAAATGCAAACTATTATTCCGGGCAGCCGGGGGATCTTATTTTGATGGGCATTGACAGCCCGACCAATCATGCCACGATTATTTGCGATGTTGTAAAAGACGGTGACGGCAGGACGGTGGATTATCTGCTGTGCTCTAACACATCGAATCTTGAAAACTTTCCGGCCAGCGCCTACTATTATACCAACCAACGATTGGTTCAGATTTTCGGCTGGAACGATGTGCCTGCAGAAAAATTGCCCTGACGCGAATGGGACTTCTCCCCTTTTTGCACAAAAATACCGGGAAGCGGCTTGCCTCCCGGTATTTTCATCTTAAATTCAGCAGCCCTTGATGCAGCGGAGGACAGCCATGAGGATGGAATAATACTTGCTGTCCGGGGTATCGGCACGGCTGGTGATGACCACCGGGCAGGAGGCACCGCAGATGGTGCTGGCCATGGTCTTACCGGCGATATAGGTACAGGCCTTATAAAGCACATTGCCGATCTCGATGAAGGGGACCAGCAGGATATCGGCCTGACCGGCTACGGGGTCGTGGATGGCCTTATGCTTCACAGACTCCATGGAAATAGCACCGTCCAAAGCCAGGGGGCCGGAGATGATGCAGCCCGGAACGCCGCGGCGGGCAATCTCGGCAGCGGTAACGGTGCTGGCCATCTTCTCGGTGACATTCTCCACAGCGGAAAGAACGGCCACCTTGGGGCAGTCGTTACCCAGGGCCTTTGCTACAGGCAGGGCATTTTCGACGATGCCGATCTGGGTGTCCACATCAGGATTGATATTGATGGCGGCGTCAGTGATCATGACAAAGCGGCCTTCATACTCGAAAATGCCGCACTGGCTCACCAGTCGGCGGCCACTGGCGGGGACAAGGCCGGTCTCACGGTTAAGAATGGCGCGGGCAAAGTTGGATGTCTGCAGGATGCCCTTCATGGGTATGTCGGCCTTCCCCTCCTTCACCAGCTTAATGGCGATCTTAGCGGACTCCAGCTCCTCGCCATCGAAGTCGATGATTTCATAGTCAGCCTCACTCTCACCCATGTCGTGGAGCATCTGAACGATCTCGGCCTTTTTCCCGATGAGGGTGCCCTCCACCACACCTCTGCGCTTGGCATTTACCACGGCGCTGAGGGCGGGCTCGTCATGGGCGTTGGCCAGAGCGATGCGCTTTTTCATATTCTGTGAGAGAACATAGGACTCGATTTCCTTAAAGGTTGTAAACATACTTATTCCTCCCTGTATGCAGGTTTAATACGGCTCTATTATACGCCCAATTTTTAGCAAAAACAACAGGAATTCTTCCCTTTTCGCGGGTTTTAAGATTTGCCTTGTAATTGGCGGCGCTATGCGGTATACTGAAGTTACTATTTGTGGAGGTATGGGGTATGTTTTGGACGATTCTTTTTTATGCGGTATGCGCTGTAGGCGCACTGCTGTTTGTGGGACTGCTTTATTACCGCATCGACTGGGCCCGGCATCCGGAAAAATATAAGGACCTAGAAAACGATGAAAAGAGCGAATACTGGGAGAAAAAGAAAAAGGATCAGCAGCTACGCGAAAAAAAGGCCAAGGACAAGGCAAAGGCCATGAAGCAGCAGCGGCGGTTGGACAAGGTCAACCACTATCGGGCTGTGGCCGGAAAGAAACCGCTGGATCAAAATTTGAAAGAGAAAAAGTAAAGGAAAAGTCCTCCGTGCAAAACGGAGGGCTTTTTTGATATTAAAGGTCGTCGTGAGCCAGAAGGCGCAGGACTTGTCCGATGTTTTTAACGGGTAGGAGGCGCAGGTCACCGGGAGCGCGGAGCTTATGGGCCTGCTGGGACGGGACGATACACTGGGTGAAGCCCAGGCGCTGCACCTCGGCTAAACGCTGCTCAATATGGTTGATGCTGCGCAGTTCACCGGAGAGGCCCACCTCCCCTACGGCGGCCAGCTTGGTGGGGACAGGCTTATCCAAATAGCTGGAGGCAATGGCGGTCAGAACGGCCAGATCGGAGGCGGGCTCGTCCAGAGTCAGGCCGCCGATGATGTTAAAATAGGCGTCGCACTGGGAGACCTTCAGGCCGCCGCGCTTTTCCAGCACCGCCAAGAGCATGGCGGCGCGGTTAGAATCCAGACCATTGCAGGTGCGGCGGGGATAATTGGCGTTGGACGGGGCTACTAGGGCCTGCACCTCGGCCAGGACCGGGCGGGCACCCTCCATCACACAGGTAACGCAGGAGCCGGGGGCATCCTCCGGACGGCCGGAGAGAAGCATCTCAGAGGGATTCTCTACCTCCCGCAGACCACTGTCCAGCATCTCAAATACGCCGATCTCGTTGGTAGCTCCGAAGCGGTTTTTGGCGGCGCGCAGGATGCGGTAAGTCATGTGCTGATCGCCCTCAAAGTAGAGCACACAGTCCACCATGTGTTCCAGGACCTTTGGCCCGGCTATAAAGCCCTCTTTATTCACATGGCCGATGACAAAAATGGTGATATTTCCCTCTTTAGCCAGCTGCATAAGCTTCATGGTGCAGTCCTTAACCTGACCGATACCGCCGGCGGGAGAATTGATCTCCTCGTTATACAGAGTCTGAATGGAGTCCACAATGAGAATGTCCGGCTGTTCGGTCTGAACGCACTCCAGCACATCGCCCAAATTCGTCTCCGAGAGGACGAAAAGATTTTCACTTTCTGCGTGCAAACGCTGCGCCCGGAGCTTGAGTTGGTGGACGGATTCTTCGCCGGAGACATAGAGAACCCGGAACTGCTCACCCAGTCTTTTACAGATTTGCAGCATGAGGGTGGACTTACCGATGCCGGGAGCTCCACCCACCAGCACTAGAGAGCCTTTCACCGCGCCGCCGCCTAAAACCCGATCCAGCTCACCCATACCGGTGGAAAATCGAATCTCCTGATCGGTGGACATATCTGTAATGGCACTTGCCTTTACAGGTCCTTTAATAGATGAACGAGTGCCCTTTTTAACAGACGCCCTTATATCCGGCTGCTCCACGATGGTGTTCCAGGCGCCGCAGGAAGGGCAGCGCCCCGCCCACTTAGGTGTTTCGTTGCCGCACTGGGTACAATAGAATAGAGTTTTGGCTTTCATGGCTATTCGTTCTCCGTTCTGCTTTGTAGATACCCGGACACGATGGCGGTAGACAGACGAAGCTGGTGGCTGTCCGTCTGAAGAATCTCCGCTTCTTCTGCGTGGGACAGAAATCCACACTCCACAAGGATGCCCGGGCGCTGAATATTATTCATTAAAAAGATGGATTCATCGATTTGCTTGGCATTTTTTCGGTTGTTACCGTTAATGCCGCTGTTAAGCGCCTGTTGCACGGAGACAGCGGCGTCTTTAGCGGGGGCTACAGCGTTATAAAACACCTGGGCGCCCTGGGCCTTGGTGCCCGGGAGACTATTTTGATGGATGCTGATCAGAAAGCCACGGGGTGTTTGATTTATCATCTCCACGCGGTTATTCAGATCAGAAATTTTTTTCTCCCGAAGGGTTTTGGCATCGCCGGAATAGATGGCGTCCGGGCCGGTGCGCGTGAGGGTAGTGCTCTCCCCTACAAAGGTGAAAAGCTGCTCCATCTTTTGCACGATCTGCAAATTGATATGACTCTCCGGCACTCCGGCTGCGGAGACCGCTCCGCCGTCCTCCCCACCGTGTCCGGCATCCAGGACCAGAATCTCTGCGGAGGGCATCGGCCTTACGGTGGACATGGCCGGCTTGTCCCGGGAAATATACAGGGCACACACCGCCCCAATAGCCAAGATTATGGCTCCGCAGACCGACAGCAGAGTCCTTTTTTTCAGCAACACCATCACGACGCCTCTCCCCTTTCGGGTCATTGTATGCGCCGTGTTCCCGATTCATTCTATCACATTTTACCGCAAATGAAAATCCCCTGTCCCCTTTTCTTTTTCCGCTGCATAAAATGGAGTGTTCCGTGCGGAACAAAACCCTATGAGGAGGAAATGAAATTGTATACGGAAAAATCTGCCGCGGGCATGGAGTCGGCGTCCTGCCCCACACAGCAGGGCTCACTGCCCGGCGTATGCGCACCGCTGGCTTTTCCTTATATTCCCATGCAGTGCAAGAACCCTAAACAGTATGACCGCCGGGAGGCGCTACAGCAGGGAACGCTATTTCCGGGGTTGGACCTGCCCTTTCAAAAAGAGCTGAAAAGTCGCTTTCCGGCCGTAAACAGCGCTCTATCCGAACTGATGGCCCTGGACTTCGCCGTGGATGAACTGGGGCTTTACCTGACCACCCATGCGGATGACCGGGAGGCTTTGGAGCTGTACTGGAGCTATATTGCCCTGGCCCAGGAGGGACGCAAGCGCTACCAGGAGACCTACGGCCCGATTCTGCAGACTGACACCACACCCGACGGCTACCGCTGGCTCAATGATCCGTGGCCTTGGGACGAAGGAGGAAATAGCTGATGTTTGTATATGAAAAAAAACTGCAATATCCCGTACGCATCGCCAACCCAAACCCGAAGCTGGCGGCGGTGATTATCAGTCAGTACGGTGGTCCGGACGGCGAATTAGGTGCATCCCTGCGGTATTTAAGTCAGAGGTACGCCATGCCCTATGCCGAGCTAAAGGGCTTACTGACGGACATCGGAACGGAGGAGCTGGGTCACCTGGAGATGATTGGCACCATTGTTCACCAGCTCACACGGAATCTTTCAGAAAAGGACATCAAAACGGCAGGCTTTGACGCCTACTTCGTGGATCACACCACAGGCGTATATCCGGCGGCAGCCTCCGGCTTTCCCTGGAATGCCGCATCTATAGCCGTAACGGGAGATGTGATCGCGGACTTAACCGAGGATCTGAGTGCCGAACAGAAAGCCCGGGTAACCTATGACAACATCCTGCGGCTTTCCGATGATCCGGATGTGAACGATGTCATTAAGTTTCTGCGGGCCCGGGAGGTTGTCCACTTCCAGAGATTCGGAGAAGGACTCCGCCTTGCTCGAGAGAAAATGGACCAAAAGAATGTGTACTTCACCAATCCTGCCTTTGACAAGTAAATAAAATCAGCCGCAGACCGAGGTTTGTCCGATCTGCGGCTGCATTATTGTAGCTTTTTATTCCTCCTCCACCGGCAAGACAAGGCGGGAGCAGTAGCGTTGGGCATTGATCTCCCGGCCTGTGTAGGGAGCTACAATGCCCAGTACACGGGGCGGGGCATTGGGCTTCAGACCCCGAGCCTTTACCTCTCTGCCCAGGGTCAGCCACGCCTCGTCCATGCCGCCGTATTCGCCGTAGTAGAGTACCGAGAGCGCCCGGCACTCCGGTAACACCACAGCCTCGGCCGGGGCTTTATCCGCCCGCAGCGGAACGCAGACATCAAAGGAAAAGGGATCCTTGCCGATATACCCCTCCAAAAAATCTTTTCGGTCTGAGATAGTAAAAAGCGGATCATCTGACAGTATATAGCCCTTTCGTATACACTCATGGTACAGGGCGTACATGGCGTTGTACTTTTCCTGGCCGGTGTGTCCCCAGTAGCGACGCATGATGCAGGTAACAGCAGGCAGCGTTATTACTTGTACGGACATACCGGCCTTTTCCCGTACCCGCAGACGAAGCTCCTCCACGCTGCGTTGAAAATCGTGCAAATGCTCCACCAGAGTTGCGAGTATATCGGTGGCTTCTCCGCCCCGGACGAAGTAGTTGATAATCTGCTCATTACTTATGCCCATGGACTTGAACTTCTCTATTTGCATGATACGGGCCACATTATGATTGTCGTAGTAGCGGCGGCCGCTGTCAGGCGCGATGTAGGCCGGGGTTAACAGTCCCTTTTCCTCCATGCGCAGGAGCGTGCTGCGGGAGAGACCGCAGGCCCGGGCAGCCTCCGTAATTTGGAAAAGTTCTTTTTCCATTCCCATTGCAAAAACCTCCAAAAAAGCGCTTGCTTCGTTCATAGGTGAACGGATTATAATACTATTATAGAAAATAGGTTTTGAGATTGTCAAGCTCTATTTTTTGCAGGCGGGGCGCGCTTGGGTGTTCCCGAGCCCATTTCAATCCGCGCACCCCTTACGGGGTGCGACCTCCGGTCAGCTCATCAAGATAGCGGCACTTCATATTTCAATCCACGCACCCCTCGCGGGGTGCGACTGCCATAGATTCACCTCACCCTCATGGCTTCGTCATTTCAATCCACGCACCCCTTACGGGGTGCGACCACCCGGCTCGATGCAGTAGCAGGCAGGGCCATCATTTCAATCCACGCACCCCTTGCGGGGTGCGACCCTGGTGACGCTGGTGACCTGTACGCCCTTTGGGGTATTTCAATCCACGCACCCCTTGCGGGGTGCGACGTTGCTCCTTTCCATGCCCGAGTCGGGCACACACATTTCAATCCACGCACCCCTTGCGGGGTGCGACAGCGGGAGCAGAACTTCTTGCGGTTCCTGGTCTCATTTCAATCCACGCGCCCCTCGCGGGGTGCGACTTCGTCAGCGGCGGCGTTCTGACCGTGCTGGGCATATTTCAATCCACGCACCCCTTGCGGGGTGCGATGGCTCCTCACCCAGCAGATCACTGACAGTGCATCCATTTCAATCCACGCACCCCTTGCGGGGTGCCCGTTTTTCCCCGGCGGAATTCCAACACATCGCAGGCGCCGGACACACCCAGTGTCCGGGAAAAATGCGCATATCCCGGGTGACGAGGAGGTCTCCCCGGCTCTCGGTAAATCCACCGTTGTGGGCGTTTTCGTGAAGGATCGCTCCATCGGTGGTGCGGAAATTTTCCGCCCACTGGTTCTCGATATAGATAAGCGCCCACTGGCGGCGGCAGAACTTGAAGTGCTGCAAACCGGAGAGTTGGAGGAAATCCTCCTCGGGATAAATCACCCCATCCGTGTGCAGATTACGCCCTCCGGCAGTTTCTCTTCGTCCACGGTGACGGCATAATCGTCATAGCATCTAGGCGTAGTCACACCGTCCTTTCGTGCCGCCTTCACCAGTTCAAAGAGCTTATGGGCAGGGGCACAGCCCAGCTCACAGTCATGCTTGAAAACGATCAGTTCCCGGACGGCCATCTTGCCCCGCGCGGCGGAGTGGTCATTTTCAAACATATTCAAAATGGCAGTCCACAGCAGGTCAAGATCCTCCTGAGAAAAGCCGGTGGTCTTACGGGCGAGGTTGGCGGAAACATAACCCTCCACGCGATACAGGCCGTAGGGTACGATGTACTTGCGGCCCATCTCCGTGCCCTTCTTCTCCGCGTCCGCCTCGGTAGTGATGGCCACGCGGGTGATGGTCACCTCCTGCGGCAAAATAGGATCGACGCTGCGGGCAAAGCCCAGCTGCACTGGTCCCCGCACCTGACCGCAGTTGAGGGCCCCCTTCACAAAGGTGGTCATCACCGCGCCGAAGGTGCGGATATCGTAGAAGTTGGAGCACATGAAGTCCCGGAGCTTTTCATCCAGATGCTCGTCCTTTTTCTTTGCATCCTTCAGCTTGTCCGGATCAACCCCTACATAGGCGCAGGCTTCCTTGTCGCTGGTGTTCAGAGGAACGCCGTCCTTGATATAGATGCGATAGCCGCTCTCCCCCTCCTTGGCGGTCTCCACATAGTTGCGGATCTTGCGCTTGAGGCACACATCCGTCACAAGGCCGTAGCCGGTCTCGGGGTCCACGCGGGGCATATTGCCCGCATCAGGGTCGCCGTTTGGATTACCGTTCTCCACATCGAACAGCACCACAAATTCATACCGGTTCTTGATGGGTTCAGACATTGTTCTCTTCCTCCTTTTTTGTAAATCGCTTCTGTGTTTGATGATAGTAACCGAGGTCAAAAGCCCCCTGCTGTGCCAGCGTCATGCGAGCAGGGTAGCTTTCACCTAAAATGCCCTTGAGCGCCATAACCTGCTTGTCATAGTAAACACGCTGTCCGCCCTCCAGCTTGCGCAGATGCTTCTGGTACAGGTTGTTCAGCACAGGGAAAATGCTGGCGGGCATCGCCGCCGCGGAGTTGAAATACTTATCCTTGATGGTCGCATTGATACCGGGATTCGCGGTCTGCTGTACCGCCTCGTAGACGGAAAACAGGCGGCCCAGCGTATAGGCAGTATTGGTACTTGCTTCATTGAGACTCACGGTCAAAACCTCCTTCGGACAGTCCTCGTGTGGATTTTTCAGATAATAGGCCTTGATGATCGCCGCCCGTCCCCATGTGATATGGCGCTCCGCCCGGATACGGAGCATCGTTGCCTCCAACAGAGAGGCGGTATAGCGTCCGCCGGAAAAAATGGCCCGGGCCGTCGCGCCGGCCATAATGGGAGAGGGCGCTTTATCGCGGGAATTCAAGTTCACCGTCTCCCGCAGCAGCGCCCACAACGGCAGATAAGTGAATTTTTCATAGGAAGGACGAACGATCTCCATACGCTCATAGTGGTCGTTGACATTCTTCATCAGCGCCCCGAAGCTGTCCCGCAGGAAAAAGCGGACGGAGAGCCGAGCCGCGTTGGGAGCCAGCCCCAAAATGTAGAACGGGCGGTTGGGGTCAATGCCCAGGTCGTCACAGGGTAAACCGTTTGCTAAGCGCTTGAGGGCTGCCCGAAGGTCATCGTCCGACAGCCCCTCTTTTCCACCGCCGAACAGCGCTGCCACGCCGAAGGTCTGGTAGATGTCCTCCGCACCCTCCGCCCAGCAGACTACGGTGGTATCGCCGATGGTCTGCACATTTTCCTTATCGGCAAGCAGATGGTTCAGTGCGGCGGTATAGGCAAAGGCGGCGTATTTCCCCACCGGGGCGTTGAAGCTCTGCTCGTGTCCGTAGGAACAGAACGCTGGAGCATTGAAGGATACAAGCGCCGCACCGCTGGACTGCGCGTCCCGAACACCCTTCACCGACGGATGTACGGCGGTGATCTCATCCTCCCTGCCTGTTACAAGGCACTGCATTCGCACCGCATCCGTACCGCCGCTCTCCCGATACCGCTGCCATGCCTCTCGGATGGCGGCATCCTCCTGCGGGTAGATCCCGGCAGCGCGGAACAGGAGATTTCCGCCTGATATTACCTCATCAAGCAGTCCGGCAAGGGCCGGGTGCTCCGCCGCATTTTCCGGTTTCCAGTTGTCGAAAAATGCCAGAATCGAGTGGGCCACAGGGGAATCAACACCGTCCAGAACCGCGTGGTGCAGCTTCGCTGCTGCGGCGAAACAGTTTCGGCTGCGCTCGGGCTTACCTTTTTGGTCGATACCGAACAGATAGGAAGAGTTGTCCCACAAGAAATTCGCGGCGATACCCACCGTGCGCTTCACAGCTGCAGGCAGCGCCATAGACTGCGGCTGTTGGACGGTTTTCTTTCCCTTCGTCACATCCTCCATTGTGGGAACGACCTGCGTCAGTCCGCCGTTTTCATCCAGATACAGTGCAAAGCTAATCTTCGCAGGGGCCCAGCCGGGAGCGTCGATCTTTCCCTGTGCAAGCAGATCCTCATAATACCGCGTCAGTGCCTGCAGAATCATCTCCTCACCTCCCCGCTATCCGGCGGCGGAACCGTCATCACGCCGTTGACCAACTCCGCCCGGAAGAATATAGGCGTGATGTTTTCGGGGTCACGATAGTCCATATCCCAGAGTATCCACCCCAAATCCTTTGCGCCCTTCAGCTCGTCGGGACAGGGCGGCAGAGCGGCACAGCGGCGGAAATGGGCGGGAAATTCCCGTGTACCGAGGTAGGGCATACTGTAACACTGTCCTCGTTCCAACCGCCGCTTGATAATGTCCTGAAATTTTCCGTGGTTGTCCCCCGGTGCGGCGGCAGGCGTCATCTCAAAGTGGGCATCGATGACATAATGGACATCCCGCAGCACCATAGCCGCCCGTTGCTGGATGCTCTCCGGGGTAGCCAGATACAGTTCTCCCACCCCGCCGTTCATCACTGCTTTCACTTTATTAGCGCTGATGATGTCCTTCACCTCGTTACGGCGGATATTGGTGAAGCGGATGGGACTGCACACATGGATGCGGTCGATCACCCATCTGAGACCAGGGTGCCAGTAAATGCTCTCCAACAGCCCTCGCGCTGCCGAAGGCGTCATCACATCATAACTGACGCGCTCCGTCTTCATCTCTGGCCGCGTGAAGCATGCGTAGTCACCCCAGACCTCCACTTGGATTGGCATTGGATCACTCCTCTCTTCCCTCTTACCTTGGTTTTAATATCAGTATAGGTGGTACTGTATCCTATAGGACACCTCATATTAAATCAGCTCTTCCTGTCTCTGGTTCCAGCGCAAGTCCCGTACGCTCGTCATATAATGTCAGATCGGCGAGAATGGCGCTGTCCTCGTCCAGAGCGGGAATGTCCCGCGCAGTCAGCAGCGCACCGGCGGCATACAGCGCCTTGAAATGCTGGTCATATACAGAAACGGCATACCGGCCCAGCTTGCGATAGAGGTTCTTGGAGCATTTTCCTTCCCTTAGTTGCTCAATGAGCGCTGCACCCTCGCCAACGGGCACATAGACCGTATATGTATTTTCATCGATGAAGTGAAAATGCTCTGCCACGGTGCGCAACGGCAGACTGTAGCCGCTGATGCCCATTTCAAGGGCTTTGACAACGCCATACTTGTCAAGCGTTTCCCCGCTCAAGGTCCGCAGTTCACGAAAATAGCGCTGCATGGTCTCCTGTGCGGCAGGGTCACGCCCGCCATCCAGTGCATGGCGCGTTGCGCCCACAGCCGTGCGGAACAAAAGCGGCGGAAGCTCCGTCCGCTCGAAGACCGTTACGATACTCTCATCTGCCGCCCGCTTTCCCTCCCGGTTGCAGCGCCCCGCCGCCTGCAGAATGGAATCCAGTCCAGCCAGCTCACGGTAGACTGTAGGAAAATCCACATCTACACCCGCCTCAATAAGAGATGTAGACACCACACGGCATGGTTCGCCGTCCTTCAATCTCTGCCGAATTTCCTCTAAAATTGCCTGTCTCTGCGTAGGGATCATCAGGGTAGAAAGATGGAAACATCCCTCTTTGGGCAGGCGGTCAAAAATCCGCTGCGCCGCCCTGCGGCTGTTGACCACGCAGAGTACCTGTCTGTGATTGCTCAATCGCTCCGTCAGCGCATCATCCTCCAAAACCCCGGCCTGCCGGAAGGTCACACGGCGAAAGCGATCATATATCTCCTCTGTTTGGGGGCACAGCTCCATCACGGTATGCCCTGGCGCATAGGTACGCAGTAAATCACTCAGGGACGGCTGCGTAGCGGTACACAGCACCAGGGTGGAGCCGACATACTCTGCCAGCGATGCCATTGCCGCCACACAGGGACGCAGGTGGCACAGGGGCAGCATTTGCGCTTCATCAAAAATGATGACGCTGTTTGCAAGGTTGTGAAGCTTGCGGCATTTGGAGGAGCGGTTGGCGTATAAGGAATCGAAAAACCGGGCCGCCGTTGTCACCACCACCGGCATATCCCAATTTTCCGATGCCAGCGCCCGGCGTATCTCCTCGGGCGACGCGCCATCGGAGAGGTCAAACTCAATGCCGGAGTGGTGCTCCAGCACATTGCCGCCGCCCAGAATATTCCGAAACACCTCCGCATTCTGCTCGATGATAGAGGTGTAGGGAATGATGTAGATCACTCGCTTCATGCCGTGAGTTACTGCGTGACGCAGGGCAAACGCCAGCGATGTAACCGTTTTTCCGCCGCCGGTCGGCACGGTAAGCGTGTAAATGCCTTTCGGTTTACACCCCGCCTCTATGCAGGTATTCAGCATTTTGCATCGGAGATGGTTCAGTTCCGTTTTCGGATTTTGCCACAGTGCGATATAGGCCTCCAACCGCTTGAGCAGCGTCGGCAGGTCGTCGTAACCGCCACGGCCCTGCTCTCCGTTCATAAACCGCTCCGTGTCCAAAAAATCCGCGTCCACCAAGCAGGAATAGAGCATTCGTGTCCGGAATGACAATTTCCACAGATCCCGCTCCGGCGTTTCCGGTGGGATCCGCGGTAGCGCTACACCACTCTCACCGCAGCGATCCAAATACCGCTCCTCCAAGCCCTTTTTGAGTCGTCCGTAAAGGGTTGCATCCCCTGCCTGATCGGTTCGTGGGTTTCCGAAATCAGGAAGTCCACTATGATGCCCCGCTACACAGGCAGCAGCACATGTGCGTAAAAGCCGTGCGCAGGCCACTGCACCGGCGGTGGCGTGATCCACAATGGGACCGCCCTCCAGTAAGCGTTTTTGGAAGCCATCGGTGCATTTGCCAATATCATGGGCAAGACCCATCAGCTCTCCCTCTGCCTCTGCTCCGAACTCGCCTGCGAATGAGCGGCATAGCGCAGCGGTTCCCGACAGATGCTCTGCTATCATCTGTCGGCGGCCATCGTCTGAAATGTGAGCATAATAGTCCATTTCATTTCCTCCAAAAGAAAAAAAATCAGCCCTGTAATTATTACAGGGCCAGTTCCAAAGACGGCCGAAAAACAGCCCTTACTCTGTCAATATAATACAATTCATTAGCAAATATCACAATGGCAAAATATCCGCCTGTACACCTATAATATAGCACATAAATCGTTTATTCGTCAACAGTTTTTTGAGTATTGCACTTAAAATGGGGCATATGAAACGGTTCTATCGGTTAAAAGATAGTGGCGGCTACCATTTCTGATAGCCGCCACAGATGCTGCCGTTAAGCGTATAGAGTGTGTCCCATTTATTCATCCATAGGTTTATTGGGGAAAATAAGGGTGCAAATAATATAAGCCAGGACGCCGCTGCCGCCCAAAGCGCAGAACAGCACCCAGGCCAGTCGAATCAGAGTTGGGTCAACAGAAAAATACTCCGCGATACCCGCACAAACACCGGCTAATATCTTGTTATCGGATTTATACAGCTTTTTCATGGTCAATTTCCTCCTTAATATCTCTTTTCTTTGCAATTTTACTGCCTAAAAGCGTTCCCAGCAGCATACTCCGGCCCGAAAGAATCCAGGGCAGCGCTGTCTACTCGGATTGACTTACGGGATATTCCCCCTTTTTCTGGGTCTATGATAGGCCTATATTTCACATTTGTCAATGAAAAAGCACACGAAAAAGGAGCCCCTGCCCTTGCAGGCAGAGGCTCCCACGAATTCGTTTACTTTCTATCCAGCCATGTGGGCCGCATATAGAGCTTGATGGGATAAATGACCATATCGTCCAGGCCCTGCTCGGCCTTGGCCTTTTCCAACTCCGGCACCAGCTTCTCAACGCAGGTGGTATAGGTGATGGGAATACCTGTCTCCCGGGAGATGTCCCGGCAGAGCTGATAACCCTTCAGAATATCCTCCACCTTAGTCTCACGAAGCAGATGTGTGTTGCTGATAAGGCCCTTCACCTTCAGTCCGGTCTCGGCCTGGATGGTCTGAATGTGATACAGTGCGCCCTCCAGGGTGTCCGTTTCCGGTCGGTTGGCATTCACCACGATAAGCATTTCGCAGTCCGACTCATCCACAAAGTACTTCTTGAACTGGTTCAGCACCCGTGCGCCGGCGTTATCGCCGCCCACATCGGCCACCACCATATAGTCTTTGTTTTCCAGCGGAGCTTTCATGCAGGCGGAAATGGCCGGTAGATCCTCGGTGATGTCGTAGCCAAAGGAATTGAAGTGAATGGCGATGCCCATATCCTCCAAAAACTCCTGCCGCTCTCTGCTGCGGAAGTAGGGGTTGGCAATGTCCATATCCAGGATGGCTACTTTATCGTACTGCTTCTTCAGGTTGATGACATGGTTCACGGAAAACTCTGTTTTGCCGCTGCCATAATGGCCTACTATAAGCGTAATTCGTTTCAAGGCAATTCTTCTTTCTTACTCTTTCCAAGCAGACAGAGCTGTCTTGTTGGCGGGGATGAGGGCGGCCTTCTTGCCGGTCATGGTCTTGGCCAGGACCTTGTCCATGATGTCCAGGCTCACCACGCCGGAAGCGCGGATGATGGCGCCCAGCATGACCATATTGGCGGTCTTGCCATTGCCCACTTCGTGCTCGGCAATATGAGTGCAGTCCACATAGTGAACATTTACATCGGTGCGGCGAGCCTTATAATTGATAACAGAAGCGTTCACAAACAGGTGGCCGCCGGGAACCAGCATATCCTCGAATTTATCCAGAGAAGGACCATTCATAGCCACCAGAACATCACAGGTAGTGACCAAGGGAGAGGCAATGGGCTTATCGGAAATGCAGACGGTGCAGTTAGCCGTACCGCCGCGCATCTCGGGGCCGTAGGAGGGCATCCAAGTGGCCTCTTTGCCCTCGTACATTGCAGCGTAGGCCAGCATCTGGCCGATCAAAAGCACACCCTGGCCGCCGAAGCCGGCCACAAAAACTTTTTTAGTAGCCATTTACTTTACCTCCTTGACTTCCTCGGGGCACTTGAACTGCTTCACAGGATAGTAAGGCATCATGTTCTCCCGCAGCCACTCCATAGCTTTAGGAGCGGTCAGGCCCCAGTTGGTGGGGCAGATGGACAGGAACTCAACAAATGCGAAGCCCAGCTTCAAATCCTGCACCTTAAAGGCACGGCGGATAGCGGACTTAGCCTTGCGCACATTGGCGGGGGAATCCAGAGAAACGCGCTCCACATACACGGCGCGATCCTGGCAGGAAATCAGCTCGCACATACGCATGGGCATACCGGCCTGCTCCACGGTACGGCCGTCCACGCAGGTGGTGGTCTTTTGGCCGATCAGAGTGGTGGGGGCCATCTGGCCGCCGGTCATACCATAGATGGCATTGTTGATGAAGAAGGTGCAGAACTTCTCGCCGCGCTCAGCAGCGTGAATGATCTCGTTGGTGCCGATGGAGGCCAGGTCACCATCGCCCTGGTAGGTAAACACAGGGGAGTTGGGATGCACGCGCTTGATGCCGGAGGCAACAGCGGGGGCACGACCGTGCGGAGACTCCATCATATCAACATTCATGTACTGGTGAGCCACAATGGAGCAGCCCACGGGGGAAACGGCGATGCAGTTACCCAGGTCACCGCGCTCCTCCAGCACTTCCATAATCAAGCGATGAGCAATACCGTGCGTGCAGCCGGGGCAGTAGTGCAGCTCGGTCTCACGCATACCTTTTGTATATTCAAATACGGGCTTCAACTTACTTCACCTCCATAATCTTCTTGGTCCGGTCAACGATCTCCTGGGGATCCAGCAGCATACCACCGACGCGGTTGATGAGGCTGACGGGCAGCTTGCACTCCACGGCCAGCTTCACATCGTAGATCATCTGACCCTGGGACAGCTCCACAGAGATGATGTGCTTGGTGGTGTTGAAGTCGATCTCCTTAAAGGCATTCACGGGGAAGGGCCAGAGGGACTTGGGACGGATCAGGCCGACCTTGATGCCCTCGTTTGCCAGCATCTCCATAGCCTCCATAGCGATACGAGAGGTGGAACCATAGGCCACAAACACGACCTCGGCGCCGGCAAGATTACGGGACTCCCAATCCTGCAGCTCGCGCTCGGCCTTTTCGTACTTGGGCCAATATTCATTGATGTAGTTCTCCAGCAGCTCCTGCTTGAGCCACACGGAGTTGATGGCGTGACGGTCTCTCTTATTCTTATGGCCGGTCAGCGCATAGGGCTTAGCCACGGGGATCTCGTCCTCCGTGAGAGCAGCCTTGGGCTCGGGCATCACAACAGGCTCCATCATCTGGCCCAACATACCGTCGGCGGCGATGATGACGGGGTTTCTGTATTCATCAGCCAGGTCAAAGGCCTTGCCGATCATATCGATGGCTTCCTGGATGGAGTTAGGAGCCAGAACGATGGTGTGATAGTCGCCGTTGGAGCCGCCGCGGGTGACCTGGTTATAGTCGGCCTGACCGGGCTGGATGGAACCGATGCCGGGGCCGCCGCGCATAACATTGATGATGACCACAGGCAGCTCTACGGAGCAGAGCAGACCGATGGACTCCTGCATCAGCGCGATACCGGGAGAAGAGGAGGTGATCAGCACACGACCGCCGGCAGCGGATGCGCCGTAGGCCATGTTGATGGCGCCCAGCTCAGACTCAGCCTGGATGAAGGCGCCGCCGTTCTTCTTCAGCTCTCTGGACATATACTCGGGAACCTCGCTCTGCGGGGTGATGGGGTAACCGAAATAGTATCTGCAGCCGGCGTTGATAGCGGCGGCAGCGAAGGCTTCGTTACCCTTCATTAATTTCTTTTCTGCCATTTCTTTGTTACCCTCCTACTTATTCCTCAACATAGACATTGATGATGCCGTCCGGACACATCAATGCGCAGCTGGCACAAGCAATACACTTGTCAGGATCCGTTATGCTGATGGGATGATAGCCCTTTCTATTCACGGCCTCATCATCAAGCTTCAGGATCTTCATAGGACAAGCGTTCACACACAGCTCGCAGCCCTTACAGCGGTCTGTTCTGAAAACCAATTTTCCTTTTTTTGCCACTTGACTCACTTCCTTTTCTGTTTTCCGGTGGAAAACCCACTTCCACCCGATAAATGTATTATAACGAAAAATGTTGCAATAGTCAACGGATTATGCCCGTTTACCATTGTTAAATTCTAGATTTCATCCATTTCATTAAAAATGCAGAGTAATTTTGTGCATATTTTTTTTGCGTTTATTTTGCTGAAAGTATAGAAAGAAACGGTTTCATTTTGTGAAACAAATTGTTGACTTTACGGGAAATAATTGGTATAATGAAGCGGCATAGGAGGTGTGTCGAATGAGTTCATTTGGTTACCATGTGGGCCAGCGCATAAAAAAATACAGAAAAAGCCGCGGATACACCATTGAGAAGTTCTCCGCCATGATCGGCAAGAGCAAGGCCACCGTGTCAAAATACGAAAACGGGACCATTACCATTGATATTGAGACCCTGTACGATATTGCACAGAAGCTGGATATTGATCTCAAGTGCTTCATTGACTATCATCCCCCGGTGATGCACTCGGAGCCGGTTCTGCCGAAGAATTATTACTTCAATCAGCCCAGGGCCTATATGTATTACTACGATGGACGCGTGCGGCAGATCGTCCGCTCTCTGCTGTGCTTCTCCCCTTCTACGGCAGGGGAGTCGGTGGATGTGATGCTCTATGTGGGCGTAGAGGATTTCTCGAATCCTGACCGCTGCCAGCACCTGTTTACCGGTGAAATGAAGGCTTACGACACCATTACCCACATGGTGCTCAACAACCAGATCAACGAGGCGGAAAAAATGTACATCTGTATGCTCAACCCCATGCAGACTCGGACGCCCGCCATCGGACTTCTCTCCGGCATCGGCAGCAGCCCCTTCTTCGCGCCCATTGCCGTGAAAACCCTGATCTCCAAGGAGCCTCTGGAGGAAAGCGACCGCCTGCTCAATACCATTAAACTGGATAAGGACGACTACCATCTGCTGAAATACTATAATATGATGGTAGTCAACCGTCCCGCAGCCCTGTTTTTGGAGTGAGGGCAGGGTACATATATCGTATAAAAATGCCGGATCACACGATCCGGCATTTTTTAGCTCATTTTAAGTATTTCACGCTTCAGACGCAGGATAATCCGCTTTTCAAGGCGGGAAATGTAGGACTGGGAGATGCCCATTCGGTCAGCCACCTCCTTTTGGGTCATTTCCTTTTTCCCTCCCAGGCCGAAGCGCAGGGTTATGATATCCTGCTCCCGGGAGGAGAGCTTACCCACCGCATCCCGGAGCAGCTTACGGTCCACATCCGCCTCAATGGGTCGCATCACCGTGTCACCATCCGTGCCCAGGACATCGCTGAGAAGCAGCTCCTTGCCGTCCCAGTCTGTGCTCAATGGCTCATCGAAGCTCACCTCTGTCCGCTGGGCGGCGTTTTTACGCAGATACATGAGAATTTCATTTTCGATGCACCGGGAGGCGTAGGTGGCCAGCTTGATATTTTTATCCGCTCGGAAGGTATTGATAGCCTTAATAAGACCGATGGTTCCGATGGAGATGAGGTCCTCCATGTTGATCCCTGTATTTTCAAAGCGTCGAGCCAAATATACAACCAATCGAAGATTGTGCTCAATAAGAGTCTGGCGCACGGCGAAGTCTCCTCGACCCATCCGGGCGATAAGCTCCGCCTCCCTTTCCCGGCTCAAAGGCTGCGGCAGCGTATCGCTGCCGCCTATGTACATGACCTTATCCGGCCTGGCCAGACGCAGAAGACTGCGCCAGATCCGCAGTATCAGCTTCTTCAGCGTTCTCCCCCCTTTCCATGGCGCCGCCCCACAGGGCACAATATCCTCCGCCGTCGCTTACCGGCCCCGGCGAAAGGGCTATGAGTGTTCGGGGCATCCGCCTGCGGTGCAGGGCTATATAGTCACTGCGCACAGCCAAAAGCAGCCCCGACTCCGTTCCCACGCTGCGAAAGGGCAGCAGGGTAAAATGGAGCCGGCTCCCTCCGTCATAAAGTCTCGCCATGGCCGCCTCTGGAGCAGAATTCTCCCGCAAAATAGCGGCATCCCGCTCCGGCAGCAGCTCCAGCACCGCCGCCTGTTCCGCCACCAACACCGGCCGCCCATTTACCGGGTCGCGCAGGGTGTTGCCCGTATCGTGCAGGGCGGTGAGTTTGCGCACATGGCCGCCTATGGCTACCTGAACTGTCATCAATTCCCCTCCTCCATGTCTTGCTCCCTGCCGAAACAGCAGGTGCAGCGCCGCACTCAGCGCCACCGTGCCGCCCAACAACAGCCTCCAGTCGATCTCAGCCCGATAGATCCGCCCCAGCAGCAGACCCGGCGCACCTACACAAAATCCCGCAGCCAGGATTATACCAGCCAGTGCCCCGGAGAGAAGGAAAAACAGGCCTATCAGCCTCCAGCGGCTGCGCTCCGGCGCAAACGCCGCCAGTGCCATGGCTGCACCGGAGACCACCTTGCCTACAGGATGTGCCAGCCAGCCAAGTCCCGGCAAAAACACAACCGCCGCGTACAGACCGCCTCCGGCGGCACACAACAGCAGCCGCAACCGCCGCAGCGGAATACCCGCCAGCCGCGCCGCTGCCAGCAGGAGCAGATAGTCCACTGCCAGGTTCAGCAAAAACACACGGTCGATATAAATACGCAACAGCCTCCCCCCTCTCCGCTATGATTATATCCCCACGGAGATGAGAATCCCGTCATATCCGGGCGCAAAAAAATGTACCCCGCCAAAAAGATGGGGTACATTTTTCGATACTTATTTGTGCTGAAAGCTTAGAACGCCTTGCCGTCGCAGCCCAGCACATCCACGATCTTATGGGCCACCATGTCATGGATGGCCTGACGGGCAGGCTTCAGATACTGACGGGGATCGAAGTGATCCGGATGCTCAGCCAGATACTCGCGGATAGAGGCAGTCATAGCCAGACGCAGGTCGGAGTCGATGTTGATCTTGCAGACGGCCATGGAGGCAGCCTTCCGGAGCTGATTCTCGGGTACGCCGATGGCACCGGGCATATTGCCGCCGAACTTATTGATTTTCTCCACGAATTCCTGGGGCACGGAGGAGGAGCCGTGCAGCACGATGGGAAAGCCCGGCAGCTTCTTCTCCACCTCCTCCAGCACATCAAAGCGCAGCTGGGGCTTGGTACCGGGCTTGAACTTATAAGCGCCGTGGCTGGTGCCGATGGCGATAGCCAGGGAATCGCAGCCTGTCTTTTCCACAAACTCCTGTACCTCCTCGGGGCGGGTGTAGGAGGAGTCCTCGGCGGAAACATTCACCTCGTCCTCAATGCCGGCCAAGGTGCCCAGCTCCGCCTCTACCACCACGCCGTGGTCGTGGGCATACTCCACCACCTGACGGGTCAGGGCGATGTTCTCGGCAAAGGGCTTGGAGGAGGCGTCGATCATCACGGAGGTGAAGCCATCGTCAATGCAGCTCTTGCACAGCTCAAAAGTGTCGCCGTGGTCCAGATGCAGACAGATGGGCAGGCCCGTGTCGATGACGGCGGCCTCTACCAGCTTCATCAGATAGGTGCGGTTGGCATAGGCCCGGGCGCCCTTGGACACCTGCAAAATAACCGGGGCCTTCAGGTCGGCGGCGGCGCCGGTGATGCCCTGAATGATCTCCATGTTGTTCACATTGAATGCGCCGATGGCATAGCCGCCCTTATAGGCCTTTTCAAACATTTCCTTCGATGTTACCAGAGGCATAGTTATGATCTCCTTTACATTATAAATTCAAACTCTATATCGAATGGCACTCTTGCCATAGATTTTACCACATAAATCGGAATTTGCAAGGGTTGGCCGTTTACTTTATGCAAATCTCATGGTAGAATAGGGTAGCTGATTCCGAAAAAATATTCCACATACATCATCGCAGGAGGTATTGATTCCATGAATGTACTGAAAGGCGCCTGTATCATCGGCCAGTCCGGCGGGCCTACATCCGTTATCAACGCCAGCGCCTACGGCGTTATCGACACAGCGCTGAAAAGCGGCGTTATCACCCGGGTGCTGGGCGCGGAGCACGGCATCAAGGGTGTGCTGAATGACAGGCTGTTCGACATGGGCCAGGAGGACCCCGAGGAGCTGCGTCTGCTGAAATACACCCCCTCCTCCGCCCTGGGCTCCTGCCGCTATAAGCTGGCCGACCCCGCCGTGGACGACACGGATTTCAAGCGCATCCTGGAGATTTTCAAGAAATACGATGTCCGCTACTTCTTCTATAACGGCGGCAACGACTCCATGGACACCTGCAACAAAATCAACCAGTACATGCAGTCTGTGGGCTATGAGTGCCGGGTCATGGGCGTGCCCAAGACCATCGACAACGACCTTTACGGCACGGACCACTGCCCCGGCTACGCCTCTGCCGCCAAGTACATTGCCACCTCCTTTATGGAGGTGTATCTGGACTCCCATGTGTATGACACCGGTATGGTGGTGATTATGGAGATCATGGGCCGCCATGCTGGCTGGCTGGCCGCCGCCTCCGCTTTGGCCAGTGAATACGGCGCCGGCCCGGACCTCATCTATTTGCCGGAGACGGACTTTGATATGCCGAAGTTTATTAACGATGTCAAGGGTGTCTACGCCAAAAAAGGCAACTGCCTGGTGGCAGTATCCGAGGGCATACACTACGCCGACGGCGGCTTTGTCTCCGAGGCCAAGGTGGAAAAGACCGATGGCTTCGGCCACGCTCAGATGGGCGGCCTGGCCTCTATCCTGGCAGAGGTCATCAAGGAGGAGATGGATGTAAAGGTCCGTGGCATCGAGCTGAATCTTCTGCAGCGCTGCGGTGCGCATCTGGCCTCCGAAACGGACATTGAGGAGTCCTTCATGGCCGGTAAGGCCGCGGTGGAAAACGCCATTGCCGGTATCAACGGACGCATGATCGCCTTTGAGCGGGGCATCCAGAACGGACGCTATGCCTGTAAGACCAAGCTGGTACCCCTGATGGAAGTAGCCAATGTGGAAAAAAAGATTCCCCGCTCCTGGATCAACGAGGATGGCACCGGCGTAAATCATCAGTTTATTGAGTATGCTCTGCCCCTGATCCAAGGTGAGCCGGACCTGCCCAAGCAGGACTCCCTCCCCCGCTTTGCCAAGCTGAAGAAAGTGCTGTCGAAGTAAAGGAGGTTTTCGTTATGGTCAGGTGCAGCATTGAGGTTGGAAAAAAAGAACAGGAAATTCTGAAGCAAATTGTCTTGGCCGGGAGCAAAAATGTAAAAAAACGAAAATTGGCCGCAGGCATTTCGGCAGTTACATCCTTTATCATGCTGGCGTATATCATTCTGATTTTCCCATATGGCCATATTGGACAAGTCGTGTTCGGTGTGCTGCTGTTTGCTTTCTTTCTGTGGCTTGCTATAAAAGGGGTGGCTGTCATTCAAAAAAAGGTGCTGGACATAGCACTGTCTAAGCTGGATGATAAACTGACCTCCGGAAAACGGGAGTACTGTTTTGACGTAGACGGAATTCAAATCAGCTCCGATTTCGGCAGTGGTACACATCTTTGGAACGCCTTTACATGCTGGGGAATCTTTCAGAATTACATATATATCCGAATGCTGAGGGATGAATTTATTCTTGTTGACCAAAACAGCTTATCAGAAAGTAGCAGAGATGAATTGAAACTTATTTTGACTCAGAATTTAAAACAAGAATCGCTTTGATCTTTTAACCTGAAAGGATCAGAGGCCCATGGGCCTCTGATCCTTTCAGATTATTTCTCTTTATTCTTCAGATAAATCAGCTGTAAGCCCTCCATGAGCAGGTACTTATCGTAAATGATCTGATTGCGGCAGTAACGCACGATGACAGGCGCGTTGCCGCCGGTGGCCACGATGGTAGGTTTTTCACCGGGGATGGTCTCTCTGATACGGTCGATGATACCGTCCAGCATTCCCGCCGAGCCGTAAACGATACCGTTGCGCATGCAGTCCTCGGTGTTTTTCCCTATGAGGTTCTTAGTGGGATGCTGCAGGGCCACATTTTGCAGCAGGGCCGAGTGCTCGGACAGCGCATCCAACGACAGCCGTACCCCCGGGAACATCATGCCGCCCTCATAGGTGCGCTGGCGGGAAATGTAGGAGATGGTGGTAGCCGTACCCATTTCAATCATAATAATGGGAGCGGGATATTTTTCCAATGCCGCCACGGCATTGGCCACCAGATCGGTGCCCAGTTGATTGTGTACCTCCATACGAATATTCAGTCCTGTCTTGATGCCCGGTCCCACTACCATGGGCTCTTTGCCCAGCAGACGGGTCAGTGCCTTGTGCATCATAAAGTTGATGCCCGGCACCACGCTGGAGAAAATAGCCCCGGTGACCTGGCGGATATCGTAGCCATAGAGAGCAAACAGATTCATCAGGTCAATGCTGATCTGGTCCGCGGTCTTACGACTGTCTGTGTCGATGGAGGCCAAGAATTTGAGATCCCGGCCCTCTCCAAAGAGGCCAACACTGATGTTGGAGTTCCCAATGTCAATAGCAAGCAGCATACCGGCTCTCCCTTCCGCTTTTTCTTTATCATAACACGCTTTTTTTCAAAAAACAAGACGGATGCTCTGCGCAACCGTCTTATTCTTTGTAATGGCATTCCCCTTTACAGAATTATGCAGATAAGGCCTCCGCTGCCTTCATTGATGATGCGCTCCAGAGCCTCACGCATTTTTTTCTGAGAAGGCTCCGGCATCCGTTTGAGCTTGGCCTGCAGGTCATCGCCTACGATCTCATTGAAGCTGCGGCCAAAAATATTGGACTGCCACAGTTTTTGCTTGTCGCCCTGGTACTGCTGGAGAAGGTAATTTACCATGTCCTCCGACTGCTTTTCGTCGCCGACTATGGGGGAAACGGTGGTCGCAATGTCTGCCCGGATCATATGAATGGATGGCGCACTGGCCTTCATTTTCAGACTGTACCGTCCCCCCTGCCGCACGATCTCCGGATCCTCCAGCTTCAGCTCTCCCAGCTCCGGCGTCACGATTCCATAGCCGGTGCTGTAGGCCGCCCGGAGGGCCGGGGCCACCTTATCATATTCCCGACGCACCTTAGAAAGATCCGTGAGTAGATCCATCAGGTCGCCGTCATCCTGCACTGTAAAGCCCGTTTCCTTGCCAACGGTTTCGTAAAACAGCGCCCTGGGCGGATCCATTTGCAGCGCAGCGCAGCCCAAGCCCAGGTCCATTTGCCGCAGCTTAACGCACTCGATCATGTCGCTCTGCTCCAGCTCCCGGGCCACGGCATCCATCTGCCGCATATGGGTCAGGCGCCCTCCCTCCCGGGCAACCAGCTCCACCATGGTTTTTTTGATGGGATGCTCCTCCGGCAAGACCTCCACCCAAGACGGGAAAAACACATCCAGCTCCTGCAAGGGAAACTCGTACAATAAGCTTTGGATGATCTCCTGTATCTCCCCCTCGCTCAGACGCAGGCAGTTCACCGGCAGGCATTTAGCATCATACTTTCTGCTCAGGCTTTCGGCGATCTCGGTCGCCTCGGCGCTATCGGGCTGGGCGCTGTTTACCAGAACCACAAAGGGCTTTCCGATGGCCTGCAGCTCCCGGATAGCCCGCTCCTCCGCCTCCAGATAATCCTCCCGGGGAATTTCCGTCACCGTACCGTCGGTGGTAATGACGATGCCTACGGTTGCATGCTCGGATATGACCTTGCGGGTACCGATTTCCGCCGCCTCTGCCAAAGGTATCTCATGATCCAGCCACGGAGTCATCACCATACGAGGGGCCAGGTCCTCAAACTGTCCCATAGCGCCCGGCACCAGGTATCCCACGCAGTCCACCAATCTTACGCCAAATTCTGCACCATTAGGCAGGCGTAGCTGCACCGCTTTCTCCGGGATAAATTTGGGCTCTGCGGTCATAATGGTGCGCCCGGAGCCGCTCTGAGGCAGCTCGTCAATGGCCCGGTCCCGGCTGAAGTCATCGTTCATCCGGGGCAGCACCTGGGTCTGCATAAAGCGCTTGATAAATGTGGATTTTCCCGTGCGCACAGGCCCCACCACGCCGATATAAATATTGCCGTCCGTTCGCTGGGCCATGCTCTCATAAATATCTGTGACCTGATTCGTCATTTCCAACCATTCCTTTCTCCTGCAAACGGCAAGGCCGTCACTGTCGTTTGCTCTACTGTATGAAAAGGCAGGCCGGTTTAGACGAAAAAAAAGCACCCCGAATGGGGTGCGTTGAGACTGTCGAAAAACCCTCTGGGTTTTTCCGACAAAAGGTTTGCGGTCTGCTGCGCGCATAATTTGTCCGTTTGTAACGGACAAATTCCACACTGGCAGCCTGAGAGGTATTTTCTCTCACGCACATGTCGCGAGAGAAAATGATTTCATTTCTTTGCCGCCTGCGGGCGGCAAACTCTGCGAGGCTTTTTTGACACACTGAAGCAACCCGGATGGGGCGCAAGATCAGCTAAAAATCAGTCCTGCTGCCAGTTGTGCCACACATTCTGGACATCCTCGTTGTCATCCAGCATATCCAGCAGCTTTTCCATGTTCTTTACATCGTCCTCACCGGTCATGGTGACATAGTTCTGGGGGACCATCTCAAGCTCGGCGCTCTCGAAAGTATAGCCCTTCTTCTCCAGCGCCGCTACCACATCGTTGAAGGCGTCGGGGTCCGTGGTAATTTCAAAGACAGGGCCATCGGCGGAGAAATCCTCTGCGCCGGAGTCCAAAGCGTCCATCATCACGGTATCCTCGTCCAGCTCCTCATCCTCGTTGCTGATGACGATGACGCCCTTGCGATCAAAGCTCCAGCTAACGCAGCCCTGAGCGCCCATACCCTTGCCGAACTTATCAAAATAGTGGCGAATTTCCGGGGCGGTGCGCTGACGGTTGTCGGTAAGGGCCTCCACAATGACGGCCACGCCGCAGGGACCATAGCCCTCGTAAGTAACGGACTCGTAGTTATCGGTGTTGCCTGCGCCCAGGGCCTTATCGATGGTGCGCTTGATGTTATCGTTGGGCATATTGGCAGCCTTGGCCTTGGCAATAACGGTGGCCAGGCGGGAGTTATTGGCAGGATCGCCGCTGCCCCCCTGCTTCACCGCCACAATGATCTCCTTGGCGATCTTAGTAAAGGCAGCGCTGCGCTTGGCGTCAGCCGCGCCCTTGGTTTTTTGAATATTGTGCCACTTGGAATGTCCTGACATAGTTTACTCTCCTTCAAATGCAGTATTGGATGACCTCGCTTTTATGCGAGATCGAAGTGGAAACGGAAACTGCGGAAAATGTTGCCTGCAGCCGCCGACATAACTCGGGAACAATGACCTGCTCCGTGGGGAAATGTCCGGCGTCAATGAGGTTCAGCTCTTTTGTATCCAGAAAATCGTGGTAACGAAGATCGGATGTCACAAAGGTATCGCAGCCCAATGCAATAGCCTGCGCAATATAGTCGCCGCAAGCGCCGCCGCCCACCGCCACGCGGTGTACGGCCTTGCCGCAGTCGGTAAAGCGCAATCCATTGCATCCTAATAATTCTACCACAAACCGGGTGAAGTCCACAAGGGGTAATTCACATTTTAATGTGCCCACCCGGCCAATTTTTTCCTCTGTAAGCGGTTGTGTGTCCAAAAGGCCCAGTTTTTCGGCCAAAACATCGTTCACGCCGCCCTCTGCCGCATCCAGATTGGTATGCATACAGATGGCAGAGATGCGATTTTCCACCAACCCGGTGAGAATGCGGCCCTGGCGGTCATCGGAGCGCAGCGTCTGAACCGGATGCCAGGCACAATTCATCACCGGATGATGCGAAACGATGAGATCAGCCCCGGTTTGCACGGCCTCCTCCACCACGGACTCGGTAATATCCAGGGTTGTGAGAATTTTTTTCACCTCCCGGACCGGATCGCCTACCAGCAGGCCCACATTGTCCCAACTCGCTGCCAGGCCGGCCGGGGCCCAGGTATAAAGGAAGCTTTCCACATCCCGCACGGTTATCATAGCTGTGCCCTCCTCTCCATAAGTACTTGCTTGATTCTTCCCAGCTCCCGGGCCCGTCGGCGGTTTTCATCTCCGCTGCTTTTCGCAAGTCCCTGCTCCGCCTGTTCCAATCGGCGGATACGCTGGGTAAGGTATTCCCCTGCCAGAGGGTCCACCTCAATATCTATACCCCCGTATATCTCCGCCACGGAAAGGGACGGCTGAGGTCCTCCGTAGACGGTGAAAATGGGGTATAAGTAGTCCTTGTCCTGCACCAGCCGCTCCGCGCACTGGGCATAGCCGTTTTCATTGAGCCAGCGGCGCAGAGGCTCCTGCTTAGTCATGGGCTGGAGCAGCAAAAGTGTTTCACCCGACCGAGTCCAGGGAGCTTGGGACAGGATACGGATGATCGTCTCACCGCCCATCCCGGCAATGACCACTGTGTCTGCATCCTCCGGGCTGATGCCGCAAAGGCCGTCGCAGCACAGAAAGCGCAGGCCGCACTCTACGCCGTATTGCTCCGCTGTGCGGCGGGCGTGATCCAGAGGCGCCCGGCCAATATCGGCGGCAATGGCGGAGGCGATGCGGCCCCGCTGCAGCAGATAGACCGGCAGATAACCGTGATCTGTCCCTATATCCGCCAGGCGGGCACCCTGGGGCACCAGATCAGCCAAAAGCCGTAAGCGCGGCTGCAATTGCAACTGTTCCGTCATTTTTTTACCTCCGGCAAGGATAAAAGGATCGTTCGACGCACTGCCTATTTATAGACAGACTGAAGCGCATACGGTCAGGGCCGTATGCGCTTACTGATTTGCTTACTTGTTGGCTTCTTCGTTTACCAGAGCCAGCAGCTTCTCGCAATCCACGCCATGCACCATGCAGGCCTCCTCCACGGTCTCGCCGCGAGAGGAAGGGCAGCCCAGGCAATGCATACCGATGGACAGGAAAATAGGAGCGGTCTGGGGCGCAACATCCAGAATATCACCGATAATGGTGTCTTTGGTAATTTCAATCATGGTAATTGACCTCCACTTAATCTTTGGTTTTCTTATTATAACCCGTTTACCGACTTTTTTCAACAACAATTTTTATTCCCATAGAAAAACCGGCGCAGCAAGCTGCACCGGTTTATTTCTATTATTCAGCAAAGAATCAGCCGTTCTCTCTCATCTTGGCGAAGCAGTCGCTGCAGTAAACAGGACGGTCGCTCTTGGGCTCAAAGGGAACCTTGGCCTCGCCGCCGCAGGCAGCGCAGGTAGCGGTGAAATACTCACGGGGACCGCGGGCAGCGTTCTTGCGGGCGTCACGGCAGGCCTTGCAGCGCTGGGGCTCATTCTGGAAGCCTCTCTCTGCATAGAACTCCTGCTCACCGGCGGTGAACACGAACTCGTTGCCACATTCTTTGCAAACTAAAGTCTTATCTTCGTACATGATTTTACCCTCTCTTTTGAGAAATATATTGCGCTCAGCCATTGCTGATATCGCCGGAAGAAATTTGCCGCGCTACCTTGCGGCGGATACGCTGAACGGCATTATCCACGGATTTATAGGGCTTGCCCACCGTGGCTGCAATCTCGCCGCAGCTACAGCCGTCCAGATACAGATCCAGAACCCGGATCTCCAAATCGGAAAGCTGACTGCGCACTCGATTCAGTAGCGCCGCAGCCTTTTCCCGGTCGATCAGCAGATCCTCGGGGTCTAATTGACTATACTGTGGCTGCGCATCAAGTAAAAATGCATTCAGGGGTACGGATTCGTTTAACGGACTATGCTTACCGGCCAGAGACGCCCGTATTACCGAATACAGCCGTCTGCGAATGCAGACCTCTGCAAAGGTTTGAAAGCTGGCTTCCCGGTCCGGCCTGAACTCGCGCATGGCCTTTACCAAGCCGAACATACACTCCTGCAGCAGATCCTCGCTGTCGCCCCCGGCTAAAAAATAGGGGTGGGTGCAGCTGCGGACCATTCTGCTGTAGCGATGGACCAGTATTTCCTCTGCATCGGCGTTGCCGCTCTGCAGTGCCTGGCATAGCTCCTCGTCTGAGAGCCGCTCCAGCTCACTATACTGTTTCTGCATATATCCGTCCATCCGTTATTATACCTTTTCTATGAATTAATTGTCAAGCAATCCGTAAAATTTTGTTAATACTATGCAAAACCTTATATGTTTTTTATGAAATCAGCCAAAGCCTGCGCCACGGTATGAGCCGTCTCGACAGTCTTCGCCTCAACCATGACCCGAATGAGGGCCTCCGTACCGGAGGGACGGACCAAAATACGGCCCTCTCCGTGCAGCGCATCCTCGTGCTTACGCACCTGCTCCCACAGGCGTTCATCGCCCATAATACGCTCCTTGGCCCCGCCCACGGCGGATACCGGCACATTAATGAGCTCCTGGGGGTACTGGGCGCAGCAGGATACCAGCTCGGACGCCGGGACTCCCGCCTCGCAGTAGGCCTGGATAAATTGCAGAGCCGTCAGCTCGCCGTCGCCGGTGGTAGCAAACTCCCGGAAGATCGTGTGGCCCGACTGCTCACCGCCGATCATGTAGCCGCACTCGATCATCTTCTCCAGCACATGGCGGTCTCCCACATCGGTGCAGACCAGCCGATAGTCTCCCTTGCGGCAAAACTCATGCAGACCCAGGTTGGACATAACCGTGGCTACAATGGCATCACCGTTGAGGATGCCCCGTCTGCGCATGGACCGACCGCACACGGCCAACACCTTGTCGCCATCAATGACGCTTCCCTTTTCGTCTACCAGCAGGCAGCGGTCGGCGTCGCCGTCAAAGGCGATACCCAAGTCGTACTTCCCTGCCACTACGCCCCGGCACAGAGTCTCCATATGGGTGGAGCCGCAGCCTCTGTTGATGTTTACACCGTCGGGTTTATCGAAAATAAAGTCCGCATGCAGGGGCAGCTTGCCAAACAGATCCGGCGCCGTGGCGGAGGATGCGCCGTTGGCACAGTCCACCAACACCCGCAGGCCCCGCATATCGCAGTCTACGGTGGAAAGAAGATGGCTGATATAATCCGATTTCATCTGGCGCATACCGTGCAGACGCATACCGATCTGGTCGTGGGTCTTAACGGGCAGTGTCTCCCCGGAGAGAACGATGTTCTCCACCTTTTCCTCCATCTCATCGGAGATCTTGTAGCCCTGGCCGCCGAAAATCTTAATGCCGTTATGCTCATAGGGATTATGGGAGGCGGAGATAACGATACCCGCATCCGCCTCCTCCTGCACCGTGAGAAATGCTACCGCCGGGGTAGGGATGGTGCCGAAGGGCATAACGCTGCCGCCCATGGAGCAGATGCCGGCCATCAGCGCAGACTCCAGCATGTCCGAGGAAATGCGCGTGTCCTTACCGATGCTGATGATGGGCGCGCCGCCCTTTTGCTCTGTTAAAACAATGGTGATGGCCTGGCCCACACGGTAGGCCAGCTCCGCTGTAAGTGTCTCCCCTACTACACCGCGAATGCCGTCGGTGCCGAAAAGTTTACCCATTTCAATTATTCCTCCAAAATTCTTATAGTGAAAGCTGCTCCTGGTCCAGGTAGGCAAGGTGCAGATGGTCGTATGCTTTTTTGGTGACGCAGCGCCCCCGGGGCGTACGGGTCAGAAAGCCAAGCTGCATCAGATATGGCTCGTACACATCCTCCAGGGTAACGGATTCTTCCCCGATGGTGGCTGCCAGGGTCTCCAATCCCACCGGACCGCCGCCGTAGTTTTCGATGATAGCCCGGAGCATGCGACGGTCCACCGGGTCCAGGCCCAGGTGGTCGATTTCCAGCGCCTGCAGCGCCTGATCTGCCACCGCATCGGTGATGACGCCGTCTGCCTTCACCTGGGCAAAGTCACGCACACGGCGGAGCATACGGTTGGCGATACGGGGTGTGCCCCGGGAACGCCGGGCGATCTCCATGGAGCCGGAGGGCTCAATAGGTACCCGCAGGATGCCCGCGCTGCGGGTAACGATCTGAGCCAGCTCCTGGGGGGAGTAAAGCTCCAGACGCAGTGTTACGCCGAAACGGTCGCGCAAGGGTGCAGAAAGCTGGCCGGCCCGGGTGGTAGCCCCGATAAGGGTAAAATGAGGCAGGTCCAGCCGGATAGAGTTAGCCGATGGTCCCTTGCCGATGATGATGTCGATGGCGTAGTCCTCCATGGCGGGATAGAGAATTTCTTCCACGGAGCGATTCAGGCGGTGAATTTCATCCACAAACAGGATGTCATTTTCCTGTAAATTGGTCAGCAGTGCCGCCAGGTCGCCGGGCTTTTCAATGGCCGGCCCGGAGGTAATGCGAATGTTTACGCCCATCTCTGCGGCAATAATACCCGCCAGGGTGGTCTTGCCCAGGCCGGGAGGGCCGTGGAGCAGCACATGATCCAGCGACTCAGCCCGGCGACGAGCCGCTTCGATAAAAATGGAAAGATTTTCCTTCGCTTTGCTTTGGCCGATATATTCGTTTAAGGTATGCGGGCGCAGGGAAACCTCCCCGCTGTCCTCGGGCTGAAGAGTGGTGGACACCAGGGAATCGTCAAATATATCGTTGCCGAAATCAATACTCACGCTTCATTCTCCTTTGTGCGCCGCACCTCAGCGGGCCATCTTTTTCAGGGCAATGCGGATCATTTCCTCCACAGGCAGTGCCGCATCCACGCCCTTAAGAGCAGCGGAAATCTCTTGGGACGAGTAGCCCAGCACCGCCAGCGCCGAAGCCGCCTCCTGGGTCTTGCCCCCGGCGGGAATCGGCGACAGGGGGCCCATCCTGGCGTCAAATCCGGTCTGCTCCTTGGCCAGCTTGTCTTTCAGCTCCAGAATGATGCGTTGGGCAATCTTTTTGCCGATGCCCGGAACACCCGTAAGGGACTTCTCATCTCCGGTAACGATGCTCAGAGCCAACTGGTCCGGCGTTCCCGAGGATAAAATAGCCAGCGCCGCCTTGGGTCCCACACCGGAGACCCCCAGCAGCATCTTAAAGCTGCTCAGCTCCGCCTGGGTAGAAAAGCCATACAGGTCAAAAATCTCCTCCCGCACATGGAGGTAGGTGTAAAGCTTGGCCTGCTCTCCCCTCTTGAGCTGGGCCAAGGTATAGTTGGTGGTAGCGCAGGCATAGCCAACCCCACCGCAGTCGATGACCGCCAGATTCGGGCCGATTTCTGCCACCGTTCCATTCACATAATAATACATAGATTCTTCTCTTTTCTTACACAGTCTCCTTCACGCCCGGGTCTGTACGCCGCAGCAGGCTGGTGGCACTGCGGGCATGACACAGAGCAATCGCCAAGGCATCAGCGGCGTCGTCGGGCCGGGGCACAGCCTTCAGCTTCAGCAGCCGACGGGTCATGTCCATCACCTGCTTCTTGTCCGCCAGTCCATACCCCACCACCGCCTGCTTCACCTGCATGGGCGTATACTCATAGATGGGCAGCTTGTGCTTTTCTGCCGCACAAAGGATGACCCCTCTGGCATGGGCCACGGCGATGCCCGTGGTGATATTTTTGGAAAAAAACAGCTCCTCAATAGACATTTCATCAGGCTGGAAAGATTGAATCAGCTCCTCCATGTCCCGGCTGATCTGCAAAAGACGCGCAGCAAGGGGCTGACCGGCGGGGGTTGTGATGGCGCCGTATTGCAGCATCCGCAGGCTACCCCGGTCAGACTCAATAAGCCCGAACCCCACAATAGCAACCCCCGGATCAATGCCCAGAATACGCATAGCAAACCTCCGCCAATTAATCCGTTTCAGTATAGCAGATTCTACTGCAAATGGCAAGTCTTACAGCCGATTCTTTCGGGAATTGTGCCGGAAAAAAGTTTCATTCGTTCAATAAAAAAGGGGCTGTTGCTTTACGCCCAGCGAGGTGGTATAATAGGGAAAAAATCGGAGGTACGGCCATGATCTCTACCGCGTCTGCCCATCTTGCACCCAAAGAGCACTGCACCGGCTGCAGCGCGTGCGCCAGCGGCTGCCCTCGGGGCGCTATCAAAATGGTTGCCGATAAGGAGGGGTTTCTCTATCCCCAGGTGACGGATGCCTGTGTCCACTGCGGTCACTGCACCCATATATGCCCGGCTTTGAAGCACCGGGAGCAGCGGCCTGAGCCCACAGTATTTGCTGTTTGGAATGAGGACGAGGCCCAGAGGCGGCTGTCCACCTCCGGCGGTGCGTTTGCCGCCATTGCCGGCTTTGTGCTGGAGTCCGGAGGCGTAGTATTCGGCGCGGCCATGGACGGAGATATGCGGGTGGTCCACACAGCTATCCAAAGCAAAGAGGATCTGCCGCGGCTCATGGGCACAAAGCTGGTCCAAAGCGACATGGGTGAGTGCTTCCAGCAGGTTCGCTATTATCTGGATCGTGGTACCTTTGTTTTCTTTACAGGCACGCCCTGTCAAGTTGATGGCCTTTACAGATATTTAGGGGAATCTCCGGAGCTTCTTCTCACGGCGGACACCCTTTGCAGCGGTGTTCCCTCCCCAGGGGTGTGGAGCAAGGTGGTGGATGCCATGCACTACATCAAGCAGCGTCGGGTCACCGCCGTGCAGTTCTGCAAAAAGCTCACAGGCAGCGAATCTCGCTTTGTGGTGGACTTTGAGGGCGGCGGCCAATATGACGCACCTCTGGGTAAATCTGACTACGGTCGGGGCCTGTTTCGGGGGTTATTTCTGCGCCCGGCCTGCTACCACTGCACCTGCTGCAGCACGAATCGCGTGGCCGACCTGACCTTTGGCTCCTTTAAGGGGCTGCCATCCGACTTTTATCCCCAGCAGCAGAAATTAGGCGTTTCCATGCTGCTTATCAACACCGTCAAGGGTGCGCACATCTTTGATATGATCCCCCTGCATCGTGAGAAACGGACTCTGGCGGAGGCGGTGGCCGGAAACCCGGCTCTCAGTCATCCTGCAGCCTTCCCCAAGGAGCGTGCCGCCTTCTTTGACGCCTTTATCAACCAGCCGTTCCACAAGGTCTATCACCGCTTTTTCTCTATATCCGATTGGTCGTACCGGGTGGCGAATGAGGGAAAGCTCCGCAATTTCATTCGCCGCATTCAATCCGGAAAGAAGGATGAGAAATGACCAAAACTCTGCTGCACACCTGCTGCGCCCCCTGCTCCGTCTCCTGTGTGGAGCAGCTGCGCACCGAGGGCATTGAACCGGTTTCCTACTGGTTTAATCCCAACATCCATCCCTATCAGGAGTATAAGGCCCGCCGGGACACCCTCATCGGCTATGCCAAACAGATAAATATGGAGCTGATCGTGCAGGAGGACTACGGCCTGCGAGAATTTACCTGCGCTGTGGCAGAGGATATTGACCATCGCTGCGGAACATGCTATGAAATGCGTTTGGACCGGGCCGCTGAATTCGCTGCGGAAAACGGGTTTGACTCCTTTACCTCCACGCTGTTCGTCAGTCCCTATCAGCAGCACGAGCGCATGGCCCAGATTGCCGAGCAAGCGGCCCGGAAATGGGGCGTTTCCTTCCTCTACCGGGACTTTCGTCCGGGATTTCGCAGCGGTCAGCAGCAGGCCCGAGAGCTCGGACTCTATATGCAAAAATACTGTGGCTGCATTTTCAGCGAAGAGGATCGCTACGCAAAGCAGATTCTTCGCGATCAGCAGGAGCCGCTGAAGCACTTTCAAAACCGATAATTTCAAAAAATTTTGGGAGCCTTTCGGCTCCCCTTTTTTTATTCGCATTTATCCCGCTAAAACCTCGAATTTCAGCACGCCGAAGGCGCCGGAAATACCGGCCATCATCTCCTCCAGCCCCTCCTTCATTTCGCTGGTCTCGGCAGAGATAGTCACGCCCGCGCAGCCATTGGTGGGGATAGTCTGATTAATGGTCAGTATATTTGCGCCGGAATTGGCAAAAATAGACAGGTAGTTGCTGAGCACACCGGGGTTGTCCTTCAGTAAGGCGTAAAAAGTAATGATACGTCCGGCCTTCATGTCCTGAAACGGCTGCACCGCATCCTTATACTTATAAAAGGCGCTGCGGCTGATGTTCATAAGCCGGGCGGCCTCACCAACATTCTTTGCCTCCCCCACCTGCAGCATCCGCTTAGCCTCGGCCACTTTAATAAAGATGTCCGGCAGCGCATCCTCGGACACAATGTAGTACTTCTTCTTGCTCATAGCCGCATCCCCCAAAGCCTATCGTTATTCACTGTTATTTTAGCATATATTAGTCCTGTATGCAAGGCAATTCAATCCGCCGGAGGTCCAGTATGTCGGATAAATACCGCAACTTCATAACCTTGGCACTGTACTGGGGTCTTTTGCTTCTGCTGTGCTGGATCGGGGTACGGTATGTGCTTTTGTGGCTGCTGCCGTTTCTTATCGCTCTGGGCGTGGCATACATCATGGAGCCCATGGTGTGCTATCTGCGGAAAAAGCTGCGCCTACGCCGCGGGTTTGTGTCGGCGGTACTCTCCTTCGTGCTGCTGGCACTGCTTTTGACGGCGCTTACCGTGCTGTGCCTGAATCTATTGCAGCAGTCCGTGCGGTTGTTTAAGGCGCTGCCCCAATATCTCGCAGAGCTGCCCGTATATTTTTCCGCCCTACAGGAGCGGCTGGAGCAGTTTTGCAGCTCCTGCCCCAAAAGCCTGCAGTCCTGGCTGCAGCAGGTCCTGTCGGACAGTTCTCGGGAATTATCCGCTTGGTTCGCCCGTTTTTCTGCCCAATGCGTCTCCACCGCCGCCGAAGCGCTGAAGGATATACCCTCCGTTTTCCTTTTTACAGCAACCACTGTACTGGCCGTATTCTTTACAGCGGCGCGGCTACCGGCCATCCTGGATTTTCTCCGCCGCCAGCTCCCGCCCCAAAGGCAGAAGCAGGTCGGCGGTGTGAAGGACAATCTTCTCAGCACCCTGAGCAAATGGTTCAAAGCTCAGTGTATACTCCTGGGCGTCACCTTCGCGGAGCTGCTGGCGGGGCTGCTGCTCATTCGTCAGCCCTACGCTCTGCTTTTGGCCGCCGCCATCGCCCTCATAGACGCTCTGCCGGTATTCGGCACAGGGACGGTACTGCTGCCCTGGGCGGCGGTGTGCCTGCTCTTGCAGCATACGCCCAAAGCCTTCTCCCTTGTGGCTATTTACGCAGTCATTACCCTGGTGCGCAGCTTCCTGGAGCCCAAGGTCATGGCGGCCCAGGTGGACCTGCCCCCACTGGCGGCGCTGATGGCCATGTACATCGGCTTTTGCACCTTCGGCGTGGGAGGAATGATCTTCTTCCCCCTGGCGCTCCTCTTCCTAAAGCAGCTCCATGACGCAGGCTATCTGCGGCTATGGAAGCAGTAAATTCTTTTTCGCCAGGGCAGCCAGCAGTGCATCCCGTTTATTATCCATTTCCCCGGCAATAACGCCCTCCAGCAGCCACTCTAAAGCCGCGCCGATCTCTCGCCCCTCATAGCCCAAAGCCAGCAGGTCGTTTCCGTTCACAGCCAGATCCTTCAGACACAGGCATTGCTTTTTTCGCAGAAGCTCCTCTAATATTTCCTCTGCACGGTCGACTTTTTGGCAGACCCAGCGATATTCCGGGGCCTGAGCCCGGTTGTCGGCCCGCTTTACCGCCAGCAGTCGCCGGAAATTCTCCTCACCCAGTGCCCGGACGGCAGATCCGATGCCCTTTTCCGTCACAGGAATGTCCCGATCATGCCAGGCAATCAGCGTCACAATATCCTCCCGGTCCTTTTTTCGCATCCGCAGGCGAGTGCAAATATCCTCCGCCATGGCGGCACTGACCTTGGGATGCCCGTAAAAATGCATCTGGCCCCGCTCATCTTCTGTAAAGGTGTTTACCTTGCCAATATCATGGAGCAGCATGGTCCAGCGCAAAACCGGCTCCGCCGCCACACTGTCTACCGACAGGACTGTGTGGGTGTATAAATCATAGCAATGATGGATATTTCGCTGGTCGAAGCCCACACAGGGCAGCAGCTCCGGCAGGAACACACCCAGCACATCCGGGTATGCAAGCAGAATTTCCCGGCAGCCTTTGCCGCAAAGGAGCTTATTCATCTCGGCCAAAATGCGCTCCGCTGCCACTCTTTCCAGCAGCCGTGCCTCCCGATGGATGGCGTCTGCTGTGGACGGCTCTATGGCAAAGCCCAGGGTTGCGGCAAAGCGCAGCGCCCGTAAAATGCGCAATGCATCCTCCTCAAAGCGTATCCGGGCATTCCTCACGCAGCGGATGGTTTCACCCTTTAGGTCGCTGATTCCGCCGTAGAGGTCAAGAATGCGCCCGCCTTTCTCCATGGCCATGGCGTTGATGGTGAAGTCCCGGCGGGCCAAGTCCTCCCGGATGCTCCCTGCAAAGGTCACCTGATCCGGGTGCCGTCCGTCGGAATACCGCCCGTCTGTGCGGAAGGTGGTTACCTCAAAGGCTTCCCCGCCGCTTTTCACTGTAACGGTTCCATGCTTACACCCGGTGGGCAGGGCATCTGCGCCGAAAAGTGCCATCACCTGCTCCGGCCTTGCAGCGGAGGCAATGTCCCAGTCCTCCGGCTCTCGGCCCAGCAGCGTGTCACGCACACATCCGCCAACAAAATAGGCCGGAAAGCCCGCTTTTTCCAGGATCTCAATGATTCTTGTCGCCTGCTCTCGGCCCATGTCCATCCCTCCGTCAAAATGAAAGTGCGTTTTCCCTGTTGCACTTCCGTCTGATTCGTATTATAATATAGGTTATAAAAAAATGCAATTCCAAGGCAAAACCGTCTTTAGGAGGCTACCTGAAATGATGCATCCCACTGTGGATTTCAAAGAATATCTGCGCCCCGGTGTCCGGGTCCATCTGTCCGGCATCGGCGGCGTTTCCATGTGTCCTCTGGCCGAGGTGCTGCTGGGCATGGGCCTGCGTGTGCAGGGGTCCGATATGTCCGAAAGCGACACCGTGCGCCATCTGCGTTCCCTGGGTATTCCCGTGGCTGTAGGCCATTCAGCAGACAATCTGCAAAACGCCCAGCTGGTTATTCGCACCGCCGCCATCCACGATGATAATCCCGAGGTCTCCGGCGCTATAGCCCGGGGTATCCCGGTCTATGAGCGGGCCCAGGCCTGGGGTGCCATCATGCAGCGGTATCAGAACGCTCTGTGTATCTCCGGCACCCACGGAAAGACCACCACCACCTCTATGGCCACCCATATCTTCATGGCGGCCCAGGCGGACCCTACGGTTATGATCGGCGGGACGCTCCCCATGCTCCACTCGGGCTACCGGGTGGGCCACGGTGACACCATCATTTTGGAGTCCTGCGAATATTGCAACTCCTTTTTGAATTTCTTCCCCACGGTAGCTGTAATTTTAAATGTGGAGGCCGATCACCTGGACTTTTTCAAGGATCTGTCGGATGTGGAGCATTCCTTCCACGCCTTTGCAGACCTGGTCCCCCAGCGGGGCTATGTTATCGTCAATGGTGACGACGCCGGGGCCATGGATTCCGTAAAGGGACTGTCCCACCCGGTGTTCACTTTTTCCGTACGGGACGGCGGCGCGGATTGTCGGGCCGACAATGTAGCATTTCACGATGGCTGCGGTGAGTTCGATGTGCTGATCCATGGCGAGTTTTATGCCCACATTGCCCTGGCCGTTGCCGGCAAGCACAACATTTCCAATGCCCTGGCGGCAGCCTCAGCGGCCTATGTGCTGGGTCTCAGCGGAAAGGCCGTGGAGGAAGGCCTGCGTACCTTCCACGGAGCCGGACGGCGGTTTGAATACAAGGGCAGCTATCACGGCGCTGCAGTGTTTGACGACTATGCCCATCATCCCGGTGAACTCCACGCGTTGCTCACCACCGCCCGTTCCATGCCCTATAAGCGCATCATCTGCGCCTTCCAGCCCCACACCTATACCCGCACCCAGGCGCTGTTTGAGGATTTTGTTCGGGAGCTGAAGTTGGCGGACATTGCTGTTCTGGCAGAGATTTACGCCGCCCGAGAGAATAATGACATCGGTATTTCCTCCAGTCAGCTGGCCAAGGAGATTCCCGGGGCCATCTACTGCTCTACCCTGGACCAGGTGGCCGATACCTTGGCCCGTATTGCCCGGCCGGACGACCTGATCCTCACCGTAGGCGCAGGCGATATTTTCCGTGCCGGAGAAAAACTGCTGGCAAAGGAGTAAGCTATGACTATTTCCCCCGTCTATTCCGGCCGTCCGGACACCCTGCGAGAGCCGGTGGAGCAGCGGGTCTATGAGCTGCTGGATGCTCTCCATATCCCCTACCAGCGCGTGGATCACGAGCCTGCCTATGACATGGACGCCTGTGCCGGGATCAGTGAGGCCTTGGGTATTACCATCTGCAAAAATTTGCTGCTCACACCTCGCAACCGCAGCGCCTTTTATCTGCTGGCCATGCCTGCGGACCTGCCTTTCCGGACCGCAGATTTTTCCAAAAAAATCGGATCTTCCCGCCTGAGCTTTGCTTCCCCCGAGGATCTGCAGGCACTTTTAGGCGTGCAGCCAGGCTCTGCCTCGGTGCTGGGGCTTATGAACGACACCGAGCATCGGGTCACTTTGGCTCTGGAGCGGCGTGTAGCCGAGGCGGAGTGGTTCGGCTGCCATCCCTGCCGCAACACCAGCTCTCTGCGTCTGAAAACAACGGACCTGCTCCATGTATTCCTGCCTCACATCGGTGTGGAGCCCATCATTGTAGACCTGTAAAAGCCCTATATAATTGGAATCAGTAGTTTTTAAAACCCCGAAGCGGTTTCAAGGTTTCAAAAACTTAGGCAGCGGGGCGAAAAAACCTTTTCGTCCCGCTGAATTATCCTGCCGCACCGGGCGGGATAATTTTTTTGCAGGAAAAAAGGAATTTCGATTTTTTATTCGTATAAAATAGTTGAAAGCATGTTGCACAGTGCTGTGCAAGGATGCGGAAAGGAGGGGGAAAATGGCATTTCCGCAGAGCTTTTTGGACGAGCTGGCCGCCCGAAACGACATTCTGGATGTAGTGGGGAGCTATGTGTCCCTGCAGCCCAAGGGCGGAAGCTACTGGGGCTGCTGTCCGTTTCATAATGAAAAAACACCCTCCTTCCATGTTTTGCAGGACAAGCAGTACTATCACTGCTTCGGCTGTAAGAAGGGCGGCGGCGTCATCAATTTTATTATGGACATTGAAAATTTGTCCTATCCCGATGCCGTGCGTTTTTTGGCCAAGCGGGTGAATATGCCCGTGCCGGAGGATCGGGAGTCCGATGGGGCCGACCGCCTGCGCCACCGTCTGCTGGACCTGAATAGAGACGCCGCTCGGTACTATTATGAGGTGCTCCAGTCTCCGGACGGGGCCGCCGTACAGGCGTACCTGAACCGGCGTCAGATTCGACGGGGCATCGCCGTGCGCTTTGGCATGGGCGCCGCCCGGGATGGGTGGGACCATCTCCTGCGGGCCATGACCGAAAAAGGTTATACCAAGCAGGAGCTTTTGAAGGCCGGACTTATCGTGCAGAATAAATCCGGCGGCTTTTACGATAAATTCCGCAACCGTCTTATTCTCCCGGTGGTGGATGTGCGTGGAGATGTCGTGGGATTCGGCAGCCGCGTAATCGACAAATCCGAGCCCAAGTATATGAACACCAGCGAAACACCGGTATACAGCAAGCGCAGGGTGCTCTATGGGCTGAATTTAGCCAAAAAAACCAAGCGTCCCAACATCATTCTCTGTGAGGGCAATCTGGATGTGGTAACGCTGCACCAGGCTGGTTTTGACAACGCCGTGGCCTCTATGGGAACGGCTCTCACCGTAGAGCAGACCCGACTTTTAAGCCGCTACACCAAGGAATTGATCCTTTGCTACGACAATGACAATGCCGGGCAGCTTGCCACCCAGCGGGCTTTGGACATTCTGAAAAATTCCGAGTTCACCGTGCGGGTCTTGCAGCTCCCCCGCCGCCTGGTAGACGGCAGCTACATAAAGCAAGACGCCGACGACTTCATTAAATTTCAGGGGCCCCAAGCCTTTGAGCGGCTCCTAAGCGGCAGTGAAAACGGTATCGAGTTTCGTATGTCCCAGATAGCTGCTAAATACGACCTAAAAAATGATGCCGACCGCATTGCCTATGCCGCCGAGATCAGTCAGGTCCTCTGCACTTTGGACAGTGCCGTGGAGCGTGAGATTTACACCGTGCGGGCCGCCGAGGTGGCCGGGCTCACCCCGGAGGCTATGCGCAATGAGGTCAGCCGCACTTACAGCAAGCAAAAGCGCAAGGAGCAGTGGGCTGAGACCCGCCGAGAGATGAACCCCGTGGCCACACTCCAGCCCCAGGCCCGAGCCTTCCGCTATGCCAATCTACGCAGTGCTATGGCCGAGGAGGGTGTCATTCGCCTGATGATGCGGGACGATGACCTCTACGATAAGCTCTGTGTCCTGCGCCCGGAGGAGTTTTCTTCCCCGCTGCTGGGAAAAATATACTCGCTTTTGTGTGCAGACCGGGAGGCGGGCCGTCCCCACAGCATGGCTGCCCTGGGAGGCATCCTCTCCCCGGAGGAAATGAGCCATTTCACGGCGATCCTGCAAAAGCCGGAATCTGTTTCCGGCGCAGAGCAGGCTCTGAGCGACTACATACGCATCATCCGAGAAGAAGCAGACCGGCAAATCGGCGGTGACGAGCTTGACCCGCTGCTGGCCGCACAGGAAAAATATAAATTCAAAAAGGGATACGGAGGAAAGAACCTATGACAGAGACAAAATACACCGAAAAACAACTGCAGGAAATGGCCGACGCTCTCCTGAAGGAGGCCGACCAGCAGCAGCGTGAAATTGAAGAGGAAGTCATCAAGAGCAACAAGGGACAGTTGGACGACAAGACCATCGCTTCCCTGCCTGCCGCTCAGCTGATTCAAAGCAACGAGCGTCTGAAGGAGCTTTTCATCAAGGGTAAGCGCCACGGCAAGCTGGAGAGCAGTGAACTCTCCGATGTGCTTGACGGCATGGATCTGGAGAGCGAGAAGCTGGATATGATCTATGATTCTCTGGAAAAACTTTCCATCGAGATTACCACCGAAGCCTTCCTGCCGGATGTCAACGCCGAAATCGACCCTCCTCTGGAGGAAATCGCCGAGATTGAGGAGGAGGAGCTGGTAGATCCCAATGCTCTGGTAGACAGCTTCAATATCGACGACCCCGTCCGCATGTACCTCAAGGAGATTGGCAAGGTCTCTCTGCTTTCCGCAGAGGGTGAGATAGAGCTGGCCTCCGCTATTTCCGCCGGGAACAAGGCCAAGGCCACACTCATTGCCTGGGAAAAGGCCAATGGCCAGGCTGTGGAGCCGGTGCTGGATGCCGAGGATCCCGTGGGTGAAATTGAGGTTCCCGAAGAGGAAGTGGCCAATCTCACCGAGAAGGATCTGGAAGAGCTGCGCAAAACCGTGAAGGCCGGTGAAAGCGCCAAGCAGAAGCTGGCTGAGGCTAACCTGCGTCTGGTGGTATCCATTGCCAAGCGTTATGCCGGTCGCGGAATGCTGTTTTTGGATCTGATCCAGGAGGGCAACCTGGGCCTTATCAAGGCTGTGGAGAAGTTCGACTACACCAAGGGTTATAAGTTCTCCACCTATGCCACCTGGTGGATCCGCCAGGCCATCACCCGCGCCATCGCTGACCAGGCCCGCACCATCCGCATCCCCGTCCACATGGTGGAGACTATTAATAAGGTCATCCGCGTTTCCCGTCAGCTTTTGCAGGAGCTGGGGCACGATCCCACCCCGGAGGAGATCTCCGCCCAGATGAATATGCCCGTGGATAAGGTCCGGGAGATTCTGAAAATTGCTCAGGAGCCTGTATCACTGGAGACCCCCATCGGCGAGGAAGAGGACTCCCACCTGGGCGACTTCATCCCTGATGAGGGCGCATCCGAGCCCTCCGAGGCCGCCAGCTTCACCCTGCTGAAGGAGCAACTGGTGGATGTGCTGAGTACCCTCACCCCCCGGGAGGAAAAGGTTCTGAAACTGCGCTTTGGCATTGAGGACGGACGCACCCGCACTTTGGAGGAAGTGGGCAAGGAGTTTAATGTCACCCGAGAGCGTATCCGTCAGATTGAGGCCAAGGCTCTGCGTAAGCTCCGTCACCCCTCCCGCAGCAAAAAGCTGAAGGATTTCCTCAACTGATCGTATGCCTGTTCTTGCAAACTTATTTCGCGATTTTCGTCGCACATCCAGCGATCTGCCCGGCCTGTTCAGCGGTGACTTTCATGTCATGCTTCTGCCGCTGTTGCCGCTTTTTCCTGCTGAGAAGCAGATTTGTGTGCCTGGCTATTACAGCGATCAAACCTATTACTGCACCCTGCGGAAAGAATATGCGGACCCCCTGGCCCCCTACCGCTGCAAAAAACAGCTGAAAGCCGGTCGCTGCATGATCCTGGAGGTCAATGGACTGGGTAGCTTCGTTTTCACCAACCACCGCCGCTCGAACTTATTTCTCAACCTGCAGCGGAAATTTCCCGGCGTTACCAGCTATGTGTTTGCCTCCGACGGCCCCGGCGGCTACTTCAAAATTCTGAAGGATGGCCGCATTCAGCGTAAGATCGCCAGTTACATGTGGTCCGAGGGCATAGGCAGCTATGCCGAGACCCGGGGTGCTCCCTGCACCTATGAACTGGAAACCGGGCACATTTTTAAGATCGATCCCAAAGCCCAACATCTTCGGGAAATGATGCCCGATTTCACAAAGCGGGAGGTTTTGGATCTGTTTGACTACTATGTGGGTCTGGATCGCTTCAAAAGCGCCAATCTCCGGCGCGTGTTGGTCTACGACCTGGAAAGACCCGCAGCGAAAAAGTAATACATAACCGCAAAAAAAGCCGCGACAGGTGTCGCGGCTTTTCAAAACATACATTTACCGTCTGTTGGAGCGGATCCAAATGCCCTGCTTCTCCGCCGCAGCGATAAGCTCATCCCGGAAGGCCGGATGCGCCACGGAGATCAGCCGCTCGGCCCGCTCCCAGGTGCTGCAGCCCACCAAGCTCACGCCGCCGTACTCGGTGACGATATAGTAGGCTAAGCTTCGGGGATCGGTGACCACATCACCGGTGACCAGGGTGGGATTGATGCGGGAAACCATCTCCCCCTTTTTATTGGTGAAGGAGGAGGTCAGGCAAATGAAGGCCTTGCCGCCACGGGATACCGCCGCCGCCTCCAGGAAGTCAAGCTGGCCGCCGGTGCCGCTGATCTGGCGGGTACCGGAGCTCTCGGCGCAGATTTGACCATACAGGTCCACGGAAATACAGTTGTTTATAGACACAAAGTTATCCAGCTTACCCACAACGGCTGCATCGTTGCAGTAGGAAATGGGGTAAGTGACCACACCCGGGTTCTCCCGGATCCAGTCGTACAGGTCCTGTGAACCCAGGGCCAGACCGAAAACACTCTTGTAGCGGTCGATGGCCTTCTTATTGTTGGTGATCTTTCCCGCCTTGTACATATCCAGGTAAGAGTCACACAGCATTTCCGTATGTATACCCAGGTCCTTCAGGTCGCTCTTGGCGATCATCTGGCCCACGGCGTTAGGCAGGGAGCCGATACCAAGCTGCAGGGTACAGCCATCTGTCATGTTCTGCACCACAAACTCCGCGATCTTCATCTCCGCCTCGGAGGCCTCTCCGGACTTTACATTGGGCAGCGGGCCATGCTCCCCCTCCACGATCATGTTCACATCACTGATATGGATGCACTCGTCCAAACCGCCATAGACCCAGGGCAGATTCTCATTTATCTCCAAAATAACGATATCCGCCTTGTCCAGCACAGCCCGGGCCGAGGCATTGCTGACGGAGAAATTAAAATACCCGTGCTCATTCATGGGTGTCACGCACATCATGGCCACATTCACCGTAAGGAACTGCGTGTAATACCAGCCCAGGTTCCGGAACACCATGGGGCTGAAGTTGCACAAGCCCCGGTCGCACAGCTTACGCTCATACCCGGACATATGCCAGCTGTTGTAAATAAAATGCTCCCGCGTGGGGTCGCACTCCACCATTTGGATGGGCTGAGAAATGAGGTATCCCCGCACCTTCACACCCCGCAGCTCATCCTTGCGGCGTGCAACGGCGGCGTCCATCAAGGACGGAAAGGCTCCGCCCATAGAGATGTCGATCCAGTCACCGCTCTTAACAACTCTCGCTGCCTCGTCCGGAGTGCAGAGCTTACGCTTATATTCGGCTGTATAATCAAACGGAATGGCCATAGCTTCCTCGCCTCTCTCTACTATTATTCCTTTGTTAATTTTATCACTTTTCTATAACTTTGTCAATGCTTTAACAGGAATTCTCAGGAAAAGCGGGCGGGGTTTTTGCGCCCCGCCCGCAGCGGTTTTATTATGCAGCGTCCGTTAGTCCTCAGACTTACGCTTATAGTACTCGTACTTCTCCTTGGCGGCCTCTTCCGCGTCGGCAAACAGTACCTTGGCATTCTCCGGGAAGCTCAGCTCCAGGGAAGCGTAGCGCACCTCGCCCTTCATGAAGTCATACAGAGGCATGGTGGGCTCCTTGGAATCCAGAGTGAACTTCTTGGTCTCGGGGCTGTAACGGTACAGGTTCCAGTAGCCGGAAGCCACCGCATTCTTCATCTCCTGCTGGACATTGTTCATACCCTTCTTGATGCCGTGATTGATACAGGGTGCATAGCAGATAACGATGGACGGGCCCTTATGTGCCTCGGCCTCCTTGATGGCCTTGATAAGCTGGTTGGGATTGGCGCCCATGGAGCACTGCGCCACATAGACATTGTCGTAGGTCATCAGCAGCAGGCCCAGGTCCTTCTTGCGGGTCTTCTTACCGCTGGCCTGGAACTGCGCCACGGCGCCCACAGGGGTGGCCTTGGAGGACTGACCGCCGGTGTTGGAATACACCTCGGTGTCCACCAGCAGCACATTCACATCCTCGCCCATGGCGAACACATGGTCCAGACCGCCGTAACCAATATCGTAGGCCCAGCCGTCGCCGCCGTACATCCACATGGTCTTTTTGGACATATCCTTCCGGCGCTTGAGGATCTCGCTAACCACAGCCTGCTCCTCGGCGCTGAACTGCGTGCTCTCCAGCACGGCCAGCAGCTCATCGGTAGCCACAGAGGAGGCATCCAGATCGTCGTAGACCTCCAGCCACTTGGCGATGGCTGCCTTCACAGCGGTGTCTTGGGTCATGCCGTCCAGCTGCTTTACAAATTCCGTCACGGCAGCGCGGAGCTGCTTTACAGCCAGGCACATACCGTAAGAGAACTCGGCATTGTTTTCAAACAGGGAGTTAGACCATGCCACGCCCTTGCCGGCCTTATTCTTGCAGTAGGGTACACAAGGCATAGCCGCGCCCCAGGCCTGGGTGCAACCGGTAGCGTTGGCCAGGTACATCTTGTCGCCGTAAAGCTGGGTCAGGAGCTTGATATAGGGTGTCTCGCCGCAGCCGGCACAGGCACCGTTAAATTCCACCAGGGGCTGGCGAAGCTGGCTGCCCTTGAGGGTGAACTTGTCGATGCGGTCGTTCTTCTCAGGCAGCGTCTGCAGGTACTTCCAGTTTGTCTGATCCAAAGATACCTCGTGGGTAGGAACCATCTTCAAGGCCTTCCCGCTCTTGGGGCAGGAGGAAACGCAGCTGCCGCAGCTGGTGCAGTCCAGGGTAGACACACCCATGGTGTACTTCAGGCCTTCCATCTTGGGGCCCTTCGCATCCACCAGGATCATCCCGGCAGGGGCATTGGCCGCTTCCTTCTCGTCCAGCAGATAGGGCCGAATCACGGCGTGGGGGCACACGAAGGAGCACATATTGCACTGGATGCACTCGTCTTGATTCCACACGGGCAGATGCGTGGCGATGCCGCGCTTTTCATACTGAGAGGTACCCAACGGCATGGTGCCGTCCTCCATTCCCTTGAAGGCAGAAACCGGCAGCAGGTCGCCCTTCTGGGCGTTGATGGGCACCAGGATGTTCTTAATGATGTCGGGAACATTGTCCGCAGCGGGCTGGATGGCGGCGCCGGAGAGATTCTTCCAGCTCTCCTTCACCTGCACCTGCTTCACAGCGTTGATGCCTGCATCCACGGCGGCAATATTCATATTCACGATCTTCTCGCCCTTGAGTCCGTAGGTCTTTTTCACCGCAGACTTCATATGCTCCACGGCATCCTCCACGGGGATGACCTTGGCCAGCTTGAAGAAGGCAGCCTGCAGCACCATGTTGGAGCGGTTACCGAGGCCCAGGGACTGGGATTCCTTATTGGCGTCGATGATATAGAACTTGATATCATTTTCCGCAATGTACTTCAGGATGTCGCCGGGCATCTTCTGCTCCAGCTCATCCTCGCTCCACTCGCAGTTGAGCAGGAAGCTGCCGTGGGGCTTCAGCTCGGAGATGATGTCGTACTTGGTCAGATAGGTCTGGTTATGGCAGGCCACAAAGTCAGCATTGCTCACATAATAGGTGGAGCTGATGGGCTTCTTGCCGAAGCGCAGGTGACTCTTGGTAATGCCGAAGGACTTCTTGGTGTCGTACTCAAAGTACGCCTGGCAATACATATCGGTGGTCTCGCCGATGATCTTAATGGAGTTTTTGTTGGCGCCCACGGTACCGTCGGAGCCCAGGCCCCAGAACTTGCAGGAGATGGTGCCCTCGGGCTCGCAGTTCAGGGCAGGACCCATGGGCAGAGACAGATTCGTCACATCATCCACGATGCCGATGGTGAAGTGATTCTTAGGCTCGGCCAGCAGCAGATTATCGTACACCGCCTTGATTTGGGCGGGAGTAGTGTCCTTGCTGGACAGGCCGTAACGGCCGGCAAAGATCTCGGGACGGTCCTTATCATTGATGTAAGCGGCGCAGATGTCCTCATACAGGGGCTCACCGATGGAGCCGATCTCCTTCACGCGGTCCAGGACAGCCACCTTTTTCACGGTCTTAGGCATAGCCGCCAGCAGGTGCTTGGCCGAGAAGGGACGGAACAGGTGTACCTGCAGGAAGCCCACCTTCTCGCCCCGGTCATTCAGGTACTTCACCGTCTCCTGAATGCAGCCGGTAACAGAGCCCATGGCCACGATGACCCGCTCCGCGTCGGGAGCACCATAATAATTAAAGAGGTGATACTCCCGGCCCGTCAGCTTGCTGATTTCGGCCATATAGTCCTCAACGATGTCGGGGAGCTTGTTATAGTCGCTGTTGTTGGCCTCGCGAAGCTGGAAATAAATGTCGGGGTTATCCACCAGAGAACGCATCCGGGGATCCTCGGGATTCAGCGCATTGGCGCGGAACCGGGCCAGTGCGTCATAGTCCACCAGCTTGGCCAGGTCGCTGTACTCCAGGGCCTCCACCTTCTGAATCTCATGGCTGGTGCGGAAGCCGTCAAAGAAATGCAGGAACGGGATGCGGGCCTTGATAGCGGACAGATGTGCCACACCGGCCAGGTCCATGATCTCCTGCACGCTGCCGGAGTTGAGCATAGCAAAGCCGGTCTGGCGGCAGTTCATCACATCAGAGTGATCGCCGAAAATAGAAAATGCGTGGGTACCCACCGTACGGGAAGCCACATGCAGTACGCCGGGCAGACGCTCACCGGAGATACGATGCATGGTGGGGATCATCAGCATCAGGCCCTGAGAGGCGGTGAAGCTGGTGGCCAATGCGCCGGCCTCCAATGCACCGTGGCAAGCGCCGCAGGCGCCGGCCTCCGACTGCATCTCCACCAGGCGGACAGGCTGATTAAAGATGTTCTTTCTTCCCTTTGCGGACCACTCATCCGTGTGCTCCGCCATGGGAGAAGACGGGGTGATGGGGTAAATCGCCGCCACCTCGGAAAAGGCATACGCCACATATGCCGCGGCTTCGTTACCATCGCAGATCTTCATGATCTTACTCATTATATTTCCTCCTCATTGCACTTTTTTGCTTGCAGGCTTGATCAGCCCATGATCCTAATCTGTTTCGCTACAATACAATTTATATTTTAGCACTTTCTTTTTCTGCGTCAATGTGAAGCCATAAAATTTGTAACTATTCATAACATCGCTTCTCATTTTTGTTGAAAAAAGATATAAAATTACCGTACCAAAACGGTACGGTAATTGTTGACTATAAAAAATTATATTAGTGCTAAAAATTCCTCCTCACTCAGCACCGAAACCCCTAGCTCCCCGGCCTTTTTCAGCTTCGATCCGGCATTCTCTCCGGCTACCACATAGGTGGTTTTTTTCGACACCGAGGAGGACACCTTGCCGCCCCGCAGCTCAATCATCTCTCCGGCCTCTTCCCGGGTAAATCGAGTCAAGGCTCCGGTGAGCACGAATGTCATTCCCGCAAAGCGTCGGTCCACCAGCTCCTGGTGACACTCCATGTTCACCCCGGCCTTCTGCAGCCGCGCCAGCAGATCCTCCGCCTGGTCGCTCTGCATCCAGTGGGTGATGTAGTCTGCCGTCACTGCGCCCACATCGTCAATCTCCGTCAGCTCCTCCGCCGTGGCCCGGCGGAGTCCATCCATGCTCCCGAAATGGGTCGCCAGTATCTTAGCTGCCTTGGCTCCCACCTGCCGGATACCCAAGGCGAAGATCAGCCGCCACAGATCGTTTTCCTTGGACCTGGCAATGGCATCTACTGCGTTTTGAGCGGACTTTTTCCCCATGCGGTCCAGTCCCTCCAGCTGCTCTGCTCGGAGGTCATATAGATCTGCCGGATTTGACACCAGCCCGCTCTCTATAAGCTGCTGCAGCACCGCCGGACCCACGCCGTCAATGTCCATGGCGTCCCGGGAGGCAAAGTGTATCATGTTGCGCAGAAGCTGGGCCGGACACTCCGCCCCGGTGCAGCGAACAGCCGCACCGTCCGGGTCACGCAGCACCGCCGCCCCGCACACCGGACACTTATCCGGCAGATGATAGGGCTTCGTACTCTCCGGTCTCTTTTCCTTCACCACCGACACGATCTCCGGGATGATTTCTCCCGCCTTCTGCACCACCACCGTGTCGCCGATTCGAATATCTTTTTCCGTGATATAATCCTGGTTGTGCAAGGTGGCATTGGTAACGGTGGTGCCTGCTAAGCGCACCGGCTCCAGCACAGCCTTAGGGGTCAGTACTCCCGTGCGCCCCACCTGCACGGCAATGTCTGCCACCCGGGACTCCTTCTGCTCCGGGGGGTACTTATACGCTACCGCCCACTTGGGGCATTTGGCCGTGCTGCCAAGGATAGAACGATCTGACAAGTCATTCAGCTTTACAACCGCACCATCAATATCGTAGGGGAAATCCATGCGGTTATCGCCTAGCTTTTGAATCTGCTCCAAGATTTCCTCCGGGTCACGCAGCACCGTGTGGGGAATCACCGGGAATCCCTGCTCCCGCAGGTAGTCCAGCGTCTCGGAGTGGGTGGCAAACGACCGTCCCTCCACCAGCTGCAGGTTGAACACCGCAATGTCCAGCTGCCGCTTGGCACACACCTTAGGATCCTTCTGCCGCAGGGAGCCCGCCGCCGCATTTCGGGGATTAGCCAGCAAGGGTTTCCCCTCCAGCTCCAGCTCCTCATTGATCCTATCAAATACGGATCGAGCCATGTACACCTCTCCCCGTACAATGAGCCTGGGAAGCTTCTCCGGCAGGTTCTTTGGGATAGAGCGGACCGTGCGCAGATTCCCCGTCACATCCTCTCCCACCCGGCCATCGCCGCGAGTGGCTCCCTGGTAAAAACGGCCGTCCCGATACTCCAAAGCAACAGACAGGCCATCCACCTTAGGCTCCACGCTGTATTCTGCCCGGGGCAGCGTCTCCAGCACCTTGGACAAAAAGCCCTTCACCTCGTCCCCGTCGAATACATCCTCCAGGCTCTCCAAGGGCACCGGATGTCTTACCTCGGCAAAGTCGTTGAGCACAGCGTCTCCCACCCGCTGGGTAGGTGAGTCGGGGGTGATCTCCTCCGGGTGGGCTGCCTCCAGCTCCTGCAGCCGGCGGTACAGCCGGTCATACTCATAGTCGGACATGGTAGATGCGTCCAGGGTATAGTAAAGCCGGGCATTCTCATTGAGTTTTTCCCGCAGCTCCTTGATTTCTCCGCGATAGTCCATAGTTGCGCTCCCTTTTATCCGTTGTTCATAATGTATTCGCTGGCATAATCCCCGATCTCATCATCGGCGGTACTAAGATAGGTATAGGTGTCCGGCACAGTGCCCACGATCACCGTCTCCGCCACGCACAGCTCATTGTTCACCTGCACTGAAGTGGCAAAGCCCGGCAGCAGAACCGTCACATATACCTCCACATCCAGCAAAACCTGGTGCTTGGTCTGGTTGATACCCGCCGCCGTCAGCGCGTTTCGCAGCTTGGCCGTGGCCGAGCCCACCGACTGGGTGCGCACATGAATATACGGCCCTCGGCCTGCCAGCAGGTTTGAACCCGTCAGAGTCCCCAGGGGGATGGCCAGATCCGAGGATGTCATCTGCGACAGTCTCGCCAGCACCGTATCCGAAATCAGGGATTGCAGCCGGTTAAACTCCGTCATGTTGCTGCGAAGGGCCGTCACCTGCCCGCTGCTGTCCTTTTCAAACAGAATCAGCGACGAGCAATCCACCTGTCCGCTGGCTACCGCATCGCTGACAGCATCGGCCACGATGCGGTTGACCCGGTTGGTGGTGCGGGACTCCGTGAGCCTTGTTACAATGGGCCGTATACGCACCACGAGCACCGCCGCAACCGCCAGCAGTAGGATCAGGATGATGCTCACCCATATTACAGCCTTTTGCCTGCCCGTCAGCCGAATATAACGAAGCCTGCCCACAGCACACACCCCCTTCATACCAGTGTATGCGTGGTGCGCGCAGGCGGTGCGTGTCCGTGTTATTCCTCCCAGCCGTTTACGATTGACTTAAAAGTTTTACCCCGTTCCATGAAGTTTTTAAACTGGTCAAAAGCCGCGCAGGCCGGAGAAAGGGTCACCACATCGCCGCTTTGGGCCCGGTCTCGGGCAAACTCCACCGCTTTTTCAAAGGGCGTCACCTCAACGATTTCAGGGCAGCCCACCCGGTAACCCGGCGCAGCCTCCACCGCAGCGCGTATCTTCCCTGCTGTGGCGCCGCAAAGCACCAGCAGCTTCACATGCGCGACCACCTCCGGGCCCAGCACATCGAAAGGAATATGCTTGTCGTATCCACCGGCAATGAGGATGACCTTCTCCTTAAAGGATCGCAGCCCCGCAATGGTCCGGGAGGGACTGCTGGCAATGGAGTCGTTGTAAAACCGCGCCCCGTGATAGGTCCGCACCAATTCGATGCGATGCTCCACACCGTTAAATTCCCGGGCGAATTTCTTAATGATCTCGTCCGGCACCAAGCCGTCCACCGCAGCGATGGCGGCCATGTAGTTTTCTACATTGTGCAGCCCCGGCAGCCGAATGTCCTCCGTGGTCATAATGACCCTTTCTCGGCCGTCCATGCGGCTTATAATATCCTGCCCCCGGAGGAAAACACCCTCTCCAGGCTCCTCCCGACGGCTGAAATACCGTACTTGCCCCGGAGCTCTGCCCCCCTGCTCCCGGGTGATATCATTGTCCAGGTTAAATACGGCCACATCCCCGGCGGATTGGTAGCGGAAAATATTCTCCTTGGCCGCCACATATTCCTCCATACTCTTGTGTATATCCAGATGGTTAGGGGCCAGATTCGTCACCACCGCAATATGGGGGCTCTGCTGCATGGTCATAAGCTGGAAGCTGGAGAGCTCCAGCACCGCATAGTCCCCTGCCTGCATTTCGTCTGCCTGACACAGCAGAGGATTGCCGATATTCCCGCCCACATGAACGGTGTTCCCGGCGGCCTTCAGGAGCTCTGCGATGATGGTTGTGGTGGTGGTCTTGCCGTCGGACCCCGTCACCGCAATCAGTGTACAGGGGCACACCTTAAAAAATACCTCCATCTCCGAGGTAATCTCACTGCCCCGCTCCGCAGCTGCCAGCAGCTCCGGTACATCGGGTCGCAGCCCCGGCGTGCGAAAGATCACATCCTGGTCCAGGCCCCGGAGATAGTCCTCCCCCAACTGCAAACGGCAGCCATCCTTTTCCAGCTCCTCCGCCAGCGCCCCCAGGGCGGCTCGATCCCGCTTGTCACAGGCCGTGACCCGGATCTTTTCCCGCAGCAGAAGCCGCAGCAGCGGTGTGTTGCTCACCCCAATGCCGATGACGGCCACAGTCTTATCTTTCAGCGAATCTAAATACTCCCTCAGTGTCATATCTTCAGCCTCCACGACATTTTTATCGATAGGCTCATTATATCCCATATTATGCCCCAGTTCAATTCTTTTTTCCAATGAAATCTTCCCGTCCCCGTTGACTTCCCCCGCAGAATACTATATTATATTGTGTGAGTAGGTCGGACGGTCGCGGGGACAAAGGCGAAAGCCTGTCCATGAGGAAAGTCCGGGCTCCGCAGGGCAAGGATAACGGGTAACGCCCGCCGAAGGCGACTTCAGGAAAAGTGCAACAGAGATATACCGCCTCGTTTTCGAGGTAAGGGTGGAAAGGCGAGGTAAGAGCTCACCCGGCGGCGTGTGAAAGCGTCCGCCGCTGTAAACTCTATTCGGAGCAACACCGGTATGGGAGCAATAGGCCGGCCCGGCTGCTCCCGAGGTGGCTGGAGCGCACCGGCAACGGTGCGCGTAGATAGATGACCGTATGACAACAGAACCCGGCTTATAGACCTGCTCACTCAATATGCAATCGGCTGCTTAAACTGCAGTCGATTGCTTTTTTACTGCACCATCGGTTGACAGGGGCAGAATCGCTTCCTTCCCACTGTTACTGGATGCCCATTTCGTTGTCAGTCTACCTATCTTGCGTATTCCTTGTGCATATCTTACAATCCAATTTCCTGAATTTGTGCATGATTTGTAATTTTTACTTCTTTACATTATCACGCTAAAGTGGTAGTATGATAGTGCAATAAGAAATCGGTCGGATGCACCGGCCCCATAAAAAGAAAAAAGGAGAACGAATCAATGAAAAACCTGAAGAAAGCTCTGTGCCTGCTGCTGGCAGTGCTGATGACCGTTTCCCTCCTGGCCGCCTGCGGCAAGAAGAACGATGACAACGCCGACGGCAAGAAAGTCTTTACCGTTGGCATCGATGCCGAGTATCCCCCCTTCAGCTATCTGGGCGATGACGGCAGCTACACCGGCTTCGACATTGAGGTAGCCCAGGCCGCCTGCGACCTGCTGGGTTGGGAGATGAAGGTCTTCCCCGTCAACTGGGATCAGAAGCTGACGCAGCTGGATGCTAAAGAGTGCGATTGCATCTGGTCCGGCATGACCATCCTCGACAGCATGAAGGAAGCCGGCTACACCCTCTCCGCCCCCTACTATGACAACACTCAGGTCATCATGGTCAAGGAAGGCAGCGACATCAAATCCTCTGCCGATCTGGCCGGTAAGGTCGTAGCCGTGCAGCTGGGCACCTCCGGTGACACCCTGCTCAGCGAGGGCGGTGATCTGGAGTCCCTGACCGCCACCTTTAAGTCCCTGATCCGCAGCGATAGCTTCCTCAAGTGCTTCACTGAGCTGAGCGGCGGCGCCGTGGATGCCGTCATCGTGGATAAGCCTGTTGCTACCGCCTATGCCGATAAGAACGCCGGCTTCACCATCCTCTCCGAGGAGCTGGGCGCCGAGCAGTACGGCATCGCCTTCCGCGCCGATGATAAGGAGCTGTGCGCCTCCATCGAGGGTGCCGTCAAGACTCTGGTGGATAACGGCACCTATGCCAAGATTGCCGAGAAGTATCCCGACATCGTCAACAACCTGCTGTTCCTGAACTAATAGGGTCCATCCCCTTGAAAAAGTAAAATCTACGCACCTCCCGGAGGCTCCCAAGGGGCTTCCGGGAGCGCGCGCCTAAAAAAATGAGGAGAAACCAATGACATTATCCACCATGATCCTGAAAATGAGCGAGGGTCTCGGCAATACCTGTGCCATTTTCTTTCTGACCCTGCTGTTTTCCCTGCCCCTGGGCATGATTTTCGCCCTTCTGCGCATGAGTAAGAGCAAGGCCGTGTCCTCTGTGATGCGCTTTATCATCTCCGTTCTGCGCGGCACGCCCCTGATGCTCCAGCTTTTGGCGGTCACCTATGGCCCGCACTATCTGTTTCCGGACATGGGCGTGGCCCGAAATAAGCTCATTCCCGTGGTCATCGCCTTTGCCATTAACTACGCCGCCTACTTCGCGGAAATTTACCGCGGCGGCATCGAGTCCATGCCCGTGGGGCAGTACGAGGCCGCCGGGGTCCTGGGCTATACCAAGGTTCAGACCTTTATGCGTATCATTTTGCCCCAAGTGGTCAAGCGCATTATGCCCAGCATCACCAACGAGGTGGTCACCCTGGTGAAGGACACCTCTATTGCCTTCTGCGTGTCCTATGAGGAGCTGTTCACCATCGGCAAGCAGATTGCCAACTCCCAGACCAGCTTCATGCCCTTCCTTATCGCAGGTGTGTTCTACTTCCTGTTCAACGGCATCGTGGATGTGGTCATGGGCCGCATCGAAAAACACATGGATTATTATCAATAAGGGGGCGCGGATATGAATATTTTGGAAATCAAAAATGTAAAAAAGAGCTTTAATGACTCCACGCTCCATGTCCTCAAGGACATCAGTCTCACCGTAGCCCAGGGCGAGGTGGTGGCCATCATCGGCCCCTCCGGCAGCGGAAAGTCCACCCTCCTGCGCTGCGCCACCCTACTTACGAAGATGGACAGCGGTGACCTGCTCTATTCCGGAGACTATGCCGCCAAAACCAATGAGCAGGGCGTGTCCGTCTATGCCGACAAGCAGCAGCTCAAGAAAATCCGCAGCCGCTTTGGTTTGGTTTTTCAAAACTTCAACCTCTTCCCCCACTTCTCCGTGCTGAAGAACCTCACCGACGCGCCCATTCAGGTGCTGGGCCGCAGTAAAGAGGAGGCGGAAAAGAAAGCCATGGCTTTGCTGGAAAAGATGGGCCTGGCGGATAAGGCCGATGCCTATCCCTGTCAGCTCTCCGGCGGTCAGCAGCAGCGGGTGGCCATTGCCCGAGCCCTGGCTATGGAGCCGGAAATTCTCTTCTTCGATGAGCCCACCTCCGCCTTGGACCCGGAGCTGACCGGTGAGATTCTCAAGGTCATACGCCAGTTGGCCGAAGAGCACATGACCATGGTTATCGTCACCCACGAAATGAGCTTTGCTCGGGATGTGGCAGACCGCGTCATCTTCATGGACGGCGGCGTCATCGTGGAGCAGGGCGACCCCAAGGAGGTCATCTCCAACCCCAAGGAGGAGCGCACCCGTCAATTTCTCTCCCGCTTTGCCCAAAACTGATTCATTCTTTCTTCTTTTTTCCATACCCCACGCCCGGCAGAAATCCCCGCCGGACGTGGGCTTTTTTATAACCAACCGTAGGGCGGGGTACCCTCACCCCGCCGCCCGGAATTGTACCGCACTGCTTATAAAAGGTGTCATTGCAAGACCGATTCGCAAACGGGTCTCGCAATCCGCGACCCACGTCCTCAAAAGCCTCCCCTGCGTAAGGTGCGATGCCGGAAGGGTCCTCTCCGCGTCATGCACTCCACCCCCATTTCCCTCACACGCAAAAACGGGCGGGGTCCACCCCGCCCGTCCTAATATGTAATCGATTCCTACTTTCGCAGCACCGGAATCAGCAGCATTCCCTCCGGCAAGCTGTCATCCTCCATGTGATTGTACTGCCGTATGGCTTCTTCGCTGCTGCCGTGCTGCTTGGCCATGTCCCACAGGCATTCACCGCACTTTGCCCGCCGCAGCACCAAAGAAGGCCTTGTCTCTTGGCTTTCCTCGGACTCCTTCACCGCCGTCACGGTTCGCAGCTCTGTTTCTTCCCCGGTCAGGCCGTAAAAGCATACCGGCACACGCACCTGGCAGGTCCCCGCGCTTCCCCGCAGCTCTGCAATGCCGCAGGAAAGCCATGCCGCGTCTGGGGTAGCCTCCACTGTAGTGCTCAATTCCCGGCTCCGCTCTGCCGTAACCGGTGCGCCGCTTTCGTCCTGGTAGAGAATTCGCATACGCACGGTAGTGGAAAGCTCTGTTCGCCCCCCGTCACACCGGGCAATGACTCCGCCGCAGTCAAAGGCCGTCACATAGGCAAACAGTGTCCCCCCTCCGGATTCAAGAAGCTCCTCCGCCCATTCCCGGGCACACACCGGGCTGCAGCGCCGGCTAAAGCGTACCGTCTCCGTCTCCGCTGTCAGAGCCTGACAGGTGCTATACAGGTCCGTTACATAGGAAATCTCCCGCTTCTGGTAGGCAAACACCCGGAAGGTGATCCGTGCCGTTAGACCCATGCGGCAGCCGCCCTCGCTGCGCACCAGCCGCAGGTCCCACTCTGCCGTCTCTGCCTCCACCTGCCAGGTGCCGTTCTCCACTGCGGTAAAGCCATCCAATATTTGGGAAAATGGCACCGTCTGCACCGTTTCCCGGAGCTTTCTGTCCGCCAGGCGCAGCATAGCCGACACGCACAGCTCTCCCTTCACCGCCAGCTTACTGCCGATCTGCTGGCAGCCGGTGATGCTGGGAACCATCCGGCTCAGAAGAATTTCCTCCACCTGGTCTGCCCCGCCGTCAAATTCCTGGGCCGTGGTGCAGCTTCTTTCCTCCGCCGCCGCCAGCAGGCAAAGCTCCTGCCCTCTTTTTCGCACCTGCAAGCCTTTTCCCCGGGCCTCACAGCAGAATCGGAGCTGCTTCTGCCCGAAGCCCAGGACCGTCAGCTCCGGGATCACACGCAGGTAGAGCCTTCGCCCGGTGATGGGTTTCGCCTCACATAAAAGCAGCCGGCTATGTACCTGCAGCATTTGGCACTCTCGCAGCTTAGGGTCGCTGAGCTCACAGGTAAAGGGTACCGCCACCGTCACGCTTTGCAGCCCCTCCGTCTCCTCAGAGAGATAAAGCACCGTCACCCGGGCTTCGCCCCGGACTATTCCCTCCGATGCCTGCTTTTCCCGCACCAAGAGTTGTCCCGCAGCCTCCAGTATCCTTGACGCCGTGGCGCAGTAGTCAGGCAGAGTTGTCTCCGTTGTCTCCTCGTGGGTCGTTACCGCCTTGGCCAGTAAGTCATAGCAAGAGATCTGCTCAAAATTCAGTTCCGTGTCCACTTCAATCACCCTCTCATATTGTGTCCTGTAAGCATTCTATGAGAGGGCGGTTTCCTCTATTCCTTTCCGCAGAATAAGCAGCGCAGAATGCCCCGCAAAAATGCCGGCGCTTTCCAAACGATGATGCGCATTTTCTTCCCTCCCTTCACTGCCGCAAGCAGCACAGCCCGCAGGCGATCAACAAAAATGCCACAATAAACATCAGGCATCCCACCGGAAAAATGGCGGCAATGAGGATGCCCACACCCAGGGCCAGCGCACAAATGCCCACGCCCCGCCCGCAATTCCACCGTCTCATAATAACCCTCCTCTACTGCAATATACGCACCTTTGCGTCCCGGTGTTCCGCCCGGATCCATTGCCGCGCCATAGGCATGACGCAAAAAAGTGCCGTCTCGGGATCACTCCCGAGACGACACTTTTTCATTGGGGTGCAGAAGGTATTTATCCCCTGTCTATTTAGGGGCACTCTGCGCCTATGCCTTTATGCGCCGATCTGGTTATCAATGTCGCACAGCAGGAACACGAAGTAGCTCTCCGCTGAATACGCCACGGGCCTACCGTTAGCGTCCAGGCCCGTCACCTTCGCCATAAGGCGATAATTGGACAGGATACCCTGGTAGTCCGTTTTCATTTGTTTCAGCACATAGTCCAGATTTACAGACAGCGTGTACTGCCCCGTTGCCTTCCAGTCCGTCGTCAGAGGCAGCACTGTTCTTCCGTCGACATCCACCGTTCCGAGGGTCCCCAGCAGATTTTTTTTGCTGTAAACATGCTTCCCGGAATCGGCATCATACTGCTTCTGATAGAGGAAAAACTCCACCTTGGCCGACTTAATATTCTCCCGATCCGTCACCGGCACGGCGCTGAAATCCGCCACCAGATCAAACAGAATTTTACCGCTGTCGGTGCTGTCTTTCACGCCGCCCATGTTGATAGCCTGGCTTTTACGGTCCACCGGGATCACCGTCAGCTTCACCGGCACAGCCGTTTTTGCCGTAAAACTGAGCGCTTGCCCCTCTATTTTGCTGCCGTTGGTGTAGTGAGCCCGATCGCTGGAGATGTAGAATTCATCCTGCAGCGTATAAAGGCCGCCATCGGCAAATACCCCGCTAAAATCCGCAGGCGACACCTCCGAGAAGTCCAGCGTAAGTACAAAATCATCCGTCAGGCTGTCGCCTGGGGCCAAGGACACTATGTTATCCAGCTCATAGCGCACCGTAGAGGTAGGCGTTGTGACGCGAGTAGCCAGCAAAGTCTTACCGTCCTTGCCCGTCAGGAGCGCCTTTGTCCCGGCAGGCAGAGAAACAGCCTTATTGCTCGCATCCATGATCCTAAACACATGGGTCCCGTAGATGTCCCGGTCATGCATGGCAGAGATATAGTTGCTGGGGAAATTCACCTGCACATGGGCATTCACCACCAGCTCCTTACCAACCACATTGGAAAAGGTCGTGGCAGGCGTTTCCAGTTTCATTTTGCCTGTGGCCTTGCCCCACACATTCACGGAGCATGCTTCCTTATGATCCCGAACAATGATGTTCTTGTCATTTTCCGCCACCGTAGCCCGCAGTGTGTACTGCATCAGCGACTCTGCCGTCTGAGGAATCACCATCAGGAGATACCGCTCCACATGGCCGTAGTTCGCATCCTTGCACAGGTGGTCTTTCTTTCCAAGCAGATTCTTCACCACCTCCGGCAAGAGCTTCACGGTAAAGGGTTCTCCTGCCTCACTCTGAAAGCTGCTGAAGTCCAATGTGTAGGTGTCTTTATCAGCGGTGTAGTAGTAGCTCTTATATCCATAGGCCCCGGGGCTATTCAGATCCACCAGCACGAATTTGGTCCCGGCGGTAAAGGCGTTCTTCTTGTCGCTGGAGCTGCCATCCGGGGTGCCGGACTCGATCCGCTTGTCAAAATTGAAGTTTTCGATCTTCTTAGCCGTGTCATTATACGCATACTCCACATACAGGGAGTATTTACTGCCGGCAGACACATTAATGAAGTTCTTCGGAGCCGTCAGGAAAGAGCTGAGCTGGTATACCTCGCCCTCCAAAGCGGATATATTGGACGTGTATTCCAAAATCTGCGGGTAATATACCACCACATTCATGGAGTAGGTCTGTGTGGGGACGGCACTGGACTGGAAAGTCAGTGTCAGCACCGTCAGGGACTTATTCTCCGACTCCAGATCATCGTACTTACCGGCGGTGAACTTCTGCCCGTCATACAGCACGCTCCCGTCCCCTTTTGCCTGCGGGGAAAGGGTACCGTCGTTTCCGAGGGTATAGCGGTCCGCCTGAACCGTAAGCGTATAGGCACTTCCCATAGCGCCGAACCCGCCGCCTGTAAGCAGATTCAGGAAAGAGGACATGGTCTGCTGGGTAGCCCCGTTGATGGAAAGCACGGGGAGGTCTGTATTCTGCGTGATTCTCAGCTTATCCGCTGTCAGGACAGACAGGGTTTTTATGCCCGTATCCTCCAGCTTCACGGTCTTGTCCTTCCAGGCCGCCCAGCCTTCCAGGTTGGCATTGAGATAGTCGGGCGTGGCACTGCCCTGCGTCTTAGTCACCGCGTCGCCGTTGAGCTTGCCCGCCGTCACAGGTGTTACGCCATGATCCGCCAGCGCCTGCGCCGGGGTGTAAGCCGTGTTGTTTTTGTCGAAATGCTCCGTCTCAAACACCGACGGCGCACCGTACCCGGCAAAGATCACCGTGGCCTTTCCGCTGCTCTCTGTAACAAACCTTTCCTGCTGATTGATATTTGTTCCGGCCTCGCTACTGAAAGCAAGGATATTAGCTGTCCCGGTATTCTTGTACCCGATCAATCCGACACTCTTGTAATCCGTCCCAGTCACACCGGAGGGCTTCGTGGTCGTCATCTTCAATATATCGGCAATCGTTTTCGCAGAACCGGTAAAGGCCATGTCATTGTTCTTCATCAGGATATTGCAGCCGTTCAGCACTCCTTTTTCGCTGATGGTATCCACGATGCCGCCTGCCTCTTTTTTATCTTTAAACCCGCTGCGGAGCATATTGTCCGCAAAATACAGGCCATCCAGCGACACAGGCTTCCCGACCGTGTTGAAGATTCCGGCCAGCGAGCTATTCGTCGATTGTATGTAATTGCCGAATACCTTTATGTTCTGTAGAGAAGTGGATGCGCCATTAAAGCCCCGAAGAACACCGGCCGCCCTACTCCCCGCAATGATGCAGTTGGAAACCTCTGCGTCTGTCACATCCACGGAAATCTGGTTCACATGCCCCAAAAGTCCGCTGGCAAACACATCGCCGCCTGAATTCTTGGTCGCCAAAATATACACCGGAGCAGACGCACTGCCGGACACCTTTACCCTCTTTGCAACGACAGCATTTGCGCTGTCGCCTTGCTCATGCCACGGGATCAGTCCCGCCGAGCAGGAGCGACCCATGATGTAAAGGGGATGATTCGTTGTCTGAACGCTGAGATTCGTGAAGCTGTAATTTGCTCCGCGCTTACCCTCGCCCACAACGCCGCCGCCATTGTTGTAGCCCAATATCGCTGTGGGTGCCGTGTCGGACTTTACCACGCAATTCGTGTATGTATTAGCCTGTGCGGTTACGCCCACAAATCCGCCCGCATTTCCGGCAGCATCCGTGCTGCTGCTGAGGGCATAGGCCAGCGCATTCTTCGTCCCGTCAGAGATACCGCTCACATCCACGGTCGATGTCGTATACTCCGTGGGATAGGTGTTCCCATTGTACCCGGAGCAGGACACCACCTCCGCCCCGTCCAGGGTGCAATTGCTAAAGGTCACGCTGGCCCTGCTTGTCCCAATAAAGCCGCCGGCGTTTCCGTTATACGAAGAGCTCGTCGTTTTTTTTGATACAAACTGCACGCTCGAGCCGCTGACCGACGAATCTGTAACCGAAATAGTCCCGTTCATAATACAGCCGATCAATCCACCCGTAGCCGCATTGTAAGTATCGTTGTTTGCGTCAGAGAATTCAGATACCTTTGTCTGGACCTGTGCATTCGTCACTTTCACATTGGAAAGCTGCGTGTTGCTGCCCGCCCGAAGGAAAGCGTACACCGCCCCGGTGCTCTGCAAGCCTTCCAGCTTCACACTGTCTATAACACATCCATTTACAGAAGAACCATTTTGATTGTGCTCACTGGCGACAAGACCACCGGCCCAACCGGGAGAGTGGATAGTCAAATCTTTCAGCGCCACATCCGTGAATTTTGCTCCACCGGAATAGCCCAAAAAGCCGCCCAAGCAGAACAGCGTTTCCTTATTATTGCTTCCATCCAGCTTCAACCAGTGGCTCATTTTCTTCGTCAGCTCTGTGTTATTGGCAATGTCATATACAGAAAGGGAAATTGTGCCGCTCACAGTTATATTAGAGATCAAGACCGGTCCACCGCCGGTGGGCTCCATCACCAAGGCCATATTGTGAACAGAGTCGGGCTCATATTTGCTGCTCGCCTGATAGCAATACTGTTTCAAAGACGCATTGAGTTTGACCAAAGTCCCAGTGGCTGCTCCATGTACCTCCAGCACATTGTAGCACTCCGTACCTAAATAGGGGCTGCCAAGTCCACGAAAGGCATTGCCGAACTGGCTCATATCATATTCTGCGCCTGTCAGGGTCGCGGTAATTTTCCCTTTTCTGCTTATCCCGGTTCCCGCCGGAATACCGAAATACCTCCGAATCAGGTTATCCCCGTCCGTCCGCGCATCCTCGGCATAGCGCCCGGCGGTAATGGTCACATCCGGGTGGTTCGTCTCACCCACATACGCATAATTCCCACTGCGGGATAATACATCTGCGCCATACGACAGTGAGTTCGTCTCGTCCGACAGGGCCCCACTGTACATGGAGTACCCCAGCATCATCAGGTCCGCCGCATTATCCAGCGTGAACGCGCCGCCCTGATCTCCCTGCGCTGTGAATGTCCCGGTGGTCTGCTTCGCCGCAATATAGGCGATGGAGGCATACTTCGGTGTATTTTTATATTCCTGATCATCCGAGATAGCATAGCCGCAGAACGCCTTGCCCACATAGGGCGCATAGTAAAAATACTGGGAATTCTCCGCAGTCTCGACCTTGTCAACGCCCGGGCCCAGGCTCCGCACCGTGACACCGCCGCCGGAAATCAAGCCCACATAGCCGCCGAAAACCGAGGTCTTATGCCCCGCCGTCAGGGAATTCACACGGACGGTCACATGGTCCAGCACATTGTCTCCGCCGACGATCCAGCCGATAGCGCCGCCGAAATGCGCCACACTCGTGGCAGCCCGCTTAGTCGAAAAGGCTCGGCTGGTCGGGCTGTCCCAGCTGCTAAAGCTCCCCGACAGTCCTACTTTTTCATAGCTCAGCTCCAGCCCGTACACCGCGCAGCCGTTGGCCACATTGATAAATCCACAGTAGCCCGTGTTGCCCACATTCGTGTTATCCGGCAGCTTAATAACGGTCCCATTGCCCGCAATGACCCCGTGGAAGGGATATTGCTCCGTTCCGATGCCCGTAAACTCGCTTGAGAGCTCCATAGGCGCAGAAATCTTGTAATACGCTCCCCGCAGATACTCCCGCAGCGTCTCCGCCTTCAGGGTCTTCGTCCCGCTCATCAGCTTGCCCGAGGCCGATGCGGTGTATACATCACAGTCGGTATAGTCCAAGGCGGTGCCGCTGGCCTTGGGATAGTTGATGATCCACTCCGACTGGAACGAGTACGAATCGATCATACTCACCAGCTTCGTCAGTTCCTCCAGCTGTGCGGCTCTTTCGATAATATAAGGATGCTCGTATGTGCCCCAACCAATGTCAAAATTCACACTCTTGCGGTTTACCCGCAGGCTGGTGCCGCCGTCCATGGTGGTAAGCACATAGGGCATATATCCGTTGGAAAACGCCGTGTTCGTGCCGCCATGTTGGGTCGGTTGCGTATTGGGGTCCACCAATATCTCCTGGTCGTAATACTCGTACTGCTTGGGGTTGGTAGAAATTTCCGTACCGTAGGTCACGGCGTTCTTGTGTCCGCCGTCCCAGTCCTCCGCCAGGTTGAAGTTATAGATGTATGCGCCCGTGCCGTTCACGCAGTTAATAGCCTCAAAGTAGCTGGCCTTGGTGAAGATGGACTTCCCTTTCTCCGCCGCAAAAACGATGTTTTTGAAAGTCACGGAGATGTTGGAGGAGGCCGTACTATTGTTTTCCTTAGCCACGCCGCCCCTGCCGATCAGCGCACTGGCCGCCTTAGCCGTGTAAGCGGTCGTCTTATTGACCTCCTCATAAGTGCCCTGTGTATACTGAGAAACGGAGGTCAGGGCTCCGGTGACATTGCTGCCAATGGTGTCTATCAGCAGCGGCGTGGCCGCGCCGTCCACCGTCAGCCCGTCAAAGAACACCTTTTCCACCTTGAAATTGGCGTCCGCCGTCACAGTGGCGGTCCGATTGCCCACCACCTTACCGCAGATGAACGCGCCGGAGCTACTGCTGTTATTGTTGTTTACCGGGAAAATTTTCCCGCTCAGGGTAATATTCGTAAGCGAAGCGGTGATACTTTCGTTTGTGGCGATCACATCGGACAAAATACCGCTCTGAATGCCGAACATCTGCCCTGTCTGGGGCAGGCCCGCCACAGTATAGCCAAAGGTCAGCTTCTTCCCGCTGAAGTCAAAGGTCACCCCCTCCTTCTTCGTGGGATAGAAGGAGTAATTGGTCATGTCGATGTCCTTGTCGGCCCCGGTGATGTCTGTGATGGCCGCGGGAAAGCTCTTCTCCCGCACATAGTCCGGCAGCGCCCCCTGCACATAGTCGTACACATGCCAGTAGATCACATCCGCCGGAGTCTTAGCTGTTGTGCTGGGCGTATAATCTCCGTCTGTATAATCCAGCTTGGCGATGTTGAAATAATATCTCGTATTGCTGTTTTGCCGGGCGGAGATCATGCTATACCAGCCGCTGGTGTCAGGAATTCTACCTATATCTGCATCCTCAGTTATCCCCGTCTCCACCGTCACCAGTCCGCCGGTGGCAGCAACGCCCATAGACGCACGGGAAGCAATATTCTTTCCCACAAACAGATCAAATCCGTCCGCCTTAACGGTCTGGAACCCCGACGGGTCGCAGTTGACCACAACAAACGCCTGGGTGCCCTCGGCCACCAAAATGCCCTTGGTTTCGCCTTTTGATGTAAAGGTAGAGCCATTTACAGAGAAGCCGCTATTTACCGTCAGCTTGCCGTCCAGGTCGTAAATAAGTCCGCCCACGGACGCATTGCCGCTGCTGACCGTACCCTGCCAGGCCCCATCCAGCACCAGCTTGCACTTCTGCACCGTGTGACCGATCAGGCCCCCGGCAGAGGCGCTGGACGCAGAGGTCACAGACGCATTGACCGCCTTGGTACCGGTCATGTCCACATTGATGTAGTTGTTGCATATCAGGTCGCCGAAGCACCCGCCCACATGAGCGTTGGTCGCATTCACATTTTGGGTAATTGACGCGCTGATTGTGTTGCCCGTAAACGCAATGTCCTTACTGGTATTGGTGCTCACTTTGCCCACCATACCCCCAAGATAAACGGCCTCAATGCCATAGCTCCCATTCAGCAAGCTGATCTTCGCTGTGGTAGTGCTGTCTGTGATGCTGATAGCAGTATTACTTTGGATGGAACCTAAAAAACCACCTATATAAATGCTCATGCGCGTGAAACCCTTACCTTTATCCAAGGTAATATTCAGATTCGTCGTGCAGTTTTGGATGGTGATAGAATTTCCCGAAACATACCCCCCAAAGCCACCGAGGAAAAAGCCCTTCGGCGCATCTGCATAGTGCATCACTTCACCGTCCACGGTGAGATTTTCCACCGACGCACCGGCTATTGCGGAAAAAGCGCCCATCCAGCAGCGATTATTGACCGAATTGACCGAAGAAATATCCGCCAGTACACCCACATTGGCAGATTCCGCTCCTTGCGTCCGGGCACTCTCACCGATAGAGAGGGTCAGCGTATGACCACCGCCCACTATCTTGCCGGAGAAAACGGTATAGGGATCATTGGATGGCGTAAACTGCTCCACGCCGCTGCCCCGCAGGTCAATATCCCCCGTTAGGGTAATGGTGACAGACGAAGAAAGCAGATTTTTATATTGATTGCCCTGAATGCCCTTTACCCCGCTGACCGCGCCGTGGGTGTGCAGCGTCAGGGCCAGCTTAGCCGCATCCGCCGCCGAGCTCAAGGTAATATTGGTCGAAAAAGTCAAAGGATTCTGCACAGACACTGTATGACTTGCGGCATCAAAGTTGAGAATATGCAGCTTATCATTGCGCAGAATCTGCCCGTAGTTGCCCACATCGTTGCTGGCAAGTGTCCCGGTGCGGGCAAAGGTGTAGTCGGTATCTGCGTACAGCAGCGATTGGTTCTGGGTGCGCACGATATGTCCGGAGCTGGCAGAGCTGTCCGTGATAGCCCCGGCCAGGCGCAGCACCGTCCCGACTCCGGTGGCGGAAACCAGAACCGATGCCTGCCCATTATTCGTATATGTGATGCGGCCTACATCCACAAGCGCTTTATCCGCAGCCTGCCCCACCAGGTCGCCGACGCCCGCCTGCAAAGCGGCGTTCATGGTGTTATTCAGCGTGAGGTTGTCCAGCTTGCAGTAAGCCCCCTGCTTCACGCAGCCCACAGCGCCGCCCAGGGAGCCGGAGAAGCCGCCGCTCGCAAAGGTATTCGTCACCGTCATGCCCCCGCCTACCGTCACAACGGAGTTAGCCTTCACCGTGCCGATAACGCCGCCATAACTGCCCGCCGTCAGGGAATTAAATGTAAAGGCAGAAGCCTTGCCATTTGTAAGCGTCACAGCATTTTTACCCGAAATCAGGCCGAAATAGCCGCCCACACTGTGGTCTGCCGCGCCGGTTCCGTTGAAGGTGGCGCCGGTCACGGTCACATCGGTGAAGTTCGCCGCTTTCTCGGCGGTAAAGCTGCCTATAAAGCCGCCTATATTACCACTTTTGTCAAATGTGTTCCCGGACAGGACAAAGCTGCCCACCGGAGCCGCCGTGGCCTGTCCCACCGCGCCCCCCAGCATCGGCAGGGTAGCCGCCGAAGTAAAGGTGCTGCCTGAAACGGTGCAGGTTTTCCCCGTTTCCACGGTGATCTTGCCGTCGGATTTGCCCGCTACGCCGCCTACATACGCGCCCGTAGCTGTAAAGGCGTTCACCGTTACACTCTTAGCAAAATTAACTGTTCCCGTATTCGCGTTCACGCCCACCAGGCCTGCGGCGTAGTCAGCCGCCGCCGTAGCGCTGCCTGTATAGGTGCTTTCGCTGCTCACGGTGAAAGTGCCCTTGTTTTCGCCCACCAGCAGACCGGCATTACCCGCACCGGCACTGGAAACCAGGATATTCAGGTTCCCTGTGGTCACGGAAACCGACGCATCTTTCTCAATCATGCCAAACAGACCGCCTGCGCTGCCGCCGGCCGTCTCCAAGGCGTACTGGGCTCCGTCCTTGAAGCAGGGACTCAGATCCACGGCGCAAGTGCCACTGCCCGTGACCTTACCCGCCACCAAGCCCGCCGTCTTATTCCCTTGCACTACACCCTTTACGCTTCCGTCACTCTGCACCTCTCTGGCCGCAAAGCGGAATGCGCTGATATCCAGGGCATGGCTATCCTTTGTAATGGTGAGCGTATCGCACAAAGCAAAGGGCGCATTAATATCCGCACACAAGTCAATTTTATCAGTTTCTTTGGTAATAGACGCCTCATTGGACAGATTGTTAAACAGCACATTCCACCCACTAATCTTCAGGTAGGTCGATCCGGGCACTTTGGCCATATAAATTTTGCCCTTAAAGGGATGTTCGTCGTTGCCGATACCGTAAAAACTTTTCTCCAAATCCCCCGCATCTACCGTCAATTCCCAAGTATCACTTGCAAAAATTTGGAAGGTATATCCCTCCAGGCTATTCGACTGAGACACTCGGGCCAGCGTAACGAAGCCCTGAGCCCCGGTAATGCCGAATTCCTTATCCCCATTGCGGGTAATACCCCCATAGGAGCCGTTGTCAGCAAGGTTCAAAATTTTGCTTGCATCCAGAGCATATCCGGCCGGTATCTCCGCCGCATAGGCCCGGCTCCACCAAGTCAAAGCGATCACCACCACCGCCGCCAAAGCTGTGAAAAGGCATACGGCGGACCGCACCGACAGTACGCCCGCTCTCCCCTTTTTATTTGTTTGCAATCTACTTTTCATACACATTCACCTGTTGTCTGTATGTGTGTCCTTATGGCAGCTGCTGCCACTTTACAAAGCTCTCCAGATCCGTCCAGTTATAGCTATTGTTCTTCCAGGGATTGTTCTTCTCATCTTCTATCCCCTGCACCCGCATGAAGGAGAGCCGGCCATAGTAGTCCGTCTCCTGGGGAATATAGATATATTTGTCGAATCCGTCCGTTGGATTTTCCACATTCCGCGCCTTGAAATCATTATGCTCCATCAGCGTCAGCCGGTCCGACCGCCACAGCACCCGCAAAACACCGTTCTTCGGCGGCTCACCTACCATGGAGATTCCATAGATAAACGCTGCGTAGTCCTCTATATCCACATTTCCTTCGGTTTTTTCAAACCCGCAGTCCACATGGAAGCCCTCTGACCGGGACGGCACGATGCACGCCCCCAGCATCCGGCTGGCCATATATCGGGGCGTATCAGGCACAGCCACCATCAGCAACTTAGGGAAGGTAGTCAGGTCTTCGTTTGCATTGGCGTTAAACTGCACCGTTATGGCCAGCTCCGAGGCCTTTTTTCCCTTGAGTGTGGCGGTAAATATCGGTGTATCATGGGTCGTGCTGTTCACCGTCTTACCCGTCGTAGTACCATAGGAAATGGTATAGGCCCGCCCGGTATCGTCCTTGTCCAGCCAGGCATACACGGAGAAGGTCACATCAAAGTCGTTATACTCCCCCGTAGAGCGGTCATAGTTATAAAAGCTGATGCTCTTGGCCGCCATACCCTGGGGCCGCACCACATTTTTATCCGCCTCCTCAAACCTGGAAACGCTGCTGAGCACATCGCTGGAAAAGGAGTGCTTCCGATTCACGAACACATCCTTAAAGTTGCCCTTGCCATAGTAGGCTGCCAGCACCAGCGTGGCCGACAATGCCAGCACCAGCACCGCCCATAGGGCCGCAGGGAGCTTCTTTTTTCTTAGTCTCATGCCGTCACGCCCCCCTCTTGGTGCCGCCCTGGGTCACGATGTACACCACATCCGTCTCTTTCTCCAGCTCCGCCTCGGAGATATTCTCCTTCCAGGTCACCTGCAGCACATAAAAGCGGTAGGCTTCCGTGTCGTTGAGCTTGGCATAGATGTCTGTTCCCTTGGCAGTATAATCCTTAAACTCGTCGCTGTATGTCTTATATACGCCCCGGTTCAGGTGCGTCTGGTCCTGCGTTTCATCGTCTACTCTATCCTTGGTATATTTGACCGTTGCTTTCCAGCTCGCATCCGAAGTGGTATAGTTAAAATAGCAGTCCTGCCCTTCCAAAGTCCGCTTCTCGTACTCGCTGCCTTTGGCCGCATCGGTGATGTTCTGCACCGGGTACAGGTTAATGACCATGCCGATGTTCTCCGTGTAGATCACGCCCAAATCAAAGTCCTTCACCGCCCCCTCATAGGCCGGAGCCACGCAGAACAGGGCGTTATAGGTCTTATTGATCTGCAGGCCGTCCAGATCGAAGGAGGTCATCTCCCGCAGATTGTCGTCCTTGATGTAAATGATGGGTGGCATTTCAATTTCCAAGTCCCCCGACCGGCTTCGGTTGGCCAGCGCAAACCAGGCAACGGCGGAGATCATCAGCACCCCCGCCATCACCAAGATCAGTAGCATTTTCTGTGAAATTTTCCGTTTCCCGGCTTGCATCGTCTTTTACTCCTCCTGCACGGTCAGGTCAAAGCACATATGCCGCAGCGTGGTGCCGATGATGTAGTCGGCCTTGTTGTAGCCGTCCCCGGACTTTTCGCCGCTTTCAAACATCTCTGACAGGTGTTCCTTGCTGCCGTAATATGCTGCAATATCCGCCCGGTCTTTCTCGGCAATGAGCGCGCCGCTCGCAAAAATATCGCTGTACCAGGGCACCCACACCCAGTACACCGTCACCGCCTGCTCCTGCGCAGTGGCTTTCACCTGCTCCGACTGCCCACCGGGTATCCACCCGGAGTAAGTACCGTCCGTATTTTTCTCCCGGAAGAACAGCAGATGTGCGTTGATGTGCTGCAAGGCCTCCTTCTGCATAGCCTCCGTTGTATCGGCGTAGAACCCTTTGTTCTTCGTATCGCCCGGAAAGAATTCGTTGTTCGTCACCGTCAGCACATAAGAGAAGGAAAAGTCCGCCCTGTCCGGATTGTACACATAAAAGGTGAAGCTCCCGGATTCCCCGGGCCGAATGCGTGTCAGGTTCGCACCGCCGAAGTGCTTCATATCAGCGGAGGGCTGCATCACGGCGATATTCGTCCCGTCGCTGACGGCTCGTATTTCCAGGCTTCCCTTGGCCGACACGCTCATGCCGGTGGCAGACGCCCCAACGCTGTTTGTAAACCAGCTAAAGCCGACACTAGCTGCGAAAATGGCAAAGGCGATCATGGCCGCTGCCAGCAGCAGGCCCACAAAGGCCGATGTTTTCTTTGACACAGGCGTCCCTCCTTTCCCCGTAGGCCGCACCGGTTTTTCTAAAAAAGACAAAACGCCGCAATATCCAGGATATTGCAGCGTGGCTGACTTTTCGAAAAAAGTCCCGATAGCTTTGCGTCACCGCCTCACGACGGTTTTGCCTAAATCATTCAGTTGAATCACCCCGTATGCTCGCCCCCTGGGTCAGCTCCGGCTATGGTAATTCGGTTTTGCCTGAAAATTGTAACACATTTCCATCCCTCTGTCAATGCTTTGTTCCCTATCGCAGCAGAATAATACTTTTTTCCTATTTCCTCCGCAGCTCACAGAGCTGCGTATTGCATTTTTCAGAATAACGGCGTAAAATGAAGCAAAATAGATTTCCCGAAAACATACAAAGGAGAATCGACCATGCAATCTATCTTTGCCAAGCTCCTCTATGAAATGGAAAAGCATCACGACACCGTCCTGGTCACCATCATCCGCGAGTCCGGCTCCACCCCTCGGGGGGAGGGCGCTCAGATGCTGGTAGGGGCACAGGGTCCTCTGAGCGGCACCATAGGCGGCGGGAATGTGGAAAATCTGTCCATTCTTCACGCCCGGGATCTAATCGCCCAACGCTGCAGTGACCTCCATGAATACCCGCTCCATCGCAGCGATACCGAGGACATCGGCATGGTCTGCGGTGGGGATGTCACGGCCCTATTCACCTTCATTCCCGGCACGGACGCCGCCTGGGCCGCCCTGGCCGCCGACCTGCTGCAGCATATTGCAGACCGCCGACCCGGTTACCTGGCTCTGCCCTTGGATGGCACGGTTGGCTTTCTTACGGACGATCCGGAAAAGGAAAGCTCCTTCACCATGCCTCTTTCCATAGGGGAGCGGGCCATACTTTTTGGTGCGGGTCACTGTTCCCTGGCCCTGACCCCGGTGCTGCGTTCCGTGGGCTTCCGCGTCACGGTGTTCGACGACCGGCCCGAACTGGTCACCCCAGAGCGTTTCCCTGCCGCCGAGCGCCTGATCTGCGGCGATTTCAGCCACATAGACCGCTACCTGAGCTGCAGCGCCGAGGACTATATCGTGGTGATGACCAGCGGCCACACCCATGACTTTATCGTCCAGGAGCAGATTCTCCGCCGAGACTTCGCCTATGTGGGCGTCATCGGCTCCCGGGCTAAAACCGCCTCCGTCAATGCCCGCCTCCGGGCCGCCGGAGTCCAGGAGACCGCCATTGCCAGTGTTCACACCCCCGTGGGCATAGCCATCAAGGCCGTCACCCCGGAGGAGATCGCCGTCTCCATCGCCGGCGAAATGATCTGTGAGCGTGCTCTGCGCCGGGAAAAAGACGGCCCCCGGCACCACGGCTGCCCCATGCACTGAGCAACGGCTGCACTAAAAATGGGGTTGGCCATTCCCGGTCCTAATGCACACCCAACATACTTATTTTAAATAATCTTATAGTTTTTTTTAAAAACATTGTTAAAAAAGTTGACAACTCATGTTTTCTGCGGTAAACTATTTCCTGAAATTAACGCCAATGAAAAGGACCGATCCTATACATGAAAAAGCAAAAAGTCTCCGACGCTGTCATCCACCGTCTCCCCCGTTACTACCGCTATTTAGACGACCTGTATAACAAGGGCGTTGTGCGCATCTCCTCCAACTCCCTGGGCAGCAAAATGGATATCACCGCCTCCCAGATCCGCCAGGATTTGAGCTGCTTCGGTGAGTTCGGTCAGCAGGGCTATGGCTACAATGTGGCCGAGCTTCGCTCCGAGATCGGGCATATCCTGGGCATCGACAAGGGCCACCGCCTTATCATCATCGGCGTAGGCCATTTGGGCCACGCTCTGCTGCAGAACTTCGACTTTGAAAAGGTCGGCTTCCATGTGGACACCGCCTTTGATGTCTCCCCCGACCTCATCGGCACCAGCATCCATGCTGTCACCATCCGCTCCATGGACGAGCTGGAGCAGTATATTGTCGACTATCGGCCCGATGTGGCGGTGCTTACCGTTCCCCAGCATGTGGCCCAGCCCATGGCCAGCCGCCTTATCGACCTGGGTATCAAGGGCTTTTGGAACTTCACCAATGTGGAGCTGAGCACGGATAAGCCCGATGTTTTCTTCGAGGATGTTCACTTTGTGGACACGCTCCTGACCCTAAGCTATCGCATTTCCCGACCCTGACGCACCTTTCCTCCCGCCGCGCATACTATGGATTGAGGCCAGCGACATGGCCGTAAATTTCATAGGGAGGTCACATTATGTGCAATCAGGGGAATAGCTGCTGGATCATCATCTGCGTCATCATCCTGTTCCTGTTCTGCGGCAACGGCTGCGGCTGCGGCTGCAACAACAACCAGAACGGCTGCGGCTGCGGCTGCTGACCGGCGAAACTCCACAGCTAAATAGCTAAATAGCTGAATTATCCCCTCATCCGTTACGGGTGAGGGGATTTCTTTCTTTTAAGTCCGTGCAAAATATGCTATACTTTCAGAAAATGGAGGGCTCGCCTATGGACATACACACACTCAAATCCTATTACAGCCATCATACCCCTACCCTGCAGGATGCCTCCGGTGCCTACGCCGTACTTGTTCCCCTGCTGGAGAAGGAGGATGGGCTTCACCTGCTCTACGAGGTCCGCGCTTCCTCCCTGCACCATCACCGCAGTGAGGTCTGCTTCCCCGGCGGACATATGGAGCCGGGAGAAACGCCCGCCCAGTGCGCCCTGCGGGAAACCAGCGAGGAGCTGGGCATCCCGCCGCACCGGATACAGCTTTTTGGCCCGGCGGACTTTCTCTACCTGCGCTCCGAGGCCCTCATGTACCCGGTGGTGGGTCTGCTTCCTCCCCGGTGCGAGGAAAATCTGACCCTGAATCCTCCGGAGGTCAGCACGGTTTTCACCGTGCCCGTCGCCTGGCTCCTGGAAAATCCCCCTCAGCTTTTCCGCTATCCGCTCCGCCCGGAGGTCGGGACGGATTTTCCCTACGATGCGGTACACACCCCGGCAGACTACGCCTGGGCCCCCGGCAGCATGGAGGTGCCCGTATACCGGGGCCTCCCCTATCCTCTCTGGGGCTTGACCGCCCGGATTACAAGGAAATTTATTGAGGTCTATCAGTCTCTGTAATGTTCTTTACTTTTACAACCTTTTTCCGCCGCAAGCACTGTGCATAGTGGATGCAGATACACACGATAATGCCGATGCCGATGTAGCCGAACACCGGGAACACCGTTCCCACCAGGTTGCCGAAGCCTGCCAGACTGGCCGCCCACACCAGCACCATCAGCACCGCCATGGTGCTCTTTCGGTGTGTATTCAGCACACGAATGTTGCTGTTCATGTACTCCATAAAGGCCACCAACGACGCCAGCGCATTGCTGAACATTCCGAATAGCAGCAGCATCCCGTACACGATGCCCAGAGCCGGGTTCAGCCGGGAGGCCAGGGCCACCATGGGCATCTGGGCCGCCGTGGCGTCCAGGTAGCCCGAGAGCGATGTCAGTACGCTCCCGGCCACCACCGCCAACAGCAGCCCGCCCAGGGCGATGCCGAAAATCGCGGTCTTTCTCCCCTTCAGATACTTTCCCAGGGGCGCCATAATGCCGATGGCCCCCAGCAGATTATAGGCCACATAGGTCAGCGCCGCCACGAACCAGGTGGGCATCAAGGGGTTATTATGCGCCTGCTCCGGCAGGGTCAATATCCCCTCCGTGCCGAACTCCACCCAGCTCATCACCGCGAAGCCCAGGGTAGCAATGACGATAATGGGCACCAGGGCGGAAAACACCTTCATCATGCCCGAAACGCCCAGCAGGGCCACCACGCCCAGCAGTACCACGAACACAGCCGACGCCAAAGCCGACGGCACGGACAAAAGCTGCTCCATGGCCGCGCCTACCCCGGCGGTCATGATGATGACCACACCCAGAAGGAATACATTCAGGATTACCCCGGAGAGCCGCCGCAGAATCGGCACATTCCACGGAATCATGACCTCCTCCACATTTTCCAGCCCCGAAAGCTGCAAAAGCCGCATCATCACAATGCCGAAAGCCACCAGCAGCCCGCAGGCTATCAGCAGCCCCACATATCCCTTCACACCGAATTCGCCGAAAAACTGCCATAACTCTTGGCCGGACACAAACCCGGCCCCCAAGAAACATCCCGCATAGGCCGTGGCCAGTGGGATGATTTTTATTTCCTTCATCTCTCTGCTCCTTAAACAAATTTTAACAGACATTGTATACTATAACAAAGCATTTCTCTTTCGTCAACCCACCTGCCCCGACACTTTCTTGACATATTTTTTACCAAATCATTCGGTAAAATTTATTGACGCCGTCCCTGAAATACTATATAATCGCCTTGATAAGGAGGCTGATTTTCATGATTAACACCATTCAGGGCATCGTAGACGCCGCCAAAGGCGGTGCCAGCGGTGTCATCGCCGTAGCGGCTGCCCACGATGAGCCCGTCATTGAGGCCGTGGTCGCCGCCCGCCGGGAGGGCATTGCCACTCCCATTTTGGTGGGCCATGCTGACGAGATTCGCCGTATGCTCCGGGAGCAGCACGAGGATCCCGATGCCTATCAGATTGTTCCTGCCGACTCGGATACCGACTGCGCCGCACAGGCCGTGTCTCTCTGCGCCCAAGGCAAGGCTAACTTCCTGATGAAGGGCATCCTGGGCACAGCGGACCTGATGCGCGCCGTATTCAATAAGGAACAGGGCCTGCGTACCTCCCACCTAACCACCCACTGTATGTTCTATGAAATTCCCGCCCTGGGCAAGATGCTCATTCTCACTGACGGTGGCGTGAACACCTTCCCCGACCTGGAGAAAAAAGCGGAGATTCTGGAAAATGCCGCCGCTGTGCTTCAGGCCCTGGGCTATACTTCCATCAACGCCGCCTGCATCTGCGGGGCGGAGCAGGTGAATCCCAAGGTCCAGTCCACCGTGGATGCCGATGCCCTGACCAAAATGACGGACCGCTGGGCCAAGTACAATATGCAGGTCTGCGGCCCTGTGGCCTTGGACCTGGCCGTAAGCAAGGAGGCCTGCAAGCATAAGCACTTTACAGCCCCCGGCGCAGGCGATGCCGACATCCTCCTGGTTCCCAACTATGAGGTGGGCAACGGCATTGGCAAGGCCGCCTCTCTCTTCGGCGGTGCCAAGAACGCAGGTATCATCCTGGGTGCGAAGGTCCCCATCGTTCTGGTCTCCCGCAGCGACAGTGCTGAGTCCAAGCTGGCCTCCATCGCCGCCGGCAGTGTGCTGGCTCAGCGGATGCACCTGGCTTAATTTTGAAAAAGGAGAATTCGCATGGTCAATCAAACCTTTTATAACTTGGGCACAGCTCCCTCTGTGATCCGTCAACTCTTCGCCTACGGCCTGGAGCAGGCAAAGCTGGTGGGCCCCGAGAATGTTTTCGATTATTCCCTGGGAAACCCCAGTATTCCCGCACCGAAGAAGGTCAACGCATCCATCCACAAAATCGTGGACGAGACCGATTCCATCCATCTCCACGGCTACTCCATGGCCCCCGGCTTTGAGGAGCCCCGCCAGGCCATCGCCGACGATCTCTCCCATCGCTTCGGCCTGCCTGTAAAGGCCAGTGAACTCTTTCTCACCTGCGGTGCAGCTCCGGCCCTCATTTCCGTCATCAAGGCCCTGGTGGTGGACGGTGACAGCGAGATCATGGTTATCGCCCCGTTTTTCCCGGAGTACGCTCCCTTCATCGCCGCCAACGGCGGTAAGATGGTGATGGTCCCGGCGGACACCGAGGCTTTCCAGGTACATTTGGACCAGGTGGAGCAGCGCATCACCCCCCACACCCAGGCCATCATTGTCAACTCCCCGAATAATCCCTCCGGCGTGGTCTATACCGAGGAGACTCTCCGGGGTCTGGCCGCCCTCTTAGAGCGCAAGAGCAGTCAATACGGCCACCCCATCTACATCATCGCCGATGAGCCCTACCGTGAGCTGGTCTACGGTGGTGTAAAGGTGCCCTTTATCCCCAATCTATATAAAAATACCATTGTCTGCTATTCTTACTCCAAGTCTCTGTCCCTCCCCGGTGAGCGCATCGGCTATGTCTATGTTCCCTCCTTCGCCGAGGACAGCGCTGCCGTTTACGCCACCGTCTCCGGTGCCGCCCGGGCCATAGGCCATGTATGCCCGCCCACGCTGATGCAGAAGGTTGTGGGTCTGTGCGCCCGGGAGCAGCCCGACCTGCAGGCCTACGATGAAAATCGCACCCTGCTGTATAACAGCCTCCGGGAAATGGGTTACGAATGTGCCAAGCCCGACGGTGCCTTTTACCTGTTTGTCAAGGCTCCCGGCGGCGACGCCAATGCCTTCTCCGAAAAAGCCAAGCGGGAGCATAATCTCCTGGTGGTTCCGGCCGACGGCTTCGGCTGCCCGGGCTATTTCCGCCTGAGCTACTGCGTCTCCAATGATATGATTCGCCGCTCCCTCCCGGCCTTCCGGGCCATGATGAAGGCCTACTGTTAAAACGAATAGGAAAAAACTGCCCGCATTCTGCGATTTCGGCACGAATTTGGGCAGTTTTTTCTTGCTTTTCCCGGCGGTACATATTATAATTAATCAGTTATTTTTATAGAAAGGTGATAACCAACATGAGCAAAATCGTTATTCCCGAAGGGTACAAAACACCGCTGTCCGTGTATGAAATGCAGCGCGCCATCGAGTTCATCAAGAGCAATTTCCAGGTCAACCTCGGTCAGGCACTGAATCTGCGCCGAGTGTCCGCCCCTCTGTTCGTCGATGAGAATTCGGGTCTGAACGATAACCTCAATGGTGTAGAGCGCCCCGTCTCTTTCGATATTCCCGATGTGGGCACCACGGCCCAGGTGGTACATTCCCTGGCCAAGTGGAAGCGTCTGGCGCTGAAGAAATATGAGTTCAATGTGGGCAAGGGCCTGTTTACGGATATGAACGCCATCCGCCGTGACGAAGAGGTGGACAACACCCACTCCATCTATGTGGACCAGTGGGACTGGGAAAAGGTCATCTCCCGGGAGGACCGTACCGAGGGTTATCTACGCCAGACCGTACGCGCTATCGTAGGTGCCGTGTGTGAGACCAACGACGCCCTGCAGATCGCCTTCCCCAGCCTGCACACCAAGCTGGACCGGGAGGTTTATTTCGTCACCACCCAGGAGCTGGAGGACCGCTGGCCCGATAAGACTCCCAAGGAGCGGGAGGACGCCATTTGCCGGGAGCATCACACCGTTTTCCTCATGCAGATCGGCGACAATCTTAAGCGCTCCGGCAAGCCCCACGATGGCCGCGCTCCCGACTATGACGACTGGGCTCTGAATGGCGACATCCTCATGTGGAACGATGTGCTTCAGCGCAGCTTTGAGATTTCCTCCATGGGCATCCGCGTAGACGAGGACTCTATGCGCTATCAGCTGAAAAAGCGCGGCTGTGAGGAGCGCAGTGCGCTGCCCTTCCACAAGCTGCTGCTTAGCGGCCAGCTCCCCCTGACCATCGGCGGCGGCATCGGCCAAAGCCGCCTGTGTATGCTGATGATCGGCACCTGCCACATCGGCGAGGTCCAGGCCAGTCAGTGGGATAAGGACACGGTAGACGCCTGCCAAAAAGCCGGCATTCTGCTGCTGTAATACTCTGTTAATTGTTGAGCGAGACGATGATTCTATCGTCTCGCTCATTTTTTATTCTATAAAATCACCGGTATCTCCCGATCTATCTCCATTTCCTCCGGTGTAACCCGGCAGCAAAAAGCCCGCACCTGCACTCCCGCCTTCGCCGCCTGGCGCAGAGCCTGGCCAAAAGCCGGATGCGTCTCGTCGTTGGGTGCAAAATCCAGCACATCCCCCATCTGCACCACGAAAAACACCGTCGCCCGGTATCCCTGCTCCACTGCCCGTATCAGTGTGTGCAAGTGCCGCACCCCCCGCTCCGTAGGCGCATCGGGAAAATACACATGTCCGCCGCTCTCCAATGTCACGCCCTTCACCTCTACATAGTGCTTTCCCCGCTCTGTCTCCAGCAAAAAATCCAGCCTGCTATCCTCAAAAAACACCTCCGGCCGCACGCTCACGATCCCCGGCTCCAGATTTCTCGCCCACTCGCCAAAGGCCCGATTGGGCGCCTGCGCATCCATGTTCACCAGCCGCTCGCCCTTCTGCACAGCGATGAGGTCCCAGGCCGTTTTCCGTTTGGCCCCTCTCCCCTTTTCCAACCAAACCTGCCCACCGGGTCGCAGAAGCTCCCGGCACCGGCCGGTGTTTTTCACATGGCAGACTACCTCCTGCCCCTGCAAAAGCACATGCGCAATAAATCGATTCGGCCGAGTCAAAAACACCGCCGACTGTACTTCTTCGTATCGCATTGGGAAAAAAACCTCCGTATTATTTGCATCTAATAGGGTCACTATAACATAAGATTCTTTAAAAGAAAAGACTTTGTTATTTTTCCAGCAATATCTAAAATTTTTTTAGCTATTCTGTTGAATTTTTAGTCTGTTTCTTTGCAGCTATTGAATTTGCACAAAATTTTTGCTACAATGGTCTCAAATTTCGATGTAGGAGGAAATTGCCCATGGACTATTCCAATCTTTTCGTATGCTTAATGGGCATCGGTACGGTGTTTGTCGGCCTGGTCTGCATCATTCTGCTGGTAACACTGATGAGCTATGTCTGCCGCAAATCCGACGCCAAGTCTGTCGCCCCGGCCCCCGTGGCCGTTCCGGCCGATGCGCCTAAGCCCGCCATCCGGCCGGAGCTGATTGCCGCTGTCTCCGCCGCTATCGCCGAGGATATGGGCACCGACATTTCAGCCATCCGTATTATCTCTATGAAACAAATCTGATTTGGAGGATATTATAAATGAAAAAGTACAGAGTGAATGTAAACGGCACCGTCTACGAAGTTGAGCTGGAGGAGATCACCGGCTCCACCGCGCCCATAGCAGCCCCCGCTGTCGCTCCCGCCCCTGCCGCGCCCGTTTCCTCTGCCCCCGCCGGCGGTGAGCAGATCACTTCCCCCATGCCCGGCAACATCCTCAGCGTGAATATCTCTGCCGGCGATACCGTGAAAAAGGGTCAGGTCCTGATGATCCTGGAGGCTATGAAAATGGAAAATGAGATCATGTCTCCCTGCGACGGCAAGGTAGTTTCCGTCAGCGTTTCCAAGGGCGCTGCCGTGGAGTCCGGAACGCTGCTGTGCGTCATCGGTTAAGCGGAGGTCCGCTGTATGGAAGCTATTGCCAATTTCCTCACCAGTACCGGATTTTTCCAATTTACCCAGGGAGATAACTGGAAATGCCTGGTTATGATTTGCATTTCCTGCGTTCTCCTGTTCTTTGGCATCAAAAAGAAATATGAGCCGCTGCTGCTGGTGCCCATTGCCATCGGGATGCTGGTGACCAATCTGCCCGGTTCGGGTATGTTCCACGAGATCCTCTTTGCCGGCGGCCATGTCCACTGGGATATTTTTCAGGGCGAGCCCATCACGGCCAGTTTCCTGTCCGAGATGCTGAGCAGCGGTGTTTCCGCCGATGTGCTGCAGCCCTATGTGGACTCCCTCTGGACCGCCGCTCAGAGCCTCTTTAATGCTGACACTTTGAGCCAGGCCGCCACTCAAATCGCCGCCTCTACCGGCGACGCGGTGACCTCCCTCTCCGTCCAGGTCCAGACCCTGGTGGCAGCGGAGCAGTTCGCCGCCGCCAGCGGTGTAACGCTCAGCAGCGTTACTGTCTCCGTGGGCCTCATTGATGTCCTGTACCTGGGCATCAAGCTGGGCATCTATCCCTGTCTCATCTTCATGGGCGTGGGTGCCATGACTGACTTCGGCCCCCTGATCGCCAATCCCAAGAGCCTGCTGCTGGGCGCAGCCGCGCAGCTGGGCATCTTCATCACCTTCATCGGCTGCCGTCTCCTGGGCTTCACCGGTGCGGAGGCCTCCTCTGTTGGCATCATCGGCGGTGCCGACGGCCCCACAGCTATCTTCGTCACCGCCATGCTGGCCCCGGCTCTACTGGGCCCCATCGCCGTGTCAGCCTATTCCTACATGGCCCTGGTCCCGGTGATCCAGCCCCCCATCATGAAGGCTCTGACCACGGAAAAAGAGCGGCAGATCGTTATGAAACCCCTGCGCCAGGTAAGCAAAAAGGAGAAGATTTTCTTCCCGGTAGTGGTCACCGTGTTTGTTGCGCTGCTGGTCCCCTCTGCCGCTCCCCTGATTGCCTGCCTGATGCTGGGCAATCTGGCTAAGGAGTGCGGCGTGCTGGACCGCCTCAGCAAGACCATGCAGAATGAGCTGATGAACATCGTCACCATTTTCCTGGGCATCTCTGTCGGCGCCACCGCCACCGCCGCCACCTTCCTCAGTCCTAAGACCCTGGGCATCCTGGGCATGGGCGTTGTGGCCTTCGCCTTCGGCACCGCAGGCGGCGTGCTGCTGGCTAAGTTTATGAACCTGTTCCTGAAGGAAAAGATCAACCCCCTTATCGGCTCCGCCGGTGTTTCCGCCGTCCCCATGGCCGCCCGTGTCTCCCAGAAGGTGGGCCAGCAGTATAACCCCGGCAACTTCCTCTTGATGCACGCCATGGGCCCCAATGTGGCCGGTGTCATCGGCTCGGCCATCGCTGCCGGCGTGCTGATCTCCCTGTACGGTTAAAGGAGGTAAATCACTATGGAATTTTTATCCAATAAGCCCCTGCTGATCACCGATACCATCCTCCGGGATGCCCATCAGTCCCAGGCGGCCACCCGCATGACCATTGAGGATATGCTGCCCGCCCTGGAGGTGCTGGATTCCATCGGCTATTACTCCCTGGAGTGCTGGGGCGGCGCCACCTTCGATGCGTGTATGCGTTTTCTCAACGAGGATCCCTGGCAGCGCCTGCGCACCCTAAAAAAGGGTCTGCCCCACACCAAGCTGCAAATGCTCTTCCGGGGCCAGAATATCCTGGGCTACAAGCACTATGCCGACGATGTGGTAGATGCCTTCTGTCGCAAATCCATTGAAAACGGCATCGACATCATCCGTATTTTCGACGCTCTGAACGATGTGCGCAACCTGGAGCAGGCCATAAAGTCCACAAAAAAATATGGCGGCCAGGTGGAGGCCACCCTGTCCTACACCATCTCCCCCATTCACAACGAGGCCTATTTCGTAAAGCTGGCCAAGGAGCTGGAGCAGATGGGCGCTGATGCCATCTGCATCAAGGATATGGCGAACCTTCTCCTGCCCATGGACGCCTATTCCCTGGTCAAGGCTCTGAAGGAAACCGTTTCCGTCCCCATCCACCTCCATACCCACAATACCTCCGGCACCGGCGATATGACGCTGCTGATGGCGGCCTACGCAGGCGTAGACATCGTGGATACGGCCCTCTCCCCCTTGGCTAACGGCACCAGCCAGCCCGCCACCGAGTCTTTGGTAGCCACGCTGAAGGGCACTGTCCGTGATACGGGCCTGGACCTGGGCAAGATGAGCGAAGCCGCTGTCCATTTCCGTAAGGTGGCCCAGCGTCTCCAGGATGCAGGTATCCTGGACCCCAAGGTCCTGCGGGTGGACACCAATACGCTGCTGTATCAGGTGCCCGGCGGTATGCTTTCCAACTTGATCTCCCAGCTGAAGCAGGCGGGCAAGGAGGATAAATATTACGATGTGCTGGCGGAAATTCCCCGGGTCCGTAAGGACTTCGGCTACCCGCCCCTGGTGACGCCCTCCTCCCAAATCGTGGGCACCCAGGCCGTTATGAATATCATCATGGGCGAGCGCTATAAGGTTTTCCCCAAGGAATCCAAGGCCATGCTTCGTGGCGAATACGGCAAGCTGCCCGGCCAGGTCAATGAAGAGGTCAGGGCTAAGGCAGGCATTGCCCCCGAGGATGTCATCACCTGCCGCCCGGCGGACCTACTGGAGCCGGAGCTGGAGAAATACAAAGAGGAGTACAAGGACATTGCCAAGAGCGAGGAGGATGTCCTGTCTCTGGCCCTCTTCCCTCAGGTGGCGCCCAAGTTCATCGCCAACCGCGATAAGCCCGCCGCCCCGGCCGCTCCCGCAGTCGTCCCCACAGACCCCAGCACCCCCCGGGAGCTGTATGTGGAGTATAAATTCTAAATCTCACTTCTTTCCAATTTTTCATCTTTCACCCCCCCAATAGCCCAAAGCCGACTTGAATTTTCAAGTCGGCTTTGGGCTTATATAAATAAAGAAACAGGAGCAAGGCACCGCCGCGCCCTGCTCCTGCTAATCGTTATATTTGAAATTCGCTTATACTTTTTTCCTAAAAATCCAGGGAAGCGCGCCGACTACAAGTGCAGCCACAGCCGACACCGCCGCTTTGAACCCGACCATGTGGGTAATGCATGCAATGAAATATTCTCTCGGCTCTGCGTCCAACTTAAGTCTCATTCCGGGGATCAAAAAACAAACGATCAGATATGTACCAATAAACACAACTAAAAACAACACAGCGGATAAAATCATTCTTTTCATATGATCACACTCCGTTTCCAAGTTTTCGTTTGATACGGACACTAAAAATACGGAATCTTCCAGTACATATATCGTACAGCATTTCCCCGTTTTTTGCAAGGGACAGCCGCATTTATACTGTAAACAGGCTGTAAATAATCCCCTAAAATTGCGTTCTCCGCACCATCAATCAACGCACCCGTAGGGGGCGGCGTCCCCGACGCCCCGCTTCCACGCACCATCATGTCATCCGTAGGAGCGGGGTTCTACCCCGCCCGGTCTTGCACCATGCATCTTGTCTCTATGTAGGGGTGGATGCCTCTGTCCGCCCGGTCTTGCACCGTACCATCAATCAACGCTTTCGTAGGGGCCGATGCCTACATCGGCCCGCCCCACCGCACCCCCACAAGAAAAGAGGACGGCCCGCAAGCCGTCCTCTTTCTATTCTCATCCACTTTTTAGCCCGGAGGCCAGGTCATATCCCGGCCGGACAGCACATGGAAGTGCAGATGATGCACGCTCTGGCCGGCCTGTTCACCAATGTTGGACACCACCCGGTAGCTCTCCAGTCCCAGCTCCTTGGTCACCTTGGCGATGACCTCAAAGATGTGGGCCACCACAGCGCTGTTATCTCCGCTGACCTCCGCCACGGAGCCGATGTGGCTCTTGGGAATCACCAGGAAATGGGTGGGCGCCTGGGGTGCAATGTCATAAAAGGCATAGCACAGGTCGTCCTCATACACTTTGTTGGACGGGATCTCCCCCGCCGCAATAGCGCAGAAAAGGCAATCGTTCTTCATAGGGTCTGCTCCTTTCTATTTAAATTGATTCGTTTTTTCGTTATACGCATAGCCCAGAGCCTTCAGCCGACGCTCCAGATCTTCCCGGCTCACATCCAGGGCACCGCATAACTCGTCCAGGTCGCTAAACTCATCCCGCAGCTTCATATTCACGAAGCTCAGCAGCATCACAGGGTCATTCGGTATCATCTCAGCCCAGCTTTTCCGACACAAAGTCATCTACCGCCGCCAGAGCATCGTCTACCTTCAGCGGGTCGTTGCCGCCGCCCATAGCGCTGTCGGGCTTACCGCCGCCCTTGCCGCCGCAGATGCCGGACACCATCTTCACCAGGTCTCCGGCCTTTACACCCTTCGCCACGGCCTCCTTACCACACACCGCCAGGAAGGTGATCTTCTCTCCGGAGATGCTGGCCAGCACGCCTACCACCGCAGGGTCTTTATCCCGCAGGAAGTCGCCCATCTTGCGCAGAGCATTGGCATCCAAGCCCTCTCGGGTAGCGGTAAGCACATGCAGGCCCTTCACCGTTTTAGCCGCCGCCAGGAACTGCTTGGCCTCCCCTAAGGACGCCTCCGCCTTGAATTTATCTACCGCCTGACGCAGCTGCTTCATCTCGCCGGCCTGCTGCTCCATGCGTTCCAGCAGTCCCGCAGGGGCGGTCTTGAGGAACTGGGCCGCCTTGGACAGCACGCTGTGGCTCTTTTCCATACTCTCCAGGCTCAGCCGCCCGCAGGTGGCCTCCATACGCCGCACACCGGAGGCAACGCTGCTCTCGGATTTGATGCGGAAGGGCCCTGCCTTGGCGGTGTTATCCAGGTGCGTGCCTCCGCAGAACTCCATGGAAAAGTCGCCCATCTCCACTACGCGCACGGTCTCGCCGTACTTCTCGCCGAACATAGCCACCGCGCCCTTTTTCTTCGCCTCCTCAATGGGTAACACCTCCGTTACCACGGGATAGCCCTCCAAAATGGCGTCGTTGACCATCCACTCTACCTGGCTCAGCTGCTCCGGCGTAATGGCCTCAAAATGGGTAAAGTCAAAGCGGAGTCGGTCCGGCTCCACCAAGGAGCCCGCCTGATGCACATGGTCGCCCAGCACTTTTTTAAGCGCCGCATCCAGCAGATGAGTGGTGGTGTGGGCCCGGCAGATGGCCTTGCGCCGCTGGCAGTCAATGGAAGCCTCCACGCTGTCGCCTACTGCCAGCTCACCCTCGGCCAGATGTCCATAGTGCATGAACTTTCCGCCCTTATTCTTTTGCACATCCGTAACTGTAAAGGTCATTCCCTTCGCAGTAATAACGCCGTGGTCTGCCACCTGGCCGCCCATTTCTGCGTAGAACGGAGACTGATCCAGCACCACAATGCCATCGCTTCCGGCCTCTATCCGGCCGCACAGCTCATCCTCACGCACCAGGGCCACCACCGTAGCCTCGCAGCTTGTCCGGTCATAGCCCACGAACTCCGTAGACGGCACATCCTTACCGAATTCCACACCGGCCCAGCCCAGATCGCCCAAAGCCTTCCGAGCCTCCCGGGCCCGCTCCTTCTGCTCCTGCATCAGTCGGCGGAAGGCATCCTCGTCCACCGTCAGCCCCTCGTCCGCAGCCATCTCGGCCGTCAGATCAATGGGGAAGCCAAAGGTATCATACAGCTTAAAAGCGTCTGCACCGGAGAATACCGTCTCCCCCTTGGCTTGGTGCTCGGCCAGCATCTCTGCAAAGATGCGCATACCGCCGTCGATGGTCCGGGCAAAGCTCTCCTCCTCGGTGCGGATGACCTTGGTGATATAGGTCTGCTTCTCCCGCAGATCACCGTACTGGCACTCGTTTTCATGGACCACCGTGTCCACGATCCGATACAGGAACGGCTCATTCACGCCCAAAAGCTTTCCGTGCCGGGCCGCCCGCCGCAGCAGCCGCCGCAGCACATAGCCCCGTCCCTCATTGGAGGGCAGGATGCCGTCACAGATCATAAAGGTAGCTGCCCGGATATGGTCTGTGATGACCCGAAGTGACACATCCCGCTTCTGGCTTTGGCCATAGAATGCCCCGGTAAGCTGGGAAACCTTGTTGGTAATGTTCATCACCGTATCCACATCAAACAGGGAGTCCACATCCTGGCACACCACTGCCAGCCGCTCCAGACCCATGCCGGTGTCGATATTCTTCTGCTTCAGCTCCGTGTAGTTGTTGTGTCCGTCGTTATCGAACTGAGAGAACACATTGTTCCAGATCTCGATATACCGGTCGCAGTCGCAGCCCACGGTACACCCGGGCTTACCGCAGCCGTATTTCTCCCCCCGGTCGTAGTAGATTTCCGAGCAGGGACCGCAGGGACCGGAACCATGCTCCCAGAAGTTATCCTCCTTGCCGAAGCGGAAGATTCTTTCCTTGGGAATACCGACCTCCTGATTCCAGATGTCAAAGGCCTCGTCGTCGCTCTCATATACGGAGGGATACAGCCGATCCTCCTCCAGCCCTACCACCTTGGTCAGAAACTCCCAGCTCCAGGCAATGGCCTCGTGCTTGAAGTAGTCGCCGAAGGAGAAGTTGCCCAGCATCTCAAAATAGGTGCCGTGCCGGGCTGTGTGGCCCACATTGTCGATGTCGCCGGTGCGAATGCACTTCTGGCAGGTGCAGACCCGGTGCCGGGGCGGCTCCTCCTCCCCCTTGAACCAGGGCTTCATGGGTGTCATACCGGCGTTAATGAGCAGGATAGACTTGTCGTTTTGGGGCACCAGCGAAAAGCTGGGCAGGCGCAGATGGCCCTTGCTCTCAAAGTAGCTCAGGAACATTTCCCGCAGCTCATTGAGGCCATGATAGGGATGACTCATAGTTTTTTGCTCCTTTATTATGAATTTTTAATTTGCTTAACAATTTCAGCGAGTTCTTGGTCCAAATTTTCATAAAACCGGGCTATGTGCAGTCCGTCCGCCAAAGCGTGATTCACGAAGATCGTCACCGGCATCGTTACCCGTCCGTTCATCTCCGTGAATTTCCCCCAGGAAAACCGCGGATTCGTATCCTCCGGCCCGGTCACAGGGTGCTTGAGCTGGGTGTAAGCCAGCCAGGGCACGCAGGAGACAAAGAAGTTGCTCAGCGGATCGCCGCTTTCTGCCAGCCCCTCCCCCTTCAGTGCCTCCGCCTGCCGCCGCTTGCCGTCGGCCAAAAAATCCTCATAGGGTAAAAGCCCGCTGTCTACCAGGCAGTATACATACACACCGCTGTCCTTCATGGCCGTGTAGGAGGGACAGCATCGGTCAAATTCCACCACCTGCCCGTCCAGCAGCCGCCGCCGCAGCTCCGGCACGGCGTTGGCCGCCCGGGTCAGGGCATAAAGGAAGCTGAGAAAAAAGGGTCTGCCGTCCAGGGCGGCGTGAAACTCCGTAATGTCCACCTCCACGGTAATGCCCGCCCAGGGGTCTGCCATAGCTCGGAAGTAGGCAAACTGTCCGCTGCGGGGGTCCTCCTCCATATTCACGATTCGATATGCCACTTGACCACCTCATAAAAAATAAAAACTCCGCCCCACACATAGGGGCGAAGTTAAACTCCACGGTACCACCCTAATTCGGCAGAAAGCTCTGCCCTCTTAGCCATCCTGTAACGGGGATGCACCGTCCGGCTCCTCACCGGCCGCTCCGAAGTGGCACACAAACGCCTGCATCCAACGGGCTTTCACCTACCCCCGTCTCGCTTCGGACCGGCTATTTGCTTTACTTCCTCTCAGCATTTTTTCTTATTTTATCACAAATTCCCCGCTTGTCAATACATTCTCTACCCTCTCTCCCCATTTTCTTCCTTGCCTTTTTCCATCTGATTCCCTCCGCTATATAAATCGGCCCCCCCTATGGCAGCACTCTTTTTCCGTTCCACCTTTTTCATACTATATTTTGTGTCTGATCCAGGCATATAATTACCACATTTTTTGCCTTTTGTTTGTTCCTCCAAAATTCACCTCTTAAATTTGGCACAGATTCTCCCCATATTTTGTGCATTGCACCCTTGCAAACCCACAATATATAGTGTACGATAAGTACACGCACAGAATATATATGCCCGGAGGGCAGAGGAGGATATAGAAATGAAGATCATCAAGCGCAACGGTTCCGAGGTGGCCTTCGACATCACGAAGATCATCGTTGCCATCACCAAGGCCAACGACTCCGTGGAGGAAGTGGACCGCATGACCCCCGTGCAGATCCAGCGCATTGCCGAGTCCGTGGAACTCCAGTGCCAGAAGATCGGCCGCGCCCCCACTGTGGAGGAAATCCAGGACATGGTGGAGCATTACATCATGGCCCACGGTGCCTTTGAGGTGGCCAAGCATTACATCACCTATCGCTATACCCGCTCCCTGGTACGCAAGTCCAACACAACCGACGACAAGATTCTCTCCCTCATCGAGTGCAATAACGAGGAGGCCAAGCAGGAGAATTCCAATAAAAACCCCGTTGTTAACTCCACCCAGCGGGACTACATGGCCGGTGAGGTCAGCCGCGACCTCAGCGAGCGCATTCTGCTGCCCCCGGAGATTGTCGAGGCCCATCGGGAGGGCATCATCCACTTCCACGACAGCGATTATTACGCCCAGCATATGCACAACTGCGACCTGGTGAATCTGGATGATATGCTGCAAAACGGCACTGTCATCACCGGTACCCTCATTGAGCGGCCCCACAGCTTTGCCACCGCCTGTAACATTGCCACCCAGATCGTGGCTCAGGTGGCCAGCAACCAGTACGGCGGCCAGTCCATCAGCCTCACCCATCTGGCTCCCTTTGTAGAGGTCAGCCGTCAGAAGATTCGCAAGATCGTCCAAGGGGAGATGGCTTCCATCGGTGTGGATCCCGGCGAGGAGAAGATCAGCGAGCTGGTAGAGACCCGTCTGCGGGAGGAGATCCGCCGCGGCGTTCAGACCATCCAGTACCAGGTGGTGACTCTCCTGACCACCAACGGCCAGGCCCCCTTCATCACCGTTTTCATGTATTTGAATGAGGCCCGCAATGAGCGGGAAAAGAAAGACCTGGCTATGATTATCGAGGAGATGCTCCTCCAGCGCTACCAGGGCGTGAAAAACGAAAAGGGCATCTGGGTCACGCCTGCCTTCCCCAAGCTTATTTACACTTTGGAGGAGGATAACATTCACGAGGACTCCCCCTACTGGTATCTCACAGAGCTGGCCGCCAAGTGTACCGCCCGCCGCATGGTGCCCGACTATATTTCCGAGAAGAAGATGAAGGAGCTCAAGGGCGATGTTTACACCTGCATGGGCTGCCGCTCCTTCCTGACCCCCGACCGCTTCACCGACGCCGGAGTGGGCAATATCGCCAATGCCGGTAACTATGAGCCCGGCAAGCACAAGTACTACGGCCGCTTTAACCAGGGCGTGGTCACCATCAACCTGCCGGATGTGGCCCTGTCCTCCGGCGGCAATATCGAGAAGTTCTGGAAAATTTTTGATGAGCGCCTGGAGCTGTGCCACCGCGCCCTCCGCTGCCGTCACGACCGGCTGAGGGGCACCACCTCTGATGCCGCCCCCATCCTCTGGCAGTACGGCGCCCTGGCAAGGCTAAAGAAGGGCGAGGTCATCGACAAGCTCCTTTACGGCGGCTACTCCACTATCTCCCTGGGCTACGCAGGTCTGTATGAATGCGTGAAATACATGACCGGCAAGAGCCACACGGACCCCGCCGCCACTCCTTTCGCCCTGTCCATTATGAAAAAGATGAACGAAAAATGCCTGGAGTGGAAGACCGCCGAAAATATCGACTATTCCCTCTACGGCACGCCCCTGGAGTCCACCACCTATAAGTTTGCCAAGTGCCTGCAAAAGCGCTTCGGCGTCATTGAGGGCATCACCGACAAGGGCTATATCACCAATAGCTACCATGTCCATGTCACCGAGCCCATCGACGCCTTTACCAAGCTGGAGTTCGAGGCCCAGTTCCAGCACCTGTCCCCCGGCGGCGCCATCAGCTATGTGGAGGTCCCGGATATGCAGAACAATATTCCCGCCGTGCTGGAGGTAATGAAGTTCATCTATGACCACATCATCTACGCCGAGCTGAACACCAAGAGCGACTACTGCCAGGTCTGCGGCTGGGACGGCGAGATCGAAGTGGTGGAGGAGGACGGCAAGCTCATCTGGAAGTGTCCCCAGTGCGGCAACACCGACCAGGACAAGATGAATGTGGCCCGCCGTACCTGCGGCTACATCGGCACCCAGTTCTGGAATCAAGGCCGCACCCAGGAGATCAAGGATCGGGTCCTGCATCTGTAATTCTCCCCTGTAAAAATCGGCGGGGCAGGCGCAGCCTGCCCCGCCTTCACAGAAATGAGGTTGAGAAACCATGTACTATGGTGAACTGAAAAAATGCGACATAGCCAACGGCGAGGGTGTCCGGGTCTCCCTGTTCGTCTCCGGCTGCCGCAACCGCTGCCGGGACTGCTTTCAGCCGGAGACCTGGGACTTTTGCTTCGGCCAGCCCTTTACCCAAGAGACGGCCCGGGAAATTTACGTCGAGCTGGAAAAGCCCTATATATCCGGGCTGACCCTCCTGGGCGGCGATCCTTTGGAACCGGAGAACCAGCGGGCCCTGCTCCCGCTACTGCACCGGGTCCGAAAAAGCTACCCCCAAAAAAGCATCTGGTGCTTCACCGGATATACACTGAAAGATCCCCAAACCTTCACCAAAATTCACCCCAATTGTGAGGTTACCGAGGACTTTCTCTCCTGCATAGATATTCTCATAGACGGGCCCTTTATCCCGGAGGAGAAGGATATTTCACTCCAATTTCGTGGCAGCCGTAACCAGCGTATTATCGACATGGACCGCAGCCGCCAGGCGGGAAAAATCGTTCTCTGGGATAAGCTCCGCAAATAAATGAAACATGATAAAAGGGCATCTTCATTACGGAAGATGCCCTTTATCTGTATTGCTATTGATTTTATTGATCTTCTCAGCAAATCAGCCGCGGAAGATCTCGCCCTCGGTGGGGGAACCGGCAGCCTGTGCCTCGTCGGTATCGATGTGCATGGTGGTAGCGCCGTCCTTGTTCACACGAACCACTACATCATCGAAGATCAGCTTGCGGCCCTCGCCGCCGCAGGCCACGCGAATAATCTCGCCGTTCTTAATGCCCATCTTTTCCGCATCGCTCTCCAGCACATGCAGGTGACGCTTGGCGATAATGACGCCCTCCTTCAGCTCCACCTCACCGGCAGGCCCAATGAGCTTGCAGGCGCCGGAGCCTTCCACATGGCCGCTCTCGCGGACAGGGGCATCAATGCCCAGAGCCCGGGCATCGGAGCCGGAGACCTCCACCTGGTCGGCCTTACGCACAGGGCCCAGGATAGAGACATTGGCCATTTCCTTCTTGGGACCCACCAGGGTGACCCGCTCATTGCAGGCAAACTGGCCGGGATAAGACAGGTCCTTGCGCTTGGTAAGCTGATAACCGGCACCAAACAGCTTCTCTACAGTTTCCTGCGTCAGATGAATGTGACGGGCAGATGTTTCAACCATGAATTTCATTTTGTTATTCCTCCTGTTTTGTATGATCTTCCGTTTTCGGTGCATCCGAAACGGTCAAATCCTCTTTATCGGTCGTCAGACGAATCTCCTCCACTGCATCAATGAAGAAGTACTGCCGGTGATTGGCATTGATAATACCGGTTGCGGCCAGCAGCTGTCCCTTTTTCCAGTTTTGCAGCTGCTCCGGGCGCACATGGATCATCAGTCCAAAGCCCGTGTCGATGTCGCCATTTTCATCCAAGCCGCAGTACGGGAAACGGACGATGACCTTTCTGCCGGCGTATTTTGACCGCTGTCCGTGGACATACTCCGCCTTCACCTGCTCAAAGGTCATCGGATAGATCTCGCCATCCGGCATATGGAAAAACAGCGCTCCGTATAACCGCCCCAAGCACTTGCGCCGGTTTCCGCTTCTGGCCACGACCAAGGCACAGATAATCAGCAGAAAAATCAATCCGAGGGATGCTTGCTTCATAAAAATAGACACAATGCACAGAATAAAGCCTGCCACCAGCAGAATCTGGTTCATCATGTCCTGTCTTTTCCAAATGCTTATGATCCTCTTCATAAAAAACTCCTTTTCAGAACTTTTTTTATGATACCACTTTCCCATCCATTATGCAAGGGTATAAAAGAAATGCTTGCAATTTTACGGAGAGCTGGTATAATTATTACAGATATTTTATTGAAGATCAATTATTAGCTCTAATATCGAGGTGACGAAATGGCTGTAAAACTGGAATTATACCGCGTTTTCAAGGAGGTTGCCGAGGCCGGCAACATCACCGCAGCGGCACAGAACCTATTCATTTCCCAATCCGCCGTGAGCCAATCTATCAAGCAATTGGAGTCTGACCTGCAGTCCCGGCTCTTTGCGCGCAATTCCCGAGGCGTGTCCCTGACCCCGGACGGCAAAATGCTCTATGAGTATGTCCGCAGCGCCATGGGTCTGCTGGAAACGGGGGAGGAAAAGCTGTCCCAGTCCCGGCAATTACAGGTGGGGCACCTGACCATCGGCGCCAGCGACACAGTAACCAGCCAGTTCCTCCTCCCCTATTTAGACCGCTTCCACCGCCAGTACCCAGGCGTACACATTCAAATCATATCCGGCCGCAGCCACAAGGTCCTGGGACTGCTGCAGTCGGGGAAGGTGGACATCGCCTTTGCCAGCACCCCCCAGGACGCCAGCTCTCTGAGCACCTTCCGCTGCTTTGATACCCACTCCATTTTTGTGGCGGCGGCAGACTACGACTGCAATTTTGACCACATCTACACCCTGGAGGAGATCATCCGATTCCCGCTGATCCTGTTGGAGCGTAAGGCTTCCAGCCGCCTGCATCTGGACAAATTCTTCCTGCAGAACGGACACCATCTGAACCCGGAGATCGAGCTGGGAGCCCGGAGTCTGCTGGTGGATCTGGCGGCCATTGGCTTCGGTGTAGCGGGGGTAACAGAGGAATTCGTAAAGAACGAATTGGCTTCCGGCAAGCTGCGCAAGCTGCAAACGGACTTTGCCATTCCGCCCCGGAGCGTAGACCTGTGCATCCTGCGGGATGTGCCCCAAACCTCCGCCGCGCAGAAATTCATGCAGTTTGTGCAGGCAAATTTGTGACTTGTAAATAGCGCAGAGCAGAACGAACGGGCGGGGTGAGGGCACCCCGCCCTACGCAATTATTAAAATCTTTGTAGGGCGGCACCCATGTGTGCCGCCGCATGAACACTGTACCAAATCGGCGGGCGGGATAGAACCCCGCCCCTACGGAGGCAAAATCGAATCGTTACGGGCACGGTGCGCCCTCGCAATGGCAGGTACGGGAAAAGGGGAGAAGCCTTTCGGCTTCTCCCCTTTCAGGTTTACAAGTTTTCAGCTTAATTAGAAGCAGCCCTGCTCCATCATAGCCTCAGCGACCTTCTTGAAGCCGGCGATGTTGGCGCCAGCCACCAGGTCATAACCCAGGCCGTACTCGGCAGCAGCCTCGGCAGACACCTTGTGGATGTTCTCCATCATCTTGTGCAGCTGATGGTCAACTTCCTCGGCGGTCCAGACCAGACGCTCGGAGTTCTGAGCCATTTCCAGAGCGGAAACGCCCACGCCACCGGCGTTAACAGCCTTGGAGGGAGCCACGATGATGTGCTTCTGCGCACGCAGATAGTTCAGAGCATCGTTGGTGGTGGGCATATTAGCGACCTCGATGTAGTACTTCACGCCGGAAGCAGCGATCTTCTCAGCGGACTCCATCTTAACATCGTTCTGCATGGCGGCGGGCATATACACATCCACATCCTTGACGCCCCAGCACTTCTCGCCGGCGACGAACTCGCAGCCGAACTTATCGGCATAGGGCTTGCAGTGCATAGGATCCTTGGCGCGCATCTCCAGGATGAAGTTCAGCTTCTCGTCGGTGATGACACCGTCGGGATCGTGAACATAACCGTCGGGACCGGCAAAGTAAGTGACCTTAGCGCCCAGCTGCGTAGCCTTCTTCATGATGCCCCAGCCCACATTGCCGTAGCCGGAGATAGCGATACGCTTGCCCTCGATGGTGTCGTTCTCGTGCTTCAGCACTTCCTGCAGATAGTACATAGCGCCGTAACCGGTGGCCTCGGGACGGATCAGGGAGCCGCCGTAGCTCAGGCCCTTACCGGTGAGCACGCCATTCTCCCACACGCCCTTCAGGCGGCGATACTGGCCGTACAGGTAGCCGATCTCACGGCCGCCCACGCCCATGTCACCGGCGGGAACATCGATATCGGGCCCAATATAACGATAGAGAGCAGTCATGAAGCTCTGGCAGAAGCGCATGACCTCGGCGTCGGACTTGCCGGCGGGATCGAAGTCGGAGCCGCCCTTGGCACCGCCGATGGGCAGGCCGGTCAGGCTGTTTTTGAAGGTCTGCTCGAAGCCCAGGAACTTGATAATGCCTTCATAGACATTCTTCTGGAAACGCAGGCCGCCCTTGTAGGGGCCGATAGCGCCGTTGAACTGGCAGCGCCAGCCGCGGTTGGTGTGCCACTGACCGTTATCATCGCACCACACAACACGGAAGGTGAACATACGCTCGGGCTCTACCATACGGCCCAGCAGGTCGACCTTCTCATACTCGGGGTGCTTCTCGATGACAGGCTCCAGAGAGGACAGAACTTCCTCAACGGTCTGCACGAACTCAGGCTCGTTGCCGTGCTTGGTCTTTACGCTCTCGAGCACGCTTGCCAGATAAGCATTCATAAAAATTGCCTCCTCAAATATGTTCCAATTTGGAATGTTTATATGACGGGCTCTCATGTCCCGTTCATAATGATGATAACACCAAACCCGGCTTTGCACAAGGGCTAACGGCGGAAAAAGTATTTGATTAACTGTAAAAAATAACTTGGCTTTTTTGTGCAAAGTGCAAATTATTTTTCAGTCGGCCATAAAAATTTTTGAAGCGCCGGTTCACCGGGGATTTAATATTGACTTTTGGGGATTCTGTACTATAATATGTAGGGAGGAATTTTTTCCCGCACACCTGATTAAAAAAACGCCTCATGCGATGATGCGCTCCTCTGCTGCCGCTCCCCTTTCCGGGTGGGCTTTTGTTATGTCGGGCGCTTTTGGGGCAAAAGGAGTTATTTTATGCATACATATTCGCTGAAAGTAGCCGGTTTGCAGCGGGAGCTGCCTATCTGCAAGGTAACAGACGATCTGCACATTGGCGCCTTTATCTGCTTTGGCGACGCTGAGTTGACTGTGGCCTGTGCCAAAGCCATGCTGGACCTGCTGGAGCCCGACAGCTACGACTATCTCTTCACTGCCGAAGCCAAGAGCATCCCCCTCATCCACGAAATGGCCCGCCAGTCCGGCGCAAAGAAGTATTTCATCGCTCGCAAAGGCCAGAAGGTCTATATGCCCAACCCCATCCATGTGGAGGATAAATCCATCACCACCGTTGGCACCCAGCGCCTGTTCCTGGGCAGCGACGACGCCGCCCTCATCCGTGGCAAGCGCATTGTGCTTATGGACGATGTGATCTCCACCGGCGGCTCCCTGCTGGCCATGGAGCATCTGGTAGAGCTGGCTGGCGGCACCGTGGTAGACCGCATCGCCGTTCTGGCCGAGGGCGCAGCTGCCCAGCGCAAGGATATCAAGTTCCTGGCCCCCCTGCCGGTGTTCAACGCCGACGGAACGATCAAGTAAAAATTTTTTTGAGATGGCTGCTGAAAAAGCGGCCATCTTTTTACATTTTTTTATGGACATTTGAGATAAGCTGTGATAATATGAGAAATTAATAAAACAAATAGCAATACGCCATTTTTGACCTATGAATGTGAAAGGAGACCTACATATGTCTGTGAAAGAAAGCTATGCCGGAAAAATCAACCGTAAGCTGAACAAGAAGCTCCATGTCATTGATGTGGCTGCCGGGCGTGTGCCCGCCGATCTGGTGCTGAAAAACGCCACCTATGTCAATGTCTTTTCCAATGAGCTGTGCAGCGGCGACATTGCTGTGGCCGAGGGGCTCATTGTGGGCATGGGTGAGTACCACGGCAAGGTGGAGCTGGATGTCACCGGCAAGATTGTGCTGCCCGGCTTCCTGGATGCCCACATCCATCTGGAGAGCTCCCTGGTGAGCCCCACGGAGTTTGCAAAGGCCGTTCTGCCTCACGGTACCACCACCGTCATCACCGACCCCCACGAGATCTCCAATGTCATGGGCACCGACGGCATTGAATATATGCTTCAGGCCACCGAGGATCTGCCTGTGGATGTGCGCTTTATGCTCCCCTCCTGCGTGCCCGCCACACCTCTGGATGAGTCCGGCGCCATTTTGGACTACCGGGCCATCGACTCCTTCTATGACCATCCCCGGGTCCAGGGCCTGGCTGAGATGATGAACTTCGTAGGCACCGTCAACGGCGACCCCCAGGTGGTGGAGAAGATCGTAGCCTCCCAAGCCCACCACAAGAAAATCGACGGGCATGCTCCGGGTCTCTCCGGCAATGACCTCAATGCCTACATCGCCGCCGGTGTATACTCCGACCACGAGTGCTCCGACCTGAACGACGCCCTGGCCAAGCTGGAGCGGGGCCAGTTCATTATGATCCGCGAGGGCACCGCCGCGCGGAATCTGGAGGCTCTGGTGCCGCTGCTGTGCAGCAAATATGTGGACCGCTGTATGTTCTGTACCGACGATAAGCACCCCAACGACCTGCTGGAAAAGGGCCACATCGACTACATCGTGAAGAAAGCCATCTCCCTGGGCGTAGACCCCATCATCGCCGTGAAGGCCGCCTGCCACACCGCCGCCCGATATTTCCTGCTCAACAACCGCGGCGCCATCGCCCCCGGCTACCTGGGTGACTTCGTCATCATCGATAACTTCAACGATTTCAATATCAAAATGGTCTTTAAGCGGGGCGAGCTGATGTATGACGGTCAGCTCCGCGACTTCCCCACGCCGGAAATCGATCCCTATCTGGTCAAGCGCGCCCACGACACCTTCCACCTGACCAAGCTGACGGCAGAGGACTTCAAGGATGGCCGTCCCCACGCCATCATCGGCCTGGTACCGGGTGAAATCATCTCCGAGGACGCCGGCTACATCGACCATATTGATGTGGAATATGATATTCTCAAGGTGGCCGTTATCGAGCGGCATAAGAATACCCATCACATCGGTCTGGGCTATATCAAGGGCTACGGTCTGAAGTCCGGCGCCGTGGCCACCAGCATCTCCCACGACTCCCACAACATCATCGTAGTGGGAACCAATGAGGAGGAGATGGCCGCTGCCGCCAACCGTATCGTGGAGAACCACGGCGGCATCACTGTGATGGAAAACGGCAATGTCTTGGGCGAGGTGACCCTGGCCATTGCGGGCATCATGAGCGACGATCCTTTGGTCATGGTCAACAGCGCTCTGGAAAGCGCCAAAGACGAGGCATTCCGTCTGGGTGTCTCTCGGGACATCGACCCGTTTATGACCCTGAGCTTCATGGCTCTGCCGGTGATCCCCACCCTGCGCATCACCACCCGGGGCGTGTTCGATGTGAATACCCAGCGGTATATCTGAATCTATGCACAAAGAGACAGCAGGCGCTTACCGTCTGCTGTCTCTTAATTTTTTAGATAGAAGAACCCGCCGACACGGAAAAATGTCGGCGGGTTTCGGATCGCTGCTTACAGCTTCTCTCTGACCTTGGCGGCCTTGCCGACGCGGTCACGCAGATAGTACAGCTTGGCACGGCGGACAAAACCGCTGCGCACGGTCTCGATCTTCTCAATGGAGGGGGAGTGAACGGGGAAAACCTTCTCCACGCCCACGCCGTAGGACAGGCGGCGGACGGTGATGGTTTCCTCGATGCCGCCGTGCTTCTTAGCAATGACGGTGCCCTCGAAGACCTGGATACGCTCACGGGAGCCTTCCTTGACCTTGACATGTACCTTGACGGTATCGCCAACATTGACCTGGGGCTTTTCAGCCTGCAGCTGCTTCTCGTTGAGAGCCTTGATAAGATCCATGGATAATTCCTCCTAAAATATAGGTGTTCATGCCGCCATTTTGCGGCGCCCGTCACACTTTCGGAGCGCCGGCGACAGAGGACCGCCCTTTTTACGCCATTATAGAATACCATATTTGTGCCTAAGACGCAAGTATTTTTTTCGTTTTCACCGGAAAATTTTTCCCTCCGCATCCAGCAGCTCCAGACGGCGGACCCGGGTAAAGTCCGGTGTCAGCTCCGGGGCATACCGCTCCACAGCCTTTTCCAGCAGCTGGGGGTTCAGCCCCGGGTTTTGGGCCTGGACCACGACGGTGCCCACCAGGGCGCACTTCTCCGCCCGCCAGTCCGTCCGCAGGATCATGGGGGCTATGTCCACATCCGCCAGGTCCTTGCGCTTGGTACGCTTTTGGATGATAAGCTCCCGGCGGCTCAGCAGCTCTTGCAGCCGTCCGGCGGCGTTTTCCGGCACGCCGCTGTCATATTCAAATGTGACCTCTGCCTGCAGCACAGCCAGCTCCCGCACCGGGCGCTTAGCCTCATAGCACTCCAGCACTCGCAGGCCCTCGGGCATCCCCTCATTGAGCTTTTCGGCGATGCCGCGGCCATCCGTATCCTGGGTCACCTCGAAATCCAGCAGCTCACACCGGCTGCTCTGCCCCACCGGCAGGGGCAGAACAATGGAGATGATGGGGTGCGGATGATACCCGTTGCTGTGCTTGATCTCCAGCTCCGTCCGGGGAAAGGCCCGCTGCACCGTGCGCAGCAAGTCCAGGTGGGAAATGTAGGCCGCCGGCCCCTCCTTGATGAATAGCAAACGCAGTTTAGACATGGCAAGTCCCTCCTACCATGTGATTGGCCCCGCAGCCGTTGCAGTGGGTACGGCAGTCCGGGGTAGTCACCCCCGCCTCGGCCCGCTGCAGCTCCCGCCAAAGGTATTCCTCCGTGACGCCGCTGGAGATGACGCTCCAGGGCATGATCTCATCCTTTTCCCGCTGGCGGTTGGCGTAAAAATGCGGGTCCAGGCCACACTCGGCAAAGGCTTCCAGCCAGCGGTCCAGGGAAAAATACTCCTCCCAGGCATCAAGCTTAGCGCCTTTACGCCATGCGGCCTCCAGGACCTTACACATTCTTCGGTCGCCTCGAGCCAGCACAGCCTCCAGGAAGCTGGTGTCAGCGTCGTGCCAGTTATAGGTAACGGTCTTGGTGGTGATAGCCTCCCGCAGGAGCTTCACACGGCGCTGATATTCCTCTTTAGAGATCTGGGGCTCCCACTGGAACGCCGTGTGGGGCTTAGGCACAAACCAGGAGGTAGAGACTGTGATGCGCACGCCCCGCTGCTTATTGGACGCACTCTCCCGCCAGGCGTGCATGACCCGGGCGGCCAGGTCGGCAATCCCCAGCACATCCTCGTCGGTTTCCGTGGGCAGGCCCAGCATAAAGTAGAGCTTCACAGCACTGTAACCTCCGGCAAAGGCCGTGCGGCAGGAGGCTAACAGCTCCTCCTGGGTCACATTTTTGTTGATAACATCCCGCAGGCGCTGGGTACCAGCCTCCGGGGCAAAGGTCAGGCCGGACTTGCGTCCCTTGGCCAGCCGCTGCATAAGGCTCATGGAAAAATTATCCGCCCGGAGGCTGGGGAGCGACAAATTCACATGGCGCGCCCGGCAGAATTCCTCCAGATCGTCGCACAGCTCTGTCAGCTGTGGATAGTCGCTGGTGCTGAGGGAGGAAAGGGTCACCTCCTGATAGCCGGAGTCATTGCAGGCCTCCTCGCCGTAGCGCACACACAGATCCTTGCTGCGGTTTCGCACCGGGCGGTACACATAGCCCGCCTGGCAAAACCGGCACCCCCGGATGCAGCCGCGAAACAGCTCCAGGGTCACCCGATCCTGAACGATCTCCGTGGAGGGAACGATGGTCTTCGCGGGGTAATAAGACTTGTCCATATCCTCCACAATGCGCTTGCGCACCACCCTGGGCGCGCCGTCTCGGGGAACGATCTCCTTTACGGTGCCATCAGGGTTATACGCCACCGTATACAGACTGGGCACATACAGACCCGGCACCCGGGCAGCTCTACGGAGGAATTCCTCTTTACTCCACCCTTCTCTCCTGGCCTTTCGGTGCAGCTCAATAAGCTCCACCGTCACATCCTCTCCCTCGCCCAGGCTGACGATGTCCACAAAGTCGGCAATGGGCTCCGGGTTATACATGGCGGTGCCGCCGGCTACGACCAGGGGCGTAAGGCCCGTGCGGTCTGCGCTGTGCAGGGGTATACCCGCCAGGTCCAGCATATTTAATAGGGAAGAGAACGCCATCTCGTAGCCCACGGAAAAAGCCACTATATCAAAATTCGTGATAGCCTCGCCGCTCTCCAGGGCGAACAGGGGTATCTGTGCTTTGCGCATCTCCTCCTCCATGTCGCCCCAGGGGGCAAACACCCGCTGACACCACACGCCGTCCATGTTGTTCATCACGCCGTATAAAATGCGCATACCCAGGTTGGACATACCGATCTCATAGGTATCCGGGAAGCAGAAAGCAATGCGCGTATCCACCTGCGCCGGATCTTTTTTTACCGCATTGTATTCACCGCCGGTGTACCGGGCCGGTTTCTGTACCCGGGGCAAAATGCGCTCTAATCTTTTATCCAATGTATACTCTCCCAATTATGTATAATTTCTTATATTCTACCCCCTATTGCCCTGATTGGCAAGCATAAATTCCCGTACCGTGCAGCAGGCCGCCCCCGCCACACCCACCAACAAAAATCCCGACCGATGCCGCAGCCACAGAACCACGCCCAGGGCTATCAGGGCCAGAAGCACCGCCAGGGTCACCGCCCGGCACGCCCTGTCCGCCAAAAAAGGGTCCGTTAAACAGGCTATCCCGATCCACAGAAGCCGTCCGCCGTCCAAAGCCGAGAGCGGCAGCAGGTTAAATGCGCCCAAAACAAGCTGCGCCCCGGCGAAGAGATAGGCACTCTCGCAGTAGGCTCCGGCCAAACTCAGAAGCCACCACAGGGCTGCGTTTACCAAAGGCCCCGCCAGTACGCACAGAGCCTCCCGGCCATAGGAAAGCCGCTGCCGGTCACGAATACGCATCTGTGCCCCGAACGCCGAGACGGACACCCCCTCCAGCCGACCACCGCACAGCCGCAGGGCCCCATAGTGCCCCAGCTCATGGCACAGGGCCGCCAGCAGTACCGCTCCCAGGCACAGAGGCGATGCCGCCGCTACAAACACCGCTATAAGCAGCAGCGCCGTAGGCGACACCCGAATCTCCACCCCCCTGCTACGCCACATAATAAATAGGATTAATGTACTCCCGGCCCCGGTGCAGCTCAAAGTGCAGGTGCGGCCCGGTGGCAGATCCGGTCTGCCCCACCTCCGCCAGCAGGTCGCCCTGGCGAACCGTCTGTCCGGCGGAAGCCGTAACGCTGCGGCAGTGGGCATAGAGGGTACTGAATCCTCCGGGATGGTCCACCGTCACATAGTTTCCCAGGGTGCTGCTCTGCCCCACTACAGCTACGGTGCCCCGGGCAAAGGCGTGGATGGCCGAGCCCTCAGGGGCATCCAGATCCACCCCATAGTGAAACAGATCCGTCTGCGAAATGGGATGGATGCGATAGCCAAACCCGGAGGTCACCGTCCCCTGTAAGGGTGCCCCATAGGCAAAGCCCAGCACCTGTTGCTCCAGCTTCACCTCCTCCGGCAGATTCTCCGGCCCATACACCCCCGAGAAGATCTGCGCCTCCGTCTGGGCCGGTGCTGCCGCCTCCTGGGGCTCCTTTTCTCCGAATACCGCCACATAGGCATCCTCCAGGGTGTCCCGTATGCCCCCCTGGCCGGAGAAAGCCCGCCCCACAGCGGAAAACGCCGCCACAAAGTCTGTATTCTCCCCCATAAGGTGCAGTATTTTTTCCCGGTACTGCCCCATTACATCCGGCATCAGCAGCTTCACGGCCACCACCAGCACCAGCAATACGCCGCTGACCGTCAACCGAAGCAATCGTCTCCGCTCCCGGCGAGTCATAGGCTTTTCCGTTTTGCGGGCTGGCTGGCGTCTAGTATTTTGATATTCCGTCACAGTTCCGCCCCCCTTTCAAAAAAATATATGCACCGCCGCCTCCCGATAGTCCGAATCAGGCAACAGTCAAAATGCCAAATGTTCCCCATACAATTTTAGTGATTCATCCAAAAATGCCGAATTCCTCGGCAAATAGGCTGTTTTTTTCATTTCATTTGTTTACTTTTGGGAAAATTTATGCTTAAATAGGAGAGGATCAAGTATACGGAGTTCGCTCCGCTTCTTGCAACTTAGGAAATGGAAAAGTAATTTAGGAGGAAAAGTTTTATGGTACAGTTTGCATCCAGAATGGACCTGTTGAAAGGCTCCGAGATCCGCGAGCTTCTGAAGCTCACCGCCCGGCCCGACATCATCTCTTTCGCCGGCGGTATGCCCGCCCCGGAGCTGTTCCCCGTGGAGCAGATGATGGAGGCCTCCGTAGCCGTTCTCAAGGAAAACGGTCGCGCCGCCCTGCAGTATTCCACCACCGAGGGCTTCCCCCGTCTGCGCGAGCAGATTGCCGAGCGTATGCTGGCTAAGAACAACATTCACACCGACGCCGACCACATCCTGATCACCTCCGGCTCTCAGGAGGGTCTGGATTTTTCCGCCCGCGTGTTCCTGAATCCCGGTGATGTCGTTCTGCTGGAAAGCCCCTCTTATCTGGGCGCTGTGAACGCTTTCAAGGCCTGCGAGCCCAAGTTTGTGGAAGTGCCCACCGATGACGGCGGCATGATCATGGAGGAGCTGGAGAAGATTCTGGCCACCACCGAGCGTGTGAAGATGATCTATGTCATCCCTGATTTCCAGAACCCCACCGGCCGCACCTGGGACCTGGAGCGTCGGCACAAGTTCATGGACATTGTGAATAAGTACGAGATTCCCGTGGTGGAGGATAACCCCTACGGCGAGCTGCGCTTTGAGGGCGAGTTCCTGCCCGCGCTGAAGAGCCTGGACACCAAGGGCCTGGTTATCTATCTGGGCACCTTCTCCAAGATCCTGGCTCCCGGCTACCGTCTGGGCTGGGTCTGCGCCGATGATGAGATTTTGGCTAAGTACAACTTCATGAAGCAGGCTGCTTCCCTGCAGGCTTCCACCATCGGCCAGATGGAGACCTCCAAGTGGATCGATATGTTCGACCTGGATAAGCATGTTGCCACCATCCGCGAGTGCTATCGCAAGCGCAGGGCCGTGATGCTGGAGACCCTGGCCAAGGAGCTGCCCGAGCCCTGCACCTTCACCCGTCCCGAGGGCGGTCTGTTCGCCTGGGTGGTCCTGCCCGAGTACATGGACGCCAAGGAGCTGCAGATGAAGTGCCTGGAGAAGAAAGTCGCTTTCGTTCCCGGCGGTTCCTTCTTCCCCAACGGCGGCCACGAGAACACCCTGCGTCTGAACTACTCCTGCATGCCCGAGGATAAGATCATTGAGGGTATTACTGCCCTGTGCCAGACCATCCGCGAGAACCTGCACTAATCCTCATAAGCTACATAAGGCACTGATTTGGTTCACGCACTGAACCGCTCCCTCTTAGAAGGGTACTGAAAAGATTATTGTTTTCCCGTCCGGCAGCCAAGCGCTGCCGGACGCTTTTCATTTGCCCAGGAATACTCTGCCTGATAATATAGCCGCTCCCTCTATGCCCGGCAGCTTTCCGCTGTCATCCATAGAGGGAGCCTATCGTCACGGGCACAAGGCCGTTTCATATTTTTTTCGCAATTTGTTCTTAGTTTGTTTTTATTATTTTTAGATTTCTTTAAGATTTCACCTGTATAGTAAGGACAAGCAAAAGGAAATCAAAGCTTTCCAAGGAAAGCCCCGGGTCGCTGCCCACCCGTTTCTCCAAGCGGCAGACTACCCGTCCAGCCGCAAGGCTTTTTCATAGATAACACACTTTCTTCTTTTTCATTCTTTTCTCTCTTTTCGGTAAAAGCGGAGCCCATCTAAGGCTCCGCTTTTACTGTATAGTTTTATTGCTTTACAGGTCTACTCTTTCATAAAGTCGGGCTGAACGGCGATAGGCCAGCATCGTCAGGACAGCAAACACCGCTATGCCGAAAAGCAGAATGGGTATTTGGCGCAAATTTGCCTGGGCATCCACCCGATTCAGCCACATGAGGGACGGAAAATGCGGCAATGCCTCGGCCAAAAGCATCATCGGCCACAGGGCCAGATTCGCTTTCAGATATGCTGCCCCCACCTTATAGCCGCTGCGGTACAGGCAGACGAAAAACACCAGGTTGAACACGCCGTAAAGCACAAAGCCCGCGCCCAGGAGCATGAGGTTGGCGTCCATACCCACGGCGTTATCCTTGCCGGGCTGCAGCTTTGCCGACAGCAGGCAAAACAATGCTGTGATGACCACCGACAGCAGCTCCACCAACACCGTGAACGCCACCGCAGCGCGCACCGTGTCCCGCTTGCGAAGGGGGAGCAGGGCCGAGTAATAGATGTCCTTTTGCTCCCGCATATTCAAAAATGTAAAGAAAAGGCCCAGGGTAACATAGAAAAATGCCACCGAATAAGGATAGTTGGGAATCAGCAGCATGATCCCGGATAGGCAGAACACCGGCGTCATAGGGTGGCACGCCAGCCGAAGCTGCTTATACAATAGCGTTTTCATCCAGGGGCCTCCTCTCTACGGCAACAATGATATCCTCCAATGTCATAGGCGCATCCCCCTGCCGAAGATAGGCGTAGTGCGCCCGGAAGCCGTCCATAGTGCCGGTATACTGGATCTGTCCGTCCTTAATAAAGGCAATGTGGCTGGCGCATTTTTCCAAGTCAGAGGTAATATGGGTGGAAAAAAGAACACTGCGTCGCCCATCGGCTGCGATCCTACCCAGCAGCTCCGTCAGTTCATCCCGAGATACCGGATCCAGGCCGCTGGTAGGTTCGTCCAGGATCAGGAGCGCAGCGTTGTGACTCAGCGCCAGGGCAATCATGTATTTCACCTGCATACCGCTGGAAAGCTGGTCCACCCGCTTCTCCTCATTGATGCCGAAAAGGTGCAGATAGTGGCGATATTTTTCCTGGTCCCAGTTGGTGTAAAAGCGGCGGGTCACATCCGTAAGGACGGCAATTTTTTTCTTGGGATAAAAGTCGATGCCGCCCAGAACCACGCCGATATTCTCCTTAATGCTTTTTTCCTCTGCGGAAAAACTTCGGCCCAGGATCTCCACCTCTCCGGCGTCGGGATGCACCAGACCCAGCATAGACTTGAGTGTGGTGCTTTTACCCGCACCGTTGCGGCCTATGAAGCCCATTACCGCCCCCTGAGGCACGGAAAAGGACACATCCTGCAGAGCAAAAGTCGGATATTTTTTGCAAAGGCCCCGGATATCTATGGCATTCATTCCTCTGCCTCCTCTGCTTCCTCTGCCTCCGTCTCCTCAAATACCCGGCGCATCATAGGGTTGAGCTTGTCCGTGGTTTGCAGGGCGATACCCTTTTTGCGATCTGCCAACAACACAAGCTGATCTCCGGCCTCCAGGCCGAACATCTCCCGAACGTCCTTGGGTATCACGATCTGACCCTTGGGTCCCAGGCGCACAGAGGCCATATAGTAGCGCTCGTTATTCTTTTTAAATCCCATTTTGTCCTCCTATTTTAGTATAACTTTTCTTACTTTTCCTATATGGTATATCTTTTCTCCGCATCTGTCAATAGGCTTTTTCCTTTACGGAGGGCGAAAACTATGGTATACTGAGAAAAAAATCAGGAGGTACAGGGATGGATCTGTGCAACCGAAATGACATACAGGCACTGCTGCTGCGGCACGGCTTTCGCTTCAGCAAGAGCATGGGGCAGAATTTTCTCATTGCGGACTGGGTGCCACGGAACACTGCGGAGGCCAGCGGCGCAGACAAAAACAGCGGTGTATTGGAGGTAGGCCCCGGCATTGGGCCGCTGACCCGAGAGCTGTGTCAGCGAGCCGGGAAGGTCGTCTCCGTGGAGCTGGACCACCGACTCTATCCGGTGCTGGCGGAGACACTGTCCGAGTATGACAATTTCACATTGGTGAAGGGGGACATTCTAAAGCAGGATCTTTCAACCCTGGTCGCGGAGCATTTTGCGGGGCTTCGGCCTATTTTGTGCGCCAATCTTCCCTATAACATCACCACGCCCCTTCTCACCGCCTGCGTAAAGGCAAAGTGCTTCACATCTATAACCGTACTGATTCAGAAGGAAGTCGCCCAGCGCATCTGCGCCCAGCCAGGAACAGCGGACTACGGCGCCTTTACCCTCCTGATGCAGTACTACACGGAGCCGGAGCTGCTGTTCACCGTACCCAACACCTGTTTTCTGCCCATGCCCAAGGTGACCTCAGCGGTGATACGGTGCATTACCCGGGAAAAGCCTCCGGTTGCGGTGCAGTCAGAAGCCATGCTTTGGCGAACGGTAAAGGCTGGGTTCGCCCTGCGGCGTAAAACCTTGGCCAACTCCCTGCAAACAGGCTTCCCCCTCTCTAAGCAGGAGCTGACGCAGATCATAGCGAGCTGCGGTCTCCCCGGGGATATCCGGGGCGAGCGGTTGTGTTTAGCGGACTACGCCAGACTGGCCGATGCGCTGTATGCCGCTACCGATGAAAACTGAAAAAGTGCAAAAAGGCAGCGTGTGCAAAGCTCGCACACGCTGCCTTTTTTCATGCTCAATTTTATTTTCCGCTCAGGTCCACCCCATGGCGGACAAAGCTCATGGGCGGCACCGGCCGAGGCAGACGCATCTTAAACTCCATTTGCGGCGTTCTTGGCTCCTCCAGGGGCAGCCCGTCGGTATCCTCCATCAGGGGGACAAGCATCTCAAATGGCTTTAGGTCCGGGCCCACAATCTCCACCCTATCCCCTGCCTTAAATTTATTGCGCAGACTTAAGGTGGCAAGGCCATCCGCTTCACAGCTTAAAACCACAGCGCAGATCTGCCACTCCCGGATATACCGGGAATTTTCAAAATACTGGCCCGGCTGTCCGTAGAAGAAACTGGTAGAGTAGTGCCGGTGGCTCACATGCTCCACCTCGTCTCGCCACACCGGATCTGCGGGCCGTCCGGCAGCTATGTCGTCCAGCACATGACGATAGGCCCCGGCCACAATGGCAGCATAGTATGCCGATTTGGCCCGTCCCTCAATCTTCAGGCAGTCCACCCCGGCGTCTATAAGGTCGGGAAGATGGTCTATCATGCACATATCCCGGGAGTTAAGGATGTATGTGCCCCGCTCATCCTCAAAAACAGGGAAATATTCACCGGGGCGCTTTTCCTCCATAAGAGTATACTGGTAGCGGCAGGGCTGGGCGCAGGCGCCCCGGTTGGAGTCGCGCCCGGTCATGTAGTTCGACAGTAGGCACCGCCCGGAATAGGACACGCACATAGCCCCGTGGCAAAAGACCTCCAGCTCCAGCTCCGGAGACACCCTCTCCCGTATGGCGCATATCTCCTCCAGGCTCAGCTCCCGGGCCAGGACCACACGGGTGGCCCCCAAGTCATACCAAGCCTGGGCGCAGATGTGGTTAGCCACAGACTGCTGGGTGCTGATGTGCCGCTGGCAATGGGGGGCGTACCTCCCTGCCAAGGTAAAAGCGCCTAAGTCCGCCAAAATCAGGGCATCCACCCCGGCATCGTCCAGCTGCTCCAGGTAGGCAGGCAGCTTTTCTGCCTCATTCCAACGCGGCATGGTGTTCACCGTGGCGTGGACAGCTACGCCGTGGTCATGGGCAAAGCGCACCGCTTTGGGCAGCTCCTCCGGCGTGAAATTCCCGGCAAAGGCGCGCATTCCGAAAGACGAGCCCGCCAAATATACCGCATCCGCCCCGTACAGCACAGCCATTTTCAGCTTTTCCATGTCCCCCGCCGGGACCAAAAGTTCAGGTTTCTTTTTCATCATCCCGGGGCATACATATCGCTGTTCACAAAGGACAGATGCTCGTTGAAGGTACGGAAGAAGTGGCTCACGCCGTCCTTTCCGTAGGCAAAGTAGTAGTAATCCGTGTCGTTGGGATTCACCGCAGCCCGGATAGAGGCCAAGCTGGGGTTACAAATGGGTCCCACAGGCAGGCCGCCGTGGAGATAGGTGTTGTAGGGGCTGTCCAGGTCGGTGGAGAAGTCCTTGTCCTCCAGGCCCATGAGGGCCATGGCGTAGTGGATGGTGGCATCGGACTGCAGGGCGTTGCCCACCTCACCGTTGTCCCCCTCCAGACGGTTGTGGAACACGGAGGAGATATTGGCCCGCTCCTCATAGTCGCCAATGGCTTCCTTTTCGATAATAGAGGCCAAAGTGACGATCTCCTTGAGGGAATAGTCGCTGTTTTGTATCTCCGCCAGCAGGTCGCCGCTGACGCGGTTATTGAAGTTGGTGAGCATGGTGTCTATGGCGTACACCGCTGATTTCTCCGTGGAAAACTCGTAGGTATCCGGGAAAAGGTAGCCCTCCAGGCGGTTGATTTGTCCGTTGAGACTACTGTCGATAAAGGGGTACTCCTCGCCAAAGTCAAAGTTGGATACGGCGTCGATGAGCTCCTCCTTAGTGGAGATCTTGTTCTCCGCCAGAAGATCTACGATCTGCTGAACCGTATAGCCCTCTGGAATCGTGAGAAGCACCAAGCCCTCCTGGGCCCGGCGACGGGCATCGGGGTCGTACATATTATTCACCAGGCTGCGATAGTCCATAGAGGTATTCAGCTCATAGGTGCCGGGGTCGATGTCTTTCTTTGCGCCGGTGAAAATTTCATACAGAACGAAAAATCCCTTCAGCTCGATCAGCCCCGCCTTTTTCAGCTTAGAGGCGATCTTAAAAACGCCGTCGTCCTCCTCGATGGTCACGGTGTAGGTGTCGTTGCCCTTGTCCAGGGCGCAGAGGTCATTAGCCAATATCCAGCCCAAGCCTGCCAACAGCATAGACCCCAGGACCACCGCCGCAATATAAATCTTCCAGTTGAATTTGCGGTGCTTTTTCTTTTTGGAGCCGGTCTCAGCGCCTGCATCCACCTCGCTTATGATCCGGCGGCGCACCGCCTCGGTATCCCAGCCCTGTGTATCGGGCCGCTTATTCTCACTCATGATTGTCTGTCCTTTCTGTATTTTCTCCGCAATATAAGCCGGACAAGTTACACTTTTCCTCATTCTCACATAGAATGTACCATCCGATAAGTGAGGTGAAAAAAATGTGCTTTGACAACAGCAACTGCTCCTGCATCTGGCTCATTGTGATCCTGCTTCTTCTGTTCTGCTGCTGTGGTAACGGCAACAGCCGCGGCTGCTCCTGCGGCGGCGACTCGTGCTGCTCCTGCTGAGAACATACGGGGGAAATCGGGGACCTGCGTCCCCCCTTTCTCGTCCTCTTTACGGGACAAGCAGGTCCTCCACCCGCTCCATAACCTCCCGGTGGATGTCCTCCGCCGCACGCATTTCGCCGCCCCGGCTGCAGTCGATCTTTTCCCAGCCGCACAAAGCGATGGTCAGCTCCGCGCTCTCCCGGCAGGCAGCCAAATAAGCCTCGTCCCGCTCATGGATGTCCGCCCGAGTGTGGGTCTGCTGCTCCCGGCGGCGCATCATCCGCTCAGAAATTTCCGTGGGGAGATCCAAATATAGCACCCGGTCCGGCTTTGGCAGTCCCAGGAGCCGATATTCAAAGTCAAATAGCCACTCCAGGTAGCCGCGACGCTCCTCCGGAGGGAGCTTTGGCGTCTGGTGAACGGCATTGGAGGTGGTGTAACGGTCCGCGATGACCAAGCCTCCCGCCTCGTAGTACGCACCCCAGTCCTGCCGATAGCTGGCAAAGCGGTCCACAGAATAAAAGGTGGCGGCAGCGTAGGCGTTCACATCATTGGGACGGCTGCCGAAGGCACCGGAGAGGTACAGCCGGATCAGCGCCGAGGACTCCTCCTTATACCGGGGGAACTCCAGGCGGCGGTAGGCAATGCCACGCCGGTCCAATTCCTGACACAGCAATGCGGTTTGCGTGGCCTTGCCGGAGCCGTCTGTCCCCTCAAACACGATGAGTCTGCCCTGCATAGCGTGCCCTCCTTTTATGCTGCACAAAAATTCATTTTATTATAGCACATCTGCGTCTGTTTGTCACGCAAAAGTAATGCGCGGTTCATTCCAAATAAATGGGAGAGAAACGGTTCTCCCTGCATTTTTTCTTAATTCCGCCAGTAAAGCAGGATTACTGCCAAACACGCCTGCGGCCGATGGGCGTTCCCTGCTCCGGCAAATATGCAAAAACAGCGGAGTTTTTACGCTCCGCTGTTTTTTCGACTGTTGAAAAAAGTATTTGAGGGTCTTTCCGGTAAAAACTTACCGTCTACTGCGCGCATAATTTTGGTGCAGAGCGCCAAAATTCCACACTGTCAGCCTTATTCAGAACATATACCGATGATATTCTGTGCCGTCCAGTTCCTTGAACACGGCTCCGGTATCGTCCAGCAGGATGTAGCCCTTGCGCTTCTGCTCATCCTTAGGCAGGGACACAGAGCCGGGATTCAGATATACAAAATCCGGATAGATGTCGCAGGCGGGCACATGGGTGTGACCTGTCAGCAGGATGCCCCCCTTGGCCAGGGGCGGTAAATGCTCCGGGTTATACATATCGCCGTGGGTGGCAAAGATGCGCCTGCCTCCCAGTTGCAGCAGCATATAATCCGCCATCACAGGGAATTGCAGCACCATTTGGTCCACCGCCGCCTCGCAGTTCCCCCGCACGGCGGCGATATGGTCCCGGTACTCATTAAGCATCTGCACGCACTGCTTAGGGTCGTGGCCCTCCGGCAGCGGGTTCCGAGGCCCGTGGTATAAAAGGTCGCCCAGCAGCAAAAGCCCGTCCGCCTTTTCCCGCACAAAAGCATCCAGCACACGGCGGCAGGCAGTGGCGCTGCCGTGGATATCAGACGCAACCAGCCATCTCATACGCCCAGCTTCTCCAGAGCAGCCAGCTTCACGCAGATGCAGAAGATGGCAATAGCCTGCTGCAGCTCCTCCACAGGAGGCAGCGAGGGCGCAATGCGGATGTTGCTGTCCCGGGGATCCTCGCCATAGGGGAAGGTTGCCCCGGCGCCGGTCATGGTGACACCCGCCTCCTTGCACAGGGCCAAAGCCCGCTTGGCAGTACCGGGCATGGCGTCATAGGAGACGAAATATCCGCCCATAGGCCGCTTCCAGGTGCCGATACCCAGCGGCGCGATCTCCCTGTCCAGAGCGTCCAGCACCGTGTGGAACTTAGGCCGCAGAATGGCAGCATGGCGCTGCATCAGGGCCAGCGTATGCTCCTTGTTTTTGAGATATTTCACATGGCGGAGCTGGTTGATCTTGTCATATCCGATGGTCTGGATGTTGATAATCGGCTTCAGATATGCCAGGTTCGCCTCACTGGTAGCCATAACACTCACGCCTGCACCGGGGAAGGTCACCTTGCTGGTAGAGGCAAACTCATAGACCATGTCGGCGTTGCCGTATTCGGCGCAGAGGGACAGAATATCCGCAAAGGGCACAAAGTCGCCCTCAAACTCGTGGATGCAGTAGGCATTGTCCCACATGAGCATAAAGTCCGGGGCTGCGGGCTTCATGGAGGCGATACGGCGGATAGTCTCGTCGGAATACACCACGCCCTCGGGGTTGGAGTACTTGGGTACATTCCACATACCCTTCACGGCGGGATCCTGAATAAGCTCCTCCACCCTATCCATGTCGGGTCCGTCAGCAGTCATGGGAACGGTAATAAGCTCTGCCCCGAAGGTCTGCGTCACCTTAAAATGCCGGTCATAGCCCGGTGCCGGGCACAGCCACTTCACCTTCTCCAGCTTGCTCCAGGGCTTCTCGGAGTGAAGCAGGCCGTGGGTATACGCCTTGGAAATGGCATCATACATAAGCTGCAGACTGGCATTGCCGCCCACGAAGCACTGCTCCGGCTTGCACCCTAAAATATCTGCAAAGAGGGCCTTGGCAGCAGGCAGACCGTCCACATTACCATAGTTGCGGCTGTCGATACCGTCAGAGACGAAGTCCTCGGGCTTGACCAGGACGCTGCACATATCCATAACCATGTTCAGCTGCTCCGTGCTGGGCTTGCCCCGGGCCATATTCAGCTTCAGCCCCAAAGCCTTCTGCTTTTCGTAGTCCGCCAGCACAGCGTCGTATTCCGCCTGGCGCTGCCGGGCGGTCATCTCGGTGTATTTCATCATATTTACTTCCTCCTCACAGAGTTTTATTGATTATAACATGGGAGAAAAAGTACCGCAAGAGCTAAATAGCACAGTCTTTTTTACCCTTTTGTCCTATGAAATAGACATCTTCACGCCGGGCGGATAAAATGGGCAGCTGCTGCCGCACCGCCTCCACCCGGGTAAGGTCCACCGTGGTGACGGCCACCTCCTCCCCCGCCCCGCACTGATGCAGCACCGTGCCCCAGGGATCGCAGACAATGGAGTGACCCCAGGCCACATAGGTCTCCTGTTCATTGCGGGCTGGGGAAGTGCCAAAGGTGAAAAGCTGATTATCCACCGCCCGCTGGCGAAACAGCAGCTCCCAGTGGGCGGGGCCGGTGGTCATGTTGAAGGCAGCCGGGACAAAAATAGCTCGGACTCCCTGCAAAGCCATTACCCTTGCCAGCTCTTCAAACCGCAGGTCAAAGCAGATGCAAAGCCCCAGCTTCCCCCAAGGGCTGTCAAACACCGTAATATCGTTGCCCGGAGACAGAGTATCGGACTCCCGAAAGCTCTGTCCTCCCTCCACACGGATGTCGAACAGGTGCATTTTGCGGTGTCGGGCCACCTGCTGCCCGCCCGGGTTGTAGACAAAGCAGGTATTATACACCCGCTCCCCCTCCAGCTCCGGCACGGACCCGCCCACGATCCAAATTTTCTTCTCCCCAGCCAGGGCAGAAAGGGCCTGCTGTGCCGGGCCGCCAAAGGTCTCGCCATAGGGACGGAAGGCGCTGTTTTCATAGGGGCAGCAGAACATCTCCGGCAACATAACCAGCTCCGCCCCCTGCGCAGCCGCCCGACGGATCAGGCGGCAGGCAGAGGCGATGTTTTCAGCCTTATTCCGCACAACCTGCATCTGCACCTGGGCCACGGTCAGTGTGTTTTTCATAGCCCCCTCCTTATAGCTCCCGCAGCACCAGATCGGTGGTGCCGCCGTTTATCCCTGCCTCCAATCGGATCACCCGGGGGTGCCGGGCGTACTCCCGGCGGATCATGTCCCGCAGCACCGTTCCGCCGTGGCAGCCGTGAATACAGCGGATGCGGTAGGTACCGCCCTTGGCTCGGCCCAGAGCCGCATCCAGCGTGACACGCGCCTGATATTCGTTTTTTCCGTGCAGATCAATTTCCATAATGCCCGCGTACATGGCCCACCCCCCTTTTCTCCTATTGTAACGGGAAAATATTGAATTTTCAACCTTTTCCTGCTATAATCGGAGCATACCATCGGTTGACAAGGGCAAACATGGTTTTGACGGGCAGAAATACGCCCATACCGCGTCAAGCCCCTTGGAAATACGGCAAGTATTCCCTGCGGGTCTTTCCTTGTCTGGACACATTTCTGCGCGGCAAAACTGCTTCGCACCTGCCAGCGATGGATTTCCGAGCGATTTTTGGCTTTTGAGCCGCAGGCGGGCTGGTGCCCGCCAAGGGGAGAAGGACAAAAAGCGCCGCAAAGGCGCGCTGGCAGACGTGTCTGCCCTTGTCAATCGATGGCACTATTTTTAGAGGTCACAAATGCGTATTTTGGTTTTATCGGATTCCCACGGAAATGTGGAAAATATGGCCCGCTGTGTGGAGCTGACCCAGCCGAATGCTATCTTGCACCTGGGCGACTGCCAGCGGGACGCCGAGGCTCTGCACAGGCTCTATCCAGCCATCCCTCTGCAGGGCGTCCCGGGCAACTGCGACTGGGGCGCTGTGGACAGCCCCGAGGTGCTCACGGAATACGGCGGGGTGCGTATCCTGCTGATGCACGGTCACACAAGGAGTGTAAAGGCCAGCACCCTATCAGCTATTTATACCGCCAAGGAGATGGGCGCGCAGATCCTGCTCTTCGGTCACACCCACCGTCCTTTGGTGGACTACGATGGCTCTCTGTGGGTGATGAATCCCGGCACCATTGGCCGTGGCAGCCCCTGCACCTACGGCATCATTACCATCTCGGGCGGCAAGGCGGACTGCTCCACCTATCGAATATAAGGGAGGTCGCAAAATGTCCGGCTTACAGCTCTCGGCGCTGTTTTTGTTTCTGCTGAATACCCTGGGCCTGCTGCTGCACTCCCAACTGATCCCCAGAGGACGCATCCGGGCGGGGATGTTCTGCTTCTATACCAACCAAAGTAACCTCTTGCTTACGGTTTATGAGCTGCTTCTCTTCTGCGCAGGCTTTTACCCCGGTGGAGGACTATGGGCGGCTCTTACGGATGTGCGTGTCTCCTGCGCCATGGCCCTTTGCATCTGGGTGACACACCTTATTTACCAGTTTGTCCTGGTGCCCTATGAAAAGCGTAAGGGTCTGAAATTCGCCGACTTCGGCGGCAATTTTGGCAATCTCTGTGTCCACTATTTTACGCCCCTGCTGGCGGTCATGCAGTGGCTTCTTTTCGCGCCAAAGGAAAACATATCCATTCTCTGTGCCGTGTGGTGGCTGATCCTGCCTCTGAGCTATACCGTCTTTGCCCTGCTCCGGGCCAGCGGGGGAAAGCCCATCGGCCACACGGGCCTGCTCTACCCCTACCCTTTCATGGACCTGCAACGCCTGGGCTGGGGAAAGCTCCTGCGCAACGCCGCAGTGCTTCTGATCCTATTCTTCCTCCTGGGCTGCGTGTTAGTAGGACTGGGATTCTTAGTCGGATAAATGATGACCTACACGAAGCCCCCGGGTGCAATGCACCCGGGGGCTGTGGTTCTATATTCTGATTACAGCGGGGTTAAATCAGTCGATCATGCTCTTGAGGTTCCCGGAAACGGTGATGGGGGCAGCGGTAGCAGCCTTCACCTGATCCACGGTGAACTCGGGGTTGATCTCGGTCATGAGCAGGCCCTCGGGGGTAACCTCCAGCACGCACATCTCGGTGATGATCTTGTTAACGCAGTGGGAGGCGGTCAGGGGCAGACGGCACTTCTCGAAGATCTTGGGGTTGCCTTTGGCGGTATGCTCCATGCAGATGATGCAGTGCTTGGCACCCACGCACAGGTCCATAGCGCCGCCCATACCGGGCATCTTCTTGCCGGGGATGATCCAGTTGGCCAGATTGCCCTGGGCATCCACTTCCAGAGCGCCCAGGAAGCAGGCGTCCACATGGCCGCCGCGGATCAGGCCGAAGTTGGTAGCGGAATCAATGAAGCCGCCGCCGAAAGCCACGCTGGCAACGCCGCCGCCGGCGTCGATGACGTGGTAGGGATCATAGTTAGCATCGCCCTCTTTGGGGGTAGCACCGGCAGAGACGATACCCAACTCAGCGTGGATGATCAGCTCAACGCCCTCGGGCAGGTAGGAGGGGATCATGGTGGGCAGGCCGATACCCAGATTGACGACATCGCCGTCCTTCAGCTCTTTTGCGCAGCGCTTGGCAATAAAGGCTTTGATTTCAGACTTTTCCATTACTTTCTGTCTCCTTCCACGATGTAGTCAACGCACATACCATAGGTATGAATGTTCTCGGGCTCGATATCGCCCACGGGGACGATGTACTCGCACTCGGCGATAACGGTGTCAGCGGCAGTGGCCATAACCACATTGAAGTTGCGCATGGTGCCCTTGTACCAGCAGTTACCGAACTCATCGCACTTATAGGTGCCCAGCAGAGCAAAGTCAGCATGGATGGGCTTCATCTTCAAATACTGCTTGCCGTCGATGGTCTCCTTGCCCATGCAGAAGGGGCTCTCCTCGATAAGGGTATCCACGCCCACGGGAGTCAGCACACCGCCCAGACCGGCACCGCCGGCACGGATGCACTCAGCCAGAGTGCCCTGGGGCAGCAGGTTCACTTCCAGGGTGCCCTCGGTGTTCTGCTGGCCCACCTCGGGGGTCATGCCCACATGGGTAGCGATGACGCGCTTGACCTGGTGGTTGTGGATCAGCTCGGCGATGCCGAAGAACTCCTCACCCTTGGGGCCGGTGGCGCGACCCATATCGTTGGCGATAAGAGTCAGGTCCTTGGTGCCCAGCTTCACCAGCTCCTTCACGATGGCACGGGCCTGGCCGCAAGCCAGGAAGCCGCCGCACATAATGGTGGCGCCATCGGGAATCATTTTTGCTGCCTCAGCGGCAGTCAGTACAGGTTTCTTTGCCATTTCTATTCCTCCTTATTAATGTAAGGGTCTTCAACAATGGATTAAAAATACGAACGGTTCATTATAGCATAGTCTGGGGGATGAATGCAAGGAAATCGGGGAGGCCCCGCCGTGTATCCGCAATCAGAATTCCACGCCTTGACGGGCATTGAGCCCCTTATCAAAGGGGTGGCGAACCTTCTGCATACGGGTGATATAGTCAGCCAAAGGATCGGTACAGGGTGTGGGGGCACGGCCCGTCATCACCACCTCCAGGTCCGCCGGCCGATTCCTCAAAAAGTCGGCCAGCTCTTCATCGCTGAGCATACCCATAGCCACTGCGTCCAGCACCTCGTCCAGCACCAGGAGCTTGGCGTGGTATTTCTCCACCGCCTCCACCGTGTCGGCAAAGTGCCGACGCACCTGACGGCCATAGTCGGCCTTTTCCTGCTCAGTCATCTGAAAAATGAACTTGCAGGTGGTCGTGGGGGCGGGGATATAATGATAGTCGGGCAAGGTGCGAAGAACATTCAGTTCTCCGCTGGTAGAGCCCTTCAAAAACTGGCTCAAAACCACCGGCCAACCCCGGCCGCAGGATCGCACGCTGAGGCCAATGGCCGCTGTGGTCTTTCCCTTTCCGTCGCCGCAGTAAATATGGACCTTTGCCTTTTCCATTTGCTTTTCTCCCTCTTTTGCAGATAAGACGGCCATGAAAGTCCTCTCTCATGGCCGTCTGCTTTCATGATCTTATTTCATGCCACGCTTGACCATCTCGGTCACAGCGAAGGACGCCACATCGTCAGCATACTTGCCAGCGCCGAAGCCGGCATCATAGCCCAGCTCCTTGGCCAGCTCATGGGTAATACGGGGACCGCCGCAGCAGACAACGAACTTGTCACGCAGGCCCTCGGCCTCCAGCAGCTCAATGAGGTTGGTGAGGTTCTGGATATGAACATCCTTCTGTGTAACGGTCTGAGAGACCAGCAGCACATCGGCGTGCAGCTCCAAAGCCTTCTTGATGAAGTCCTCATTGGGCACCTGAGAGCCCAGGTTATAGGCCTCGATCATCTCGTAGCGCTCCAGGCCATAGTGACCGGCGAAGCCCTTACGGTTCATGATGGCGTCGATACCCACGGTGTGGGCATCGGTGCCGGTGGAAGCACCCACCATAACGACCTTGCGGCCGATATGCTCACGGATATAGTCGTTGGTATCTTCCATGCTCATAACATCGGACTCCACGGTGATAACATGGATGTCCTCATAGTTCACGGAATGCACGCAGCTACCGTAAACCACATAGAAGGTAAACTCCTTATCCAGAGCGTGATGGTAGGCCACGTTAGGCTCTTCCAGACCCATCTTCTTGGCGATCTGACGGGCAGCCTCTTCGCCGCGCTCGTCATCCTTGATGGGCAGGGTGAAGCTGGTCTGCACCTTGCCGTCGTTCATGGTATCGCCATAAGGCTTCAGGCGGGTCAGATCCAGTGTGGTATCGAAATCGATCTTATGGGTATTATACAGTCCGCTACTCATTCTGCTGCCACCTTGCCTTTCATGACTTCAATGAAGGGATTGAAGTATTTGTCGTCCTTGACCACAACACCGGCCAGGCCCTTGCCGCCGTCCTTAGGACGCTTTACATCGGCGAAGATACCCTTCTCAATGGTGGTGAACAGGCCCAGCTTCTCGATCTCAGCCAGCAGGTCGGTGGCCTTGGTCAGCACCTCGTTGGCACGGTTGCGGATAATGCCGTTCTCTTTGTAGGTCAGCTCGCTGCCCAGATCCTTCATAGTACGGAAGATGTACTGTGCGTTTTCAATGGACAGAGCGCGGTCGGACATGAACGGCGTATGGATGGCCTCGGTCATCATGCCCAGCAGGCACAGCCGCTGGTTGGTGAGGATGGTGACCATGTTGAACAGAGCATCCTGGATGTGACCGCGGAAGATATTACCGGTCATGAACTTGGTGGGGGGCATATACTTCAGCGGCGCATTGGGGAAGATCTCCCGGGCCATCTGTGCCTGTGCCAGCTCATACAGGAAGGTATTCTCCACAGAGGGATCCATCTCGAAAGCGTGGCCCAGACCCATCTGCTCCTCGCGCATACCGGCATCCTTGGCAAAGGCCTCGTTCAGGAACTGGGAAGCCAGAACCGTGTGAGCGGCGGTAATAGCATCGTCGGTGGTGAGGTAGTTATCCTCGCCGGTGTTGATGATAACGCCGGCATAACCGTTGATAACACGGGAGAAGTACTGGTCAACGATGGTACGCTGCATATTGATGTCGCGGAACAGGATGCCGTAGAGAGCATCGTTCAGCATAACATCCAGGCGCTCCAGAGCGCCCATAGCGGCGATCTCGGGCATGCACAGGCCGGAGCAATAGTTGCACAGGCGGATGTAGCGGTGCTGCTCCTCGCCCACTTCGTCCAGAGCGGCGCGCATCAGGCGGAAATTCTCCTGGGTGGCGTAGGTGCCGCCGAAGCCCTCGGTGGTAGCGCCGTAAGGCACATAGTCCAGCAGCGACTGGCCGGTGGTACGAATCACAGCGATGATGTCGGCACCCTGCTTGGCGCCGGCCTTGGCCTGGATAATATCCTCATAGATATTACCGGTGGCCACGATGATGTACAGGTAGGGGCCTTCCTTGTCGCCCCACTCCTTGAGGTAAGCGTTGCGCTTGGCAACATTCTTGTTAATGCGCTCCACGGTGGCGTTCACCACGGGGGTGATGGCCGCGCGGATCTCACTGTCAGAATGGGCGGGGAGCTTAGAAAGATCCAGCTCGCCGCTGTCCACAGCCTCTGCCACGCCCTGGGGGTCCTTACCAGTCTCCACCATTGCGTTACCCACGGCCCAAGCGGCGCCGGCAGGCAGCAGAGAGTTTGCCAGCAGATGGTCCACCAGCACATTGGGCATGGGGACATCCATCTCATTCACGCCATCGATGCCCAGCAGACGGCAGACAGCGCGCTCCACGGTGACCGTGGTGTGCTGGTCAATAAAGCCCTGCACATCCGCTGCCACATTGGCAGCGGATGTACGAGCCTTTTCGACCAGATCAAAATTCAAGCCGAGTTTGCTTTCCATATTTTTACCTCTTTACCTTACTTCTTCACATGACGCTCGTTACGCAGCAGCTTGGTGGGCTCCAGATAACGCTGCTTGGTGCCCTCGGCGACCCATGCAACACCGGTCTTCTCCACCTTCTTCTTGCCCATGCAGACATCGCAGTGGCAGTTCTGCACATAGTGCTCAGGCTGGGTGTAAGAGGTGATGACACCCTCGAAGTTACGCAGGATAACCTTGCGGGGAGTCTCGGAAATCAGGTAGTTGGGCATGACGGGAGTCTTGCCGCCGCCGCCGGGGGCGTCCACCACGAAGGTGGGGATGCAGTAGCCGGAGGTATGGCCGCGCAGAGCTTCCATGATCTCGATACCCTTGGAAACAGGGGTACGGAAGTGGCTCAGGCCCAGGGAAGGATCGCAGGCATAGATGTAGTAGGGACGCACGCGCATCTGCACCAGGCCGTGAACCAGATCCATCATCACATGGATGCAGTCGTTCACGCCGGCCAGCAGCACGGACTGGTTGCCCAGGGGGATACCGGCATCAGCCAGCATAGCGCAGGCCTTGGCAGCCTCGGGGGAGAACTCCTTGGGGGTGTTGAAGTGGGTATTCAGCCAAATGGGATGATACTTCTTCAGCATTGCGCAGAGCTCCGGAGTGATACGCTGGGGGCACACCACGGGGGTGCGGGAGCCCAGACGAACGATCTCCACATGGGGGATGGCGCGCAGGCGCTTGATGATGTACTCCAGGTTCTCATCGGAGACCATCAGGCAGTCACCGCCGGACAGCAGAACATCGCGAACCTCGGGGTGAGCGGCCACATAGTCGATGCACTTGTCGATCTGAGCCATGGGCACTTCGCAGTCGTTCTGACCGGCGAAACGGCGACGGGTGCAGTGACGGCAGTACATGGAGCACTGGTCGGTGATGAGCAGCAGCACGCGGTCGGGATAGCGGTGAGTCAGGCCGGGGGTGGGAGAGTCAGTATCCTCGTGCAGGGGATCGGCGTCCTCATAGTCGGCATACTCCAGCTCCTCAGCCCGGGGAATAGCCATCTTGCGGATGGGATCAAAGGGATCGTCCAGGTCGATCAGGGACAGATAGTAGGGAGTCACTGCCATGCGCAGCTTGCCCAGGGTCTTGGCAACGCCAGCCTCCTCATCGGGAGTCAGGGTCATGTAGCGCTTCAGATCCTCAACCGTCTCAGCGCGATTGGCGACCTGCCAATGCCAGTCGTTCCACAGATTTTCGGGAACATCGGCAAACAGACCGTTACGAGTCTTCATATTTGTATCTCCTTTAATTCTGAATAGTAATTATTATTCGGGGATAGGCCGAAGGCAGGGGGCGCAAAAGCCCCCCTGCACTCGGCATTTATGAACTTAGCAATACTTCTCGTCGAACAGCTTGCGCAGCTTGGGATTCTCGCGCAGAACATCCAGGGTGATGTTGGCGTGGTTCTTGGTGTAGCCATTGCCGATGATCATGGTGACATCCTTGCCGATACCCTCAGCGCCCAGGGCAGCCTTGGTGAAGGAGGTAGCCATGGAGAAGAAGTACACCAGGCCGTCATCGTGGACGGGCAGGATGGCGGACATCTCGCAGGACTCGATGTTCACGCAGCAGATGGACAGATCGTACTCCTTGCCATCGTTGGCAGCCAGAGCAGCCTCCATAACCTCAACGGGCTTGGTGCAGTCGGCCACGATAACATCGGTGTAAACGCCCAGCTCCAGGAGGCCCGGAACCTGCTTGGGATTGCGGACAACGCCCACAACCTTGCCCTTGGGGCCGACCTTCTTCATAGCTTCCCAGCCGCACAGAACGCCGGACTTGCCGTTGGCGCCCAGGATCAGAACGCTGTCGCCCTCCTTGGGCAGCTTGCGGGCCTGAGCGGGTGCGCCGGCCACATCCAGAGCGGCCAGGGCCAGAGGCTCGGACATATCCTCGGGCATCTTGGCATACAGGGCGGACTCGAACAGGATGGCCTTACCCACGATGTCAACGCGGTCGATATCCTTGTGGATAGCCAGGATCTTATCGATCTTCAGGGGGGTCATGGACAGGGAGACCAGGGAGACGATCTTGTCGCCTTCCTTCAGGTCGAAGCCGGGCTTCTTCTTCAGGTCCTCGCCGATGTGAGCGACGACGCCCTTGAACATACCGCCGGAACCGGTGACAGGATTCTGCTGCTTGCCGCGCTCAGCGACGATGCCCAGGATCATTTCGCCGATCTTCTTCTCGTCGCCGCCGCAGGCCTCGGAGATCTGGGTGAAGGAAGCGGAGTCGATGTTCAGGGAAGTGACATCGCAGACGATCTCGTTGGAATAAACCTTGGTCATGTCGTTGTCGACCTTCCAAGCAGCCTGGGTCAGAACGCCCTTGGGCTCGATAACGCGGTGGGTACCGTACTTGTTGCCTTTCAGTTCAGCCATTGTAAAATTCCTCCTAAAAATTATGTAAATGTTTTTTTGCGATTACTTCAGGGGCTTGAGGCTCAGGATCTCGCGGGCCTCAGCGGGCGTTGCGATCTCGCGGCCCAGCTCCTTGGCGATACGGACGACCTTGGCCACCAGCTCACCGTTGGAAGCGGCCTTCTGGCCCTTGCCCAGGTAGATGTTGTCCTCAAAACCAACGCGGACATTGCCGCCCATGGCGATGGCCGCAGCGGCCATGGTCCAGGCAGCCCGGCCTACGCCGGTCACAGTCCAGGTGGAGCCTGCAGGGATCTTGCTGACGAAGAAGGCCAGGTTCTCCACGGAGGCGGGGGTGCAGCCGTGCACGCCCAGCACGAAGTTAAACTGCATGGGATAGGCGGGCACCTCACCCTTCTTGGCCATGCCAAGGACGGTGTCGATGTGGCCCAGCTCGAAGCACTCGTACTCGGGCTTGATGTTGTTCTCCAGCATACGCTTACCGAAGGCGCGCATGGTGGGCATGGTGTTGTCAAAGATCTCGTCGCCGAAGTTGCAGGTGCCGCAGTCCAGGGTAGCCATCTCGGGGAAGAGCTCGGTGGGCTGCAGACGCTCCTCGGGGCTCATGCCGGTGGCGCCGCCGGTAGAGGGGATCATAATGACATCGGGCAGCTCCTTGCGGATGGCATCCATAACGACCCGGAAACGCTCACGATCCTGGGTGGGGGTGCCGTCGTCCTCGCGAACATGGATGTGCAGGATAGCTGCGCCGGCATCATAGGCGGACTTGGCCTCGCGGACCATCTCCTCCACGGTATAGGGCACGGCAGCGTTCTGCTCCTTGGTGACCTCAGCGCCGCAGATAGCAGCGGTAATAATCAGCTTTTCCATATCCTCAGCTCCTTACTTCTCGATCTTGTTGCGCTGGCAATCCTTGGGAGTAACGCAGGTGCCGTGAGCGCGGCAGACCACAACAGGCTCGGCCAGAACATCGGCAGCGGAAGCGCTGATGTCGGGACGGGACACGATGACCTTGCGGGCCTCAAACTTCATGGTGCGGGAGGTGTTGCCGATCTTCTCGATCTCGCCGTAAGCCTCGATGTAATCGCCGGCATACACGGGAGCCAGGAACTCGACATTGTCATAAGCGCAGAACAGGCCTTCGTCACCGTCGCACTTGATCAGCAGCTCAGTGGCGACATCACCGAACAGATGCACCATATGGGCACCGTCCACCAGGTTTCCGCCGTAATGAGCATCCTTGGCGCTCATACGCAGACGCAGCAGAGAAGTCATCTTTTCCATGATAAAATTCCTCCTAAAATATTTTTACAGAGTTTCTTATAACGCCGGCCAAGCGGCGCCTTTGGGCATGAAAAAGGCGCTATTGGTCAAGTCGATGACCAATAGCGCTCCATGTCTGCAATACGACATGACAGTTGTGCAGCTTACACGGCACCCCCAGGAACGCGCCACAGGAGGAGCGCGCACCTTCGGCAAAAAACCCCTTCACCGACCTCCATCGAGCCCCCTGCAGCTCCGAAGTCGATTACCCTGTTTTTTGCACCTCTATTGTCTGTTATATGGAATTCTGCACTTCAAATTATAATACTTTTCAGCAGTTTGTCAAGCAACATTGTGACGAAAATGACAATAACTTTTTCGCAGTGCTGAAAAATTTTATTCTCGTTTCTCAGGGTGAAATTTTCAGTAGTTTTCTTCAATAAGATGCAGGATTTCCGGCTTCAGCGACAGCATCCGGCAGATGTTCAGCGCGTCTCGGGGACAGTCGGACCGACCCTCGACCCGGTACAGGCCGTAGTTCATGTGCCGGGCGATGACCCGGATGCCGTCCTCCCCGCTGACAGCCAGCTCCCGGCGGATAGCCTCCGGGTCAATGTCCCGCAGGCCGATGATCTGGTAGTGAGCCTTTCCGCAGTCAGCCACCTTGTCATAGTGGGTGGTGAGCAGGGAGATGGCGTTGACCCCGTTGAGGTATTTCGTCACCGCCTGGACGATCACCGCGCCCTCGTCAGGATTGGTGCCCCGGGCAAACTCGTCCAGCAGGAACAGGGAGTAGCCCTGCTCCACCTGTGCAAGGGCCTTCTGGAACTGTACGATCTCCGAGCCGAAGCCGGAAAGGCCCGACTGGATAGACTGCATATCCTCAAACAGCATGAGGACGCTCTCAAACAGCGGCATCTTCGCCTCCTTGGCGCACACCAGGAAGCCCGCCTGCATCAGCAGCACATTCAGTGCCACGGTTTTCATGGCTACGCTCTTGCCGCCCATGTTGGCGCCGGTAATGACCGTGGCGCCCCGGTCCAGGGAGATGGACACCGGCACAAAGCTGCGGCCCTGCTCGGAAAGCAGATCGCACAGCTCCGGGTTCACCATTTCCGTCAGCTCCAAGGTCCCATCGGTGATCTGGGGCATTACGCCGCCGTAGCGCACGGCAAACAGAGCCTTTTGGATAATGAAATCCAGCCGGCCTGCGCTCTCGGCGTCCGCCAGCATAGCCTCCGCCAGGGGAGCCAGACGGGCGCCCATGTCCCGGCGGATCTTCGTTTCCTCGCTCTCCTCCTCGGCGCAGATGCGGGTGCGCTGCAGACGCAGCTCGTCCTTCTGCGCATCGGTCTTGGCCTCGTGGAGTTTTTCCTCCAGCTCCTTCTTGCTCCGGCGGATCTGGCGGAGCTTTTCCGTCATGCTGTCGGGGATGTAAAAGCCTCGGGAGCGGGTGTTGTCCGGGTCCAAAATATCCAAGGCAGGCTTGGGATCGTGGAATGCAAGGCCCCGCAGCGGAGCCGTATCGCTTATCTGCTGGTACAGGGGCAGCAGGCTCTCCAGCCGCTGCAAATAGCCCTTTATTTCAAACAGCTCCACATGATCCGGCACCTCCCCGTCCCGGCAGCGGCGGATGGAATTGCGAATGTCCTTCATCTGGCACAGCAGAATGCAGATTTTATCGTATACACCCTTGAGCTCCTCCGCATGGTTGGCCGCCTGCTGCACATTGTATAGCTCCTCCTCCAGCTCTGCCCGCTCTGCCGGGGTATAAAACCGCAGGCGTCGGATCTTCTCCTGGCCAAAGGGGCTGCACCCGTGGAGCGTCTCCAGGGCGTACTGCAAGCCGATCTGCTGCTTTTCTTCAAACCGAATGGAAATCATGCCAGCTCCTCCTTCACATTGATGACCGGCACCTTCACACTCTGGCGCATCCGGTCGATAAACACATCCTTGTCAAATTTCCAGCCGTAGGCCGACACGGGATTCACCGTGACACACAGGGTCCGGGCAGCATCCTTGGTCTCCAGAGCCACCTCCCGCACCGATAGCTTATCCAGGGTGTCGGGCTTTAGGAGTACCTTACTGGGGTCGGCCACCACCAGGCGTCCCCCCCGCAGCAGGCCACTGCGCAGAAGCGGAATGACCATGCTGTCCGTCAGGGCCCCGGGGATATAGGCCTCCCCATGCTCCTTCAAACACTTCTCCAACCCATCCGCCGCCTCCGGGGGCAGGGTCTCGGCCTTGGGCAGGTCCATGAGGCGGCAGAAGTTAGCCGTGTCCTCAATGACCTTTTCCATGCTCATATTATAAGATGCGCCGGTACACAGCACGATGCCGTCAGCCACATTCCGGGCCCCCAGGGATTTGCGGCCCAGGGCGCCGTCGATGATAGACTGGGTGGCGCCCAGGTCAAAGAACATCCTCGATACCTCCCGAAGCTGTGCCGTGATGGACGGCCCGGCCAGCTGCACATAGCCGTCGCTGCGGGCGCGCATGATGATGACCTCGCCCAAGGGGGTGGGAATACCGGTGGTCATCAGAATTTCCAGCGTCACATCTCCCAGGCGCAGCATATCCTTGGCGGTGGCGATAAGCGTACCCGCCGGGACAAAGATGCTGGGCTTTTCCGTACCCGTGACCACATCGGTGCTCTCGCCGTCCCGGCCGATGGAGGTCAGGCCCAAAACCTGCCTGCGGCCCGTGTGGGCCAAAAGCCAGTTGAGCATGGTGGTCTTGCCGGCGTTTTTGCACATACCCACGATGGACATACTCTTCACCTGCTGTATCTGCTGAACCAACTCTGCTGTTGTCATATTCTCTCTCCTTCCAGGGAAAAATGCCGTTTATTTTTGATTATACCGCAAACGGAGCAAAAAAGAAAGGGGAAAGTTTTAGGGCTTGGTTGGGGCGCGGAAAGTGACCGGCAAAGGGGAAATCGGCCTTTTTTCCGCAAAGGGCCCCCGTTTTGGCAAAAATTCCCCGCTTTCCTCTACTGAAAGCGGGGATAAACGGTGAATATAGCAGAAATGCGATCCTTGGTTTACAAGGGGAAGCCACACCCACCGGTGGGCTTGCCGATTATATTCTAAATGCCGGAAGTGGTCTTTTTATCCTTTGCCGCCCTTTTTCCGCCGCAAAACCACTGCCAGAATGCCTACACCCATTACCGCTGCGGCGGCAACGGCTATGCCCCACCAGGGGAAGGCTGTCCCGGTGTCCTTTTCCGGAGACAGTGGCTCCACATCCTTTTGAATCGTATTTTTATCCCCGGTGCTCTTGTCCTTATCTGTCCCGGCACTATTATTGGTGCCATCGCTTTTTTCGGGGCTTGCGCTGTATTTTACCGACTCCGTCCTCGTTGCCTTGCACACAAGGCAGCTATAGTCAGATGTAACGGGAAGCGGCGTTTGTCCGCCGCTTCCCGCTTCTATAGCTTTATTGGCCTTTTTCCCTGTTATTGGGCGCTGTGGTCCTTTTTTCTGTTTTTGGAGATGCCAAACACGGTCAGAGCGCCGACACCGCTGATGCACAGAATCGCCAGCCACAAAACGGAGCTGCTGTCACCGGTCTGGGGAGTTGCTCCGCTGCCGGTGTTTGTCCCAACGATTCCGTACTGACTCAAATGGTTTGTCTCAAATACAATATAACCGTTTTCTACCGCAGCAGGCAAGGTCTCTTTAATTTCATCATTTACAATGTAAACGACTTCGTATTTGTCATACCCCTTCAAATCTTCCGGCAGAGCAATTCTGATCTTCATTTTGGTGTTGCTGATCTTCACAACATTGTTGTTTCCGTCCAGCACATTGATGTCCGCAACGAATTTCACATTCTTATCTGCCAATTCCTTCTTGACCTCGATGGACTTGATATCCAGCTTGTAATCCTTGCTGACCTCTGTTGCAAATTCGATTTTTGCCTTTGTCTCCCCCGTGCTTTGGAGTTCCTTCACCGTGTCCTTACCGGGATTTCCCGGCTCTCCGGAGGCTTTCGTCCAGGAGGCGTACAAGGTCACATTTTTATACCGCACATAACCGTTGTCTTCTGTAATCAAGGTATCCTTATCATATTTCTTATTGGTCTCCTCGTTATTGTCCCAAATTCTCCAATAAATATACGTCTCCATAGTACCGCTGCCGTCGCTTTTGGTGTTCCAGCCGTTAAAGGTATACCCCTCTCTTACGGGAACATAGGGCAAAAGTGACATTAATGCGCCGGAGTCTCTGCCGCCTACATAGTCGTATGTGTTAGACTCCTTACCGTTGAGCTGTCCGCCGTTAGCATTGAGAGTTACTACGATACCGTCGTTGTCAAAGGTGTTTTTGGTATAGGTTGCGAGAACCGTCACAGCATCCTTTTCTTTGAAGCAATCCGCCGGCACGGAGGTTACAAACTCGCCGTTCAAAGCCCAGCCGACAAAGGTATAGCCGTCTCTTACGGGGGTGTATTTCGTCAGGTCGACTGTCTGATAAGCACTGGAGCTGCTTGTCAGGGTCATTTCATACTTGCCGTTTACTTTGCCGCCGACGCCGTCAAGCGTCAGGTAATATGTGCCTGTTCCCTTTAACGGTTCCTCGGAGAAGGTCGCATAAATCGTAAGACCGTTGGTGTATGCCACCTCACCGTCCTTTGCCCAAAATGTACCCTCCGAATTGAAATCCGACAAAGGTATATCCTCTGCGACTTTTGTTTTGCCTGTCCAATCCGTTGCCCAATAGGCGAATTTGGTGCTGCCGTTGAACGGAAGAACGCCCGCAGTCAATTCGGATAAGCTTACCGTTGTGTCGCCGTCGGCAGCATCAAACTTTATTATTTTTGCATAATCGCCGTCGACCTTGCCGTCCATGCCGTTAAGGCCGCAGGTGAGTAGCAGCGTATATTTTCCGTCGTCCTTGACCGTGACGGCATTCGCAGTCACGATTCTGGAAACGCTCAACACCGTCACCAGCAGCATCAAAAGCACCCTTTTCAGTTTCATACTGACCTTCCCTCCTGACCTTCCGTTTTGGGTTTTTGCTGTTTTCATAAGAGCTCCTCCTTATTTATATTTGCCTGATTTCAAGGCATTTTTTTCTTGCCTGCAACGCCAAGCACGCCCAGCACACCGCTGATGCACAGAATCGCCAGCCACAAAACGGAGCTGCTGTCACCGGTCTGGGGAGAGCCGGTGCTGCCGGGCTTCGTGGGCTGACTGGCCGAGCCGCTTCCGGAACCGGTCGCGGGAATTTCAACAGTCGCTTTCTTATAACCGCAGACGGAGCATTCCTCGTGCTTAGAGCCCTTCTCGGTTGCGGTGGCTTCCTTGTCGGTAACCCACTTGAAGGTGTGCGCCGCCGTGTCTGCTTTGTCCCCGCAGGCACATTCATGCCAGTGATTTGTTCCGTCACACTTCCACGCCGTACCGTAACTATGCGTATGGGAAGCTGCCGTCGGCGTAATCGTTTTAACATTGGGGAGACTCAGGTATCCGTCTGTGCCGGGAACCGCTGTCACCGTGCTTCCGTTCACCGTAGCGGCGACTTCTCTGGCGAAGTCATAACCCCTTTCCGGCAGCAGCAAAATGGAATATACATATTTTTTCCCGCTTTCAAACGCAGTAATGGTCGGCAAGGTGCTGTATATCCCGTCGTCGGAATGCCATATGGCAACGGGCTCATCGTTTTCATTTAACTCTTGCCACCATTCATCGGCAATTCGGTATTTGCCCTGATCGGCGGCTGCTACGGCAGCCGTGGCCCGGGGCGCATCACCCGGCTGATAGTCGAGTTTCACATTCGCAACATCGACGGTCGTAATAGCGGTGCTTGCTGCCGCAGCCGCAATTTTTACGGGAGCGGTTCCCAACTGGTGGTGGCTGCTGTCGGCGCCGGTCTCTGCCATGCCATCACCGATGGTAAGTGTGCCCTTGATCAGCAGGGCGGTGTTCCCGGCCTTGCCGGTATCCAGGGTGGTAGTGCCGCCGGTGAAGGTGGCCGTACTGCCGCTTCCCGTCATCTCCACCAGGGAGTCGGCGTAGCCGTAGTAGGTATTTACAGGGAACACAATGGGCGTGAACTCACCCCAATCCCAGGCTGCATCCAAGGTGCCGCCGCTGACAGTGAGCGTATTCACATCCAAAGCGGGGCGGACCAGCAGATTGTCATAATTCGGGTTCTTGCGCACCGGTTCCCGAATGGTCAGTGAGCCTGCGGACAGAGTCAGTGCCTCCGCTTCGATACCCTGGGTCTGCATGGTGCCGCCGGAAATATCCAGCTTTTTAGGGCCGTACAACTGGCCTCTGTTCACGATGGTGCCGCCGGTAACGGTGAACAGGCTCTGATTCCCCGTGGCACCGATCGTGGACATACGGATATCGCCATTCACGGTTTCCAGCGTGCCGCCGCTGACGGTGATGCTGCCGGAATCGGCGACTTGTTTATTCAAATCCATATCCATATCAATGGCACAGCCGAGATTGCCATTGTCATCGGCCGTTTGGGTGCTTACTGCGGTGAGGCTGCCGCCGTCCAGCCGGAGGCTGCCGCCGGAAATATATGCGGCATAGGCACCAGCCACAGCTACCTCAGCGGAATTCGCCACGGTCAGGTTGCCCGCGGAAATATACAGGCCGTTGGACATGACGGTTGCTTCTGCCATCTCCCCCACACTCTCGGCGCGCAGCTTGCCGCTGCCGGACACGATGACATTGCCCCGGAACATCTCCACGCCACGGGAGAACGACGCTCTCTTGGTGCCGCCCTCCTCCAGCTCATACGCCTCGTCGGCGATGGCCGTGAGGGTGCCGCCGGTGACCAGCAGGGCCTTATTCTTGGTATCGCTATCCATCTTGACACCGAAGGAGAAGCAGCTGCCGTCGGACTCCGCACAGCCGCCACGGGCCGTGACCCGGCCGCCCTTCACGGTGAAGTCACCGTCTACGCTGATACCGGACGAATAAACCCAGCCATCGCCGCTGTTTTTAAGCTTGCCGGCGAAGACGCTCAGTGTGCCCGAGCCTGCGGTACCGCCCTGAATGGTGAGGCTGCCCACAGCGTCCAGAGCGTTGACATAGGCTTCATTCGAGTAGTCGCCGCTTACCCTCAAAGTAACCTCGCCGCTTTGAATGGTATTGGTTGTTCCGTCCTTGAGGACGATGGTGGACCCGGCGGGCAGCTTCACCGCCGTTTGGGCGGTAGTGGTGAAGTCAACGCCCCACAAAGTCAGAGTCTTGGCGGTATTATCCCAGAGGGACTCCGCCGTGCCGGTCTTGTACTGATTGAGCAGCGTTATGGCCTCTCGGCCTTGCCCGACGGTGAAGTCTGCTGTTTCTGTTGCCGGAGTTGCCGCAAATACCGACAGCGGCACCAGCGACAGTGCCAAACATAACGCCAGCAGGATTGCTGTCAGTTTTGATTTGTGCATTATGTTCTCCATATTCTCACATTCCTTTCTTATTTTCCGGTACATCGGTACCGTTTGTAACCGTATTTTTCCGCAAAAGGCCTCCCGGCTTTTCAGCGGTGGCGCTCACTCGGTCTCCGCTTCGGGGCAGCGATAGATTTTGCTTATCACAAGCTCGTTTTCCAGATGCTGCGCGATGCTGTCCGTCACGGCGGTTATGGCTCTCTTTATCCCCTCCTCCGAAATTCCCTCGCATGGCCGGGCCATGGTTACGCGCAGCTCCGTTTCCCCCTCTTGCTCCTTTACGGAGATGGAAAACCGGCTCAGATTCCCGTAAACCGCTATCTCCGCCGCAATAGTCGATGCATCTGCTTTTTCATATTCCGCGTTGTTTTTATCCAGCACCTCATAGACTGCCAGGAGCACATATTGCCGGTTGTACGGCAGCGTCCTTTTCCCCGTGTTGCCGTTCTGGGCAGTGGCATGCTGCGCCCTCATTTTCCGACCTCCCTTCCGCATTCTTTGTAAGCCCCTCTTGCACCGCCGCCGCGCTTCCCTGCGGCACGCCGTGGTTTGTTAAAATTATAGTGAAGAGTGTGCCGCCTTGTATATAAGGGAAGTCCGCCAATGTGGGGAAAACAGGGTGGCGGACATCCGCCATTTTTTTATGGCCGCCAAAATACCCCCCGTTTTTCAAAAAAATCGCAAAAAAATCCTCCCACACAGGTGGGAGGTTGTAGCGAGGCGAAAAATCTGTCATTGCGAGCCGGTCCGCAGACTGGCGTGGCAATCCGTTTCTAAAGCGCCTGATTTCCGCCTTTTTGCCCCGCTGCTCGGTACTCTCAACGGGTGCCCTTCACAGGGAGTTATAAAGAGATACCAGTCCTATACGGGATTTTGTGCCGGTTTTTTCATAGATGGCGGAGACATATCTCTCCAGCGTTCGTCTGGAGACATACAGCCGGTCGGCGATTACCTGCAGGCCGTCATCGGTATGCACCAGCAGTCCGATTACCTCGGCTTCCCGGGGTGTCAGTGAAAACTGCTCCGCCATCTTTTGCAGTCTTTCTCCGTCACGGAGCTTAGCATCGCTCTTTGCATTCAGTTTCTTAAAGAAGGCCTCTCTCTGATTCGTATAAACGAATGCGGCAACACTGGTAAGAACGAACAGCAGCAATTCAATAACCGTAATGGCAATCATATTGCCGGAATCCAGCAGCATAAGGGAGCCCCCTGTGATAGCCACGGCAACAAGATTATTGACGGCTCTGCCCAGCCCCGCCCACAGCTGCGGCGTCCGGGTATAGCGTGCGATTTCCATAAAGGAGGTGGTGAAGAAAACGGCGAAAAAGCCGGCGGAAAGATAAAATATAATCAGGCCCACCGTAAACGGCCCGGCAAATTGCAGCACAACCAGGCAGGTCGTAGACAGGATCATGATGCAGTACATGATCATGCTCATATATTTTCTGCCAGCCGTGTCAAACAAAAAGCCCGCCAAAACTCCGCTGAGCGCAAGCAGCACCCTTGCCCACTGTCCGATGTTCACCTCGCCGCTTGCGTGATATAGGGTCACCGCATTATCCAGCGTGCTGAAAATGCAGGTCATCATCGCCACAAAAAGGGCCAGAATGATCCCGATTTTCATGCTGCTTCTTCCGATTTTCTCGGTTTCCTCCTGCGGGGCATCCTTTGAAAAGGCGGGAACGATGCTGCTCTTCTCTGCGCGTATCAGCATCACAGCCAGCAGCAGAATAAAGGCCGATAGGATCACCGCTTCCAAAATATCCGTGTGGATCAGGTTATTATTTGCAATTTGGAGCAAGACCCCCAGCATATAGGAAATGCCCACCAGCCGCGCCGTGTAGGTGTTGTCCTCCAGCAGGCACAGGGCTTTATAGAACACGGCGCTCCCAAATGCCCCCAGGAGCAGAAACAGCACAAGCCCCATGCCCAGCGTCAGAGCGTAGGTGCTGTGGCGGCATATCAGAAAGAGGCATCCCACCGACACCATCGCCGCCCCCAGGGAAACCGCCGACTGCACCCTCCCCCTGCAAACCCGGCAAAAAAGAGGATACAGCACAAAGCCGACGGCACTGACCCCCAGCGCATAGTTTTGAGAGGCCACCGACTGATTGCCCGATACGGTACGGGAAACCATATTTACGAACAAAAACTCCGCCCCTAAAAAAGTGAAGGTAAACAGGCTCATCAGCACAATCGCCTTCACGAAAGGACCTCGATTTTCCTTATTAAAGGCATCGCTCAGCCTGATTTTTTTCAAAATGCCGTCCATGCTCTCATCCTCTTGCTCGCTATCGGGCCCGAATTTCAGAATGCCGCCGGGTGTGCAGCGTAATGCCGTGCAGATTTCCCCCACGGCCCCCGCCCTTGCCTATATGCCAGTAGCATAGCATATTTTCTGAAAAAACACAACGCCTTGCAGGGCGTTAGATTTATTCAGCGTGGCAAAAAACTTGCAGCGTTCGCTTTTCTCCACCCCCCCACAGGAAAGAAAAGACGGGCTGCTTTTTACAGCAGCCCGCTCTCAGTGAATTTTTCTTTGTGATTCCCTTTTGCATCCGCGTGTCAAAAAAGCCTCCCGGAGCCCCCGTATAGCGACCGCCCCGGGCGCTTACCGGGACCTTTCCGCATCCTTTTTACTCTCCGCCCGCAGCAGCTTTTCCAGCTCCGACTGCTTGGCCAGGATCGCATTCACCTTATCATATAGATCCTCGATCATGATCTCGGTTTTCAGGTTGACCTTATAATCGTTTTCGGCTCTGCGCCGGTCCTTCTCCTCCTGGCGATTCTGGCTCATCATGATAAGCGGTGCCTGGATCGCCGCCACGCAGGACAGCACCAGATTCAGCAGAATAAACGGATACGGGTCAAAGGCCTTGGACGCCAGCAGCGCATTCACCACCATCCACAGAATCAGCACGCCGGTAAAGGAAAAGATAAACGCCCAGCTTCCGGCAAATTTTGCAATAGCATCCGCCGCCCGCTGCCCCAGCGTATACTTATCCTTCTCCGTTTCGGGCTTTACGGAGATTTTGCTGTCAGCCAGCAGATTCAGCACCTCTTCATCGCTCATATCCCGGCGAATATCCTTGAGGACTTCCTTCAGCAGCTTTCTGTTTTCCTTCATAGGGGCTTCTCCTCTCTGCAAATAGGTGCCGTACCACACCGAGCCGCGACTCTGTCTCTGCATTTTTCCGTATAAAATGGCGAAAACCCCGATAAAATCAGGGTTTTCATCAGCTATATCTATAGCCTCTTGATGGTGCGCGAGGCGGGACTTGAACCCGCACGCCCGTAATGAGCACTAGAACCTGAATCTAGCGAGTCTGCCAATTCCACCACTCGCGCGCATTATAAAGTTGAGGAAAAGAAGTGGTGCGCGAGGCGGGACTTGAACCCGCACGCCCGTAATGAGCACTAGAACCTGAATCTAGCGAGTCTGCCAATTCCACCACTCGCGCATATCGTTCTTCTTTTCCGTCTCAAGAGAGAAACTGGTGCGAGTGATGGGACTTGAACCCACACGTCCAGTCGAACACAAGCACCTCAAGCTTGCCTGTCTGCCTATTCCAGCACACTCGCAAATGGATCTCTCAACCTGAGACTTGCTTATTATAGCACACAGGCAAAAAAAGTCAAGGGCTTTTTCCACCAAAATCCATCTTTTTTGCAGGGCACTTTGCGCGGCGAAAAAACCAACTCCAGAAGTCCATCCCTCCCCATCACGCAGACAGCCGCCGAGGAAATCCCCGGCGGCTGTCTGTGTGTTTTTGTGTTGTTTGTGTGTTTTTTTGTGTATTAGCAGCGGCTGTTCGCCGGTGTTATCTTTCGTTCATAGGCACATAGGGACGGCGCTTTTCAATGCACTTGCAGGCAGGGCGGATGATCTTGCTGCTCTCCACCAGCCCCTCCATGCGGTGAGCGCTCCACCCGGCCATACGGGCGATGGCAAACAGAGGGGTGTACAACTCATAGGGCAGGCCCAGCATTTTATACAGGAATCCGCTGTAGAAATCCACATTCACCGCCGTGGGTCTGCCGGAGTGCTGGGAAATCATCTCCGTAGCCACCTTTTCTACCGTCTGGTATATGTCCATCTCCTCCGTCAGGCCCTTTTCCTTGGAAATGCTCTGCACAAAGGTGCGCAGCACCTCGGCTCGGGGGTCCGACAGGGAGTACACCGCATGGCCCATGCCGTAGATGAGTCCCTTGCCGTCCAGGGCCTTCTTGTCCAGCACATTTTGCAGATACTCCCGCACCTGGCTCTCGTTGGTGGGATCGTCCACACTGGCCTTCAGGTCATCCATCATCTGCACCACCTTGATGTTAGCGCCGCCGTGGCGCGGCCCCTTCAGGGCGCACAGGGAGGCTGCGATAACGGAATATGTGTCGGTGCCGGAGGAGGAGACCACATGGTTGGTAAAGGTGGAGTTGTTGCTGCCGTGGTCGGCATGGAGGATCAGGGCGGCGTCCAGGGCCCGGGCCTCCAGCTCCGTGAAGCTCTTATCCTCCCGGAGCAGATAGAGAATGTTCTCCGCCATGGAAAGCTCCGGCTGCGGTCTGTGCAGATACAGTCCGTCGCCCCGTGCGCTGCGGTAGGCCAGGTAGCTGTAAATGGCAAGCTGCGGCGTATTTACCGTCAGCTGCAGGCACTGGCGCAGCACATTCTCCGGGCTGGTGTCGTTGGCCCGGTCATCGTAGCAGTACAGGGTCAGAATACTCCGGGCCAGGGTGTTCATCATGTCACTGGTGGGCACCTTCATCACCACATCCCGCACGAAGTTCTTGGGCAGGTGCCGGTACTCATTGAGCATTTCCCGGAACTCGTCCAGCTGCCCCCGGGTGGGGAGCTTGCCGAACAGCAGCAGATACACCGTCTCCTCAAAGCCAAACCGCTTCTCAGACAGCACACCCTTCACGATCTCCCGCACATCGTAGCCGCGGTAGTACAGCACACCCTCGCAGGGAATGGTATCGTTGTCGTCCACGGTGTAGCCCTTGACCTCGGAGATGCGGGTAAGGCTGGCCAGCACGCCACGGCCATTGGCATCCCGCAGGCCGCGCTTGACATCGTATTTCTGATACAGCGCCTTGTCTATGCTGGCGTTTTCGCTCCAAAGCTGGGTCAGCCGCTTAAGCTCGGGGTCGAGATGACTGTAATCGTTTACAGTGGAGGTAGTAATAGTAGCCATAGAGTCCTTTCTTCCTTTCTTTTCCTCGAATGCAATTATAGCACCTCAAACTTGCATATGCAATAGTATTTTCCATAAAATATCCGTCTTTTTTGAAAGTTGCCAGTGTAAATTATGCAAAATTATCGCGCAGCACCCGGCCTTGTGCTTCGGCGGGAGATGTGGTATACTCCCCTTAGAGCTGCCCCAGCACCTGGCCGATGGGGGCGCTGATGCAGAGCCTGGCGGCGCTGTCCATCCCCGTGGCATCCCGATTGATGACCACCAGCTTGTTTCCCCTATAATAGCGCACCAGTCCCGCCGCGGGATATACCACCAGCGAGGTGCCGCCGATAATAAGCACATCGGCCCCGGCGATGTAGTCCAGCGCCTTTTCCATCACCTGCTCGTCCAGGCTCTCCTCGTAGAGCACCACATCGGGCTTGATAACGCCGCCGCAGGTACACCGGGGAATGCCTGTGGATTCCGCCACAGCCTCCACGCCGTAGAATTTTCCGCACCGGAGGCAGTGGTTGCGCAGGACGCTGCCGTGGAGCTCCAGCACCTCCCGGCTGCCCGCCTTCTGGTGCAGGCCGTCGATGTTTTGGGTGATGACGGCCTTCAGCTTTCCCTCCCGCTCCCACTGGGCCAGCTTTTTGTGGGCGGCGTTGGGCTGGGCGTCCGGGGCCAGCATCTTGGTCCGGTAAAACTCGTAAAATTCCTCCGTGTGGCTCTCATAAAAGCTGTGGCTGAGTATGGTCTCCGGCGGATATTTGAACTTCTGGCGGTACAGGCCGTCCACACTGCGAAAGTCCTTGATCCCCGACTCCGTGCTCACTCCGGCCCCACCGAAAAACACGATGTTGTCGCTCTCGTCCACCAGCTTCTTCAGCTGCAAAATAGCATCGGTCATGATTTTATCCTCCGTTCTCATATTAAATATAAGGAGTGTTTCAATGAATATCCAAATCTTCGGCTCCAAAAAGAGCAACGACAGCAAGAAGGCCGAACGCTGGTTCAAGGAGCGGCGCATCCCATACCAGTATATCGACCTCTATGCCAAGGGTCTGTCCCTGGGAGAGTACCGCAGCGTCAAGGCGGCGGTGGGCTTCGACGCCCTCATAGACACCCGGTGCGACGCCTACGAGGACCTGGGCCTGCCATATGTGCCGCCCCAGGCGGTGGATGCCCGGATAGCCGACTGCCCGGCGGTGTTCATCGCCCCCATCGTCCGCAACGGCAAGCAGGCCACCGTGGGCTACCACCCCGAAATTTGGCAAGATTGGAAATAAACCTGGCGAAAAATCTTCGATTTTTCTGCCAAAAGGCTTGCAGTCTGCTGTGCGCATAATTTTGCCGCAAGCGCCAAAATTCCACACTGGCAGCCTGAGAGGTATTTTTCCCCACGCGCATGTCGCGGTGAAAAATGATTGGAGTTTTCGCGTCTGCGGACGCGAACTCTGCGAGGCTTTTTTATTCTATTTAAGTTTTTGCAAAATGCCCTCGGCCAAGTGACCGGGGGCATTTTTTCACAGTACATAGCTGTTGTCGATCTGCACCACGGCAAAATACTGCTCCCCCAGCTCCCGCACCAGCTCACCGATGCGTTTTTGCACCTGGACCCGATCCAGCTTCACCCCGTAGGGCACCACCGTGTCAAAGATCAGGTTGGTGTGGGTAGGACCGGGTACGATGCGAAAGTCGTGGATGGTCAGCTGCGGGTCAATGGTTTTCACCTTTTCTGCCACAGCCATACGCAGCCGCTGGGTCTCCGGATCGTCGGTAACAATGGGGTCCATGTGGATCACCGCCACACACCCCAGCTCCTTTTGCAGCCTGTGCTCGATGTTGTCGATAACATCATGAAGCTCCAGCAGGTTGCCGCTGGCAGACACCTCCGCGTGCAGGGAGATTATCACCCGCCCCGGGCCGTAGTCGTGTACGATCAGGTCGTGAACATTCTGCACCTCCGGGTACGACAGCACGATCTCCTGGATATGCTTCACGAATTCCGGGTCCGGCGTCTGTCCCAGCAAGGGCGAGAGGGTGTCCTGGGCGGACTTGTAGGCAGAGTACAGGATAAACAGCGCCACCAGTAGGCCCACCCAGCCGTCGATCATCAGCCCCGTAAACTGCCCCACCAGGGTTGCCACCAGCACGGCGGCGGTAGAGACGGCGTCGGAAAGGCTGTCCATTGCGGTGGCGCCCATAGCCGTGGAGTGGATCTTCTTCCCCACCGCCCGGTTATAATAGAACATATACAGCTTCACACCGATGGATATGGCCAGGATGGCCAGCACCAGCACAGAGGAGGTCACCTCCTCCGGATGCAGGATTTTCTCCAGGGACGATTTCCCCAGCTCCACGCCCATAAGCAGGATCAGCCCCGACACCACCAGACCGGATATGTACTCCATGCGCCCGTGTCCGAAGGGATGCTCCGGGTCCGGCTTGCGTCCCGCCAGGCGGAATCCCAGCAGCGTCACCAGCGAGGAGCCTGCGTCGGATAAGTTATTGAAGGCGTCGGCGGTGATGGCAATGGACCCGCTGACAGACCCGGCAAAAAACTTCACTGCAAACAGCAGCAGGTTCAGCCCGATCCCCACCGCGCCGCACAGCTGCCCATAGGCCTGCCGCAGCGCACTGGGGGACAGGCTCTCCCGTCCCCGGATAAACACCCGGGCTAAAAACTCGATCATAATTCTTTCTCCCTCTCCAAAGTCTCTTTCGCCGGTTTTACATTTTGTGTATAACCAATTTCATCTGACAGCAAAGCCTATCTAAATCCTCGTCCGTGGCGGCAGGCAGCCGAAGCCTCCCCCCGCAGTCCTTACAGATAAGGTCCACGGCCCCTCGGTGTACGGCAATGGAGTAGTCCTTACACCCGCAGGAGCAGCTTATGCCGCCCCGGGCCGCAATGTCCTTCAGCTCCGAAAGCACCTCATACATAATAACATTGTCCGTAAATGCCTCCGGCTCCTCGCAGCGGTCCTTTTCCGCCCGCAGCTCCAGCTCCCGGGCGGCCTTCTCCACCTCTGTCCGGTCCCCGGCATAGCAGCACAGCTGCCGGGTCTTGGGGCAGGCCAGGCCCACGCCCCGGCCCTCCAAAAGGGCCTGGTTACTCACCTCCGCCTGGTGGGTCTCCCCGCAAAGGCCGCAGGGCACCCACAGGCGAAACCGCATTCCGTCGGTCTCCGCCCGCAGCTCGGATTTTTCGCAGTCACATTCAATGCGTACGGCGGCGGCGCTGAGGGCAAAGCGTGTGCGCTGGGCCAGCACGATTTTTTTACAGTTGGGGCACAGGTAAGCAAAGCTGCGCATATCTTCCATGGGAAGGCTCCCCTTTCGGTTTATATTCAGCTTATTATACCAGCTTTCCGCGCAAAATGCCACCCCCCGGCGCAAGTTTTCCCCGCCCCCTTCTTGACATGCTTTTTCCAATCGGTTATGATGAAAAAAAATCAGTAAGGACCGATGACTATGAAAAAAGAACCCACCCCCCGCCAGCGGCAGGCGCTGGAAATGCGCGCCAAGATCCAGAGCGCCGCGCTGACCCTGTTCAACCGGGAGGGCTTTGAAAATGTATCCGTGGAGGAGATCGCCCAGACGGTGGGCTGCTCCGTGGGCAATATTTATCACTATTTCAAGAGCAAGGACGAGCTGGCCATCCGGGTCACCCAGATGGTGGACGAGGCCTACACCGACCTGGAGCAGAGCTATCTCGCCTCCGCCGTCCCCGGCCGGGAAAAGCTCCTGGACTTCGTGGGCCGCTCCCTGGAGATCAGCGCCCGGGACGAAATGCTCTATAAGGCCTTCATCCACGGCCTGCGCTACCCGGAGCAGGCGGTGCTGAAAAAGAATGATACGCGCGTATATTTCCGGCTTTTGCGGGAGCTGGTGGATATTTGTCAAAAGGAGGGGAGCATCCACCCGTCCTACGACCCGGATGCACTGGTGGAGGACCTGGTGGTGCTGCACCGGGGCACCCTCTTTGAGTGGCGCATCTATCAGGAGGGCTTCGATGTAGCGAAGCAGGGCCGCCGCATGGCCGCCGCCCTCCTCCGGGGCTGGCAGACCCCGCCCGCAGAAACCTAAACCTATAAAATGTGTCAAAACGCTCGAAATACCGGTGAAATTATGCTACAATTTAGTGCAGTATAACAAGAAAGAGCGAACAGAAAGCGTGAGGAGGTATTTTGTGTGGAAATTTTGCTGACGATCGTGTTCTTCTTTATCGGGTTCGTGGCCACCATATTTGGAGAGAGTGTGCATTTTCCGGAGATAGGTATTATAGCAGAAATGGCAGTTATCGGCGGCGTTATCCTGTGGAGAATGCGTAAGAATAATAAAAAATAAGACTCGTCCAGCGGATCGATAAAGGTCCGCTGTTTTTTTACCCTTATACCATCGATTAACAAGGGCAAACACGCCTGCCCTTGTCAATTGATAATAATTTCGTTAAAGATAAAAACCGGCGTAAAAAATCCGCCCGCAGCCATTGACAACCCCCTCTCCGGAGATTATAATAAAATCGTTCATTAAATTATTCGGTGAAACATTCGGTGTTTTTGCACCGACCAGCAAGAAAGAAGCAAGGGAGGATCAAGCTTTGAAGGTTCTTATCATCAACCCCGGCGCCACCTCCACCAAGATCGCCGTGTTCGACGAGGACAACCAGATCTTCAAAAAGGGCATCGACCATTCCGCCCAGGAGCTGGACCGGTTCGACCGGGTCATCGACCAGGCCGACTTCCGGCAAAAGGCCATTCTGGACGCTGTGGCCCAGGGTGGCTTCCGTCTCACGGATTTTGACGCCGTCTGCGGCCGGGGCGGGCTGTATCGGCCCATTCCCTCCGGCACCTACGCCGTCAGCGATGCGGTGATGCGGGATGTAGAGCAGGCCCCCTATGGCGAGCATCCCTCTAACCTGGGCGCTTACCTAGCCCGCCGCATCGGCGACATGGTGGGCATCCCCGCCTTTTTTGTGGACCCCGTCTGTGTGGACGAGATGACCGAGGTAGCCCACTACACGGGCTTTGCACCCTTCCGCCGCCTGTGTCAGTTCCACGCCCTGAATCAAAAGTCCATTGGCCGCAAGGCCGCCGGTCTCCTGGGCAAGAAATACGAGGAGACCAACCTGGTGGTCTGTCATCTGGGCGGCGGCGTATCCGTGGCCGCTCACGAGCAGGGGCGTGTGGTGGATGTGTTCAATGTGAAGGATGAGGGCTCCATGGGCCTGGACCGGGGCGGTGCGCTGCCGGTAAACGCCCTCATTAACTACTGCTTCAGCGGCAAGACCAAGGACGAGGTGAAAAAGACCCTGGGCCGCCAGTCCGGTATGTACTCCTACCTGGGCACCACGGATTTCCGGGTCATCTGCGCCAAGGTGGTGGAGGGCGATGCCAAATTCACCGAGGCCTACCGGGCCCTGGTCTACCAGCTCTCCAAGGACATCGGCGCCATGGCCGCCGTGCTGCACTTCGATGTGGATGCCATCGTCTACACCGGCGGCATGGCCTACGAGGAGTTCTTCTGTAACGATATAACCAAGTTCGTGGGCAAGATCGCCCCCGTCCTCCGTCTCCCCGGCGAGGAGGAAATGCGCTCCCTGGCCGAGGGTGCCCTCCGGGTCCTCCACGGTCAGCAGCAAGCCAGCGTATATTAAAAAGCCTCGCAAAAAGACTGCAAACTCTTTGTCGGAGAAAACGAAGTTTTCTCGACAGTTTATGTGAAAGGTGGAAAAAGCTATGAAGCATCTCATGTCCGGCAACGAGGCCACCGCCCGTGGCGTCTATGAAGCCGGTATCAAGGTCTGTTCCGCTTACCCCGGAACCCCCAGCACGGAGATCCTGGAAAACATGCCCCAGTACGGCGAAGATGTCTACTGCGAGTGGGCTCCCAATGAAAAGGTGGCCACTGAGGTGGCCTACGGCGCGTCCGTGGCCGGGTCCCGCTCCTTCTGCACCATGAAGATGGTGGGCCTCAATGTAGCCGCCGACCCCCTGTTCACCGCCGGCTACATGGGCGTGAACGGGGCCTATGTGGTGGTCACCGCCGACGATCCCTCCTGCCACTCCTCCCAAAATGAGCAGGATAACCGCCACTATGCCCGCGCCGCCAAGATCGCTATGGTGGAGCCCAGCGATGCCCAGGAGAGCAAGGACTTCGTGGCCCTGGCCTGTGATATTTCCGAGCAGTTCGACACCCCCGTCCTCTACCGCACCACCACCCGGGTCTGCCACAGCAAGGGCCTGGTGGAGTTCGGTGAGCGTACGGAGCACACCGCCCCGGCCTACGCCCGCAACACCCGCAAGTACATCTGCGCCCCGGCCAATGCCTACTTAAACCATCCCCTGGTGGAGGAGCGGCTTAAAAAGCTGGAGGAATACGGCTGCACCACCGCCCTGGAAAACGGCCTCAACAAGGTCGAGCTGGGCGACGGCCAGGTGGGCGTTATCACCGCCTCCATCAGCTACCAGTACGCCAAGGAGGTGTTCCCGGAGGGGACCTCCTTCCTGAAGCTGGGCCTGACCTATCCCCTGCCTATGAATTTGATCCGGGATTTCGCCTCCAAGGTGCAGAAGCTCTATGTTATCGAGGAGCTGGACCCCTTCATGGAGGAGCAGATCAAGGCCGCCGGTATCCACTGCGTGGGCAAGGAGCTCACGGGCAATATGTATGAGCTGAATACGGAGCTGGTCCGGGAGCGCGTATTGGGCGTTAAGACCGACTTCACCCCCATTACCGAGGTCCAGCCTGCCAAGCGGCCCCCGGCCCTGTGCCCCGGCTGCCCCCATCGCGGCTTCTTCTATACCCTTTCCAAAAATAAGAATTATGTGGTCACCGGCGACATCGGCTGCTATACCCTGGGCTTTGCCCCCCCGCTGAACTGCATGGATGTGTGCATCTGCATGGGTGGCGGCTTCTCCGCCGGCATGGGCATGGCCAAGAGCTTTGAGCGGGAGGGCGTCACCGATAAGGTGGTGTTCGGTGTCATGGGCGACTCCACCTTCTTCCACTCCGGCATGACCGGTGCCGCCGAGATCGTGTATAATAAGGGTCGTATGATCCCCTGCGTCCTGGATAACCGCATCACCGGCATGACCGGCCACCAGGATAACCCCGGCACCGGCTATACCCTCATGGGTCAGGAGACCAACATGATCAGCGTGGAAAAGGTCCTCTCCGCCTATGGCTTCGATCCCATCTTCACCGTAGATCCCCAGGATCTGGCCGCCATGAAAAAGGCCGTGGAGAGTGCTGTGGCCGCTCTGCAGGAGGGCCGTCAGCCCGCCATCGTCACCCGCCGTCCGTGCCTGCTCATCAAGCGTCAAAAGCCCCAGGTGGGCATGTGCGTAGTAAACGCCGATAAGTGCCGCAGCTGCAAGAGCTGCCTCAAGGTGGGCTGCCCCGCCATCTCCATGGAAAACGGCAAGGCCTTCATCGACCGCACCCAGTGCGTCGGCTGCACTGTCTGTGCCCAGGCCTGTCCCTTTGACGCCATCGAAAAGGAGGAGAAATAATATGTCCAATGTAAAAAGTGCGCTGCTGGTGGGTGTTGGCGGCCAGGGTGCCATCCTCATTTCCAAAATCATGTCGGGCGGCTTCATGCAGGCCGGCTACGATGTCAAGCAGAGCGAGGTCCACGGCATGGCCCAGCGGGGCGGCAGTGTTTCCACCCAGGTCCGTTGGGGCGATAAGGTCTATGGCCCCGTGTTTGGCCGGGGCGAGGCGGACATCATGGTGGCCCTGGAGAAGATGGAGGCCGTGCGTTATGCGGAGTTCCTGAAGCCCACCGGTGTGGCCGTCATCAACGACTATGCCATCAAGTCCACCACCATTGCCTCCGGGCAGGAGGCCTATCCCCAGGGCTGCATTGAGGCCATGGAGAAGCATTTCAGGACCATTGCCGTCCCCGCCAGCGATATAGCTCTGGAGCTGGGCAATGCCAAGTGCATGAATGTGGTCCTCTTCGGTGCCATGTGTGACAGTCTCGGCTGTCCCGAGATCGACTGGGAGCAGGTGGTAGCGGACACCGTTCCCGCCAAGGTCAGAGACCTGAATATCAAGGCCTTCCGCGCCGGTCGTGCCGCCGCTCAAGGAGCTAAATAAGAAAAAATAGACATACGGCAGGATGGAGCTATTCCGGCTCCACCCTGCCGTATCCGTTTTTTAGCCAAGCAGTAAATCCCCCTCCGACAGCAAGCCGGAGGGGATCAGCGTGTCAAAAAAGCCTCACAGAGTTTGCCGCCCGCAGGCGGCAAAGAAATAAAATCATTTTCTCTCGCGACATGTGCGTGAGAGAAAATACCTCTCAGGCTGCCAGTGTGGAATTTGTCCGTCTGCGACGGACAAATTATGCGCGCAGCAGACCGCAACCCTTTTGTCGGAAAAACCCGGAGGGTTTTTCGACAGTCTCGCCCCCCTCCGACATCAAGCCGGAGGGGGGCATAATTTTGATTTCTACTAATTCAATTCCCATTACAGGGCCGCTTACGGATGCAGCCACGAGCGAGGCTTCTCCGCGTCATCCAAGCTGCTCTCATTCTTCGGCTGCTGCGGTGTGTCCACGGTCACCGTGCCTCCATGCACCGGACACGGACCGCTGGACAGCACCTGCACCCGGTACGCATCGTCGGGCACCGTGATATCGTGAACGGTCTCCCGGGCATAGTCCAGGGCCGCCACCTGCATCACAGAGGACGCAGGGCAGCTTGCGGTAGCAATGTGCTTTCCGTCCTTGCAGTAGGACACCATCTTGTGCATCTCGCAGCTCTTGGTGGGTGCGGTATCTGCCGCCACCTGCACCGTCTTGACGCGGCTGCCCCGGAAGTCCGCCGCGCAGGCCTCGGTGGCCAGCTGGCCGCTGTCAGCACACACGGTCACATCCACCAGCCCATCACAGCTGTGGAAGCCCGGGTTCTCCAGGCCCTCGTGGATGCGGCTCATGACCCTGCGGAACATAGCCGAGCAGGGGTTGGTGTCGGAATACACCACCTCATTGGACTTGTAGCCGCTCCAGGCCGCCGCGCAATAATAGGGGGTAAAGCCCGCGAAGTAGCGGTCCCGTGCGTCATCCGTAGTACCGGTCTTGCCGCCGATGGACATACCGGAGAAGTATGCGCCGCCGCCGGAGCCCCGGGTCACCACATCCTGCAAAATGCTGCGCATCAGGTAAGCGGTGGTCTTTTTCATCGCCACATGGGACTCGGTATTGTTGTCAATGATCACATTGCCCTGGGAATCCTCCACCCGGGAATAGGTCCGGGGCGTTGTGTATACGCCGTCGTTGACAAAGGTGCTGTACGCCGCAGCCATCTCCAGGGTGGTCACACCGTTTTCGAAGCCGCCCAGGGCCATGTTACCCGCCTGGGTAGAGTCCGTCTCCGTCAGGGTGGTAAAGCCCAGCTTCTCGGTCATAAACTTGTAGGAGTTGTAGGTGCCGTACAGGATATTCGTGCGCACGGCGCAGGTGTTCAGTGACTGCACGATGGCCTCGCGGACACTGGTCAGGCCGCTGTAAATCCGGGTAACATTCCGGGGCCATGCGCTGCCGTTGAGATCGATGGGATAGTCGTCAATGATAGACGCGGCGGTGATGGTGCCGTTATCCATAGCCGGCGCATAGGTGCTGATAGGCTTCGCCGCCGAGCCGCAGGGCCGCACCTCCGTGGCCCAGTTCCAAGACCGGTCCGCCGTCTTAACACCTGTGCCGCCCACCATAGCCACCACATCGCCGGTGTAAGGGTCCATCACCGTCATGGCGATCTGCAGAGGCTGGTCGTAGGAGTCCGTCTGCTCCTGATAGTCCGTGGTCTCAAACTCCTCCTCGGCGATCTGCTGATAGGTAAGATTCTGGGTGGTATAGATCTTGTATCCGCCGCTGTACACCATGCCCACCGCCCGCTCATAGGCGCTGATGACATTGCCCTCGCTGTCGGGCTTGCTGTCCTGCAGCTCGTATATCTCCACAAATTTCCGGGCCACATCCTCAATGACCTGGTCGGTGAAATAGGAATTGTTGGCCTTGGTGACCTTTTCGCCGGTCTCCTCGGCATCCTCCGCCGGAGCCTCGTAGCCCTCCACCAACTCACCCAAACAGGTGTAGCCGTTGGTAAAGGTCACCTTCTCCTCGCAGGCAGCCTCGTAGGTCTCCTTCTCCTCAATAAGCCCCTGCTTGTACATGTTTTCCAGCACCCGAAGCTGCCGCGTGCGGTTGTTGGCCAGCGTCCAGTCGCTGATAAGGGGGTCATACATAGAGGGGTTGTTGGTAATGCCAATGAGGCTGGCACACTCGGCCAGAGTCAGATCCTGGGCATCCTTACCGAAATACATCCGTGACGCCGTCTGGGCGCCGTAGCAGGACTCGCCGAAATAGACGGTGTTCAAATAGGTGTTGAGTATCTGATCCTTGTCATACTGCTTTTCCAGCTGCAAGGCCCGGTAAATTTCCGTCACCTTGCGCTTGACGGTGGTTTCATCGTTTCCGGTGATGTTCTTGATAAGCTGCTGGGTGATGGTAGAGCCGCCCTGCACGCCGCCGCCGGTAACGGTGCTCATCACCGCCCGGAGCGTGCCCTTCCAGTCCACGCCCTTGTGCTTGTAAAAGCGCTTGTCCTCAATAGCCACAGCGGCCTTGCGCAGATTCTCCGGAATCTGGTCCGCCGTAAGGAGAATGCGGTTCTCGCCGTCGTAGAGGGTCTGGTACATCTTCCACTCGTCGCTTCCCTTTTCCTTGGCATACATCTCCGTAGCCTGGCTGAGGTCGTAGGCGTTCAGGTTCACCTCCACCTTGTTCTTCATGGTCCGGTTAATATACATAGCGAACAAAATGGAGAAAAAGATCATCGTCAGCACCAGCACCGCAAGGACGGTACCGATGATAAACCCTGCCTTGCGCCGCCGGGCCTGGATCTCCCGGGGACTGCGGCTGGCACGGGCCTCTTTTCGTTTCTGCAGCGCATTTTGTGCGCTCTTTTTTATAACATCCGCCTCGTGCTTCAGATTCTGCTCCAGGCGGCTTTCCTCGCGCTTGCCATTGCTCACAATATGCACCTTCCTTTCTTCCGTATTTTCAACGGGATCGGTCATAAACCACTAAAAACCCAATATAAGTTATATTTTACCATACTTGTCAACTCCAAAAAAGAAACTATTTTCTTCAAATCATTCGCAAATCTAATGTAAATCAAAAATTACCCGCATTTTAATGCCCTATTTGTTTCCGTTTTCCCGATTTTTGTCTCCAAACCCGCCTTGCAATCCGCTTCGAACTACTATATTATAGGGGCCAGAACAGAACATTCATAAGGAGGTAACCCCCCATGAGCGAAGAATTTGGCCCCAATTTCATTACCATCACCGACGAGGACGGCAATGACATTGAGCTGGAATATGTCGATGCCCTGGAGCACAACGGCACCACTTACATGGCTTTTTTCCCCACAGCCGACACCGAGGAGGAGGCTGAGAGCGCCCAGGATTTCGGCCTGGTGATTCTAAAGTCCGTTGTGGAAAACGGCGAGGAGTTTCTGGCCACCCCGGATACCGATGAAGAGCTCAACGAGATCTTCGATCTCTTCACCCAGCAGCTTCTGGAGGACGAGGAATAACGGGGTGTTCCAAAAAACCCCTTTCTTTTTTCCTTCCCATCTGTTACAATAAATTTGCGGGCCCTCCGAGGCCCCGTAGATCCCGCCCGGCGGGCAGCAGTCTGTTTATCCTCACATTTTGTTATAGGGGATGCCGGATCAATGTGTGGACCGCAGGCCTCCCGGCTGCCTTTTGCGGCTGGAAGTTGGAAGCAACGAAGCGTGTTGGAGGCAACCCACCTGCTGATTAGGTGCAGGTTATAACTTGGCTGCTGCCCCCTGGGCGGGATCATTTTATTTGCGATCTAAAATTTTCAACACCCTGTTGGAGCGGACAACGCTGTCCGCTCCTTTTTCATTCCCCCACCTACATTCATCCGCCCACCGTACCCATGTAAAACTCCCGTGTCCTTGCGAGGCCAGTTCTCACACTGGCTGTGGCAATCCGTCTCCCCCGTCCTCAAAAACACCTTCTCTTTTCACTCTTCACGCCTCCCTCTTCCCTCATTTTTCCCCTCATTTCCTTTTTCCTCTTGCAAAAGTCACGCAAAGCCTATATAATGGTCAGGAATGTTACTGTCATTGACCCGAACGGTATATCATCAAACGAGAGGAATGAACCATCCATGAGTGCATCCAGAGAAAAGAAAAACCGCCAGACCTTTGCCGCCAGCGGCGCCGTTGACCCCAAGGCCGTCCGTGCCGCCGAAGAGAAGGCCAAGCAGCGCAAGTCCAATATCCTCTATATTTCCGTGGCCGTGGCCTTTGTGCTGGTGGCCGCCTTCGTCCTGATTTGGAACTCCGCGGCCCTCCAGCGCAGCAAGACCGCCCTCACCATCGGCGAGACCAAGTATACCACCGCTCAGGTGCAGTATGCCTACCACGCCGCTTACAACGATGTCCGCTCCTCCAGCTATGTCAGCTATATGGGCCTGGACACCAGCAAGTCCCTCAGCAGCCAGACCCTGTCCGACACGGCCAAGGCTCTTCTGGGCGTTACCGACCAGGGCTCCCTCACCTGGAGCCAGTATCTGCTGAATAAGGCCAAGTCCGACCTTCAAGCCACCCAGTCTCTCCAGGCCGCCGCCGATAAGGAAAACTACACCTGGACCGACCATATGCAGGCCGAGTATGACAAGCTTGTAGACACCGTCAAGTCCTCCGCCAAGAACGCCGGCTATTCCTATAAGAATTATATTAAGGCCATGTACGGCAGCCTGGTCACCCCCGGCGTGTTCGAGGACATGACCAAGACCTCTATTCTCCTGTCCGACTATCAGAATGATTACAAGGACTCCCTCACCTACACCGACGAGGAGATCAGCCAGTATTACGAGGATCATAAGTCCACCTTCGATGTAGCCGCCTATGACTACATCCGCTTCACCGGCTCCGCCACCTCCACCAAGGATGCCAGCGGCAACACCGTTGAGCCCACCGACGAGCAGGCCCAGGCCGCCAAGGATACCGCTAAGGCCGCTGCCGACGCCGCCCTGGCCCGCTTCCAAAACGGCGAGGACCTGGAGACTATCTCCAAGGACTACGACATCGCCTCCTTTGTCACCCAGGACGAGGGCTCCAACGGTACCGACACCGTTTCCGCCTGGGTCTTTGACATCACCCGCACCCCCGGCGAAAGTGCTGTCATCGACGATGGCACCAACTATTATGTGGTCCACTTTAAGTCCATGAGCCGTCAGGAGTACAACACCATTGATGTCCGGCACATCCTGGCTCGTGTGGACTACTCCTCTCTGGACAAAAAATCCGACACCTATGAGCAGGATCTGGCCGATCTGAAGGCCCAGAAGAAGGCCGAAGCCGAGAAGATCTATCAGGAGTGGAAGGATGGCGACGCCACCGAGGAATCCTTCGCCGCCCTGGCCGATAAGTACTCCGCCGACTCTCCCGAGGGCGGCCTGTACACCCAGGTCTATCACAATATGATGGTCACCGAGTTTAATGACTGGTGCTTCGATGCCGCCCGTCAGCCCGGCGACACCGACATCGTAGAGACCACCTACGGCTACCACATCATGTATTTCGTAGGCCAGGACCTCCCCTACTGGAAGGTCCGCGTCACCAACACCCTCAAGACCAACGATTTTAACGACTGGTACAAGGGTCTGCAGCAGGATTACACCGTTACCGAAGGCTCCGGCATGAAGTTTGTCGGCTGAGCCGCTCCTCGTTTGCGAACCAACAACAGGTCGGCGAAGTGATTCGCCGGCCTGCTTTTTTGAGGTTTTTACTATGAATGATATTTTTCTTCGCACCCGTATGCTCTTAGGCGATGACGCCATGGACCGCCTGGCCAGCAGCCATGTGGCGGTGTTCGGTCTGGGCGGCGTGGGCAGCTATGCCGTGGAGGCCCTGGCCCGCTCCGGCGTAGGAGAGCTGACCCTGGTAGACCGGGACACCCTCAGCCCCTCCAACATCAACCGCCAGCTCTACGCCCTCCACTCCACCGTGGGGCAGCCCAAGGCGGAGGTAGCCGCCCGCCGCTGCCTGGACATCAACCCTGCCCTCCGGGTCCATACCCTCTGCGAAACCTACGATGCCGACCACCGGGAGGCGTTTTTCACCGCAAAATATGACTTCATCGTCGACGCCATCGACCTGGTCTCCTGTAAGCTGGACCTGATCTCCCAGGCCCTGGCCCGGGGCATCCCCATCATCAGCGCCCTGGGCACCGGCAATAAGCTGGACCCCTCCCTTCTGTGCGTATCCGACATTTCCAAGACCTCCGGCTGCCCCCTGGCCCGGGTCATGCGCCGGGAGCTGAAGGATCGGGGCATCCGCCACCTGCCTGTGGTGTTCAGCCCCGAGCAGCCCGCCGAGACCCGCCAGCTGGACACCCCCGACCCCGGCCGCCGCAGTGTCCCGGCCAGCGTCTCCTGGGTCCCCTCCTGCGCGGGGCTTATGCTGGGCGGCTATGTAGTCCGGCAGCTTTGCGCGGAAAAGGAGGCTGAAGTATGATCCTCTTAGGTGCCATTGTCAATAGTGCCGCCATCCTGGTCTGCGGCGCGGTGGGTCTGTTCGCCGGAAAGCTCCTCTCTCCCCGCATTCAAAAGGCCGTCACCAGTGCCCTGGCTCTGCTGGTCATGAGCGTAGCCATCCCCGGCATCGACGACTCTCAGAAGCCCCTGGTCCCTATTTTCTCCATGGTCCTGGGCGTGCTTATAGGCGAGCTGCTGGACCTGGATAAGGCCGTGAATCGCTTTGGAGACTGGCTCCAGCGCAAAACCGGTAGCCGGGGCCGCATTACCGAGGGCTTCGTCACCGGCACCATGGTCTTTGTCATCGGGGCCATGTCCATCATGGGCTCTCTCAGCAGCGGCCTCAGCGGCGACCATACCATTCTCTATTCCAAGTCGGTCCTGGACGGCGTGTCCGCTCTGATTTTTGCCTCCACCATGGGTGTAGGCGTCCTCCTTTCGTCGGTGCCGCTGTTTCTTTGGCAGGGTGGCATCGCCCTCCTGGCCGCCCTCCTCTCCCCCTACCTGGCCGCAGATGTGGTAGCGGAGATCAACGCCGTAGGCTCCCTGCTCATTATGGCCATCAGCCTGAATATGCTGGGCGTCACCAAAATTCGCGTGCTGAATCTGGTCCCGGCCATGCTCCTGCCTATTCTCCTGTGTCGTTTTCTCTAAAAAATTTTTGAGGACAGCCCCAACGGACTGTCCTCCTTTTTTATCTTCTTTTTTCGCCGTATAAATAATAAAGTATCACGCCCAAGCCGCAGCCGCCCACCATGTTTCCCAGGGTCACAGGCACCAGGTTTCGGAGGAAGCCGCCCCAATCCACCTGGCTCCCGCCGGAGAGGAAAATCCCCGCCGGGATATAGTACATATTGGCAATGCAATGCTCAAACCCGCACAAAACGAACAGGAAAATAGGCCCGTACAGGGAAACCACCTTCCCCCCGGCGGATTTGGCGCAAAAGGCCATCCACACCGCCAGGCATACCAGGAAGTTGCAGAGGACCCCCCGCAGAAAGGCTGTCCCGAAAGAAAGGCTCGCCTTCCCCGCCGCCGTGGCAATCGCCGCCTCTGCAATGCCGTCCAATACGCCGCACCCGGTCACCAAAAGCGCCACCGCAACCGCCCCGACCAGGTTTGCTAAATACACAGCGATCCAGCACCGAGCCGCGTCCAAAGCCCTGCATTTTCTCCCCAGCACAGGCAGGAGGAACAGGCAGTTTCCCGTAAATAATTCGCTGCCCCCCAGGATGACCATAGCCAGCCCCATAGGGAAAACCGCCGCCGTGGCCAGCTTGCCGCCCACCGTCCCGGCGATGGACGCCGCCACCCCCGCAAAGGCAATGAACGCCCCGGCCAAAACGCCCAAAACCAGCATTTTCCCCAGGCTCTGTCCCACTCTTTTTTCCACTCCCGCGCAGTATTCCGCCGCTGCCTCGGCAAATGTTCGCAGCATTTTTTCTCCCCCGTTTTCCGTGTTTTTTTCTTATTATAACAGAAGTCATACTCGGTTGCAATTCTCCCTTTTTCATGGTAGAATTTCCACTATAAAATAGAAGGAGGACTGTCCTATGAAATATGGATTTATCGGCACCGGCAACATGGGCGGCGCCCTGGCCACCGCCTGCGCCAAGGCTGTGGAGCCGGAGAGCATTCTGCTGTCCAACCGTAGCCCGGAAAAGGCCCGGGCCCTGGCGGAGAAACTGGGCGCGTCCTGCGCGGATAATGAGACCATCGCCCGGGACTGCGATGTGATCTTCCTGGGTGTGAAGCCCCAGACCATGTCCCGGATGCTTCAGCCTCTGCAGCCCATCCTGGCCGGGCGCCGGACGCCCTTCGTGCTGGTGTCCATGGCCGCAGGCGTGACCATAGAGGCTCTGCAGGCCATGGCCGGCGGATGCTATCCCGTCCTGCGTGTCATGCCCAACACCGCCTGCGCCGTGGGGGCGGGCATGACCACCTACACCTGCTCGCCGGAGGTGACAGACAGCCAGCGCCAGACCGTGCTGGACTCCCTCTCCGCCTCGGGGCTTTTGGAGGAGATCGAGGAGAATTTGATGGGCGCCGGCAGCGCCGTAGCCGGTTGCGGCGGCGCCTATGCCTGCCTGTTTATGGAGGGTCTGGCAGACGGCGGCGTGCTGTGCGGTCTGCCCCGGAAAAAGGCGCAGCGCATGGCCGCGCAGATGCTTTTGGGCATCGCCACCCAGGCTCTTTCCACCAATGAGCACACCGGCGCTCTGAAGGATGCCGTATGCTCCCCCGGCGGGTCCACCATCGCCGGCGTCCGCAAGCTGGAGTCCCTCTCCTTCCGCTCCGCCGCCATGGAGGCCGTCATCGCCGCTTGGGAGCGGGATAAGGAAATGCAGCGTCAAAAGTGATCCCCCGTCGGATCTTTACTTGCAAAAACCGCACCAACCTCTTAAAAAAATTTCACTGCAAATCCGTGACCGCTAAAACCACTCGCCCACTCCGCTTCATGCGGGGTGGGCGAGTTCGACACATTGGGCCTTATATATCCGATTTTTTTCGTCCTATATTTTTCAGGAATCCCTTGGCCTGCTTCAGTCCGTCCTGGGCAGAGGAGGCCATCTCCTCCCCAATATCCACGGCCAGGCGCTTGAACACCTCCGTTAAAATCCGTCGTGTCTTTTCGTCTGACACGGCAAATTCCTTCACCAGGGCCACCGCTCCGCTCAGGCCCATTTCCTGCACATCGTCCAGTGTCTTGGCTTTGCCGCCCATGCTGAGAATGTTGAAAAAGGCATCGGTGAACTCCTTCCGCTCCCGGGGCGTCATAGACCCGACCCAGTCCCGCAGCACATCGTCCGAGCGCCGGCCCAGGGCCGACCGCTCCTCCAGATGGATGAATCGATTCCGCTCCGTACACCACGACAGTGCCTCGTGCTGCATGATGGACTTGGCTGTGCTGGCGATGACCGTGTAATCCTCGCAGTGCTCCAGCAGCACGCCCACGATGGAGGACTCCGGGATGAAGGTGTGCATTTTCTCCCGGAGCAGCGCGTACTCCGGCAGCTCCGTCATGCTCCGGTTGAACCCCGGCCCGTCGTTGTTGTATACATCCATCAGCCGGTCATACACCTTGCGCGGCAGGTGCAGTCCCGCCCAGGCCGCCAGGTTTCCGCCCTTGGAGTGTCCGCCGATGCGCAGCTTGTGCCAGCGGCAGATCCGGGCGATCTCCGCCGTGTATTCCGCTGCCCGGACCTGGGCCGGCACCGCCTCCAGGTAGCTCATGTTAAAGTCCTCTTTCCAGCCCACCAGGGAGGTATCCGTGCCCCGGAACGCCACAAAAACCGACTTATCCGGCAGCAAAAAGGACACCGCCGCAAACTGCGTCTGCGCGTCGCTGCGGTCCTCAAAGGCAAACATTCTCGTCCCGGCAAACCGCTCACACACCGCCGCCTGCTGGGCCACGGGAATATAGCTGAGCTGGGAGAGTCCCAGCTGGTCATCCGCCTCCGTAAGCCGGGCGCAAATGTCCTCCAGGGCCGCCGCTTCCTTGGGATTGCGGGTCAGCAGCTCCGGAAACCGGCTAAAATCCAGATAGGAAATGATGCACAGCACCAGATTATCCACCTCGTTAAAGGGATCCACGGAAAAGGGGATGTCCCCCCGCCAGGTCAAATAATCCGTTACAGTGGTGGTATATTTCATGGTATCCTCCTCCGGGAACAAAAGATTTCTTGCATCTCGTGTCCGCCCCCCCGCGCAGGGATATGCGCGCAGCAGGCTGCAAGCCCTTTGGCATAAAATTCCAAAGGAATTTTATGCCGGGTCAGAAAAAAGGAGAGGCGCGGCAGCGTCTCCCCTTTTCATGCAGTCGGTCAGTCCTCGTCGTTGTAGTCGTCCTCGGCCTGGGCCAGATCGCTGAGGTCAAACTCCAGCTTCTCGCCGCAGTTGGGGCAGCGAATCTCGCCGCTGTCCAGGGTGTCCTCGTCAAAGACGATCTCCTCCTGGCAGACAGGGCAGGTGGTCTCGAAGTACTCGGCGTCGTCGTCCAGCTCCTCGTCGTCCTCGTCCATCTCGTAGAGGGCCTCCTCCACCTCGGACAGGTCATCGCTGACGGCATCCAGGCCGTCCTCCAGGTCCACCAGGTTGTCGTCGATGTCCTCAAAGCGGATGCTCATTTCGTCCAGCACATCAATGATGGCGGCAATGAGCTTGCCCTCCTTGGTCTCGGTGTCCAGAGCCAGGCCCTCGGCCAAACCCTTGAGATATGCGACCTTCTGGGAAATTTCCATGTTGCGCTCCTTTCTGAACCGCTAAAAGCTCCTGCTTACTTTGCCCGGGACAGGTATTCACCGGTGCGGGTGTCAATGGTGATCTTGTCGCCGATGTTGATGAACAGAGGCACCTTCACCTCCGCGCCGGTCTCCACGGTGGCGGGCTTGAGGGTGTTGGTAGCCGTGTTGCCGGCCAGGCCCGGCTCGGTCTCGGTGACCTCCAGGTCCATGAAGTTGGGGCACTCCAGGCCGAACACATTGCCCTTGTAGCTGAGGACCTTGCACACAGTGTTCTCCGTGATGAAGCGGAAAGCGTCGCCCAGCAGGTCCTTGCCCAGGGGGATCATGTCATAGGTCTCCTGATCCATGAAGTAGTACAGGTCGCCGTCGTTGTAGCTGTAGGCCATATCCTTGCGCTCCACGAAGGCTTCCTCGAACTTGGCAGTGGGGTTAAAGGAAGTTTCGGTGACGGCGCCGGTGACAATGTTCTTCATCTTGGTGCGCACGAAAGCAGCGCCCTTGCCGGGCTTCACATGCTGGAATTCCACCACCTGCATGATTTTGCCGTCCATCTCGAAAGTCTTACCGTTTCTGAAATCGCCTGCGGTAATAGTTGCCATAGTTTTTTCCTCCTATGTATGAGGAAATTTTCCTCTCATTTCCTCGAAATTATATTATGCGCCAAATAGGCCGTATATATTCTATATGAAAATCTCGGTTTTGGCAAGTGCTTTGTTGCATTTTTTCCGTTCTTTTCCCGAAAAAGGATGCTCACAGGCACAAAAGGGCCTTGTCCGCCTTGGTAATGTCCCGGCAGCCCCCCTCCTCCAGCACGATCACATCCTCAATGCGCACGCCGAAGCGCCCGGGCAGATAGATGCCCGGCTCGGCGGAGACCACCGCCCCGGCGGGCATAGGCTCGTGATTGCCGGGGCTGGCGTTGGGGCCCTCGTGGATCTCCACTCCCACGCTGTGCCCGAAGCTGTGGCCGAAGTAGTCGCCGTACCCGGCCCGGCGGATGACCTCCCGGGCCGCTCCGTCAATTTCCGCTCCGGTGACCCCGGCCCGGGCAGCAGCGATGCCCGCCAGCTGCGCCTTCAGCACCGTTTCGTACACCCGCTCCATCTCCTCCGTGGGCCTCCCCACGCATACGGTGCGGGTCATGTCGGAGCAGTAGCCCCCGTACACGCAGCCAAAGTCCATGGTCACAAACTCCCCGGACTGAATGGGCCGGTCGGTGGGTACCGCATGGGGCATGGACCCGTTGGGCCCACTGGCCACAATGGGGTCAAAGGACATCTTTTCCGCCCCGAAGCAGAGCATATGGTACTGAAGCCGGGCAGCGATTTCCTTTTCCGTCACCCCGGGCCGAATCTCCGTGAGGATCTGCTCCAGAGCCTTTTCCGCTATGCGCTGGGCCTGCTCCATCCGCTCCAGCTCCTCCGGGTCTTTCCGGGCCCGCAGAGCGTGCAGCAGGGCCGAGGCCGGCACCAGCTCCGCCTGCAGATTTTTCCGGTAGCGCTCATGGTCCGCCACGGTCATGGTCTCGTCCTCAAAGCCGATGCGCTTGGCTCCGGAAAGCTCCAGTGCCTCGTTGAGCCAGGCTATGTAGCCCTTGTCGCTTTCCGTCATGCCGATGGCCGCGTCCGAAACCTGCCGCTCCGCCGCCTCAATGTAGCGGCTGTCGGTAAAGTAAAAGTTACCCTTTGTGGTCACCAGGGCCACGCCGTCGCTGCCCATAGAGGCAAAGCCGCTGGCGTAAAATCGGTTATGCTCCCCCGTGAGCAAAACGCCGTCCAGCCCTGCCCCGGGCAGAGCCTCTGCGATTTTTTTGAAATGATTCATGCCCTTACTTCCTTTCTTTACACCGGGCCTTAAAGGGCTTCTGCAAGCCGTGGAGTATATGGTTCCACATCCCTTTCGGCCCGCCCATAGGCTCCACCATCACCGCCAGCACGCCGCTGCGGTTGGCCCCTAATACATCGGTGAGGAGCTTATCGCCCAGCATGGCGGTCTGCTGCGGCGTGACCCCGGCCTTTTCCATGGCCGCCCGAAATCCCTTGGATGAGGGCTTCCCGGCGTGTCCCACATAGTCAATGCCCAGATCCCGGCAAAACCGCTCCACCCGCACGGGGCTGCGGTTATTGGAGAGGATCATCACCCGGATACCCGCCTCTCCCATGGCCGCCAGCCACCGGTGCAGGGCCTCGTCCGGTCCCGGCACATATTTGGGCGCCAGGGTATAGTCCAGGTCGCACAGCAGCAGACGGATACCCCGCTCCCGGAGCATCTCCGGCGTCAGGCTTCCGTACCCGGGCAGCAGCATTTGCGGGATCAGGGAAAAGGACATATCCCATCGGCTCCTCTCATACAATAAATTAAAGTTGATTTTACCATTTTTCAAGCGGTAATGCAAGGGGGCACCACAATGGAACTGTATTTAGCCACCGACGGTCAGCGTCTGCAAACAGCCCTGCAAAGCACGGCTCAGCTTGCCCACATGAGCTATCGCATCGGTCCGGAGGGGACGCTGCTGTCCTCTCCCCTGCCCCCGGCCCTCCGGGGTGGCCTGCTGATGCTCTCGGATGAAGGCGGGCAGTACCCGGATGCGCCGCAGAGCCTGTGCCGGGCCCTGACCCGGGAGTGTCTGCACCGGCGCTACGCCGGGGTCATCGTGGACGGCACACCCCCGGAGAGCTTCTGCCGGGCCTTGGATGAGGCCCTGACCGGACAGGGCCGAAGGCTGTTTTTGCCCGAGGCGGCAGCGGAGCTTGCCCCCCACGCCCTGGCGGTGGTGTGTACGGCCCTGACCTCCGGCTCCCTGACCCAGCGGCTCACCCGGGCCGCAGAGCGTTGGGGTCCGGAGCGCTTGGCCCTGGATCTCCAGCGGATGATGGCGGACTTTCCCCTCTCCGGCCCCGGGGGTGGCATACCCCTCACCGTGTCTCGGCTCCGGGAGCTGGCCCAAGGTCGGGCCACCTATTTCAGCCGCCCCCTCTGTGCCCGCTATTTTACCTACCGGGACGGCGGCGACACCCGCTTCGTCCTCTTTGACGACGGCCAAACTCTGAAAAGCAAGGTGGAGGAGGCGGAGAAGCTGGGCATCGGCTTCGGCTTTTTCATGCTCCCGGAGGTGGAGGATTTGCTTACGGTGCTGTTTGCCCCGCAAGCTGCACCGTAAGTGTCCCCTTTTCTTCACCGAATCGGCACCGTTTTCTTCACCGAATCGGCACCGTTTGTCACCAAAAATACAGCCGAAAATTTAGTTTTTCAGGTCATAAAAAAACATGGTTTCGCATTACGGCGAAACCATGTTTTTTACGATTCTTTTTGCGGCAGAGATCAATAATATCTCTTGTTTCTGTTCTTGCGGGCCGCCTCGGACTTCTTGCGGCGCTTGACGCTGGGGCTCTCATAGCACTCGCGCTTACGCACCTCCGCCAGGACGCCGGCCTTCGCGCAGCTTCTCTTGAAACGCTTCAGAGCGCTGTCCAGGCTCTCGCCTTCCTTGACATGAACTTCGGACATCTATTTTCCCTCCCTCCGATGCACCCGGCTTCATCCAGGGTGCTCTTTAAGAGCCATTAACATGACTAACGGCTGTATTATACCCGGAACGGGATGGATTGTCAAGATGTTTTTATATAAAAGGCGAAATAGGGAGAATAAAAGCAAAAACCAGAATATTCGGAATATTATAGAAAAAGGGACGGCCTTGGCCGTCCCTTCAGTGTGTCAAAAAAGCCTCGCAGAGTTTGCCGCCCGCAGGCGGCAAAGAAATAAAATCATTTTCTCTCGCGACATGTGCGTGAGAGAAAATACCGCTCGGGCTGCCAGTGTGGAATTTGTCCGTCACAGACGGGCAAATTATGCGCGCAGCAGACCGCAAACCTTTTGTCGGAAATACCCGGAGGGTTTTTCGACAGTCTTAAAGGGACGGCCGGGGCCGTCCCTTTTGTGAGTTTACTTGGCGGGCTTGACGATCAAATTGACCAGTTTGTTCTTTACCAGGATGGTCTTGACCACCGTCATGCCTTCGGTGGATTTTTTCACTTTTTCCAGCTCCATAGCGGCGGCAACCACGGTCTGCTCGTCGGAGTCGGTGGGGACCACTACGGTGCCCTTGAGCTTGCCGTTTACCTGCACGGCCATTTCGGCGGTGGCATCGATGGTCTTGCTCTCATCGTAGCCGGGCCAAGGCATCTGCATACACATCTTGCCGTACTTTTGAGCGTAACCCATGAGCTCCCACATCTCCTCCACCATATGGGGAGCGAAGGGGCTCAGGAGCTTCAGCAGTGCCTCCAGGTCACCCTTGGAAAGACCCTTGGCATAGAAATCATTGACCAGGGCCATGAGGGCGGCGATGGCGGTGTTCATCTTCAGCTCGTCAATATCGTTTGTGACCTTTTTGATGGTCTTATGGACGGCGGCCATGTTCTGCTGGGAAATCTCAGGATCGTCCGTGACCCTATCCATCAGATTCCAGCAGCGATCCAAAAAGCGCTTGCTGCCCTTGACGGCCTCATCGGACCAGGAGGCGGTCTTTTCAAAGTCGCCGATGAACATGATATAAAGCCGCATGGTATCCGCACCGTAGGCCTTAATAACATCATCGGGATTGACCACATTGCCCAGAGACTTGGACATCTTCACCGCCGGACGCTCGGCCTGGGCGCCGTATTTCTCCCGCAGGGCCTGCTTCTCCTCCTCGGTCTTGGCGTTGCCCACATAGTGGGGGTTCTTACCCAGGATCATGCCGTGGCTGGTGCGCTTGGCATAGGGTTCCTTGGTGTGAACCACGCCGATGTCATAGAGGAACTTATGCCAGAAGCGGGAGTAGAGCAGGTGCAGCGTGGTATGCTCCATGCCGCCGTTATACCAGTCCACGGGGCCCCAGTACTCCTCGGCCTCCTTGCCCACCAGCTCCTTATCATTGTGGGGGTCCATATAGCGCAGGAAGTACCAGCTGGAGCCGGCCCACTGGGGCATGGTGTCGGTCTCGCGCTTGGCGGGGCCGCCGCAGCAGGGGCAGGTGGTATTGACCCAGTCGGTCATCTTGCTCAGGGGGCTTTCGCCGTCGTCGGTGGGCTCATAGCTCTCCACCTTGGGCAGCACCAGGGGCAGATCACTCTCGGGGATGGCCACCCAGCCGCACTTCTCGCAGTTGACCAGGGGGATGGGCTCGCCCCAATAGCGCTGGCGGGAGAACACCCAGTCACGGAGCTTGAAATTTACCTTTTCCTTGCCCCAGCCCTGCTCCACGGCGTACTTCTTCATGGCGGGGATGGCTTCCTTCACGGTCATGCCGTTGAGGAAACCGGAGTTGACCATGATGGCCTTATCGTCCTTGGCCACGAAGGCTTCCTTGGTCACATCGCCGCCCTTGACCACCTCCACGATGGGCAGACCGAACTTCTTGGCGAAGTCCCAGTCGCGCTGGTCGTGACCGGGCACGCCCATGACGATGCCGGTGCCGTAGCCCATGAGGACATAGTCGGACACGAACATGGGCAGCACGCCGCCGGTGACGGGGTTGATAACCTGCACACCCTCCAGGCGCACGCCGGTCTTGTCCTTATTCAGCTCCCCGCGCTCAAAGTCGGACTTGCGGGCAGCGGCAGCCTGATACTCCTCCACCTCGGCCCAGTTGGCGATCTGATCCTTCCACTTCTTCAGCAGGGGATGCTCGGGGGAAATGACCATATAAGTCGTACCGAAAAGGGTATCGGCACGGGTGGTGTAGACAGTGACATCATCGCCCATATTGGTCTTGAAGGTGACCTCGGTACCGGTGGAGCGGCCGATCCAGTTCTTCTGCTGGATCTTCACACGCTCGATGAAATCCAGATCGTCCAGATCGTCGATGAGGCGGTCGGCGTACTTGGTGATACGGAGCATCCACTGGCTCTTTTCCTTGCGGACCACCTCGCTGCCGCAGCGCTCGCACACGCCCTCCACCACTTCCTCATTGGCCAGGACGCACTTGCAGCTGGTACACCAGTTCACGGGCATGGTGGTCTTATAGGCCAGGCCGTGCTTAAAAAGCTGCAGGAAGATCCACTGGGTCCACTTATAATACTGGGGGTCGGTGGTGTCTACGCAGCGGTCCCAATCGAAGCCGTAGCCCAGCATCTTAAGCTGGCGGGTGAAGTTCTTGATGTTTTCCTGGGTGACCACGGCGGGGTGAACATGGTTTTTGATGGCGAAGTTCTCCGTGGGCAGGCCGAAGGCATCGAAGCCGATGGGGAAGAGGACATTATAGCCCTCCATGCGCTTTTTGCGGGTGACTACATCCAGCGCCGTGAAGGGGCGGGGATGACCCACATGGAGGCCCGCCGCGGAGGGGTAAGGGAACTCGATGAGGCCGTAAAACTTTTTACGGGTCTTGTCGCCGGTGACGGCGCGATAGGGCTTGGTTTTTTCCCAATTGTCCTGCCATTTTTTCTCAATGGCCGCAAAATCGTACTGCATACTGTTTCTCCTTTATCTGAATATCATTTTGCACATAATAAAACACCCCGGACCGCATGAAGCGGTCAGGGGCGTGAAAAAACGCTATACCACCCTGATTCGGCTGCGGATCGCTCCGCCGCCCTCAGCAGCTCCTCCTGCAAGGAGCGTCCTCTGTAACGGGAGGACCCGTCCTGCCCTACCCCAACGGAGGCTCAGGCAGGCAACTCCGAGGCCAGTACGGCAAGGCTCCCCCATCGGCTCGCACCGGCCGCCGACTCTCTTTGGGTGGGACTGTCCCCGCCTTTTCCCCATCGCTGTCTTTTGCTTGATGATGAAAAACTTACAGATATTTTAGGATTATTTTTCGGATTTGTCAAGTGTTTGTTTTTTAGTTGGACGGGGATGCGGATTGCGAAGCCGGTGTGCGCACCGACTTCGCAATGACAGAGTTTTTGTAAGGGGCACGGTAGAGCGGGCGGACAGGGTCGTCCGCCCCTACGGGTGGGTTGCAAGTAGTGTGGTAGGGCGGGACGATGTGGGGAGCGAACTGAGCGCTGCCGGTGGCAGAAGCAGCGAAGTGAGCGAGTGGCCGCGGTCAAAATTTCCAGCGTCCGCCGTAAGGCAGCGCAGAAATTTTGGGCACCGCAACAGGATCATCGTCCCCTACGCACCGTTTACCGACAGTATTTCGTAGGGTGCGATGCCCAGCGCCGCACGGTAGACATAGGGGGTCAGCCCGTTCGGACGGGCAGCACAAGCGCGGAACGCGTTGCGGTGGGCAGGCGCAGGGACAGTGCGAAAGCACGGGACAGGTTTGCACCGTTTAATTCGCGGGGGCAAAAGGTCCCGATGTTCACCGCACCACGCCCGCGCAAGGAATCCAAAACCATTGGTTTTGGCGGCGTTCTTTGGGTACTTTCTGTCGCTGGTGACAGAAAGTACCCCCGCCGGAGGCATTTATAGGCAGAAGGGGTGTGCTGGAAGGAATCCCCCAGTCACGGCTTTGCCGTGGCCTTGGGGACGGGAGTTACGGATTGCCGCGGGCGCTGCGCGCCCTCGCAATGACAAGGGTTTTGCAAGGAGTGCGGGTGCATTATTGATGGTGCGCCGGGTGGGCAACCGCAAGGGTCGCCCCAGCGGAAAATACGGGTGATTTTTCGGGATTTATTAAGGGGGCTTATTGCTGGGATAAGCCCGGATGGGGCGGTTGTGTAAAGAGTCTATAAATCCATGGGGAACAGTGGAAAATTCAGCATCTTTTTCTCTTGCTTTTTTCGGCGTTTTTCGGCAAAATAAGGTGCAGTATCTTTATTTTTATTAGGAGGATAGACAGGATGAAGCAGCTGCAGGATCGGATCCGTCGGGAGGGCCGCGTGCTGCCCGGCAATATCGTGAAGGTAGACGGGTTTTTGAATCATCGGGTGGACACAGCGCTGCTGGGCCAGATCGCCGACGAGTTCGCCCGTGTTTTTGACACGGAAAACATCACCCTGGTGCTGACGGCGGAGGCCAGCGGCATCGCCTTGGCCACCGTGTGCGCGGAGAAATACGGCGTTCCCATGATTTTTGCCAAGAAGGCCAAGAGCGACAACATCGAGGGCGGCCTGTATCAGAGCGAGATCTTCTCCTATACCTATAAGAAAAAAGTGACCCTGCTGGTGGCCCAGGAGTGGCTCAAGCCCGAGGATAAGGTCCTCATCATCGACGACTTTATGGCCAAGGGCTACGCCGTACACGGCCTTATCGACATCGTGGAAAAGGCCGGGGCTCAGCTCATGGGCATCGGTATCGCCGTGGAAAAGGGCTTCCAGCACGGAGGCGATGATCTGCGGGAAAAGGGCTACAATATCCATTCTCTGGCCATCATCGACAAGGCCGAGCCCGGGCACATCGTGTTCAGGGGGGAAGAGGAATGAAAAAGGTTCTGATTTTGGACTTCGGCGGGCAGTACAATCTGCTGGTGGCCCGCCGGGTACGCGAGTGCGGCGTGTACTGCGAGCTGAAATCCTTTCGCATTTCCATGGACGAGGTGCGCTCCTTTCAGCCGGATGCACTGATTTTTACCGGAGGACCTGCCACGGTATTTGAAGAGGGCGCCCCCACGGTGGATGCAGGGCTGTTTTCCATGGGTATTCCGGTTTTGGGCATCTGCTACGGAATGCAGCTTATGATGCACCTTTTGGGCGGCCAGTGCCGCAAGGCCATCACCCGGGAATACGGCAAAACGGAGCTGACGGTGAACACCGCCTCTCCCCTGTTTGCAGGGGTGCCGGAGAAGGCCGTTTACTGGATGAGCCACGGGGTGGAGGTGGAGACCGCCGCGCCGGGCTTCACGGCCATTGCCCACAGTGACGGCTGCCGCCACGCTGCGGTGGAGTGCCGGGAGAAGAAGCTCTACGGCGTGCAGTTCCACCCGGAGGTGGTACACACAGAGTACGGCACGAAGATCCTGGAGAATTTCCTCTACGGCATCTGCGGCTTCAGCCGGGAGTGGACCATGGAGTCCTATGTGGAGACCGCCCTCCGGGAGTGCCGGGAGAAAATTGGCGACAAGCGTGTGCTGCTGGCCCTCTCCGGCGGCGTGGACAGCGCCGTGGCCGCCGCCCTGCTGCAAAGAGCTGTAGGCGACCGCTTAACCTGCATTTTCGTGGACCACGGCCTGCTGCGGCTGAACGAGGGCGACGAAGTGGAGCGGGTGATGAAGGGCGAATTCCATGTGGATGTGCGGCGGGTAAACGCCCAGGACCTGTTCCTGTCTAAGCTGGCCGGGGTGACAGAGCCCGAGCGCAAGCGGAAGATCATCGGCGAGGAATTTATCCGGGTCTTTGAGGCCGAGGCCAAGAAGATCGGCAAGGTGGATTTCCTGGCACAGGGGACCATTTATCCCGATGTGGTGGAAAGTGGTCTGGGCGGCGAGAGCACCGTGGTGAAGAGCCACCACAATGTGGGCGGGCTGCCGGACTGTGTGGATTTCGAGGAGATCATCGAGCCGCTGCGCAGGCTCTTTAAAGACGAGGTGCGGCAGCTGGGACTTACCCTGGGTCTGCCGGAGAGCCTGGTGTGGCGTCAGCCCTTCCCGGGGCCGGGTCTGGCCATCCGTATTATCGGGGAGATCACCCGGGAGAAGCTGGATATTCTGCGCAAGGCCGACGCTATCTTCCGGGAGGAGATGGCCCTGGCGGGTCTGGACCGCACCGCCAACCAGTATTTTGCCGCCCTGACCAATATGCGCTCCGTGGGCATTATGGGCGACGAGCGGACCTACGACTATGCTATCGCCCTGCGGTCGGTGCAGACCCAGGACTTTATGACCGCCACCTGGTCAAGGCTTCCCTACGAGCTGCTGGACAAGGTCAGCGGACGGATCGTGGGCGAGGTGCCCCACATCAACCGGGTGCTGTACGATGTGACCTCTAAGCCCCCGGCGACGGTGGAGTGGGAGTAATCGCCACTTACCCGAAAACCCTTTATTTTCAAGGGTTTTCGGGTTTCTTTTTTGCTCCGGGTACATGAAAGGTACACGGCGGGTACACGAAAAATTTATGCGAAAGCCTCCAAGCGGTCTGCAACTTCCCCGTGTTTTGTCGGGTACAGGTGGGAATAAATCTCCAAAGTTGTCGTTACGCTCTCATGCCCGAGGCGTTCGCTGATCAGCAGCGGTGCAAAACCGAGTTCAATCAGCAAGCTGGCGTGGCTGTGACGAAGATCGTGCACCCGTATCTCCCGGAGTCCGGTCTTCTTGCAGCCCCTTTCCATTTCGTGCTTCAAATAATGCTTTGTTACTTCAAACAGTCTATCTGACGGATCGTAGCCGTACAATCTGTCGGCATAATCCTTTACCAAATCGCAAACGAATTGCGGCAAGGTAATTTTGCGATTGCTTTTTGGCGTCTTTGGGTCAAGGAATAAGTCCTCGCCGTCTATACGCGCATAGTTTTTTGTAATGGAAACCGTCCGTTCCTCAAAGTCGAAATCGTTCAGGGTCAAAGCTAGCATTTCTCCGGATCGCATTCCTGTCCAGTAAAGCAGATTAAAGATGACCTTGGACTGCAGCTTATCACTGACAGCATCAATAAAAATCTTGAATTCGTCCGCTGTCCAGATCTGTTCCAAGCCAGAATTCTTTTTACCGATAGTTCCGCTTTTTTGTACCGGATTGCTGCCGAGGCCGTAATACTTGACTGCAAAATTGAAAATCGCAGACAACTGGCTGTTCAGAGTTCTCAGATAGGTTGGCTTATAATTCTTCTGATTGTTCATCAGCTCGGTTTGCCAGCGACGCACATTCATCGGCTGGATCTCATTGACTTTCAAATTCTTGAAATACGGCATAATATGTACCGCAATGATGTCCTCTTTCCCTTTGTAGGTAGTCGGTCTGATTCTGGCTTTGCAGTCATCCATATAGATCTCTACCATATCACTAAAAAGCATATCGCAGGAATTTGATGTCTTGCTCAGAAAATCCAGTTCATACTGCTTGGCCTCTTTTTGCAGGCGAAAACCTTTCTTCTTTTTCTGCTTTTTGGTGCCTGTCCAATCTGTGTAAACAAATTTACAGTACCATAACCCTGTCTTTTCGTCTTTGTAGGTCGGCAATGATTTCACCTCCGATCTGTAAAAGTTTCATCGCCCGGATACGGTTTCCCTCGTCACTTACAGGTAGGTATTCTCGTAAAAATATTTGGCAGATACCTTGCCCGCCACAGTCAGCTTTCCGGCTTTTTCCAGTTCACTGTTAAGCCGCTTGATAATGCGGTATGCCGTACTGCGGGAAACACCGAGTAATTCGGCAACATCCGTTGCTGTCAAGTATCTTTTGCTCGTCTGTAATGCTGTCGGTTTGTATTCCGCCATGTTTTCCTCCTTTCTGACAGCCTGCAGCAATGGAGTATCCTTGCGATATTGTCATTATACTACTTTTCGCAAAAGATCCCGTGTGGGGCTGTCCGCATATATTTATATTTAGTTTGTGTTCAAATTAAAAACGCCTGTCCGCCGGGCCATTTCCTGCGCCCATTTCAGCCGCGTATTGGCAGGCTGCCGCTATACGGCAATTCTTCTGTGGGCACGCTCCGAATCGATCATCGTGGCATACTGTCCGCAGATCCTGTATAACTCCCGCCGGAAGGATATTCGGTTTTCAAGGTGCATAAGCGGATAGAGCTTCTTCCTCTATCCGTTCACTAATAAACACGGGGGTATACCCGCCTTTTCTGCAATCAAAATTCAAAAAAGCGAAATTTCCTTTTCCGTATTGCCACCCGCATAACTATATATAGTTTCTAAATTCTTGACAAACACGATATATTGTGCTATACTTCTTCTGTAATTGATTTTTGTGCGTTGTCCGTAAGGACCAGCAGTACGCTTCTGCATTGCACATATCGTTAAGTTTGCAGTATGTCAGTAGTATAACTGTGCCGTGAGGCCGGTTATGTACTGGCATTTTTTATTTTTTAAGGATATTTATATCCTCTGCGAGAATGACACCTGTTCGTAATTCATTACGGACATGAATGCCTGAAAAGGCATCGGCTGTTGTTCTCGCTTTTTTTATGCCCAAAAAGCCTTCGTGCTTTTGGAATACATTTTTAGAAAGGCGGAAATCGAATGAAAAGACGAACCCATCGGCACTCGCACAGAAGAGTGTCCAGACCTGCTGTGTTCAAGCAGCAGGTAAAAAGAAAGGAGGCAAGAAAGCTTGCAAAGTACCCGCTGAAAACGGTATATGTCTCTCGCACAAGGCTTTATCAGCCTCAGAATCGAGGTGCATAATATGCCGAACACAACGAGTACCTACGAACCGCTGGTTTTGGTTGACACGGCAGATCTGCCGGAGGAGGAATGGCTGGAATATCGCCGCAGAGGAATCGGCGGAAGTGACGCCGCTGCCATTTTAGGTGTGTCCCCATTTGCGACCGCCCGCGACCTCTACTACGACAAACTCAAAGTCGTATCGTATGAGGACGGCGAAAGCAACTGGGTGCAAAAGAAGGTCGGGCATTTGCTTGAGGATCTGGTCGCTGAGATTTTCCATGTGAAAACAGGTTTTGAGATCTATCAGGTGAAGAAGATGTTTTATCACCCGGTCTACACCTATATGCTGGCAGACATTGATTACTTCATCCGATTGCCAAACGGCAAAACGGCGATCCTTGAGATCAAGACCACAAACTACAACGCCAAGGATCATTGGTGGTGCGACGGACAGGAGATCGTTCCCGTCAACTACGAGATCCAGGGCCGCCATTATATGTGCGTGATGAATATGGATGAGGTGTACTTCTGCTGCCTTTACGGCAATAACGAAAATGAAGTCATCATCCGGCACATTGAGCGTGACCCGGATTACGAGGCGGAAATGATCGCTCTGGAGGGCAACTTCTGGAACTACCATGTTCTGACACAGACACCGCCGCCGTACACAGAGGACGGTGAGCTGACGCTTGAAAGCGTTCGGCGTCACTTCGGCCCTGCCGACGAAAACGCCCCTGAGATCGAGCTGAGTGTGCCGCTGGCAAGCAGTCTGGTGCGCTATACCGAGCTGCAGGCGGAAAAGTCGGAATTGAACCGTGAGGTCAAGCGGGTCGAAAACGAGATGAAACGGCTGCAAGGGCGCATTGTGGCGGAAATGGGACGAAGCTGCACGGCTACGGCAAACAGCGGCGGCGTTTCCTATTCCATCAGCTACAAGCCTACGAGAAAGCCCGACATCGGCAAGGAAAATCTGATACGGCTGAAAGCACAGCATCCCGATATTTATGAGGATTATGTGACGGTATCGGAAAGCCGCCGCTTCTATGTAAAGCGCAAATTTGACGAGGCGGCATAAACGGAAGAAAGGATGGTGCAGATGAAAAACGATGCACAGAAAGAAAACGAGAAAGGAGTGGTGAACCGTGGGGTATGTCGGGACTTATGACCGGACGATCTTCTATAATCCGAGCAATAAGTATTGCATTATCAGCGTGAAAACCTCCGACCAAAGCGTACCGCAGCAGGCACGAAGTGCTTACCATCACCGGGACAATATGATCCGGTTTATCGCCGTCGGGTATGAATTGCCTCAAACCGATAAGGTGAGCATGATCCTGGACGGCGAATGGGAGAACGGAAAACACGGTGTTCAGCTGCAGGTCGATAAGTGCGAGGAGATCGTGCCGCAGACCAAAGAGGGCGTATACGGTTATCTTTCCTCCCGGCTGATCAAAGGCGTCGGTGAAAAGACTGCCGCATTGATCGTAAACCGCTTCGGTGCCGACGCATTGCGTGTGCTGGAAAACGAGCCGGAGCGACTGCTGGAGATTCGAGGAATCACCCCGGATAAGCTGGAGGACATCAAAGCCTCCTATGCGGAAAGCCGGTGCGTGCGGGATCTGATGATCCTGCTGACCCCATTTAATGTCACGCCGGTAACGGCCATGAAGATTTATGAGCATTTCGGCTCCCGCAGCGTAGACATTCTGCAAAAGAACCCCTATGAATTGTGCCAGGTATCCGGATTCGGATTTAAGAGAGTCGATGCCATCGTCCGCAAGGGCGATCTGCCGCTGAATTCTCCTATGCGGATCCACGGCGCCGTATTTGCGGCATTGGATACGGGGCGCAACGAAAAAGGCCATCTTTTTCTGGAAGAAGATGCGCTTGCGAAAACGGGTGTGAAGCTGCTCAATGAGAATATTACCGATGGACAGGTCAAGGTCACGCCCGAGGAAGTGGACGCCGTTGTTCAGGATATGATCCTCAAGGGTGAGATCGTTTCAAGCAACGGCAACATCTATCAGAGCAATGTTTTCGTGCAGGAGGATGAAACCGCCCGGAAAATTGCGGAAATGCTGGCTGTACCGCCGGTCACGCTGGATATATCCGAATCACTCGAATATGTCCGCAAAAACCTCGGTCTTGCCCTTTCACAAAGGCAAAGCGAGGCGGTGTATATGGCTTTTCGCAGTAATCTGTCTATCATCACAGGCTCTCCCGGTACCGGTAAAACCACAGTCTTGCGGGCGATCATAGAGGTCTTTCAGATGCTCTACCCCAAAGGGAAGATCTTGCTTGCCGCTCCGACCGGACGAGCCAGCCGAAGAATGGCAGAAAGCACGGGTAGAAACGACGCCAAAACGCTGCACAGCCTTTTAGGGCTTCTGGGCGACAGTGGACCGATCCAAAAGGATAAGCAAAAAGAACCGCTTGACGCCGACCTCATCATCGTGGACGAAAGCTCCATGATCGATATGTGGCTGGCAAGGCAGTTCTTCAGCCGTGTCCGTATGGGTACGAGAGTTATCCTGGTCGGTGATGTGGACCAGCTGCAAAGCGTGGGTGCCGGTGATGTCTTCCGTGAGCTGATTGACAGCGGACTTATCCCCGTTACGGTGCTCAACGAGATCTTCCGTCAGAAAAAAGGAAGTCTCATTGCCTATAACGCAAAGCGCATCAATGAGGCAAATATCGACCTTCAGTACGGCGAAGATTTTCAGTTTGTAAAGTGCCAGACGCAGGAGGAAGCCGCTGACCTTATTTGCAGGATCTTCTGTGAACAGGTCGCTTTGCACGGAATTGAAAAGGTGCAGATACTCTCCCCGTTCCGTTCGGAAGGGCCGGCTTCGGTCGAGCAGCTTAACGCCGCCATCCGTGAGCTTGTCAATCCGGCGAGAGATGAGTTTGCCGATCTGAAGGTCGGCAGCCACTACTTCCGTGTGGGCGACAAGGTGATGCAGACGAAAAACAATGCGAAGGCGTCCAACGGTGACATCGGCTATATTCGCAAAATGGGGCGCAATGCAAAGAATGAAATGGACGTGACGATTGAATTTTCCGGCGACCGCATTGCCGAATACGGTATGGAAGAAATGAGCCATATGGAATTGGCTTATGCGACTACCGTGCATAAGGCGATGGGCTCGGAATTTGATATTGTAATCATGCCTATTCTTCGCAGCCATTACATTATGCTGAATCGGAACATCGTCTACACGGCGATCACCCGTGCGAAGGAGCAGGTCATCCCGGTCGGTCAGAAGAAAACGCTGATCATGGCGATTCTCAAAAAGGCCACCGGAAAACGAAATACGCAGCTTGGCGAGCGTATCGGCAAATATCTGAAAGCCTTTACCCGCCAAAATGAATTGAAAAAGGTCAGTTGATACGAAGCGGCTTGCAGAAAAGTGCAGGAGTGCTTCGTGTTTATTTATGAAAGGAGATTTCCCGTATGAATACAAATCAAAGTGCAACGATGTATGAATCTGTCCCTGTGGTTTCCGAACTGAACAAGGTGCAGGGCTTTGACCCGCTCAAATTTCTGCGCAGAACGACCAAGGGCGAAAAGGTTCTTGACCTCAAATACAAAAAGCTCTGGTTCCGCCTGAAATATCCGAACGGCAGGATCAAGCTGTCCTCCCTCAAGATTACGGATCAGCTGGCGATCATCGAGGCCCGTGTGTATTTCGACAAGAACGACGCACAGCCGAGATCCAGCTTCATTGCCCAAAGAGAGGCGAAAGCCACTCTGGGCGGTCTGTATATTGAGTCGGCGCAGCACGCTGCCATCGACCAGGCATTATCGGACGCTGGATTTGGCGTGCAGTTTTCTGCTGCCGCACCTGCAGTGAACGCAGAGAAAGCAGCCGAAACCGTCAAAGAGCAGACGACAGTAGCGGAAACCGCTACGACGGAGCAAGTCACCCCAGCAGCACCGGTTACGGTTGCTGAGGTAGCTACAGAAGTGAACAACGAGCCTGCGCAGGAAGCCCTGGCTGTTCAGGAAACCGTTGCAGAAGTTCCGACCGCAGAGGTCATGGAACCTTTGGCTCCGGTCACGGAAGAAGCCGAGGGTGAAGAAATTGAGGAAGAAACCGCCGATACCGATACGGCAGCGCCGACTTATTCTGCGGATATGCCGGTCGATGCGATCTGCTCCATGATGACCTACGAAGAAGCCGGCAATGTGATCGTGCCGCTTGGCACCTGCAAGGGCTGGGCAATGTCGCAAGTAGCTGACCGCCGCCCTGCGAGCCTGAAATGGTACATCAACGGCTATTCCGGCAATGATAACATTCTTCGTGCGGCAGCAACGATTATGCAGGCATCTTTGGATGAAATGCAGAGAGCAAGCTGACTTTCACCGATATTTCTTTAGAAAGGAGGCTTGTTCATGAGCCAGCCGCATGATTTTCCGTTCGACATAACGGATGTGGCGGAACTGCTTCACTTGCGGATACGGCGGCCGAGCCCGCAAGGGTTTTATGTGGATTGTCCTATCTGTAATGACAAGCGAGGGAAAATGCACATCAACACGCAGACCGATACCTGGCGGTGCAATTACTGCGATGAAAGCGGCGGTATGCTGGCTTTATACGCAAAGGTGCATAGCATCAGTACGAGCGCTGCCTATCGGGAAATCAGCGATGCGCTGCTCAACGGAGTAAACCTTTCGGATCATGCGGTCAAGTACCCGGATAAGCCGAAGGAAACGCCCGCCGAAGCTGCGCCTGTTGCCGATATTGCCGTGCGCCATAAAACCTATACCGCACTTCTTGCTATGCTGACGCTATCCAAGGAGCACCGTGCGCATCTGCAAACGGTCAGAGGCTTGCCGGACGAACAGATTGAGAGGTTGGGCTACAAGAGTATGCCTCCCTTCTATATGTGCCGTTCATTGGCAAACCGGCTTCTGCAAAACGGGCATCAGCTGGATGGCGTGCCGGGATTTTATCAAAAAGACGGTCAGTGGACGATTGCAAGCTCCACCTATACCGCCGGCATTATGATCCCAGCACGGACAAGGCAAGGTCTTATCAGCGGCTTTCAGATCCGTTTGGATGTGCCGCTGAAGAATGAGGATGATCCACCGGAAAAGGACGGAGCCAAATACATCTGGTTTTCGTCTGCCGGTAAGCCGAAAGGCACCTCCTCCGGAAGCCCTGCGCATTTTGTCGGTGATCCGAATGCAGGCGTGGTCTATGTGACGGAAGGACTTTTGAAATCCGACATTGCCCATTATCTGATGAACCGTTCCTTTGCCGCTACGGCCGGCGTCAACAATATGGCGCAGCTGGAGTTTCTGCTGAAAGAACTGGCGGAGAACGGTACGCATACGATTATTGAATCGGAGGATATGGACAAATATCGGAATGAAGCAGCCTGCAAGGGCGCCTTGAAGCTGCACGAATTGGCAAGGAAATACGGCATGGTGTGCCGTGGACTTAACTGGAATCCGAATTATAAGGGCGTTGACGACTGGCAGCTTGCCTTAAAGCGAAATGCCCACACAAAGGAGGATAGCAGGAAGAATTTCAGGCAAAGATTTATGTACGGTCTTTGTGACTTTGATGCGATCGACGATGATATTGCACAGTGGCACGAAAGCACGGAATGTGCGTGCGAACTGCATGAATATCTCGGACTGACGGAGGAAGAGTATTCTTTATTCGTCAGAAGCTCCGACGAGTTTGAAGGTCGGTTGCTGTCGCAAAGGCAGGAGCAACGGTTTCGGATATACCAGTTGGAGGTCAGTCTTTACAAGGTCATTCCCTTTGCCTTCGGCGGAATAAAAGAACTGCAAAAAGCAGGTCACGAATACCCGCCGGCGGCGCAATATAGTCTGATACATGACGGTATGCTGCATTGTGAGGAAACGGAGAGTGATACAGGGCGGCTCACACGCATTGCCGAGCTTTTCGGAGATGTTCTGCCGAAGGATTACCGTGGCAGGAGTGTCGCCCCATCCGATGTGATAGAACTGTATGACGACACGGGACGGCGTTATTTCTACCGTGACACAGACGGTTTTTGTCCGGTGAAGTTTTCTCCGATGCTCGCAAAGAAATAGGAACAGCCGGAAACGGCTATAGGTCAAGAATGGGATACAGCGTGGGTAAAACTGCGCTGTATCCCTATTTTTATAGGAGGAACATTTTATGAGTGTTGATACCAACAATACGGAATTGAAAAAAGGCGCCGATCTGGCGACTATCGCGGAACAAAGAGATGATCAGCGGCAGCAGGCGGAAGCCGAAGCTGCACAGGAAGTGCTTCAGCGAATGCAGGATACTGCAGCCGAGGACGAAAAGCGCCGTGCTCACGAGGAGGCCGAAGCCAAGCGCAAAGCCGAATGGGAGCAAAAACAGCGCAAAAAAGCCGAAGCTGAACAGGCTGCCTGGGAAAACGCCGTAGCTATGGGTGATGATGAGGTCATGATAGCTTCGATGAAGCGTGTCGGTGATGACGCCGAGCGACTGACCCGCCGCAATATGAAGCAATGCGTGACCGAGCATATTCAGACTAAGTGCCTCAGCGAACCGGAGTTTGCCCGGCAGGTCATGCACCCCCGCAAGAATATGATCCGTTGTTTCCGTTACATTACCCGCAAAGCCAAGGAGTTTGCCGAGCAGGAAATGAAGGACAACGACGAAAAGCCGATCGCAGGCGGTTATGGCTGTGATGTGCCAGATGATATGTGCTATCTCTGGGCCGAAGAATACTTTATGGATATGGACGCAGAGGAAGACAAGGAAAAGGAGGAAAAATTCGTTCCGAAGCCCTATCCCGGAAAGCCGGCTCCGAGATCCAATAAGAAAGCCGACAAGAAAAAGTCGGCTCCCCTAAAGGAGCCGCCGGCAGAGGATCACCCGAACGATAGCACGCAGATGAATTTGTTTGAGGTGGGCGCATGATGAATAAAAGAGTCTTGCGCAAATTTGCAATACCGAGCAACAGTCCTAACCCGAAAAACGGCATTTTCTGTGCCGATCAGGTGAAGTATGTGGTGCGCACGGCGATCAAAAACATCGACCATCAGCGCACGCTGGTACTGTATATCTACGCAAAGGAAAGTGTGCTGGCCGGAAATCATACCCCTCGTTGGACAATGTTTCAGCAGAAAGGCGGCTATATCACCTTATGCACCGATGATAAAGGCACACGCTGGCAGCAGTCTATGTTTGAGAACCTCGGAAAGGATTACTTTTTCAGGGACAAATGCTCTTTCTATTCCCAGGCCGACGAGAGACGGGTCACGAGATATTGTCAGTCCGAAAAGCAAAAAGGATTTGAAAGCCTCTGCCTGTTTCAGTTGGATCTGCTGCGGAAAAAGCAACGGGAAAATGAACTGAAAAAGCAGCGCAGGATTATCGAGCGGATGAAACCGGTAGGCGCATTACCCAGGGACATCAAAGGCTTTATGCACAGAGAGACCCTGCCGCATTATATCTTCTATGATTATGCCAAGGGAAAAGCGCCGAAAAACGCATACTGTACTGCCTGCAAGCATAATGTATCGGTCGCTGAAGCCAAGCACAACGGCGAAGGCGTTTGCCCACACTGCAAGAGGAAAATCACCTTTAAGAGCCGTGGGCGCCGCGGATATATAGTTGACCGTTCTACTGCACAGGTTATTCAGCGGCTGGGTAGCAACGAAATGATCATTCGTTTCGTAAAAGCCTATCGCCGTTATCCGAAAAGCGACACGTCGGAGTTTCATGTTTATGAAAACGCACGGTTGTTTCTTCAATGGGACGGCAGCAAGATCATAGCCAGTGAAAGCTACTATTACGGTTATTCCCGGGATCGCATTACACCGTGGCATCCGGGCGACAGGCCGGTATTCAGCCGGTGGTACTACAATTTTGAGGCAGACTGCTGCGGTTATCTCTATCATCGGAATCTGGACAGTGAACTGAAAGGAACGCCGTGGCAGTATTCCGCACTGAAGGAATATTATGCAGGAGATCCCACGCCTTTGTATGCCGGGCAGTATCTGCAGAAGTATTTACGCTATCCTATGCTGGAGTATTTGGTAAAGCTGAAGCTCTATCGTCTCGCAACCTATGTTGCTTACGGCGATATAGGCGGGGCTCGTTACTATGACGACAGCGTGCTCAACAGCAAGGGCAAAACCGTAACAGAGGTTTTGGGTGTCGGTAAAAAATATATACCGCTTTTGCAGACAATCGACCCCGGGCCGAACCAGCTTACGATGATCAAAGCATTTCTGCGGGATAATATCCGACCGGATCTGGAACTGATGAAATGGTGCAGCAAAAACGACATCGGAGAGGAAGCGTATATTACGGTTCCCTTGCGCTATATGACGCCCCATAAGCTGATGCGGTATGCTACGGAACAGTTTGCCACACACCGAAAGACCTCTTATTACGCCCCCGGTTATTATTCCATGCGTGAGATGATGTCCGACTATAAGGATTACCTTTGTATGTGCGAACTATTGGAGCACGATATGAAAAGCAGCTTTGTCCTGTTTCCGAATGATTTGAAGGCGGAGCATGACCGGGTAAATGATATGTCCCGAAATGATGTGTCGCAGGCGTATGATCGGAGAATTGCCAAAATGTTTGAGGGATTGCAGCACCGTTACGGATACACCCAAATGGGGTTTGTTGTTATTCCTCCGCATTCCGCAAAAGAGATCACACAGGAGGGCGATAAACTGCACCACTGTGTCGGACGCTATGTGAAAGATGTGGTAAAAAATAATACCACGATCCTTTTCATCCGAAAAGCGTCCGCACCGAAAAAGCCGTATTGTACGGTAGAGGTGAAGCATGGGGATGTCATTCAGGCAAGGATCCAGAACAACGTTGTCCCGCCGCCCAAGGTGAAGAGATTTATCGAAAGCTGGAAAGAAAATGTGCTATACGCACCTGCTCTTGAACGGGCAGCATAACGAGAAAGGATGATATAGAATGAAAGAAAGATTGATACGGCAGCGTGAACTGACCGCCCGGCTCAATACATATCGGGACGAGTATTACAACCAAAATGCTCCGTCAGTATCGGACGCTGTATATGACCGGCTCTTTGATGAGCTGACTGAACTGGAGGAAGAAACCGGCGTGGTGATGTCCAATTCACCGACGCAGACCGTGGGCTACCCCGTTGTGTCGAGGCTGCCGCAGGCAAAGCACGATATTCCGCTGTTATCGCTGGATAAGACAAAGCTGATAAGCGAGCTGCTTGCATTTCAGGACGGCCGCACAGTGGATTTCTCACTGAAGCTGGACGGACTGACGACCGAGATCATTTATGAGGGCGGCCTTCTGCAACGGCTCTCTACCCGGGGCGACGGCGACATCGGTGAGGATATTACCCACAACGCCGAAGCCATCGAAGGAATACCGGTGCAGATCCCGTACAAGGAAAGACTGGTCGTTGCCGGTGAGAGTTTTATTCACTGTAACGACTTTGAACGGCTGCGCCAAAAGCTGGTTGACAGTACGGGAAAGCCGTACCGAAACAGCCGCAATCTTGCCGCTGGCTCCGTCCGTGCTTACAATTCTGCGGTATGCGCCAAGCGGTGCGTCCACTTTTTGCCCTTTGCGGTCATAGAGGGACTGCCGGAGATCGAGGCCGAGACGGACAGCAAACGCATGAAGCTGGCAAAGCTCACTGAATTCGGCTTCGGCAGAGTGCGCTCTATTCAGTTTGCAACGGCAAATAACGATATGATGGATCTGCACATTAAGGTACTGCGGGACAAAGCGGCCGAGGAAGATCTGCCGATCGACGGACTGGTCATGACCTATGACTCCATTTCCTACTCCCGCACCTGCGGACGGACAGGGCACCATTTCAAGGATGGTCTTGCCTTTAAGTTTGAAGACGAGCTCTTTGAAACAAGGCTCGACCACATTGAGTGGACGCCGACCCGTTCCGGTGAGATCTCTCCGGTAGCTGTTTTTGACACGGTAGAGATCGACGGATGCGAGGTGTCCCGTGCAACGCTGCACAACCTCTCTTTTATTGAGGGGCTTGAGTTGATGCCGGGCAACCGCATTCTGGTGAGTAAGCGGAACATGATCATCCCTCAGGTCGAAGAAAACCTTGACCGTGGAGATTTTTCAATGGAAGTGCTGGTTCCGTCTCTCTGCCCCTGCTGTGGGTATCAGACGATGATCCATACTACACAGAAGCGGACCGACGGTGAGCAGAAGCTGACGAAAACACTATTCTGCCACAATCCGAATTGTGCATCGCAGAATCTGAGGAAATTCGTTCACTTCGTCGGAAAGAAAGCGATGGACATTGATGGGCTGTCAGAGGCGACGCTGGAGCAATTCATTGCCCGTGGCTGGCTTCAGGATTTTACGGATATTTACCGGCTGGATAATCACCGGGACGAGATCATCCGTATGGACGGTTTCGGAGAAAGGTCCTGGCAGCGGTTGTGGGATGCGATTCAAAAAAGCCGCAATACCACATTTGAACGCTATCTTATCGCAATGGATATTCCGATGATCGGCAACACAGCCAGCGCTGCGCTCGGTCGATGCTTCGATCAGAGTCTCCGTGCCTTTGAGGTAGCGGTCGATTCCGGCTATGATTTTACGCAGCTTCCCGATTTCGGAGAAACGCTGCATAACAACATTCACGAATGGTTTTCAGTTGAAGAAAACCGCATTTTATGGGAGGAATTAAAGCCTATGGTAAACATTGAAAAGAAAGAAACCGCTATGTCCGTCGTACAGGACAACCCCTTTGTGGGGAAAACGCTTGTGGTTACGGGCAAGGTCGAGCCGTACACCCGTGACGGCATCAATGCGAAGATATATTCTTTGGGTGCGAAAGCCGGAAGCTCCGTATCCAAGAATACCGACTACCTGATCTGCGGCGAAAATGCCGGCAGTAAGCTCGCCAAGGCGCAAGCGCTCGGCGTTGCCGTACTGTCTCCGGCAGAGTTTTTCCGTATGATCGGAGAGTAAATAATCAATAGAATGACGGGCGGAGAGGAAGTTTTTCTTCTCCGCCCTTGTCGGATCGGAGGAAATGCTATGGCAAAGAAATATAGGGTCACCATAACCGAAACGCTGAAACGAACGGTCGATGTGACGGCAGAAAGCAAAGAGGCCGCTGAGCAGATCGTCGGCGACGAATGGTACAGCGGCAAGCATATTCTGACTGCCGATGATTTTATCGGCGTTGAATTTGAAGCAAATACTATTTAGGAAAGGACTGAAACGAATGGAAGAATTAAAAAAGGCCTTTTACGAGGTCATGTATAAGTATGAAAAATCCTTTGGCGAAACCGGCGTTATGACAAATCTGAACTTATGGGCACAAGAAAAAGCAGGATTGCTCGAATTGCTGCGCCGCCATCCGAATTGGGATGAGGACGCAAAGGCAATCGTGTTTTCCTTTGACGAGGGACGCGGTATTCAGCGTGATGTCGTGGACGAGATTGCTTTTACTATGGAGGATCTTGCCGCCGAGCAGATCAATGAAGAACAGCGTTTGGAGGATTTCCGCATTGCTCTGCGTGCCGCTGTCAACGAGTACAGCAGCACGCTGTCCGAGCAAACGCTGGAGATCATCCGTACCCGTGGCGGTATAAAATGCGCCGAGGGACAGAAAACCAGCCGGATCATCGGCAAGCTGTGCCGCAGTTTCGGTGTGGACGGGCATGAGCGTTATAATGCGGTATTTGCCCAGCTTTCCGATTCTCTGAATCCTCTGCAAATGCTCAAAACGGCGCTGTTATCTCTGCACCCGTGTGATTTTCTCGAAATGTCTAACAAGGACAACACCTGGACTTCCTGCCACAATCTCGAAAGCGGCAGCTATCAGGCCGGTACGCTGTCCTATATGACTGACGATGTGAGCATGATCTTCTTCACGGTTGACCCGGAAGTGAAAGACCATTATTACCGTGCGCCGAGACGGTCACGGCAGATGTTTTTCTACAAGGATCAAACGCTGTTTCAATCAAGGCTCTATCCGAGCGATTTGTCGGAGCAAATGGATCTGTACCGCAGTATCGTACAGAAAGCGATTGCGACCTGCCTCGGTGTGCCAAATCGTTGGGTGCTGAAAAAGAAGCGTGAGGATGTGAACGAGTGCTGCACCAGCGGCGAAGGCAGCCGTCAATATCCCGACTATAATTACTACGGGAATCTGTCGATGCTAAAAACCGCTGCCGCACCCAGTCATTTCGTCATTGGAGGCCCATCACTCTGTGTTTGCTGCGGCCAAGCGTACCATTCGGGTCACTTGAAATGCCGATGCGAGGATACCGTTGTCTGCAAGGATTGCGGCAATACTGTTCCCAAGCAAAATGCAAGATATATTGAAGGAGTCTATCACTGCCATGCGTGCCTGCATATCTGCGGCTCGTGCGGTGAGATGATCCACGGAACAATGTATCCGGCATACGACCGCAGAGGCCGGTTGGTAGAGATATGCGAAGCCTGCTACCGGGCATCGCTTGAGCCGTGTGCGGCCTGCAGCGTTTGCAGCATCTGCCGCATCATCGGCAATGCGTTCTGCCACAGGACTTCGGTCACAGCTGCGGAAGGCGGTGCGAGATGATTCGATTTGATGATATTCTCCGTATGCGGCAAAAGGAACTGAAGCATTATCTGGCCGGTCACCTGAAGAAACTTGGCTATGAGACAGTCAAAAAGAAAGGCTTCCTCTATGCCGAGGGCACAGTGCCGGTGCTGTTGGTCGCCCATTTGGACACCGTACATAATGAGCTGCCGCATATCATCTGCCGATCCGAAGACGGGCGCTATATCATGTCCCCGCAAGGGATCGGCGGCGACGACCGGTGCGGCGTATATATGATCTTACAGATCATTAGCGAAGTACGCTGCCATGTGCTGTTCTGCGAGGATGAGGAAACCGGCGGACAGGGCGCCAAAGCGTTTGAACGGAGCGGGATCCAGATCGATGTGAATTACATTGTAGAGGTGGACCGCCGTGGGAACAACGACGCTGTGTTTTACAACTGCGACAACCCGAAGTTTTCTGAGTTTGTCTGCTCCTTCGGTTTCCGTGAGGCAATGGGCTCCTTCAGCGACATTTCCGTTGTTGCGCCATATCTCAAAACAGCAGCGGTAAATATTAGTGCCGGTTACTACAATGAGCACCGATTGCACGAAGTGATCGACTGGTCTGCCATGCAGAACAATGTCGAGCGCATCAAGCAGATGGTGCAGACGGAAACCGGCAAGTATCCTTACAGAAAGCGAAAGCTATATGCCGGCTCCTATTTCGGGCAGCAGACGCTGTTCGACATAGAGCCTGCCGGCAGAGATAAGGAAAAGCTGCTGATGGAGCTGCCGGAAGGAACGCGGCTTATGATGAACGGGTGCGAGGTCACACCTTCTTTTCCGTATCTTATGGATAACGAAGGCAATGTGTACGCCGGCATTCAGGAGCTTGACGCTGCAGTTTTATCGGAAAATTCCATTGCCTGCGACGAGAATGGGGAGCTTCTCTCCTTTTCGGTGTTTGACGCCAAGCGGATGAAAGTTCTCTCTATGGAGTCGGCAATGGAACAGTTAGGAATGGATATTGGGTGGTAGGCTCCTCTGCTCACCCAAGCATTAGAAAGGAGTTGCCATGAGAAAGATCACCGTTCTCGACTTTTGCAGTCGGATCGGAATTGCCAGCGATGAGATACCAGTCGTTGTAAAGGCCGGGATCAATATAGTAGGTCGCTACCGCAGTTTATATAAACTGACGGCACAGGCTATGCCCGACTTGCTGGAGGCTAAGGTGCAATCTGTAACCTCGACACGAGAAGAAGTCATCCTTCAAATTACTTTCAAGGACTTCAGCACGAAACGACCATAATCGTATATGAGCGAATAGCACCTCACGGGATTTTTCCCCGTGAGGTGCTTTGTCTTATCACTATTTTTTACTTGCGGGACTATTTTGCCCCTTTGCGGAAATCTGTTGAAATAACACGCATTAAAGTCGTAATTAAAGAGTATAAACCAAAAACAAAGGAGATTTTACCATGCTAATCAGTATCGACCACGGGAATAAACAAATCAAAACCAACCACAGGACCTTTGTGTCCGGGCTTCGGGAAAGCGACACAAAGCCGCCCTTCGGAAAGGATGTTCTGTTCTACAAGGGCAAGTATTATACCCTCACCGATCAGCGCATCCCGTATATGCGGGACAAGACGGCTGACGAACGGTATTTTATCCTCACGCTGTTTGCCGTTGCCTTTGAGCTTGCCGGAACCGAGTACCGCAAGGACGAGATCGTAGATGTGCAGCTTGCGGTAGGCCTGCCGCCTGCCCATTACGGAGCGCAATACGAACGGTTTGAAAACTATTTTCTGAACCGGGATATTATTGACTTCCAGCTCGACGGCAGACCGTACTCTGTATTCATCAGCACGGCGATTTGCTTTCCGCAGGCTTACGCTGCCATTATGCCGATCTATCAGCGGATCCATTCGTATTCAAAGGTTGCAGTGCTGGACATTGGCGGTTTTACTGCCGACTATCTGCTGGTGAAAAACGGCGAGGCGGATCTGTCTGCCTGCGACTCACTGGATAACGGCGTCATCACTCTTTACAATGGAATCAAATCCAAGGTCAATGCGGATTTTGACATCCTCCTGGACGAGTCGGACATTGATGCTATCTTGAAGGATACGCCTACCGATTTTGACGAAAGTGTGATCCGTATCGTGCAGGAGCAGGCGCAACAGTTTATCAACGATCTTTTCGGCAAGCTCAGAGAGCGGATGATTGATTTGCGCTCCGGCAAGGCTGTGTTTGTCGGCGGCGGTTCTATCCTACTGAAGAAACAAATCGAAGCGTCCGGCAAGGTCGGCGCACCGATTTTTGTCGATGAGATTTCCGCCAATACAAAGGGCTACGAGCTGTTGTTCAAGGCCGCTTGTATGGGGTGATGTGAATGGCGAAGAAAGATATTTACAAGTTCACTATTCAATTCAGCGGCGGAGATCCGCAGCATCAGCAGGTTGCGGAAATACTCAATCAGCAGGGGCGCCGGAAAGCACAGTTTCTTGTAAACACAGTTCTGCACTACATTCATTGCTCCGAAACGCCCGATATTCCTCAGCCGTCACCAGTTAATACCGACGCCATTGAAGCAATCGTGCGGCGCATTATGGAGGAATACTCAGAAAAGCCCACCCCAAAAGATGTCGGACAGGCGCCGGAGAAAAAGACGGTCAAATCCGAAGAGATCGCCTTTGATGACGCTGCCGAACTGCTGGGAGAGGATGGTATGGCGGCAATCAAAAATACTATGGCAAGTTTCAGAAGATGAGTAAGGGCGGCAGGAGCAAAACTCCTGCCGCCCTTTTATTTTATGGGTCAAAACGGTCTATGCAGCGCATAAACACAATGCAAAGCTCCTGGTACAGATCCTCGTCAAGAATTCCGTCTATAATTGATTCTTTCAGTAGCAAGGGCTGATATAGCATCAGTAATTCTGTTGTGGCTGTTCTGTCTCCGAATTTTGCTTGCAACAGTAACTCTTTGAAATTCATTTTGATTCACCTTCTTCCATAAATCGGCGGAGCTTCTTTATTGCACGGTAATACAGTGAGGCTACAGTCTTATAGGACATACCGAGTTCATCCGATAATTGCCCGAAGCTTTTTTCCTCAATGATTCTTTCAAGGACGATCCGCCGTTCGTTTTCCTTGATTGACCGAAGCGCTTGCCGCACGGTCTCATGATCCGTGATCTCCTGAATGATGTCCGTTGTATCGAACAGGAGATAGTCCAGGTCAAAAAGCGGTGTTTCAAAGCGAAACTTGCGGCTTTTCTCGGTCAAAAATTGAATTCTCCGATTATGGACTGCCTTTTTCACATAGGCCGAAAACTGGTTTTGCAATATTTCCTGCTCAGTTGAGCCATTATTCTTTTTATACATATAAAACCCTCCGTGTTTCTTGTCTGGCGTATGGGAGCAGACAAACACGGAGGAGAACGGCACCCGGGGCAATGACAGTTAAAACAAAAGAAAGCGCATTGACGGACATGAAAATCCGAAAATGCGCTTTCCTCTGCGTATATACAAGTGTCGTTATGATAATATGTGCCGGGCGGTGTGTCCCAAATAATTGAGAAAAGCAGTTGCAATACATAAGAAACGAGCTGCAACTCATATTCGTGAGTGCAACTCGTTTTAGGTGTCCAAGTATTATGCTCTAAGAGAAGTAAAAATAGACTTCGTCTTCCGCCGTTAGCTTAAATGAACCTCCTCATATGTACCATAGTGCTCCTTTCACACATAAAAAGCGAACCACAACTCACTAAATGCGAGCCGTAAGGATATTTATACGAACTGTAGCTCACACTAAAATATATATGAGGTGAACTACAGTGCAAAATGTATTAGATACCTTCGCTGCGGAAGTGCTCCGAAAGCGCAAGGCGATTGGCTACACACAGAGGCAGCTGGCGGATAAGCTCCATATGAGCATCCGTACTATTCAGGATCTGGAACACGGAATCAGCAATCCAAAAGCCGAAACCATCTTGCTTATTGCGAGAGAATTGGATATCAGTATTGATGCGATCCTGTTTCCCAATATTGTGCGAGGGCATATTTCAAAAACCGCTATGGATTTCTTCGCCGGAAAGAGTGAGGCAGAGGTTCAAAAGTATGTGTCCTTGTGTCAACAAGCAGATAAGCTGAAAACTGATAAATGAGCAGCCGTTTACAAAGATAAGCGGTTGCTTCTTTTTTCGATATATTGTTTGTCTTTTGACCTGCCACAACAAAAATCCCTATGTTCCTGCTATTCTAAGGATAGCAAAACATAGGGATTTTTTAGGGAATATATCGGGAAGAATTCGGTAGTTTTATTTTCTGTTGTAACAAAATCGGTAGCCGACACCCCAAACATTTTTTATCTGGACCGAATCGTCATCGGACAGTTTCTGCCGGAGTGATTTTATATGAGCTTTAACCACCTCATCAACATTATATGCAGTCTGCTCACTCCACAAGAGATCATAAAGCTGATCACAGGTAAATACTTTGTTTGGATTCTCGGCAAACAGAAGCAGCAGGTCAAATTCCTTTCGTGTCAGCATAATTTCCTTTTCGCCAAGGAACGCTTGCCGACTCTCCGGAGAAATACGCAGCCTTCCGGCCACTGTCATTTTGCATGAGCTATTTTCCTCTTTCCGTGTTTGCATGTGTGGCGAATACGCCTGTATGAGGGCTTGCGCTTGCGCAAAGCATTCTTCCATCGAATACGGCCGACACAGATATGCGTGCGCACCTGCCCGCAGAGAATTGAGGCGTTCTTCCGCATCCGCCGTATCGGACCCTAAAACTAAAATGGGAACGCCCTTTACTTTGCGTAGAGCATCCAGAAACCGGTGGTCGTCCTCTGCTGAAAGAGCGACATCTAAAATGGCTAAGCAAAAATCCCTGTGTACAACATGATAAAGTAAATCCGCTATGGTTTTCGGCCATATGACTGCATAACTTCTCGCTTCAAAATAGCTGCTTATCCTCTCTGCCTCGTCTATATTTCTATCCAACAGCAAAATATTGCTCATTCTATAATCACGCTTTCCTCCGCCGGTTACATCCTGTCGTTGCGTCTGCCGAATAAGGTTAAAACATAGAGGAAAAAGCGCAGAAAATAAACGAGAGAAGTCATAAGTGAAGCCAGGTAAGTGAGAGCAGCAGCGGACAGTACTTTCTTTGCTCCCGGCATCTCATCTGTCGTCAGTATTCCTTCCTGCAAAAGCATTTTTCCTGCACGGCGGCTTGCATTGATCTCTACCGGCAGCGTAACTAAAGTAAAAAGGAAGGATGTTCCGTACAAAATCACGCCGATCATTGCGATGTGAAATCCCATCTCAGGATCGGCACTGATCACAAAGGCGTCAAGCAAAAGCCCGATCAACACCAATGGCAATGCCAGCCTTGATCCGAAATTCACTACAGAAACCAGTGCTGTGCGGAATCTGTAAAACCAATAGCCTTCCTGTTTCTGCATGACATGTCCCATTTCGTGGGCAGCAACAGCTACGGATGCCACCGAGCTGTTGCCGTAAGTGCTTTCGGAAAGATTGACAACGCCTCTTCTCGGGTCATAGTGGTCGCTCAGGTTTCCTTTTACACGCCCGACGGATATTCCGTTTACCCGATTCGACCACAATAATTGGGCGACGGTATCATATCCGGTCTTTCCCGAACGGCACCGGACTTTAGAGTATTTTGAAAATGCCGAATGAACCTTTCCGCTTGCAATCGCAGAAAATAAGGTGCAAAACAGCATAGCGGTTATAAACCATATATAATCATTCCAGTACATAGCATTTCTCCGATCTGCGTACTTAAATGCCGGCGACGGAATCTATCGGCATGGACATGACAATCCCCTGCGCCTCACTGTGCATACCGCAGCTTTCTCCGATACACTTCATAAGCGCCACCTTGTTTGCGGACTCCGTCAGAATCAGAACGATTTCCTTTTCGTCCTGGACGCTCAAGCCCCAAAAGTTGGTCACATCCTCATTTCCGATGCGCCGACTGTGAATCACAGTGCCACCTTTGGCACCGGCACCACGAACGGTTTCCATCACATCACCGCTGAAGCCCCGGTTCACGATTGCCGCAACAAGAGAGTATTTTGTTTCAGACATACTGTTTTCTTCCTTTCCTCCGATATTCAATACTTCCTTTCCCGTATTCTGGGCAAGGATACGCAAAATCAGGTTGTTTGCTCCGTTCAGCGGGATCGTAAATGCAATACCGCTGTTTGCCATGTTTAACTGCAGCTCCGAGCGCAACTTATCCATCAGGACATCGGATAGTTCTTTCGGGATCATGCTGATCAAAACGCTTTTATCGATGCTGCCGAGACCGAGCATGTCCATGATCTCGCTGGAGGCGGTGCCTTCGGCATTGAAGCGATATTGCAGCGGCAGTGCACCCTTTTTGAACATTTCCGCTGCCTTCTCGGCAAGCTTTGGCGTGGTGATCAGCGTTAATAGCTGAAAAGATACTTTTTTCTCATAATCCATTTTACTCACCCTCCTCAAGGTCAACGATCGCATCGCAATCGTCGGCAATTTCAGCCGTTCCCGTCGATGTCCTCTTTTCAGTCTTCAGTTTATATACAAGACCCATAAGCTGAATGGCGATCAGCGGTGTCAAAGCAACCAGCGCAACCACGCCGAACGCATCAGTCATCAGATTTCCGCCAAGCGCCTCACAAACGCCGATGCTGAGAGGCAGCAGAAATGTCGAGGTCATCGGGCCGCTGGCGACGCCGCCGGAGTCAAATGCAATACCGATAAAAATATCCGGAACAAAACGGGACAGCACCAGAGCGATGAGGTATCCTGGGATCACAAACCATTGAATAGAGATCCCGGTAAGAACACGAAGCATTGCCAGCCCCACGCTCACGGCTACACCGATCGACATGCAGCGGTTCATCATTTTTACGGAGATAGCGCCGTTTGTAACAGTCTCTACCTGATGGTTCAGCACTTGGATGGCAGGTTCGGCCTTTACGATATAATAACCGATCAGCATACCGATGGGGATCAAAATCCAACGGAAGGACACCCCGGTCAGCTCTTTGCCGAGATAGGAGCCGAGCGGTGCAAAGCCGACATTGGCTCCGCAAAGGAACAGCACCAGACCGATGTATGTATACGCAAAGCCAACGGCAATGCGCTTGATCTGCCGCTTTTGGTAACGGCGGGTCATCATTTGGAAAATCAGAAACACCGCAATGATCGGCAGCAGCGATACAAGGACTTCTTTGGCATACAGCGGTAGACCTTGTGCAAACACACGGGCAACATCCTGGGTGGTGACGACAGTCGCCACATCGGTGAGCGTATACGCAGCCTCAGTCGGTTTGTAGAAACAACCGAGGATCAAAACGGCGAGAATCGGCCCGACACTGGAAAGCGCAACCAATCCGAAGCTGTCGCTGGCTGCATTTTTATCGCTCCGCACAGAGGCAAGCCCGACGCCCATTGCCATAATGAACGGTACGGTCATAGGACCGGTGGTAACGCCGCCCGAATCAAATGCCACAGCCAGAAACTCCTTCGGCACGAACAGCGATATAAGGATGAGCGCCGCATAGCAGATGATCAGCAGCAGGGGCAAGCTGATCTTATAGCGGATACGGACGATTGCCAGCGCAAGAAACAAGCCGACGCCGATTGCTACCGTCATAATCAGCACGGCATTGGGAACGGAGGGCACCTGACCGGCAAGGACCTGCAGATCCGGCTCGGATACGGTAATGATGACGCCCATAACAAAGCCGGTCAGCAAAACCGTTATAAGCTTTTTCATTTTCGAGATCTGCACGCCGACGCCTTCTCCGATCGGCGTCATCGCCATCTCTGCGCCGAGCTGGAAAAATCCCATTCCGACGATCAGCATGACCGCTCCGGTAAGGAACATAACAATGCTGCCAAGCTCCATCGGAACCAAGAAAATACTGAGCATCAGAACAATTCCGGTGATTGGAAGAACGGCGGAGAGTGACTCTTTGATTTTTTCTTTCAGTTTCAGATTCAATTTTGTGCTCTCCTTTTAACAGAGAGTTATTTTTTGCATTCCGCAAGCATCATAATGCCCTCAGCGATGAAAACAATACCGGTAAAGATGAACACCCAGGAGACGGTACCGCCTTGGTTCAGCAGGAGACAGATGCCGGCAGCAAGACCGATGACCGGCTTTGCATAGGTGCGAAGCTTTTGCACAGTACTCATGGAATAGCCATCTGTTTTCAAAGAGGAAACCAAATTCATCAGGCAATAGAGGATCATCAATGCCGCCACAATATAGAGCGTGATACTGACAAGCGTCCATCCGAGCAGCACGGTCACAAGGCCGGCGACAATTTTCACAGTGCCACTTTTACTGTCTTTTTTTGCGGCGTCCAGAATACCCATAACGATCAACGCTGCGCCGAGAACAGTAAATGCAATACTCAGCACGTCCCCTTTCAGCGCAATAAACAGGACACCCACAACGATTGCTGCGATTGCAGTAATCAGCTTATCATTGAATTTCATGCTTCGCACCTCGGTCTATCATATTTTGCCCAGAACGCCTTTACGGCATTTTCATACTTTTCCGGTTCCATAAAGTAGCTCATACCGTGATCGGCACCCGGAACAATCAGCAAATCCTTCGGTGCCGTACAGGCAGTGTAGTTCTCGTAGGTCATCTCTACCGGAACAAAATGGTCATCGGCGCCGTGGACAAGAATAACGGGAACATGGGTATGTTTAAGAGCTTCTACCGTCGAATGCTCCTTTGAGCCGACCTGTATTTTCCGACGACACATCCTGTCGGCAATCGCACTGCGTATGCCGAATCGAATGTGGAGGTTATCCTTAGCAATATGCTCCCATATCGCATTGGCCGATGTAAAACCGCAATCCGCCATGATCCCATGTACGTTGGGCGGCAGCTGCAGTCCGGCAGCCATCAGTACGGTGGTAGCCCCCATGGAAACACCGGCAAGGTAAACAGGAATATCGCTTCCGCAGCGTTCAATCTCCCAATTCAGCCAGTCCAGACAGTCAAAGCGTTCGGTAAGGCCGAAGCCCATATATTCGCCACTGCTGTTATTCTGCCCACGCTGCTCAACATAGAGCACGCTGCAGTTGTTTTTGTACCAGAAATCGGAGATCATCCCAAAATCCCGATGCCACGATGAACGCCATCCGTGGAAAGCAATAATCACTCTTTCCGGCTTTTCGCAGGGAAAATAATGTCCGACGAGCTTTTCTCCGTCATGAGCAATGATTTCAACCGTTTCATTCGGCTGTACGGCAAGGCTTTCAGAGGCACTCTCCATCCGGTTTGTGAACTCGTCGCTGCTTTTCTCTCCGGAGATACGCTTATCTGCTTTTTCCATCACCTTTGGCATTTCCCGATCAAGTGCTGTATCGATCAGGGCTTTTATTGTGACATATGCGTACAGCGATGCAACGGCAGCTGTTCCGGCTGCGATTCCTGCCGCTGTTACGATTTTCTTTGTATTCTTTTTCATACTACAACTTCCTTTCTGCTAAGGGATATCTTTAGTGCGCCGATTAAGACAGACGCACCTCCGGATTCGGATCATTCACAACAGATACCGGAAGAGGCCGGTGAGGAGTCGTAAAAGGAAATAACCGGCTTTCTTATAAAACGGCATTTCTCCTTGAAAATCCGGCCCTTCGTTCTCTGTTCCATCGGGCAGCACATGTCTGCTTTGCTCTGCCTTGACAGATGCGTTTTCCCGTAGGCATTGATTCAGCTCCGGGCAGTCGATCACCAGCATGAGCTCCGTGTCCAGATAGGTGCTTCTCAGGTCAAGATTATAGGAGCCGATCATACTGATGTGATCGTCCACCAAAATCGTTTTGGTATGCAGGGACTGCCCGCAGGACACTTCAAAGACCTCACTGCCGGTTGCAAGAATGTTTTTCTTCTCGTTCAGGTAGTCTGTGCAGCCAAAGGGGTTTGCTCCGCTTTCAATGGCATTGGTCATGATTTGGACCCGGCGACCGCCCTCACAGAAGCCTGCCAGTGTTTCATACATACCGTTATTGCAGATAATATAAGGAGTCTCAATCAAAATGCTTTCGCCGTTCTTCATGATGCCGCTCAATTGCTCCCAGAGTACAGGTGCTTTGTTTTCCGGCGAGGTTGGGTTGGAGAGAAGTGTGATACTTTTGGCTTCCAGCGTCTCTCTTTCCAAATCCACCGGCAAATAAGCCTCGGCATACGATCCCTGTAGTTCTGTATAATGCGTTCGGAGCGTTTCCTGTGCCTTTTGGAGGTTTCTCCGGTTGCCGGAGATTTCCTTGTTACAGGGCAAATCCCATATCTTCGCAAAATATGCTGTCAAGGCCTCGGTCGAGCTGTTCGTCCCATCAGAGCAGACCAAAACTTCTCTGTCAATGTTGCGGTCTTCCTTGTCCTTATATTCTCCGAGGAACAAATCGTTTGTGTTTCTTCCGCCTAATAGGTATTGCTTTCCATCCACGATCAGGTATTTGTCGTGCAGGCGGTAATTGATTTTCCAAGGAGTCATAAGATTGATGGGGTTATACAGCTTGATTTGTACATTCGTATTAGCCGCCAATGCACCGATCAGCCTGTTGCAGCGCAAATACATATCTCCGGAAATTCCGTCAACGAGTATTTTGATATTCACCCCACGCTCGGCAGCCTCATTCAAGGCCGCTATCATATCTTTCCCGCTGTTATCCACCCGAAAATCGAATGTTGACAGAATGATCTCGTTTTCGGCCCTGTCTATCAGTCGAAGACGCCAGATAAGCGCTTCACGGTTATCGTCAATACACAGAACCCGTTCTGTCACACCTGTACCGGCGAACTCGGCTCCTTCGAGCTCTATCGGTTCTTTTTGGAATATCGGCGGGACGATCAGGCTGATCAGTATGTAAAGCACAAACAGAATAGCCAAGGCCTTTATACCCTTAAAGATAACGTTTTTCATCAGCACCTTTCCTTTTATCCAGATTTGCAGAAATTATAATGTCCTTTTCTAAACTGAAACGAAACAAAAGGGAATTTGCTCAGGATCATAGTATTCCCGTTTGGATCTGAGAGAACGAGCATAATTAAAGAACGGCGCAGCCTTTTTTCGGCTGCGCCGTAACCATATCATTTGTTGAAGTGCTCAGTCAGATTTTTGGATGAGGTCGTTTTTCTTTAGCTTCCGCACAGCCAAACGGTGTTCAATATTCTCATGCAGTAATTGTGAGATCACCGCCATCAACGGGATAAAGAAGATGATACCTAAAACGCCAAACATCTTCCCGCCCAAAAGGACGGCGAGCAAGGTCCAAAACGGAGATAGCCCGACACTGCTTCCCACAACATGAGGGTAAATAAATTGGTTTTCAACGAACTGTGCCGCCTGATAGACGATCAGGCATAGGATCACCTTGTTTGGCTCAGCCAGCAAAGTCAGCAACATACCGATTGCACAGGACAAGAACGCTCCAATGTATGGTACAAAGGCAAAAGCTGCGGTCAAAACCGCCGTCAGCCCGGCATAAGGGATCCGGAATATAGAAAACGAAAGGAAAATCAGCGTACCAAGTATCAGCACCTCTACACATTGACCTGAAAGAAATTTGGCATAGGTATCGTGAGACAGCTTTGCGATATGGCAGACCTTATCTGCGACAGATTCTTTGCAATAAGCGTACAGCGCCCGTCTTGTTTGTTTGCCAAGTTCCTGCTTTCCAACCAGAACATAAAACATGATCACGAGCGAAACGGCTGCGTTGACAACAGTAGATATTGTAGAGCCGGCAACACTGACAACGGAGCCTATTACTACGCCTGCTCCGTTCATTGCCTTCTCGGCAATGGTTTTCCAATCCAACTTGTTGAGATATGCGCTGATCTCAGCGGTATCAAAGCCATAATTGCGCAGCACCGCTGCCCAGTCGGGCCACTTTTCTTTAATAAGAGAAATGATACTTTTTACGGAGGCTATGAGCTGAGGAATCGCAATGACACATAGTAGCACGATAATAGCGACTAAAAGCAACAATGTAATAATCAAACTTAAAACATTGATTGTGCGCTCGCTTGCTTTGGGCATAAGGCGAGAAAGACGCTTGCCGATCCCGCGCATCGGAACGCTCAGGATAAACGCCATGAGCAACCCTGCAAATACAGGGGTGAGCAATTCCGCACACACATGTAAAAAGTCCGAAATATAGTTCAAGTTGTTTAATGCTGTGAATAGAGCAACGCCGAAAGCAATCAAGCCAAGCTGTTGCTTAAATTTTTTATCCATATCTATTTCTCCACTGCAGAGGTCTGAGCTGATGCTTCTTTCTTTCCGTAACCCAGCCACCAGCCCAAAGCGCACACAGGCAATGCAGCTATGACATCCACAGCAGAATGTTGTTTCATAAAAACAGTCGAAAGGCTGATGCATACTGCGATGATGCCGAACACGATCTTCCATGCAACATTTTGAAAGCGTTTGCAATCCCACAGGGCAAACATAGCGGCAAACGAGCCGATAACATGGAGAGAAGGACAGACATTCGTGTTGGTGTCAAATGAATAAAACCCCGTTATAAAATCAGTAAGTATATTGGGTTCATCGAAATGCTCCGGTCGTAATTCCTGGCAGGTCGGAAATACGATGTAAATAAGCAATGTGATGCCGTATGTAACGATAACAAAGTGCATCATTCTTCGGAAGGCTCTTGTGTCAAAGAAAAAGGTATAGATAAGTGCTCCGATGAGAAAAACAAACCACAGAAGATACGGGATCAGCGCCCATTCCCAGAATGGGATCAAGTCGTCCAGCGCACAGTGTACAACGTAATAATGTCTTTCCGGCTGAAACCGTTCAAGAAACATAAACATCAATCCGAAAAACGGCCAAAACAGCAGCAACTTAACATGTGAAAACTCCGGCGTATTCATTTTTTTGAAACGAAACTGGCGGTAGTCCACCTCCGGTTTGATTTTTTTCGTGCTTCTTTGCATAACATTCCATCCATTCGTAACGTGCGGCAAAAGCGAGATAAGGGTTTACGGTGCTATCGTCGTTAGTAGCTGCTCCTCATATCGTGGTAAGTTCCGAATTTGCATATTGCGCTGTTGCTTTAAGAGTAATTTTTGTAAGCGAGGCCGGTTGAAACGCTGTACCACAATAAATGGCAAATTGCCGAGCAAAATGTAAACGGCCGTCATGCAAATACCTCCTATACCAGGCCAGAACCATAGCATTGCAAGCCCTGCAATCGATAAGATACCGTGTGTCCACTCTGCAACACAGGTTTCTTGGATCATTCTGGGCAAATCGGAAAGCGTTTGTCGCTTTAGCTTTTTTGCCGGCATGATATTTGTAAAAATACGGCTCATATCCGGCACCTTTGCCTGCCACTGCTTCACACGCAGCGCTTTCCATATTGCTTGTTCATATGAATAGCACCGCCACGGGAAATGATCCGCTTTGAACCAAGACTTTGGTACTAACCGTCCGACTACAAAAAACACAACACCCAAGGCCGCTATGTAAAGCAAGCAACGCAAAAAATGTTTCATAAGTTTGATACCTCTTTGATTTGCATAGCGGCCGTTGGAAATGCTGAATTACTTCTGTGGCTGGCCGCTTATCGCAGCAAGAAGCATTTGGGCACATGCCTCCGTGGACACGCCGGATGTATTCAGCAGAATATCGTAATTGCTCTTATCTGCCCACTCCTTCTGTGTCCAGAAGTGGAAATAGTTTTTCCGATCCCTATCCTTTTTCTGCATCAGATATTTTGCGTCAGTCTCCGAAACATTTTCCGTTCGGATAATGCGTTCCACCCTTTTCTCGGTATCGGATGAATAAATAAATGATTTCAGAACACGAGGGCTTTCCCCGAGGATCACCGTGGAGCATCTGCCAATAAAAACAGCAGGGCCTTTCAGCTCGATGTTTACCATTGTCCGACGAATTCCCTCGAACAGCTCATAGACTGTGTTCTTCCGGTTACGTGCGTAGTCCGAAAAAGCAGCAATGTCATACAGAAAGCTACCTGTACGCTGCTCGTCGTAGGTTTTCAGCAGTTCGATAGATACACCCTGGGCTTCAGCGGCTTTGATCAGCAACTCACCGTCATAGTAAGGTATTCCTGCCAATTCGGCAACACGCATACCGATCTCACGGCCGCCGCTTCCGAATTCTCTTTCGATTGCCAAGGATTTCATGGTTGTCTCTCCCTTCTGATTAAGATGCTTTGTCAAACTGGCTGTTGTATAGGTCAGCATAGAAACCGCCCTGTGCCAGCAGTTCCTCATGCGTGCCCTGTTCGATGATGTCGCCTTCCTTCATCACAAGGATCAGGTCAGCGTTTTTAATGGTAGAAAGCCGATGAGCGATCACGAAGCTGGTTCTGTGCTCTGTCAGCGTATCCATAGCCTTCTGCGTCATCAGCTCCGTCCGTGTATCGACCGAGCTGGTCGCTTCGTCCAGGATCATCATTGGGCTGTTTTTGATCATGGCACGAGCAATGGTAAAGAGCTGCTTTTGCCCTGCGGAAATGACCACATTTTCTCCAAGCACGGTATCAAAGCCATTCGGAAGCGTCTCGATAAAGTGATAGATCCCACACGCACGGCAGGCCTTTTCAAGTTCTTCGTCCGTAACCCCTGTTTTGTTGTAAACGAGATTTTCACGCACGGTTCCGTCAAACAGCCAGGTGTCCTGCAGCACCATGCCAAACAGCTCGTGGATGTTTTCTCGTGTCAAATCGGAGGTAGAAATACCGTCAATGCGGATATCGCCGCCGACCAGATCAAAGAACCGCATCAAAAGGTTGACCATTGTTGTCTTACCGGCACCTGTAGGACCGACGATAGCGACTTTCTGCCCCGGCTTGATGTGAGCAGAAAAATCTTTGATAATGATTTTGTCCGGATTATCCGGATAGCTGAAGCGAACATGGTCGAATTCGACCTCGCCATGCACCTCGGTCAATTTCTCGGTCTTATAGCTTTCATCCGAAAGTTCTTCCTCCTGCAGGAAGTCGAATATCCGATCTCCGGCGGCAGCTGCCGTCTGCATCTGCGTCATACCCTGTGCCAGTGTGCTGAGCGGGGAGGTAAACAAGCGGACAAACATGATAAATGCCGTGATTACGCCAAAGGTGATCTGCCCATCCATAACCAAAGCCGCACCGATCACACAGACCGCTACATAACCGAGATTGCCGATCACATTCATCAGCGGCTGCATAACGCCGGATAGAAACTGACTTTTCCGGTTTGCATCGTAAACCGCACGGTTCATCCCGGCAAAGTTCTTTTTGATCTCGTTGTTGGCACGGGAAATGCGTACAACATCATGGCCGGAGTACATTTCCTCCACATAGCCGTTGAGCTTACCGAGACTCTGCTGACGGGCGACGAAGTATTTTTGAGAACGGGACATGATTACCGCCATTACAACGAATCCAATCAGCGTAATGGCGATCGCTGCAAGCGCCATTCGCCACTCCGTCACAAGCATCATAATCAGGCAGCCTACGAATTGGGCAACTGCACTGATCATCGACGGAAGGCTGTTGGAAAGTGCCTGCTGAAGCGTGCTGACATCATTTGTCACACGGCTCAGAATATCGCCGTGCGAGATTTTCCCAAAGCACTTCATAGGGACCTTATTGATTTTATCGGAAAGATCCCGCCGCATTTTCTTGGACAGATCCAGCGTAACGGTAGCCATGATATATTGCTCAATATATCCGCACACTTCACCGATCAGATAGATCGCCAGCAGGACGCCTCCCACCTTTGCAACGGCAGAAAGGTCAATGCCGGTCATCAGTCCGTCTGAGATCAGATCCGTGATACGACTAAGCTGGTTTGGCCCGATGATCGTCAAGACAGCGCCGATCATGGAAAACACAAACGCAATGATCATTGGCAGCCGCAATTTTGAAGAATAGGTAAACAGTTCTTTCAGAACGCCCTTTATTCCTCGTTTACTTTTTTCGGGCACGCCTGTTCGGCGCCCCATCATTTGATTTCCGTTCATTTACAGAGCACCTCCTTATGCGCCCAGTTCTTCGGCGGACAACTGCGACATGGCAATTTCTCGATAGACAGCACAATTCTTTATCAGTTCCTCATGCGTACCGATCCCAACGGCCTTGCCTTCATCCAGAACGACGATCTTATCGGCGTTGCGGATCGTACCGATTCTCTGGGCAACGATCATGCAGGTAACGCCGCCGAGCTTTTCGGCAAGACCTTTTCGCAGCGCTGCATCGGTTTTGTAGTCCAATGCGGAGAAGGAGTCATCGAAAATCAAAATCTCGGGATTTCTCGCCAACGCACGGGCGATTGCCAAACGCTGCTTCTGTCCGCCGGAAACATTGGATCCGCCCTGTGAAATCGGTGCATCTAATTTGCCGGGCAGTTTTTCGACAAATTCACTTGCCTGGGCAAGTTCCAAGGCTTTCTGTGCGTTTTCGTCGGTAGGAACTGCGGCGCTTTCACCGAACAGCACATTATCCCGGATGTCACCGGCAAACAGAACCGCTTTCTGCGTTACATATCCGATACGGTCGTAAAGGGCGTCGAAGGTGTATTCTTTTATATCCTTTCCGTCGATCAGGACCGTGCCGGAGGTCGTGTCGTAAAAGCGAGCTGCCAGGCTGATGAGCGTTGTTTTACCGCTGCCGGTCGCACCGATAAATGCAATGGTTTCACCTTTATTCACCTTAAAGCTGATGTTTTCCAATACATCCTTATCCGAGGTGGGATAGTGGAAGGAAACATCCTTGAACTCGACTGTGCCCACTTCGGGAGCGTTGTCCGATTTTCCTTCCCGTAAGGTGATTTTTGCATTCAGCACCTCATTGATACGCCCGGCAGAAACCTGGGCCGAAGGGAAGAACATTACAATCATGACCATCATCATAATGGACATGATGACATAGGTTGCATAGGTGCCGAATACCATAATGTCACCGAATGTTGCGATCCTCGCTGCGACATCTGTAAGTGCGACCTTTTCCACGATAGATGCGCCTACCCAATAGACGGTCAATGCCAAAGTATTCATAGCGAACGAGACAGCCGGCATAAGCATCGCAAATCCGTGCTGATTGAACAGCTGCGTTCTCATCAATTCGTCGTTGGCCTGCTCAAATTTTTCCGCTTGATATTTCTCGGCATTATAAGCGTGCACCACATTGATGCCCGTCAGATTTTCACGGGATACACGGTTGATGTTATCCGTCAATTTCTGCACACGGCGGACACGCGGCACGATCACCGCAATGACGATTGCCATCATGGCAAGCAGCGCCACGACAAAGCCGGCGGTGATAACAGACAGCGTCCAGCTTTTGTTGATGATCTTTATGACCGCCCAAATCGCCATGATCGGAGATTTGATCATAATTTGCAGGCCCATTGCCACAAGCATCTGGATCTGCGTGATGTCATTCGTCGTGCGGTTGATCAGGCTCGGAACAGAAAACTGCTGCATTTCATACTGACCGAAATCCGCCACCTGATTAAACACCTTTTCACGGATTGTATAGCTGAAGCCTGCGGCAGTCTGCGCTGCCAAGTATCCGCAAATTACCGCAAGCAGAGCGCTTGCGAGCGTGCAGCCGAGCATTTCAAGCCCTGTTTGCCAGATGTCACTCATTGCGCTGCCAGGGGTCTTGATAAGTACTGTCAGGTCGCTCATATAGTCCGGCAGGCGCAGATCAAAATAGATCTGACCCAATACCAGAATGGCGCAAAGCCCGGCAGTCAGCCACTCCTTGCGTTTCATTTTCTTTAATAGCTCAAACATATTGGTTTGCTCCCATAATCTTTGTTGTTTATAATACCGTTAAGTTCGATACTTTGCCATCAGTTCCTTAAACAATTCCTGCGTCGAGGGCGGCGTATAGGTAATAGCGTTGGCCCCGGCCACGATTGTCTCATAGATGCTTTCGTTGGTTTTCCCACCGGATGCAACCAGCGGAACATTCGGAAACTCCGAGCGGATTTTTCGTACAACATTCGGAGTCTCTTTTCCGCAGGCGATATTTAAGATCGCAGCGCCATGCTGCAAACGGCTGGCAATGTCCGTGCCCTCATGCGTCACCGTGATAATCACCGGAATATCTACGGCGTTGCTTACAGCCAGAAGATTCAGATCGGAAATCGGTGCATTCAGCACAACTCCCATAGCACCTTGCGACTCCACGTCCTTCGCCAAGGATACCGTCCTTATTCCCTTGGTCGTCCCGCCACCAACGCCGCAGAACACCGGGATATAAGAGGAGCGAATGATTGCATCGCTGATCGCTTGCTGCGGAGTAAAGGGATAGACCGCAAACACGGCATCGGCGTCACAATTCCGAATAATTGCAAGATCGGTGGTAAAGACAAAGCTTTTGATCCTGCGTCCGTTGATGATAATTCCGCTGGCTTGGAAAACCGCCTCCGGGATCTTCAGAATATGCTGCCGCAAACGGCTGCCGATCTGAGGGATCTGCTCCTTTTTCATTTCTTCCATACTGCATCTCCTGTATTACCAGTCGGAGTTTCTGCGGGCAAAAGCCGCAATAATGCTTTCGATGCCGAACAGGATCAGATAGATTGCCACCATATAGCAGATCGCTCTGAGCGTTACAAAGGAAAGCGCCGGACTAAAGATCATCACAAATCCGAGCACAAGCCCGAGAATGTTCAGAATCAGTGAGAAATAGTAATAAAACGGATTTCCAATCAAACGAATCAGGTTTGTCCTTGTCAGCTCGGATATGCAGTGGGCGATAAACCAAATCGGGAGAAGAATCGTCAGTGCCCATTTCCCGACATTGGGATTGGCGATCAGCATCACGCCGCACATAACGCTTAAAATCCCAGAGATCAACGACAGCATCGGACCGAAGCTGATAAAGCGGGAAAGCCGGGCATATACCACGAGATCTTCAATGCCCATCACAATGGCGATCACGCCGTAAATAACGACCGCTCCCGTCAGCATGCTTTCCGGGCGGATAAAGGCAAAGATGCCAAGCAGGATCAGGAGCACGCCGACGATCAATTCGCTCCATCCAAAGCCGTTTTTTCTTTTCATACCGCATTCCCATCCTTTCTGTTCAAAATCGTCATGAATTCGCTGCCCGTAATGGTCTCTTTCTCGTAAAGATAGCTTGCAAGTTCATCCAACTTCTTGCGATTGTCTGCCAGCAGACGGCGAGCCTTTTCATGCTGCTTTTTGACAGTCTCCACGACCTTCTGATCGATTTCTTTTTGTGTATCCGCCGAGCAGGCAAGCGAGGTATCGCCGCCGAGGTACTGGTTGCTGACCGTCTCCATCGCAACCATATCGAATTCATCGGTCATACCGTAGCGGGTAATCATCGCACGGGCAAGTTTGGTTGCTTGCTCGATGTCATTAGAGGCACCGGTTGTAATCTGCCCGAATACGATCTCCTCCGCCGCACGGCCACCGGTCAGCGTGGCAATTTTGTTTTCCAGTTCTTCCTTGGTCATCAGAACCTTATCGTTCTGCTCGACCTGCATGGTGTAGCCCAGTGCGCCGGAGGTTCTGGGGATGATCGTGATCTTCTGCACCGGTGCGGAAGCCGTCTGCAAAGCAGCGACCAGCGCATGGCCAATCTCATGGTAGGCGACGACCTTCTTTTCATCATCGGTCATGATGGCGTTTTTCTTCTGATAGCCGGCGATGACGACCTCAATGCTTTCCTCCAGGTCTGCCTGCTCTACGACTGTGCGCCCACTGCGCACCGCACGGAGGGCAGCTTCGTTGATGATGTTCGCAAGCTCTGCGCCGGAGGTTCCGGAGGCCATACGGGCGATGGTATGGAAGTCCACATTGTCCGCCGTTTTGATCTTCTTCGCATGGACCTTGAGGATGGCTTCACGACCTGCGAGGTCAGGCAGCTCCACGGGAACACGGCGGTCAAAGCGGCCGGGGCGGGTCAGCGCCGGGTCAAGGGACTCCGGGCGGTTGGTCGCCGCCAGAATGATGACGCCGTTGTTGCCTTCAAAGCCGTCCATCTCGGTCAGAAGCTGGTTAAGCGTCTGTTCACGCTCATCGTTGCCGCCTATCTGACCATCGCGCTTTTTACCGATGGCATCGATCTCATCGATAAAGACGATACAGGGCGCTTTTTCCTTGGCCTGCTTGAACAGGTCACGCACTTTTGATGCACCCATACCGACGAACATCTCCACAAATTCCGAGCCGGACATGGAGAAAAACGGAACACCGGCTTCGCCTGCAACAGCCTTAGCCAGCATCGTTTTGCCGGTACCCGGAGGGCCTACAAGCAATACGCCCTTGGGCATAGATGCGCCGACATCGGAATACTTCTTGGGATTATGTAGGTAATCGACGATTTCGGCAAGATTTTCCTTTGCTTCATCCTCACCAGCGACATCGGCAAAACGGATGCCGTCCGTGGACGGAACGTAGACCTTGGCATTGCTTTTTCCCATACCGAACGCCATCGCATTTGGGCCGCCTGCCTGGGACATCATTTTCTTCGCCATATACTGTCCGAGGGCAGCAAAGATCAGGATCGGCAGAATAAATGTCAGGAAAAAGCTGAGCAGCGGAGACATGCCTTTTTCAATATTCCGTGTGAATTTAGCTCCCGATGCATACAGCCGCTCGGTCAGGGTGGGGTCGTTCATTTCGCCAGTCTTGTAGATCTGGGTATTGTCCTTGTCTGTGAATACGATCTCGGAATCGGCAACCTCTACGCTGCCGATATCTTTATCCTCGATCATCTTCATAAAGGTACCGTAATCAACCTCTTTCACTCTGGCATTTGCAAGCAACGGAGAGATGACCATGTTGAAAACCAGAATGACCAACAAAACAATGCCGTAATAATAGATCAGGGGTTTTCTCGGTGACTTAACTTCTTTCATACTTACCCGACTCCTTTTCGTTCATTGTGGTGAGTATACTGTCCATTTCTAAACTGAAACGAAACAAACCGGAGAAAAAACTCCGTTTTGCTTCATTTCGTCAGCCATCGAGACCTATGTTTTTCTTTGCTGTGGACAGCATAAGCTTGATGCGGTTCAGCTGATTGACCTCGCTGGCACCGGGGTCATAATCCACCGCAGCAATATTGCTTTGCGGGTATGCTTTTTTCAGCGCTTTGATCACGCCCTTGCCTACAACATGGTTTGGAAGACACGCAAACGGCTGAATACAAACTACATTCGGCGTGCCATGTGTGATCAGTTCGATCATTTCTCCGGCTAAGAACCACCCCTCACCGTATTGATTGCCCAAAGACAAAAAGGGTTTTGTCATTTCAGCAATCCGGTAAACAGACAATGGGGCCTCAAACCGTTTGCTTTCGTTCAGCGCATCAGTTGCCGGTTTGCGCAGAGCGGCAATCAGCCTTATTGCCGCCTTGGATACGATGACCGAAGATTTTTTGGTGCCGAGGTATTCCGCCTTGTATTGGGAGCCGAAAACACAGTAATTGAAGAAGTCCAGCAGATCCGGAACAACAACCTCGGCACCTTCCCGTTCCAGCAGTTCCACCAAGTGGTTGTTTGCCAGCGGCATATACTTCACAAGGATCTCACCGACAATGCCGACCCTCGGCTTACGGATCGTTTCATCGATGGTGAAGCTGTCAAACGCATTGACGATTCCACGGCATACTTCCTTATAGGTGTACTGCGTTTTTGAATTTATGAGTGAGTCGATGCAAATATCCTGCCACTTTTTATGGAGCGCATCGGCAGAACCGGGTATGACCTCATACGGTCGCACACGGTACAGGCAGCGCATAAAAAGATCTCCGTAGACGATCGTTTTTGCGGCATCCGTGACTAAACCGGCGGACAGGCTGAAACCCTCATTTTTCTCCATCCCGTTGGCGTTCAGGGAAATGACCGGAATATGGGAGTATCCGGCCTTATCCAAGGCGCGGCGAATGAAGGATACATAGTTGCTGGCACGACAGCATCCGCCGGTCTGTGTCATAACGATTGCCAAACGGTCGGTATCATATTTGCCGGAAAGTACGGCATCCATAAATTGTCCGACCACCGTAATAGAAGGATAGCAGGCATCGTTATTGACATATTTGAGTCCCATATTCACAGCACTGCGATTGTCATTGTCCAGAACAACCAGGTTATATCCGTGCTTGCGGAACACGGGCTCCAAAATATCAAAATGGATCGGACTCATTTGCGGCGCAAGAATGGTATACCCCTTTTCCCGCATTTCTTTGGTGAACTCTGTTCGGTGATACGCCACAGGCTTTGCCGTCGCCCTGCTTTGATCCTGCTTTCGCATAGCCATAGCAGAGAGCAAGCTGCGGATTCGGATACGGACAGCGCCGAGATTGGCGACCTCGTCGATCTTCAAAAGCGTATACAGCTTGCCGGAAGCCTCCAGAATCTCGCTTACCTGATCTGTCGTTACGGCATCAAGTCCGCATCCGAAAGAATTGAGCTGAATCATCTCCAATTTATCATGTTGGCAGACAAATTCCGCTGCATTGTACAGCCGGGAATGATATACCCACTGATCCACAACACGCAAGGGCCGGGACGGCTCAAAATCGATGGGAAGACTATCCTCAGTAAAAACCGTCAGACCGTAGGAGGCAATCAGTTCCGGGATCCCGTGGTTGATTTCGGGGTCGATATGATACGGCCGCCCCGCCAGCACGATTCCGCACTCGCCGTTATGCTTCATCTGATTGAGCAGGCGCTTGCCTTCCGTACGAATATCTGCCTTGACCCGCTGCTGTTCTGCCCATGCCGCTTTTACTGCCGCATGCACCTCCGGTGCGGGAATATTCCATTCCTCACGGCAGAGCTTTACCATGCGGTCAGCAACCGTCTTTTCATCGGTAAACGCCATAAATGGGCGTATGTAGCGCACGGCTCCATTGGTAACGGCTTCCACATTGTTTTTGATGTTTTCAGGATATGAAACAACAATGGGGCAATTAAAATGGTTCTGTGCTCCCAGCGTTTCCTGGTGTTCGTAGAATACGCAGGGGTGAAAGATCGTTTTGATGCCTTGGTTGATGAGCCACTGTACATGGCCGTGCGCCAGCTTTGCGGGGTAACATTCCGATTCGGATGGGATTGACTCCATCCCAAGCTCGTAGATCTTTCGGCTTGAAAAGGGGGATAAGATGACCCGGAAATGCAGCTGTTTGAAAAAGGTTGCCCAAAACGGGTAGTTTTCATATAGGTTCAGCACCCGGGGAATACCGATCGTCCCCCGTGCGGCAGCTGACTCTGCAAGCGGCTCATAGCCAAATATGCATCGGCGCTTGAATTCAACCATATTGGGTGCAGCTTTTTTCCGCTCGGCATTGCCGACCATCTTTTCACAGCGATTTCCTGTGATGTGGCGGCGCTCTCCGTCAAAAACATTTACCGTCAGCATACAATGGTTGGCACAGCCGCCGCAGCGTCTTGTGAAAGAGGAATAGGTCAGCGCCTCGATCTGCTCCAGTGAAAGCATCTTAGTCGGTGTCGGTGCTCCGGTGTAATTGCGTCTGGCGATCAATGCGGCACCGAAAGCACCCATCACGCCGGAAATATCCGGGCAAATCACTTCTGCACCGGCAATTTCTTCAAACGCCCGCAAGACAGCCTTGTTATGAAAAGTACCGCCCTGCACGACGATATGGCTGCCAAGCTCCTCCGCCGAGGACAGCTTGATGACCTTATACAAAGCGTTTTTGATCACGGAATAGGCAAGGCCGGCGGAAATATCCGAAACCGAGGCACCTTCTTTTTGTGCCTGCTTGACATTGGAATTCATGAAAACCGTGCACCGGGTACCGAGGTCAACCGGGTGTTCGGCAAATAGTGCGGTTTGTGCGAACTCTTCTGCAGTATATCCTAAAGAGTTTGCAAAGTTTTCAATAAAGGAACCGCAGCCAGAGGAGCAGGCTTCGTTAAGCATGATACTGTCCACAGCACCGTTTTTCAGACGGATACATTTCATATCCTGACCGCCAATGTCCAGCACACAGTCCACTTTTGGATCGAAGAAAGAAGCGGCCGTACAGTGAGCAATCGTTTCCACTTCTCCGTCATCCAGAGAAAAGGCAGCCTGCAGCAGTGCCTCTCCGTAGCCGGTAGAGCACGCCCGGACGATTTTTGCATTCCCCGGCATTAGCGTTTGCAGTTCGTGGATACCCTTTTTTGCCGCCTCGATTGGGTTGCCGTTGTTGTTCGTGTAGTAAGAATACAGCAGTTCACCGTTTTCCCCGATCAGCGCCATCTTGGTTGTCGTAGAACCAGCGTCGATTCCCAGATAGCAGTTCCCTCGATAGGCGGAAAGCTCACCACGGGCAACGGAAGCCCGAGCGTGTCTGCAGCAGAACTGCTCATATTCTGCGTGACTTTCAAATAGAGCCGGAAGCCGGGGCATTTCAAAAGAGATCGAGACGCCGTTTTTCAGACGCTCGATCAGGGTGTCGATTGGGACAGTGTCTTTTTCCGTGCTTTCCATTGCAGCGCCCATGGCGGCAAACAGATGGGAGTGATCCGGATCAACAGTCGTTTCCGCTGTCAAACCAAGAGTCCGTACAAATGCCTTTTTCAGTTCCGGCAGAAAATGCAGCGGACCTCCGAGAAATGCCACGCATCCCCGGATCGGCTTTCCGCAGGCAAGACCGGAGATCGTCTGGTTCACGACTGCCTGAAAAATAGATGCTGCAAGGTCCGCTTTGGTTGCCCCTTCATTGATCAAGGGCTGAATATCTGTTTTCGCAAATACGCCGCAGCGTGCTGCGATCGGGTAGATCTGCTTGTACTGCTCAGCCTCTCTATTCAGTCCGGCGGCATCCGTTTGCAGCAGCGATGCCATTTGATCGATGAAAGAGCCGGTTCCGCCGGCGCAGACACCGTTCATTCGCTCCTCTAATCCGCCGGTAAAGTATATGATCTTAGCATCCTCGCCGCCAAGTTCAATCGCCACATCCGTCTGCGGCGCACATTTTTTCAGGGCTGTAGCGACGGCAACGACCTCCTGGACAAAGGAAATATCCAACGCTTTCCCCAGATTGATCGCACCGGAGCCGGTAATGCAAACCTGCAGTTCACATTCCCCAACAGATTTCTTGGCTTCTTCCAACAAAGTGGATAGGGTTTCCTGCGTGTGGGCCTGATGCCGTCTGTATTCTCCGTAAAGGATCTCATCGGCGTCATCAAGTACCACAAGCTTTACGGTCGTGGAGCCGATGTCGATCCCGGCACGGTATTTTTTCATAGATGATTCCTCCTGCGCTTATAAAAAGAAGCCGCCTGCGTATGTGCAGAAAAGATAAGTAAACGGAACGGCAAATAAATGACTGTCAAACCTGTCCAGTATACCGCCGTGTCCCGGCAGCAGATTGCCATAGTCTTTGATGCCGCAAATACGTTTGATCACTGACATAGACAGATCACCGAACTGGCCGACAACGGAGGTCATAAGCGCCCAAAGTGCCAGCGTTCCGTAATTTACTTCAATCTTTACAAATTTCTCAACAACGATCCCGCCAAGCAGTGCCAATAGCACCCCGAACAATAGGCCGCCAAGGGAGCCTTCTATGGTCTTATTTGGGCTTACCTTCGGCATTAGCTTATGCCGTCCCAAACCTCGCCCGATCAGATAGGCGGCGACATCCGTGACAAAGCACAATGTGACAGCAAAAATCAGATAATACAGTCCGCTATTCAGGCTTCTCAGCTCCGGAATGGCTTTAAAGAGCACAATGATCAGGAGCACAATGAAAAATGCCTTGACGGGAGAGTCCAAGCTGCAATGTTTTTGCCGTATCATCAGCCAAATGGATGCTACAGTTGCAAAAATAAATGCCACCGTCAGTACGATCTCGGAACGGGGAATGTGTACGAAAGCAGCCAAAACGGCAATGAGCATAGAAACAGTAAACATCACTTCATTTTCGATTGTGCCGGTTGCGCGGTATATTTCATACACCGAAAAGGCGCAAAGGATGGCGGTAGCCACCAAAATGACCGCCGGTATGTAAGAATAGAATAGGATTAAGTAAACGGCGGCTGTTATAAACGCACCGGTTATCGTTCGCTTGAGTATGGTTGTGACCCCTCGTAATAAAACTACTGTATTATTTATCTTTTATACTATCGAGCAACATATTCCGTATTTCTGCGCCGATCGTATGTGTGGTTCCGTTTTCCACATCGCTTGCAGGAATCACCTGCACGATGTCCAAATATACATCGGAATGCCGGCGTAGGACATTCTTATGGATCTGTTCCGTTCCCCTGATGGACATAACGACAATCGGTGTGCCGGCCTTTTTGGCAATGTGGAAAACACCGTCGTGAAACGGGAGCAATTCTCCGGTTTTGCTTCGGGTGCCCTCCGGATATACACCGATAGAGACCTCGCCGCTCTGAAGCAGATCAGAAGCTTTATTGATCGTCCTCAATGCCTTTCGCGGGTTCTCCCGGTCGATCGGCATAAAGCAGCATTTCCGAATAATTCGTCCGAAAAACGGAATCTTAAAATTCTCGCCTTTTGAGATAAACGCAATATCCCACGGTTTCAGCACAAGCCACTCAATGATCGGGTCAAAATTGGAGCGATGGTTTCCGACAAACATCAGCTTTTGATTCTTAGGTATCTTCTCCAGTCCGCTTGTATATACTCTGATTCGCAGCACCTTCAAAGCAGCGGCAGAAGCGCTGTAAGCAGTGTGCGGTAAAAACGGCTGTTTTTCTCATATTCTTTTTTCGGATCGACGCATAGGCTGCAAATTGCAAGGAAGCAAATATAGAGCAGCAGGACGGCGAGAATGCCAAGCAGTATGTAAACAACAACCATTTTATCCCTCCTTGGATCTGTGGTTTGCTGATTCAGTTCGTGCGGAACAGATTCAGGTAAAACCGTATGTACAGCGTAAGGGACATAAGCATAACGCAAATGCAAATTCCGATCAGAACATTTGCCACCGTTTCCGATATACTCGGGAACAAGATAAGGCACGTCATAACCAGATACAGAACCACGGTGTTGAGCTTGCCATACCATTTTGCGCTGTTAACAACATCTTTCTTTTGAATTGCCATATACCCGAGCACGGCCATAATGATCTCCTTGACCACAAAGAGAACAATCAATCCGCGCATCCAGCGATATTTCACCGTCAAGCAGAGGATCACCGTAGCCTGCGTCAGCTTGTCTGCCACGGGATCCAAAATCTTTCCGAGGTCTGACACCATATTGAATTTGCGGGCGATGAATCCGTCAATAATATCCGTTGCACCGGAGATTAAAATCACAGCCACTGCAGCAGAATATTCCTGCTTTCCTATATATAGCCACACGATCAGCGGAATCAGCGCCAAGCGTATCACACTTAATAAATTCGGTATCGTCAATACCTGATCTTTTCTGAATATCCTATGCATATGTAATATCTCCCATCGGCCTGTCGCCATTATAATATCGTTTATCTTCGCATTTATACAGCTGCCATTTCACTGTCCTGTTTTGCTTTTTCTGCCGGTGAAACGCATGACCGAACCGTATATTCCATGACTTCCGGTACAACTTCGCCGTCGATCTGAAGCGGTGCCGGCTCATTATATTTCACTTGAATGGTCTTTCCTTCCAGAATCGTCATCTGATTCGTATACTTCAGATGCTTGCCGCTGAAAATCGACGGAAAGATCATTAGTCCACGCAGTTTGCCGACATCGTGGAATATCAGAATGGATACCTTTCCGTCTTCACGTAATCTGTACTGCTCCGGCGTCGGCATCATACCCCCGCCATAGAACCTGCCGTTCATGACAGAGGCAAGCCACACTTTTTTATATTGATAGCGTTTGCCGTCAACAACGACGGTCACATTCTTGGGCTTATAGTGAAACAGCAACCCGGTGATGGCGATCTTCGTATAATTTACCGGCTTGGGCTTTTTCCTCTTCTTGTTTTCCTCTCGGAGCTTTTCTCCAACCTCACAACAATAACCGTCAATGCCGAAACCGACATTGTTCAGGAACAATTCAGACTTTCCTTTAACGCTTACACGAGGTAGCCGTTCAAAATATGGGTTGAGGCAAACCGTTGGATCCGAAAACGGTTTTTGCCCGACATCCCTCGCAAAATCGTTGCCGGTTCCCGTGGGGTAGTAGTAGAGCTTATTGGGAATGTTCATTCCGTTAACATCGTTGACAAAACGATTCAGGGTGCCGTCTCCGCCGCATAAGATCACAGTGTCATTCGGGTCTAATCCGTTAAAAAAAGTCTTATAACTGATGATGCGGCAAATATTGATCGCCACAGCCCCTTCATTGGCATCCTGCAAGGCTTTTACGGCTTTCTCGGTCTCCGGACCGCCTGCACAGGGATTATAAAGAATATATTTTTCAGACATAAGTTCATTACCTCCTCGAAGCATCGTCCCTGTTCTGTAAATTTATCAGTGCGTGCTTAATGTAAACTTTGATTCTGTTCCGGCTTTCAAGCGCCTGAAGTTTTCCTTATGCCGCAGCGCCACAAAAATAACGATTGCAGCGTCTATCAAAATTACGGATACAGGTGCTTTGAACAGCAGCAGAAGCAATGGGCTGCAGAGCGTCGCAGCAACAGTAGCAAGCGACATATATTTTGTGGTAAGCAGCAGTACAACCATCATTCCGGTCACGATCAGACCGACCCGCCAGTCTGTTACCCAAATCGTTGAAAGACTGACGAGAAATCCTTTGCCGCCTTTGAAGCCGTACCAGATCGGATAGGCATGTCCAAGAACAGCAAAAAGGCCTGTATAGACAGCCCCTAACTGATAAAGCCCCAGATATTTTTCAAACAGCTTTTGAATTTTTCAACGGAAACCTGCGCTGTCGTGATACGCTTTCCGCCACGGATCGTCTCGTAAAGTCTGTGTGCTTCTGCGGGTGTCCATGTGAGAAGCGCCGGAGACTCTTTGCCATCCTCGATCGTGGACATTCTGGCGTAGTCGATGTCGTATTTTTCGAGTTGCTCTGCGCTCAGGTCTGCGCAGGAATCGGTGATGATCTTAACTTTTCTCATGGTAAAAACTCCTTTTTATGTAATGAATCTTTGAAATGCTGCTTGCCGGTTAGAAAGAATCAAGCTTTTCCCGGATAAACCTCACTGCGTTTTCCGCATCCGTTTCATCGGGATGCCCCTCGGACAATTTTGCCTCGGAGATCATTTTTTTGATGGCAGGATCGTCTGGTTGCTGTGCGAACTGTCTTTGGATTTTGCTCAGCACCTCCTCCGCTATCTGACCTCGACACAGCAAAATGCCGCAATAGTCGCATTCGTCCGGCAGAAAAGGTTCGATCTTGCGCTCGATAAGCCGCTTGTATTCCTCACTTGGCTCTATGCCGCAGGTCACAAACAGGAATATCTTCTTTCCGGCCAGCCGGTCCAATGCGTCCATGACTTTTAGCGGGACTGTACCGTTGTTTATGCCGAATCCTACTAAATACACATCGGCCGCAAGGGTAACTTCTTCCTCTTGCAGGTTCGTCAAAAAAGCTTGATTTTCCGGAAGACGCTTTGCAATGCCGTATGCCAGCTTTTCTGTATTGCCTGATAAACTGTAATAGGCTATTTCATAGTTCAAGTCTGTCACTCCCTTAAAAACCGTTATTTCGACATTTTCTGCGGAGAGTGTAGCAAGCAATTCTAAACTGAAACGAAACTGCCCGGATTTTCAAAAGTTTCGTTTCAGTTTAGAATTTGAATATACGATAATGGTACTATGAAACACGGAAAGGGAAAAATCTCTATCGACCTCATCGAGGACGATCTGGTGTTCATCACCAACGGCTGCTGCACCGATACCTCCTGCTATGGCGACCAGACTCATGCACCCGATCTGTCCGGCATTGAAAACGGCAAGGGCGATTCCTGGGATATGTGGAAAGCTATCGCTGCTCAGGCCGAGCACGGCGAGTACGGCAACCCGGACAAATTCTGCTCCGATGTGGATGCCACCAACTGGATGAGCGCTACCGTCGCCACTTCCAATGAAGAGATCATTCAGCACATTATGAATGTTTGCAAGCGTGACCCGCGCTCCGGCAAGGTAACCACCGGCGGCATTGTCACCGTCAAGGACAGCACCGACAACTGGTATCTCTCCTGGACCATTAACCGCCAGCCGCAGTTCAAGTCCCAAGATAAGAACATGGTGCTTGTGTGGTTGTATTCTCTGAACACCAATAAGGAAGGCAACTATGTAAAGAAGGCCATGCGGGACTGCACTGGCGAGGAGGTCTGCCGTGAGTGGCTGTACCACATCGGCATGCCGACCGAAAAGATCGATGCGCTGGCACACGATGCCTGCAACACCACCACCTGCTTTATGCCGTATATCAATTCCTTCTTCCAGCCTCGTAAGGAGTCTGACCGTCCGAAGGTCGTGCCCGATGGCGCTGTGAACTTCGCCTTCATCGGTCAATTTGCCGAGACGCCCCGTGACACCATCTTCACCACCGAGTATTCCATGCGTACCGGTATGGAGTCGGTCTACACGCTGCTTGACATCGACCGCGGCGTGCCGGAGGTCTGGGGCAGCAAGTACGATGTGCGTGAGATCCTGCGTGCCTGCTACTACGCCATCGACAAGAAGCCGATCAGTGAGGCACCGCTGTCCTTCAAGGAGAAGGAAATGCTCAAGGTGGTCCTGAAAAAGGTTAAGGGCACAGATATCGAGATCCTGCTGAGAGAAAGCGGACTCATCGAGTAAAAAATACAGAACCAATGGGCGGCTGCCGATGCACAAAAAGCGTCGGCAGCCGCTTTTTTCATTATGCGAGGAACATTTCAGCCGGCATTGACACGTCGGGCGTGATACTGTAAAATATATATAGTTCGCAGAAACGAATACAAGCGGAGGAAATGTATGGATTATATCTCTGTAAAGGAAGCTGCCGAGCAGTGGCAGGTTTCGCAGCGCTGGGTGCAAAAGCTCTGTAAGGAAAACCGGATAGACGGGGTGCTGCGTTTCGGACATTCTTATATGATTCCGAAGGATTTGAAAAGGCCTGTCGATCTTAGATACAGCATCAACAAACCTGCGAAAAAGGAATAAGTTTATTTTCAGTTGATTTTGCAGCATTATTCTATGGGAGATAATTTAGCCGAGGAGGATATTTATGTTTCACATTCTCGTTGTAGATGACGATAAGCATACCAGGAAGCTGCTCCGTGCCGTGTTGGAAAATGCCCATTACACCGTAACAACGGCAACCAACGGAGAAGAAGCGCTGGAGGCTCTGGACAAAGAGCATATTGATCTGGTTGTACTGGACATTATGATGCCGAAAATGGACGGATATGAATTTACACGGTTTGTTCGGGAAACAGATAATGCGCTGCCTATATTGATGGTAACGGCAAAGCATTTACCGGCAGATGAGAAAAAGGGATTCCTTGTGGGAACCGACGATTATATCACAAAACCGATCGACGAGGAAAAGCTGCTTTTGCGTATCAAAGCATTGCTTCGGCGTGCGCAGATCGTCAGCGAACAGAAAATCACGATTGGTGATGTTGTTTTGGACTACAATGCCTTTACGGTCACAAAAAATGGTGAAACGCAGGAGCTACCGCAGAAGGAATTTATGCTCCTGTATAAGCTGCTTTCTTATCCCGGTCAAATTTTCACCCGTATTCAGCTGATGGATGAGATATGGGGGACGGATAGCGAAACCGGTTGGGAAACCGTCACCGTTCATGTCGGGCGCTTACGCAAACGCTTTGAAGGATGGAATGAATTTGAGATCGTTGCTGTTCGTGGGCTTGGTTATAAGGCGGTGAAGAAGGTATGAATAAAAGGAAGCGAACAGGGCGGATCGCTTTGGCACTGCTGATCTCCGGCATTGTTTTTCTTACCAACACGATCGCTATGCTGCTGACGATCGTAGCTATCTATGGACTGGCCCGACTCGGAGTCATTGAAACGACCGGAGGACAGGTAGGATTACCGGAGCTTTTGAGGTTCTTCTTTTACACCAGTCTGGTTATTGGATTTCTTCTCGCCTCTTTGACAGGAAAAATCATTCTAAAACCAATCAAGCGTATTATCGATCAGCTTGACCGGCTGGCAAGCGGCGACTTCAAGACGAGACTGCATTTCGGCAAGCCTATTGCCGACCATCCCACCTTCAAGCAGGTAGAAAAAAGTTTCAATCGGGCGGCAGAAGAACTGGATTACACAGAAATGCTGCGCAGTGATTTTATCAACAACTTCTCTCATGAATTTAAGACACCGATCGTTTCTATCGCAGGCTTTGCAAAGCTTTTGCGTCGCGGAAACCTTACGGACGAACAAAAAGAAGAATACCTTGAAGTCATTGAAGAGGAATCGCTTCGGCTTTCTGCCATGGCAAACAATGTATTGAATTTGACTCGGGTGGAAAACCAGACGATCCTGACAGAGGTTACAAGATTTAACCTTTCTGAACAGATTCGTGGAGCCGTCCTGCTGCTTGCAGAAAAATGGACGCCCAAGAACCTGTATATGGATATGCAGTTCGGTGAGCATATGATATGTGCAAATGAAGAACTGCTGAAGCAGGTATGGATCAATCTGCTGGATAATGCAATCAAGTTTTCGGATCCGAACGGCACGGTATCTGTCGATATTTCCGACGGGAGCGAATGCCTTTCAATCTCTGTTTCCAACCACGGCAAAGACATCCCAAAGGACCGTATTGCCCATATCTTCAATAAGTTCTATCAGGCGGATGAGTCACATTCGTCGGAAGGAAACGGCATTGGTCTTGCCGTCGTGAAAAAAGTATGTGAGTTGCACGGCGGTGCGGTATCGGCAAAAAGCGAAAGCGGAACAACGACCTTTACTGTTGTGCTACCGAAACAGCAGAATATGTGATATTGCTATATAACAACAGCCGGAATATTCCGGCTGTTTCCTTCTACGAGCATAAAAATACCACCGGGGATTGCTCCCTGGTGGTTGATAGATGATTAAGCTACTGATTAGAGCAAACAGCGATTGCACTCATTATCCATTGACCTTCATCATAAATCTTCTGCACACACTTCTTGGCAGCAGCCGTGCAGCGATGCTCACCGTGTGAGTTGGCCAGCCACAATAGCGAAGAGTTTTTCCCTTCTGTGCAGCACGGAAACCTGCCTCTGCAACAGCCGCTGCGCTGGCAGGCTTAAACATGGAGAACATATGGGAGTTTTTCATCTGTGCGGCCTGTTCAAATCCCGTGGCAGTTGGGCCGGGGCAAAGCGCAGTCACTGTAACGCCCGTACTGCGCACCTCCTCGGCAACGGCTTCGCTGAAGCTGCGTACAAATTCCTTAGAGGCATAGTATAGGCACATCCTCGGCCCGGCACTGAATGCTGCGACCGAAGATAGATTCAGCACACTGCCATGTCTGCGCTCCACCATACCGGGCAGAAAATACCGCGTAAGCTGCACCAGCGTCATGATGTTGACTTGCAGGAGATCGGTCTGCCGCTGGGCGTCCACCTCCCAGAAGTTGCCGAAGTCACCGAACCCGGCGTTGTTGACCAGTGCATCAATGGTGATATTCTTCTCTAAGGTGTAATTGAATACTTCATAGGCGGCGTCTGGCTGAGACAAGTCCTGCGCCAGCACCCATACATGACAGTCATACTGCGTCTCCAGCTCGCTTTTCAGCTTATAGAGCTTCCCCTCGCTGCGGGCAACTACAACAAGATCAAAACCCTCTCTTGCGTATATTCTGGCAAACTCCAAACCCAGTCCGCCGGATGCGCCGGTGATAAGTACTGTTTTTCTCATATTAGCCACCTCACAATTCGATGATGTGCGGCTGCACATCGGGGTCGTGGTTGGCAAGAGACTCTACGCAGTTTGCGTTTAGGCTTTGCTCTCGTATCCATTCCAGTGACTTTTTCTGTGCCGCCTTGTCATCTGCAATGCCGGATGTGATCAGCTGCTCCCACGATTTTCGGGCGTAACCGCCATCGGCGTAGAAGTAGTATGAACCGCCCGTCAGAACCAGTAATCTTTAGCGCACATAGCCCTTTGGAATGACCAGGGATATTGACCATAACGAGGCTTTCATCCCCAAATACATCGTAGGATTTTCCCGCAAGGCCTTCCGTACCGTTCCAGTCGAAGGTCTGCATTTTCGTGCTGCGCCACCAATCCGCATTGTAGCGGATGCGGTTGACGGGCGTTTTGTTCTCCGCAAAAAGCAGCTCGTCTTTCGACACAAGGATCTGCTTTGCGTCGGCCACCAGATTCAGACCGTTGGTGTGGTCGCAATCCAGATGGGACAGCAGCACCAAATCCAAGTCGGCAGGATGAATGCCCAGCGCCGCCAACTGCTCGTCGATGGCTAAGCCTTTTTCAATTCGTCCTTGATTTGTTACATACAGCGGCAGCGAACCGAGGGACTTGATCTGCGCTTTTTTATCAAACACACCATCGGGGCTCATATTCCGATGCCATCCGCAGTCAAAGATTATCTTCCCGTGGCTGCACTCAATAAGATAGGCTGACACAGGCAGCCACAACCGTTCCGATTTCTTTGCAAACGCGCCGGATGCCTTGATCGTGCTGCAATGCTCGCCGCCAAAGGGCAGATCCGGTGCTACGCATGCCTCGCCGGTGTGGAACACATGAATTTTGATCTCTGCCATCATACATCTCTCCTTGTCTCTGATTTGATTCCATCATACAAGAGACAGCGGATAGATGGAACGACACATTTTCAAAAAGTGTCCGGGCTTGGACGCAAAAAAGCTGCGGCACTGCCGCAGCTTTTTTAGATGATCTGTTCTACGGAGGAGAGCATCTGCACACTGATGTCCGCCAGCTTTTGCGTGTCCACCTCATCAGGATGCTCCATCCAGTACGGCAATCCAATCAAACAGGAGAGCGATTTTCTTCTTGATGTCCCGGATAACGGCATTGGTTGCTCTGATCCAGCGGTTGAACTCGCCTTTCTCGGTGCGTATGCCTTTCTTCTCCATTGCCCGGACGGTTGCGCCCTCATGGACGGTGGGAAGAAGCTCCACGCCCTGACGCTCATAGCTTCGGTGGTCGATACGAACATCAAGCCCTTTCTCCGCAAACTTGGCGTTGCATAGTTCCGCCCATGTCTGCCGCCAATGTTCCAGCGTTTCGGGACTGCCCCAGTCGGTAGTGGGAACGGCATTGAAAACATACTCGCCGTTCTGGTCTCTGATACGATTTCCGTCCTCGTCCAGCTCGTACACTCGTCGTTGCTTTAGCCCCCATTTACCGTCCTGCTCGATGGGGCGGATGGGACAAAGCACATGGAAGTGTGGGTTTGGTATGCCGCCGTCCTCCCGGTCTGGCTGGTGTACGGCGAAGTCAACCACCATGCCACGGCTCACAAAGTTCTCCAATAAAAATCGCCTTGCAAGAGCGATGTTTTCCTCAAGGGAAAATTCATTCTGCAAGGCAATGTCAAAGCTGTATGCAAGCTGGGCGTTCTTTCCACGCTCGGCTTTTTCCACGGCGTTCCATAGGGTCTGGCGGTCTGCGTATTCTGGCGGTGCATGGGACGGCAAGAGAATGTCAGAGCAGATCACGCCGCCCTTGCGGGTGTAGTCGCTGTATTCGCCGTAATACTCGCTATACAATCGCTCCCCGGCACGGTAGGCGGCAGAAGCAATAGCGGACTGTCCTGCGCTTCGCTTAGTCTGCGTGACGCTCAGATGAAATAGTGCCATCGGCTTTCAACTCCTTTTCTCTGTTCGCTTGGTTGGTGTGAGTAATCGCCATGTGACGGACGGCTCGCTGGACTTCGGACAGAGAAAAGATGTACTCCATCAGCTCTGTCATTTCGGTGCGTGTGAGATCTTTGACCTCCGGGGCAAGGCTCTCAATCGTGCCGCCCAGATTGCAAAGACGATGGGTGCGTTTCTGCCTTTCGCCTTTCTCCAGATATTTCTTTCTGTTCTCAAGACGGTTGAGCTTGTGCTTCTCCTGTGCAAGCTGCGTCTCGGCTCGTTCCTTTTCGGCTCGGAGCTGTTCAAGGGTTTTCGGTTTTGTCATTGTGATTGACCTCCTTTTTTGATTTTTGGGATAAAAAAAGACCGTCAACTTTTCGCATAGTGCGACCAGTCAACGGTCAGTTTTTCGGTATTCAGTTTTTCAAACTTGCTGGCGGCGAACAGCATTTTATGCTGTTTGCGGACGGCAAGTCCACAAGGGATAGCCGCTTTAGCGGCGCAAGGGGGTGTAGCCACCTTGACGGAACGAAGTGACGCAACATTCTCGGTCAAGCAGTTTTCTTCTGCTGACGGAGAATGAAGCTCCGCAGGACGCACGATACTCCCGATAGGAGAGTATAGAAGTGCGCCCTTAGAGTTCTAAGGGTATTTTTAGATAATTGGGAATGTTTCTTTGTCAAACTGCGTAACATTGAACACGATACGCCACTCGACATCATCACCAACCGGTTCAAAGTGCAGAGCAGAACAAGCAGCATGAAGTTTTTCTTGTGAATTTGTTCCATATATAACTGCTGTCGGACCATCTGCACCACCAATAACACCAACAACAAAACAGGAACTACTGCCAACTGGACGGAACGAATGATCGTCTGGTGTAACTTCTATCGGTCTATCGCCTTCATCACAGTCAAAAACCGAAATGTTCTCCATCGGTTCAGGGGTAAGTGTATAACTCATGGCAATATAATGTGTCGGATAAATCCAGCGATCAGAACCAAAACTATTTTGAGGAACTGTCTGCTGTTCTATTTCCTGCACGGTCAGTGTATGGGTTATTCCGCTAACAGGATGGGAAAACATAAATGAATCTCCGGGTGCGTGAACTTTGAAATGTGAGCCTGGAACTTGTCCTGGTTGCTGCTCCATTGTAAGAAAAAGTTTATTGATTTCAGGGTGATGCTTGGTTCCCCAAGGAAATACGTCTCTGCATATGACCCAGCCATAAGTACTATCCAGCCCATAATGGTCGATTGCCCATTTTGCTTCCAACTCATTGATAACGCCATCTGGCAGACAAGGATTAAAGCTCACAGCGCAGCCATGGGTTGTCTGTAATATTTTCTCGTTTAACTTCAAGCAAGGTTTGAAGTTAAAACAAAGTGGGTTTTCCCATTCCATCTGCATCTGTTGCTCACGGGTAAAATTTTCACATGAGTCATTTTCCCAGTCCAGATTCCATTTTTTCATGAAGTCACGGATGCTTTCTGAATCAACTCGCATACAAAAATCAACGACAAGTCCTTTGCTACATGAATAAGCTGCCGGAATTACCCAATGATATCCAGCCCAATCGAATTGTTTATCCAGCTTGATCTCTTTTCCGGCACGGTCTTTACCTCGATGTCCCCAGAAATCTCCATCAAAGTAGACCTTCCATTCAGGGGCAACCAATTCTGCCTCTGAAGTCATATCATTATCGTAATAATCTTCTGTGTATTTAATCTGACTGTAATCAAAGGAAGATTGCAGGTTTTTGATATATGTCCACGGTTGTTCCATAGGCAACAAATTCATCTTCTCTGAAATTTCCGATAAAGTTTGCTGTTGTTCCTGGGTTGTAGGGTTTTCATTGAGAAAGGCTTCAAACTGTGCTTCGTTCCACATCCACGCTTGTTCCACTGCCGCCACATCACCACAAGCCAGTATAAGCCGCAGAAAGTCGGTAAAATTTTCAGCTACTGGATGAACATAATCAGGAGAAGTATTCATGGGGCTGACAGAGAAAACCATCTCTCCAAATCCACGAATGAAACAGAAGTGGATACCATCTATCCCTGCCCATCCAAAAACCGATGCCCCTTTTGGGGTACAAAAATAATTTGTATTATCCTCACGGAGTTCAACTCCCACAGGACTTAAATCGACACCCCGCTGTAAAAATTTTTTCAAAATTCTATTCATTAAGCATCCCCCCATAAAATTAGTGCTATCACGCTCTTTATTGTAGTAAATTTTATCACAAGAGTGTGAATAAATCTACTGGCGAATGCTGAAACCGCCCGAACAGTTTCTTTCTGCTCAGGCGGCTTTCTTCATCTATTTTTCTTTCTTCTGCTGCACTTGTTCATGGGCTTCCTGCTGAACATCAGCCCAGCGGAAAAGCCATACTTGAAGTGACTTTCACTTTCTTCACATTGGGCGATTGCTGTCTGCGCCCGGAGTTCCTGCACCAGCTCATAGTCCTCTTTGCTGAGCCGCTGGGACAACTGCTCCATGAGCTTTTCACAGGCTATGACTGCCTTTCGGTATTCCGGTGATGTAGGTACAACTGTCTCGCAGGGATAAAACTCCCCATTATACATGGCTTCCAAAATCATAGCTTTACCTCTCTCAACAGTAGATTAGTTCCGTCTTGATGATTTCCTCTGCCCGGCAGCGGATGGAGTTCATTGACTGCACCCATAACATCTGATTTTCCGCTTTCATGGCTTCGGTCACGCCCTCGGCTTTCATCATCTGCCGGATAATCAAGTCCAGCCTGTCTGCCGCCTGCTCGTTCAGATCGGCAACGACGGTGTGGAGCCTGCCGGACAAAATTAGCTCGTTGTAAAGCATGGGACGGTGCAATTTCAGATAGGACTGGTGCAAGCGTCCCCAATGCCCAATAGGTCGGCGTTCCTCCGGCAGCTTCAAGTCCGGCACATAGTAGTCGCCCACCAACACATAGGTATACGCACCAATAACTGCCGAGGCGATGACTTCCATGATAAGCCCGCGGTTTGGCACAGCATCTTTCTCTGGGAACCGGAGCCTGAAGTGATATTTGATGGCATCCTTCCATTTGGCGATATAGGCAAGATTCGGCTGTGCCACCAGAAAGGCATAGTTTTCCTCCCAATGGGACTTGATATAGTCCAATGTCTGAGCGAAGAACACATTCAGATTCATCTCCACAAAACTGCCTCCGGCGGTTGCTTTTGCAATTTTTAGAATGCCACCAATCAACTCGTCCTCGATTTCCGCTTTCAGCGTACCGAGATTGTCATAGTATTCATAAAATGTTGTCCGAGCTACCGGTGTCTGCACACACAGCTCCTTAACATTCATTTGGTCATAGCTTTTTTTACGGTAGAGATCAATAAAAGTGGTTTGTATTGCTCGCTTTGTGCTGTTCATAATATTCCGATTATCTCCAGTTTAAAGTTCTGATTTTAGGATATTATAGCATACTTCTGCGAAGTTTTCTACTGCTTGCACAGGAATGACCCGGTGTGGGTTTTACTCATGCCGATAATGGCTCATAGTTCGATTATCGGTAAACACGGAGTGCAAAGTAGAATAGCATAATAGCATAATAACATAACAACAGCCGGAATGGATCTGATCCATTCCGGCTGTCTTTCCCTTTTAACGATTTGAGTCTGAATGGCAGATTTTTGCCTCTGTCAGATAGCCGTGAGTTTCCGGATTAGTGTAAAGGCACTTATACACGCTTCGTGAACCTCCAATTCGTTTCCGGTCGCTTTGGACACCACTGCGGCGAAACTGCGGCATAGCGTCCTAGTATATGCCGTCCGCCGGAATCCTTATCCTGACGAACAATTTTATAATGTCGGCAAGCTCTCCACAGTCCTCGTTTTCCTTGCCGCACCGAATAGCAATACTTGCATTCGCTGCAATGCGGCAGCGTCTTTTCTGCAGGGCGGTAAAGCAACGGCGGATATTCCTGTATGAGCGGAGCACGCCAAACATCCTTGAATAGTTTGCTTCCGATCATAAATACAGGGATGTTTCCTTTTCGTTCCATAACACTTTCAATCCAACTGCGTTTTAGTTTACCGTACCCGCCGAGTAGGATCCATTCCACATTTGGAATCTCCATTCTCTCTGCAAATAACCGCATTGGTTCAATGCAAAGAAATGTATGATACCCGTCAGCAGTAAACACATTGCCCCGCTCGGTCAGGCGAGTGCCATACCAGAAGTTATCCGTCGGCATCAGCACTCCTGTTTCAAGCAGTTCTTCATAACGGTTAGGATTCATCGTCAAAAACATATAATTGTGCCACGGTGCCTGCTTTGCCGCTTCAAACACCTGCAAGATCCACTCGGTCGGTATCCATTCGCCAAACAAGTCACCGGAATGGCAGACCCAAATATTTGCCGGCTTGATCTTCTGTATGACCTGCTGCAAACGGTACGGATGTAATGTGGGATAAAAACCTGTGGGTGCAGGAACAGATGAGCCGTTTTTGGCAAGCGGCGTTGTTATCACATACAGGCTGCGTTCTTCATCTATATGAATACGCTCATCGCTGAGATGAAAGCGTATATCCCCCTTGAAATGAGAAAGCCGCTTTCTGCTCTCGCAAAATGAGCAATCATTTCTGCATCCGGTAACCGGGTCCCAAGTGAAATCGCACCATTCAATATTACTTTTCTTCATCATGTGCAAGTCACTCCTTTCTTCAGAATATTCTGATTCTGTCAGGCCGCTTTATCCACAACCAGGACAACCGTATGTACACCGGTCATTTCAAATTTGGCACCGCATTCGTCAATGGAGTGGGTATGTTCTGACAGCCAATCACGGAATTGCTCATACTTGCGTGTGCTTTTCCACTGAATACTGCTTGAACAGACCGCCACAAGACTGCCGCCGGGGCGAAGGAAGTCAAATGCCCTTTTAATATGCTCACATTCTTCGCTGAACGGCGGATTCATCACAACAGCGTCATAGATCGGTGCTGTTTCAGCCGTCAACAAATCGTTTCCGATCACATTGTGCTTTTTCAGCTTCAGGATCTCGCAAAAGTCTGTCATACGCTCAATGCAGTCCACATGGTCCGTTACTTCCTTTGCGACGTCGGCAATGTTGCCGATCCCGGCCTCCGGCTCCAGCACACGGCTGTCTTTACGGACACCGGCCAGCGCCACAAGCTCTTTTGCCAGCTCCGGGGGCGTGAACTGAATATCTCCCTTTTGATACATCTTCGCCCGATAAAGCATATCCCGTAAACGGATCGCATTCGGATCCGGCGGTATAACAGCCGATTGCAGGAGCGTATCAAAGCACTCGACCGCTGCGGCCAGTTCGTCGGTATCGGTGATGCCTGCCTTTTGCAAACGCTTCGTGCGGACATCATCGGGCTTGGGATACTGAAATTTGCAGTAGGGATTGTCCTTGCAATATTTCTTAGAGGCAGAAAAACAGCGCATATCCTCATAAAAGGCAGCAACTGTCAGGTTCTGCTCAAGCAGCGTCAGCGTATCGGTTTCCGATTTCTGTTTCAAAAACTGCAATACCTGAATCTGCGAGTGATACATTTCCTTTTTTCTGTCTCGTTCCTGCTGTTCACGCTGGCGCTTCCATGTGTTTGTCAGATAATTCCCGCTGAGGGCGTCTATTTTGCCTTCCAGGGCAGTGATTTGGCGTTCAATCTTTTCTGTGATATTTGCCATTCTGTTCTTCCTTTCCTATGTATGGTCTTTGCTGATCGCAGCGATGCGGGTGATTTGCTAAGCCAGCTTTTCCAGCATTGCCTTCAAAAACAGCATATTGTCCCTGTACTGCGGCAGAAACGGCTGATCAAAGTCGTAGGCCAGATAACGATACGCCACAATCAGCTGTTCGGCACGCTGAAAATTGTTTTCCGGCACACTTCGCAGCAACTTGCCGAGCTCCGGCAATATACGGCATTCGTCAAACCAGAAAGCCTCATCTTCATCGGACATATTTTTTCTTTGCCATTCCCGTGCAGTGACGGAGCCTAAGCCAAAGTGATGGGGCTGCTCCGTACACAAATACCACTTGATACGATGCTCCTCCGGGCAAGGCTCCGCCGTAAATGGGTACAGTCTGCAGGTGTGCGGGCGCACGGAATAGATCGTACACCGATCATCCCGCAGCATACCGCACATACCGCTGTCATTGACTGTTCTCAGCACGAATACATGGAAGCCGGGAGATAGTTCCTTCAGCTCAGCCATATTCCAAAGAATATCATCGGCAGAATCGGTGCAGCCGTTTTTCTGCTTATCCCGAACAATGCGGTAAGCATCCAACGGCTCCAGCACGATACTGTCCCGTACATTTTTGCAGCAGACGCCGCAAGCACGGCACTTGAATGCGATTGGCTGGCGATTCGTGACCAGCACGGCATTTCTAAAAAGCTGCACTACGCAACCCTCCGTTCGTTCAATACATACGGTTGCGGCTTCATCAGCTCCGCACCGCCATAAAAACGATCCGCAAAATATTTCTTGCTGACCTTTCCCGATACGGTAATATAGCCTTTGTTTTCAAGTTCCTGATTCAGCCGTTTAATGATTCGATACGCTGTTGAGCGGGAAACGCCAATCGCTTCAGCCACCTGGTCAGCGGTAAGAAATTGTATTGCCATTTAATCATCCTCCTTTTTTCGTTTCCAATTAGTGGAGTCGCCTGCACAGTTGAAATTCTCTTTTATTTCCGCAGTCAGTTCATTTGAACGACCGGTTTGGATATAGCGCACGAATATGCTCATAGAGCGTTTCAAACAGGTGCTTTTTACAGCGCAGTTTACGCAGCTTCGTTCCATAAAACATTCCTCCTGTAAACAGGGACACCGCAGCAAACCGCTACGATGTCCCAAAAATCTTATGCACACATTTTTAGAAAGGTCGGGAGCGTTACACGGGCAGGAACCGGTTGAAGGCGCACCTTATAAACCGAGTTCAATGTCTCAAAGCAGGCGTAATCCGTTCTTTCTTCCATAATCTCAACGACAAGCGAAGTATAGATGAGTCTGTTGTCGGTTAAAATAACGGCTCGGTAGCCTTCCTCCAGCGGAAACACGATCCGACCGTTTATGCTCACTTCTTTTTTCATACGGTATCTGATCCTCCTTTGTCTTCCGAAAAATAGCATCGCTTGTTTTTACAGCTTCTTGTGCGGTTGCACTGAGCCTCTTCCTCATAATAAATAAGGCCAACAGGTCTGTTTGCCGCTGCGCTCCAATTCTTCTTGTGCCGACTCAATAATCGGCGCAATGATTGCCATATCCCAGGGCAAGACCTCTTCATCGGTCTGATCGGGATGTGTGCGCAGAAGCGCCACAGCGAGGGCATAGGCTGCGTTGTCGATCTCGTCACCCTTACATTCCAGATAGCGTTCAAAATCATTTTTACAAGCCATAAGAATTACCCCCATAATACGCTGATGACCGTCGGATAGCAGCGCTCCAGCGCCTGATTGATCTGGCGGAAGGTCATTCGCTCACGCTTTGCAATGTCGTGCATACGGTCGCCTCGGACCTTCATACGAATGATCCGCATTTCACGGCGTGGCAGTCGAGCCGTCAAAGCGTGCAGGCACATCTCTGCCTCCAAACGCTGAAACAACTCATCCTGTCGGCTGATAACCTCCTCCCAGTACAGACCGCCCTCGTCTCCGATCAGCTCGCTAAAGCTGACAACTGGGGCGTTTCGTTTGGGTCTGGAAAGACACTTATAGTAGTTTGACAGTGAGCTGCGCATACGCTGAAAAGCAAGCGTGGAGAACTTAAAGCGGTGCAGAGCCTGCACCTCGCAGTATTCCTGCACGGCCTTCAGGTAGCCGAAGATCACAACATCATAAAACGCCGACTCCGGCAGATCCTTTTGATTCAAAAATGTAAAGACCAGGTGATGGTTTTCCTCTGCAAATCGGCGTTGTTCTTTCGTTAATGGTCGTATATCCATTTCATACGATCCTCCTTTCGCAAAAAAGAGGGATACCGCCGGCGTTTTGCCGACAGTATCCCTAAACTCTTGGCTCACGGCAGGCCGTGGGCGTCATTCTTACATCGGCAGATCCTCGTGATCGCCGTCAATAGGTGCTTCGGTGATACAGAAATGCTCGCCGTCATCGGTCGAGTGATAGCTGCTGTCCACCGCATCGCAGATCGGCTCGTTGTTGCCGAGCTCTGCTTCCATTGCACGCTGTTGATTCATGGCTTTGATCTGCTCACGGAAACCGTCCGCATACTGTTTGATCTGCAGAAGGTCGTTGCCCTCAAATCTCTGCACCAGGCGGAAGGTAGCCACACTGTAGGTGTTGCTTCCGTTGTCCACACGCTTGAGGCCGATCTGCACCACACCGCTGTAAATCGGACGGCGGCGGGTCGCAAAGGCAGCCGTGATGAAATCGGAATAGGGGCGAAGGCTCGTAGGCGGAAGAGAGAGCAGCATAGGCATGTGCTCACCGCTGCGAAGAATATACAGATTGCGCATATTCTTGCAGGCCTTGCCTTTTCCTTTCTCCACGGAGCCGTACTGGTTGAGCGCACAGGTCGCACAAACACCGCCGGGGGCACCGTAACCCGTCTTGCCGTCAACGGACGAACAAAGCGGCGTTACATTGTCGTCATACTCCGATCCCTCCGGCCAGTAGGCGCAGGTGTCATGATTGTAGAGGATCACGCCCTCGATATACTTGGTATAGTCGGGGTTCTCCGGGTCATCGCTGGGGATCTCAAACTGCAGGCTGCCGCCTCCAGGAATCTTCACACGTGGGAAGCTCAAACGAAGCCCCTCGTAATCCTCGGATACATCCACGGAGATACAGTCGTCCTCGACCATAGCGGGCAGAATGAAATCCTTTTTGGTCTCCATCATGGCGTTTTCATTGTTGTAAGTCATAAATTCGTTCCTCCTAAATTTTTTTGATATGCGGAGCCGGACAGCCTTATGCGGCTATCTGGTTGATCCTGGTCCATTGTCTCGGCGGCATGGATAAGATGTTAAATCCGATGCCCTCCAAGTCTGTGGCACGGTCATAGCTTTCAACATCCTGACTGTGCCGTGTCACTGCATTTGCGAGCCCGTAAAGACTCAAATCGTCACTTTCAATGAGGCGCTGCAAAACACCGTTTTGCTCGGTATCGGTGATACCGAAGTCGCGGCCTGCCGTATGTACGACAGCCGGAATATCGGCGGTGTTCATCGCTTGATGCTTTGCGCTTTGCATCAGTGTGACGATCTGCGAGAACTGTTCTTCATCGGTTGCCGAACGGACAGTTTCCTGCAGTTCGGTCAGAAAAGTGCGGTCTGCTTCGGTCAAGACTTCTTGTGAAGCCAACATAAAATGTTCTTCCGCAGAATTGACTCTTCCTCGATGAATCCGTTTTGTCGTTGCTCCGGCCACTGCGATACCGTTGCCGTCAAGCTCACGATAAATCAGCGGCTGCACACTGACAGAGCCGAGTCCCACTTCGCTGTTGCTGATCACAACACCCGCTTTCACGGTGTCGCCTGGTGCGACCTCTGCCGTCAAATGCGGATCAACTGCTTTGATATACATACGGTTGTCCGTAATGTGGCAGCTGACGAATTGTACATCGGGTATCTCACCGATAACGGGAAGCACAGAGGCGAATATTTCATAGTGATCCATTCGCATATAGCTGTTGCTCAGATAGGCACGCACCTTCCCGTCAAGGACTCTCAGCATACGCTCGGTCGGCTCCCGTTCAAACCATGCGTTCACATTGGTTACCAGCAGGTCGGGATGCTCGGTCAGCATTTTTCCGTAGTATTTCGCCGGGATACCGAGACGGGTGCCGATCTGGCGATGGGCAGTATCTGCAATATCCAGCGGCTCAATGCGGTCAATATGACTGTCATCCAGCACACGCAGAACAAGCTCCGTACCGCAATGCTCCATTGCAAGCATGGAAGTGTTTACGATGTAGTCTGCTTTGGCATCTTTCTGACGCATGACCTCGGTTGCCAATTCTTCGATCGTCAATCCCGCTTTCATGCTCATTCACTCCTTTCCGTGGCTGTATCCTGCATTACCAAGAAAGCAGGATGCCGCCATCTGTAATATTTGCCGCCATACCTTCACGCTCAAAGACCTTGCAAAGCCTTGCCCAATAGGGCTTTTCCGGGACGCTTTCAAAGGCAGTCCTGACCTTTTCGCTGTCGGCCTGCTGAATCGCAATATCGCCGTTTTCACGAATGGTCAGGCTGTTATATCCCCGGGAATGAAGGTCGGTAATCAAGGCTTCCAGCACCTTGCGGCCCTGTACCTCATACCACACCTGCGGATCGACCGGATCCGGCTGCTTCGGCATAGCTGCCGGAGCTTCAGCGGTATCCTCAGTATCGGACACAGAGGGGTGTGGGGCATTCGGCTGCTTCAACGGTACGATATTCACAAGCGCACAGTTGATACCGCCATTCTGGTCAAATGTCACATCAGCAAAATTATAACCGTCCACCCCGAACAGCTTGACTCGTCCGGTGCCGCCCTTTGCTATGATCCGTTCCGGGAATTCCTCACGCCACTCCCAGGTTGCGTTGGGGTATACCGATTGCAGATAGGCTGAAATGCGATAATTGGCATGGCGAAGCAGTACCTGCTCCACAGGGTCGGACACTTCGGGGATAATGAATCGGTCGAAGGCCGCATCCTGCTTTTCGCATTTTCTGCGGATGCGCTTTGCCTCCCGCCTGTGGAACTCCTCCTTGATATACGGAACAAGGAAATAGCAGGTTGCCCATACCGCCCAAATGACAAAGGCTGCGGCAAGAAGCCACGCCTGCGCATTTCCACGGATAAAGGCTGTGATGACCAGCACTGCGACAATAAGTATCGAAACGCCGGACCATAGGTTTTTCTTTTTTCTCATTCGGTTCATCCTTTCTTTGTTGTTCTCTCTGAAAATAAAAAAAGAGGAACCGCTGCATTTTCTTCCTAAAAACACAACGATTCCTCTCGGCGCCGGAAATTATCCCGGCAATGCGTCTCTTTCTCCGTCAATACCGTCATATTCCTGTTTTGGCGGTATTTTCGGCTCGGGCGGTGTCGGCTCCTGCTTTGAGGATCCGCCTCTGCCGACGGGAACAAAGCCCCAGTTATCGAGCAATATTTTCATACGCTTATCTATGGAAATACCGTCACGCTTGGTGTACGGCTCAAGCTCCAGCGAGCCTGTCACCCAGATAAGGCTTCCTTTTTTTGCATGGGCTTTCATCAGCCTGTTGGCGTCCTCACCCCATGCACAAACCTGAAAATATTGTGTATGCAGGGCCTGACGGCTGCCGATATTCTCGGCAATGTCAAAGCGTACATACGGGTTGCTCTTTTCACTGGTCTTCAGCTCCAGATCGGCAGTTATCCGACCGATAACATTTACCTGTGCCATTCTTCTCCTTTCTGCCTTACGGCTGAAATATCTATATAAAAAAGTGCCGGCAAACGATTCCTTCGCCCATAAGGGCAGAACCGTACTGTCGGCACTGAATTACAAACTTAACGCTCTGTGCAATGTGGCACTGTACCACGATACTCCTTACGGAGAAACGCACAAAAATCAATTACAAGGGTATTATACCACTATATATTGTGATTGTCAAGTCTGTAAAGTCTATATATAGATATTTCGGGTTTTGATATGCTTGAAACTACCGGTTATTCCCATGCGTCGGGGCACACCGAAGTATTCTTTATACGCAAAATTGACTTCCACGCTTATTCTGAAAGATAAATTAAGCATGGAAGTCAATCGCGTAGCTTATTCGGTGTCGCTCAGCAATTTGACATGCTTCTTGTAGAAGGAAACACCAACCTTGAAGAAATGGGTAATGCCTTGCTGCTTCATCGCCGTAACATATTGCTGTCTTTCAATCTGTGCCAGGGCCTCCTTGGCGGAAGCTTCAAGCTCACTGTCAATGCGAGATTCGGCAACGCCGTCCTTTAACACCTTGAGTTCTATGATAATACCCGGCATTTTCTTGTCGTAAGGTCTTAGCTGAATGTCGTATCTGCCGTGGCCAGATTCTCTGTTGGAGTCCACACGATAGAGGTTATTCATGATTGCACAGATCCCGAGGATAAGTCCGTGATAGAAATTCTCATGGGCATAGTCAAAGGAACTGATGGAATTCAGCAGCAGCTTCTGCAGATTATCCTGCAGTTTCGGAACATCCTGCTTTATAATGGCCTGCTGGATCGCAATAGCGGTTGACTGGGAGATCACATTCGTCAGTGCAGAAAGGATCTCCTTTTCATAGACATAGAAAATCTCTTTATTCGGTATGGCAATGTCGCAGATGGCATTTCCATCGTGCAGTTCATCCTTTTTTACGACCTTCAGATAGCCGGCAGAAAGCAGGAAGCTGTAGATCGTTGTCGGATTATTCCTGATTTCGGGATAGATAACAGAGGTGTCCACATAAGAGGAAACCATTTGTCCCTGCATCAATTTGCGGAGATTGTCTGCAGTCTCATCGTCTGCCTCCGCAACGATCTGTCGGATGATGCTGTTATCTCCCGTGGATTGCCAATAGGCTTTTGCCGAGCAATTCTCATCCATATAATTGAGAACGGACCAGGGATTGAAAATGTCCGTATCGCCAAAGCGATAGCCGTCATACCACTCGCAGATCTCCTCATACTTATCCGTTCGGCCGTAATACTCCATGATGTCTCGGATCTCGTCTTTGGTAAAGCCGAAATATTCACTGTAGCGGTCTTCGAGAATGGAGTTTACCTTCAAGTTGTTGAGACCGCTGAAAATGCTTTCCTTTGCCACACGAAGAATGCCAGTTAGGAATCCATAGGAAAGGTTCGAGTTATCTTTGAAGGCGCCGGACAGAAGATTACGCATAAAGCCGGTGATCTGTTCGTAGTATCCTTCCGTGTAGCCCTGCTGGATAGGCGTATCATATTCATCAATGATAATGACAGCGGGACGGCCATAATGCTTATTGAGCATGTGCGAAAGCTCCAGGAAAGCTCTTGCCATACTGACTTCCGTGATCGTTCCGTCAACGACCTTACGGAAATAGTCCTTTTCAAAATCATTGCACTTGTCACTCGTCAGCAAAACATCGTGGCGCAGATACTCATTTGCAATGATCTCACGAATCGCCGTATAGGTCTGTTCCCATGTTGCAAACTTAATATCCTTAAAGGTAACGAAGATGACCGGGTATTTTCCTTGCTCACGACGGTACTCCTCGCCGCAGCTCCAAATCTTTTTATTCTTGAAATACTTGGAGGTATCCGTGTCGCTAACCTCGAAGAAGGTTTTCAGCATATCCATTGCCAATGTTTTTCCGAAGCGTCTTGGACGGGTAAAAAGAGAAACCTTGGGCTTGGAATCGATAAACTCCTTGAGCATCAGGGTCTTATCCACATAATAGTATCCCGAAACCAATTCCTTGAAATCGGACACACCAATGGGTAAAGGTAATTTGGCGGTTGTTTTCATAGCTCGTGAAGACTTATTTCTGCGGCCGTCCGCTGGTTTTTCAGCGTCGTCAGGAATAAGCCATAAGCCTCCTTCCTTTTTCGCACCCGCAATGCGTCCGTCTCTGCAGAGCGTGGTAATTCTTCTTTCGGTCAATTCCCAACGGTCAGCTGCAGTCTTAACATCCATATAGCTCACAAAAGATTCCTCCGTTCCTACTATATCATGTCAACATTATAGCAGAGATCAAAGTAGATGTCAAGATAAAAAGAACAATACAATCGGTGCGAAACTTGATATTTTGAGTCGAATTTGCGGTTTTAATATAACATTCAAATGAGGCGCTTCTAAATGTGTCAATGCTATTACAGAAGCGCCTCCGTGGTATTATTCAGTTGCTTCGGCCGTAAACTCACCCAACTCCTCATACCCGAGGAAATGATCTGAGGACATAGCGGAATTGAGATACTCGCTGCCGAGAGAAATATGCTGCGTTTCCTTGAAATAGAACCGATATCGATAGCCGATCTTCACCTTTGATTGCTTACCGAGCAGCATAGTAGACTCGTTACCGTCGCCGTCCATAATTTTGATCTTACGGTATTTGCGCAGCGGCTTAGGGACGACCGAAACGCAGACGCCCTCGACGGTCTCGTAGCTTTTATCGGTGATGATGCGGTAATAGCTCAGCGCCCTGCCGGCGCTGGCCACAAATACCGCAAGGCTCAGAAACAGCATGATCCGGTCCTTCAGTATGAAACACATTGAAACACCAATCAGCAGGCATCCGGCTCCGATGATCCCGGTAAGGAACAGCTTCCGCTTGAGCGGCGCCGGTGCGCCTTTTATTTGACCCATGACTTAGGTCAGTTTACAAGGAACTACACGCAGACCACGAAACGGGGGCTGCTGACAACAAATAAAGGCTGAGTATCAAGCATCGGGAAAGTGCGAGATATTCAGCCTGTTTTGTTGTCTGGGGTTTCCAAAGGGGCTTACCCCTTGGCACACGACTTTGCTTGCAAAGTGTAGTGTGTTATACGCTCTGTCGGCGTTGCTGCGAAAATGCGGTTGCCACCAGGGAGGGCAAGGGCATTTGAAACGGCAGGAAAACAGGGCTGTGATTGCGTGGCGTGGAGCCGCAAGCGCAGGACTGGTTTCATCAGCAGACAGGGCGTATATGAAAGCCCCCGTCCCTCGTCCTGCGCCGAACTATGGGACAAAGTGTCCCAGACAGATAGCCACACTTACGAAAAAGCAGACGGATTTTCTTTTCAAAATTGAAATGGGTGGGAAGCCATTTTAGGGCTTTCCCGTCTTGATTGCCCATCAGCAAAGACGGGCAGGACTGTCAACGGCGGCACATAAAATGTGCCGTTCATCTTGACCGTTGACTGGCTCGGCTGGCTTTGCTATTTTCCAGATAAAATGGTATTCATAGCGCAAATACGCCAAAAATTATTTACTTGTTCAAAGTCAATTTTCAAATCTTGCTGAAAATGAGCGAGTAATGTTTGATTGTTCCATTCATATTGCGTATTGTTCCACGAGAGAAATCCCTCCACAAAAATTTTGTGATCAATATGAAATTGTTGAATACATTGCGTCGTTATAGATACGAATTTTTGAACATCGATGGAGGCAAACACACTATCAGGAACACCTGAAAATGCAACAAAAATTGCTCCACCAGAATGTGGACCTCTGTAATAACAATACTTATCAACTAAGCCGCAAGTTACGATAGACAGGTTATGCCCGTTGAATGTATCGTCCAATGTAAATTCTGCTGTCGTTAGTGGCTCTAAATTCCAGCGTTCCCCCACTACTTTTGCGTGTGTGGCTACCTGAATAATTTTCTCGGAAAATCCATTGACATTTTCCCACCCCCACAGCCATGTGTTACTTGATGTTGCCTCGCTTCCGATGAATTGAAGCGGATACTTTTGATTTCCAAAAAGTATTACGCCCTCTGAAAAATCAACATTCCAGTCCTGCCCCTTTACCACCTGCTCACTACAAGCAGTCTGTATTGCTATCATTTTACCTAAGCAAGCTGAAAACACTTGAAACCAATTTCCTGTATCAATATTGAGATGCTCAATCCAAATATTTTTTCTGTTATCCTGTTTTCTGTCTTTGCCCCAAAATCTCATCTGTATTTCCTCCGTAATATATTTCTTTTATTTCCTCCCCCGCTGGGGATTTGGATTTTTCAGCAAGTCCGACTTCTGTGCAATCTTTTTCAGCCACTTCTTTTCTTCTTCGGACAACTTCTTCAAATTCAATTTGAGCCGCTTACAGATAAACGCCAAAGCCGCTTGCTCCGGGTCGCTGCCCTCGCTGGCGACTTCATCTGCGGTCTGTAAAAAATCTTCCAGCGGGTTGTCCTCCGGGACGCTGAAAAAATCGTCCTTATGTGCTTCCCGCAGGTCAAGAGCTATCTTGTTTATGTCCTGCTGTATCACATAGCGGCAAAAACTGTCATCGTCAATATGGGCGGCGATAAGCTGCCTTAACTGCGAGTCGGTCAGGCCGGGATTGTGCTGCTTCATAATCGTTGCGCTCATGGTATCTACTATGGCGTTTGCGGCCTGCACCTGCTTCACCGCCACGCCGTTCACATAGATTTCAAGGTCAGCCATGAGCCGGGGAAAATCCGGGTGTGTCGCCAGTTCACACAAGAGAGAATTGTCCATCAGCCCGCTTTTCAGCAGCTCAATCATATCATCACTCAAACGCAGGTCTGCAAGCTCGGCGTTTGGGTGATTTTTTGTTTTAGAGCGTCCCAGCAGGTAATCAACGGTCACTTCATAAACCTTTGCCAGATGGATAAGGGCATGGTGGCTGATGTCCTTGAGATCGTCCCCCTCGTAACTGCCTAAAGCAGATTTGGAAAGGTGGGTTTCCTCCGCAAGCTGTTCCAGCGTCAGCCCTCGTTCCACACGCAGGTCTTTCAATCGTTCTTGTATGGATAGTTCCATACTCTCCCTCCTTGTCTGCTTGATAATCTGAAAGTTATTCGCACAATTCCTTACGGATATTTTCGCAGTCTTTCGCCATTTCCAGCATATCTTCATCATCTACCATTTCATGAAGATCATATTCGAGCGGAGAAGCACAGAACTCTGCTAAAGCCCGATTCATTGCTTGATCCTCCTCTGGCGTAGTTATGATTTTTACAAACCTATCTCGTTTTTCCCCATCAAACAGATTTTTTATATTGAACCCACCACTTTTCTTACTCTCAAGAATAAGTGCTGCCAAATCAGTTGCCAAATCAATAGCATAATAAAATTCGTGACATTGTCCCTCCGAATCAATGTATTCTAAATTGGGTGAGATATGGAAATTCCAGTTTAGTTTGCTAAGGCCAGTATCATTGAATATCTCACTCAGAGGTATTTCAGTTTTGCCTTTGTCATAGAGGTAGTCCACCAAGGTCAGGCTATCGTCTGTGCCACCGATATAGTTATACCAATATTTTTTAATATACATTTTATCTCCTCCTTATCACTTCCGCTTTGTCGTTCTGTTTTTTTATTATATCACAATTCCGAGAGCGAGGAAATAGCTTGTTTTCCGGGCTGATTTCCTACCTTTCGGACATACGGCACAGGCAATCAAAAAAGTATACACTTGAGATAGTTCATCGATGGACAGCACCTTGAAAACCAAATGACCGTCCGAAAAGGAATACCCCGGCAGGGGAAGCACCGCAAGGAGCCGACTTCTGGACACTTTGTCCAGAGGTCACTTCGGGAGAACTTGTCCCGAAGCTGTGGGGAGCGTGCCAACGCCGGAACACGCCGCAGGAATGGGGCAGGAAGCCTTTTCGGGGAGAACGGCAAAAGCGAAAAATGGAGGGAACGCATGAGAGATAACCCCTATAAAGACTTGCCACCGCTGGAACGCAGGCCGGACGGTTCCCTTTACCGCATGACACCGGCGCAGAGGAAACAGGCGGCCAGCCTGATACGCCGGAAGTGCTGCTGCTGTGAGGACGGCAACTGCATCGTTCTTGACGATGGGGACACCTGCACCTGTCCGCAGACGGTTTCTTTCTCGGTCTGCTGTAAGTGGTTCCGCTGGGCGGTTTTGCCGCTGGACGGGACGCTGAAAGCGGAGATTTTCCGGGATAAGGACTTGAAACGCTGTGCGGTCTGCGGCAGAGTGTTCGTCCCAAAATCCAACCGGGCAAAATACTGCCCCGGCTGTGCCGCCAGCGTTCACAGGCGGCAGAAAACAGAAAGTGAACAGAAAAGGAGGTCTGCTGTGGACAGTTAGGAGTGAAAAAAGCCTTGATTTATCAGGCTTTGCAAGCCCCAAAACGGGGCAGGTGGTATAAAGTATCGTCCACCCCCGGAAATGCCGTTCTAACTGTCCACAAAGCACACTATGACAAACACGATTTATATTCATCAGCCGGAGAAATCGGTCAGCTTCACCCGGCTCCCGAATTTCCTCTTTGAAGCACCTACATTTACGCCCCTGTCCAATGAAGCGAAGATACTGTACGCCTTTATCCTGCGCCGGACAGAACTATCCCGGAAAAACGGCTGGGCGGACGAATACGGGCGCATTTTCCTGTATTATCCAATCTGCGAGGTGGTCGCCCTGCTCCACTGTGGGCGGCAGAAAGCCGTCAACACCCTGCGGGAATTGCAGTATGCGGAGTTGATTGAGATTAAGAAGCAGGGCTGTGGAAAACCCAACTGTATTTACCCAAAATCCTATGAAGCGGTTTCAAACACCGACTTCAAGAAATCCCGTTTTGGTACGCCGGAGGGCTGAAAAGCGTACCTGACAAGTACGAAAATCAATCCTCTTGAAGTACGAAAACCGGACGGTATATAGAAATACAAAGATAAAAAGATTGATTTATATTCTATCCATTCCAATCCTATCCGAGATATTTTCTGCGGGATTTTCCTGTGGAAAAGTCCCGGAAAGGAACGGAATGGGGAAAGGAGTTTCATGGCACAACACGCAATTTTGCGGTTTGAGAAACACAAGGGCAACCCGGCAAGGCCGCTGGAAGCCCATCACGAACGGCAGAAAGAGCAATACGCCAGCAACCCCGACATTGATACCAGCCGAAGCAAATACAATTTCCACATCATCAAGCCAGAGGGCAGGTACTATCATTTTATTCAAAACCGTATCGAACAGGCCGGTTGCCGTACAAGGAAAGACAGCACCCGGTTTGTCGATACGCTCATTACCGCCAGCCCAGAGTTTTTCAAGAAGAAGTCGCCAAAGGAGATACAGGAATTTTTCCAGAGGGCGGCTGATTTCTTAATCGGGCGGGTAGGCCGGGAAAATATCGTGTCGGCGGTGGTACACATGGACGAGAAAACGCCCCACCTGCATTTGACCTTTGTTCCGCTGACAAAGGACAACCGCCTGTGTGCAAAGGAGATTATCGGCAACCGGGCAAACCTGACAAAGTGGCAGGACGATTTTCACGCCTATATGGTGGAGAAATATCCTGACTTGGAGCGTGGGGAAAGCGCCAGCAAGACGGGCCGGAAGCATATCCCCACCCGGCTTTTCAAACAGGCGGTTTCCCTCTCCCGGCAGGCCAGAGCCATTGAAGCCACGCTGGACGGCATTAATCCGCTGAATGCCGGAAAGAAAAAAGAGGAAGCCCTCTCCATGCTGAAAAAGTGGTTCCCACAGATGGAGAATTTCTCCGGGCAGTTGAAAAAATACAAGGTCACAATCGATGACCTGTTAGCGGAAAATGAAAAGCTGGAAGCAAGGGCAAAAGCCAGTGAAAAAGGCAAGATGAAAGATACGATGGAACGGGCAAAGCTGAAAAGCGAACTGGACAATTTACAGCGGCTGGTTGACCGTATCCCGCCGGAAGTGCTGGCGGAGTTGAAGCGGCAACAGCGGCACACAAAGGAAAGGTGATTTTATAAGCAGATTTTTACGCCGTCCCTGTGCGGCATTGTACCTTGAAAATTGAATACAGGAGGTTCTATGGAGCATATCAGATACAAAAAAGAAACAGAGGTCGTGACTTTTCAGGGAAAAGAAATCACGCTGGAAAACCTCTCCCCGGTGTTCACGCCGGAACAGGAAGTGGCCAAACGCCGGGAACTGGAGCAGCAGCTTTATGAGGTGTTCCGCAAATATGCCGATAAGCGGCAGAAAGAGGAAGCCGGGGCGTAAGGTTTTCCGAAGCCATCGTTGATTTACGGGGCTGCTGGCGGTATAATAGAACTGTCAGCAGCTCCGTTTCTTTTTTAAGAAAAGGAGCGACAAAATGAATAACAGAATAGACGCAATCTATGCAAGGCAATCGGTAGACAAAAAGGACAGCATTTCCATTGAAAGCCAGATTGAGTTTTGCAAATACGAATTGAAAGGCGGGAACTGTAAGGAATACACAGACAAAGGGTACAGCGGCAAGAACACAGACCGTCCGAAGTTTCAAGAACTGGTGCGGGACATTAAGCGGGGCTTGATAGCAAAGGTCGTGGTTTACAAGCTCGACCGTATCAGCCGTTCCATTCTGGACTTTGCCAACATGATGGAGTTGTTCCAGCAATACAATGTGGAGTTTGTGTCCTCTACGGAAAAGTTTGATACCTCTACTCCGATGGGGCGGGCTATGCTGAATATCTGTATTGTGTTCGCCCAGCTTGAGAGGGAAACGATACAGAAGCGGGTGACGGACGCTTACTATTCCCGCAGCCAGCGAGGGTTTAAGATGGGTGGAAAAGCCCCTTACGGCTTCCATACAGAGCCAATCAAGATGGACGGTATCAACACAAAGAAGCTGGTGGTAAACCCAGACGAAGCGGCAAATATCCGGCTGATGTTCGAGATGTACGCCCAGCCCACAACCTCCTACGGGGACATTACCCGGTACTTTGCCGAACAGGGAATTTTATTCAACGGCAAGGAACTAATACGCCCCACGCTGGCGCAGATGTTACGCAATCCTGTCTATGTGCAGGCAGACCTTGATGTGTACGAATTTTTCAAAAGTCAAGGGACAATCATTGTCAATGACGCTGCCGACTTTACGGGGACAAACGGCTGTTATCTGTATCAGGGACGGGATGTGAAGCCCAGCAAGAAAAACGACTTGAAAGACCAAATGCTGGTGCTGGCTCCCCATGAGGGCATTGTCCCGGCGGATATATGGCTGGCCTGCCGCAAGAAGCTGATGAACAACATGAAAATCCAGTCCGCCCGGAAAGCCACCCATACATGGCTGGCGGGAAAAATCAAATGCGGGAATTGCGGGTATGCTCTTATGAGCATTAACAATCCTGTGGGAAAGCAATATCTCCGCTGCACAAAACGGCTGGACAATAAAAGCTGTGCCGGGTGCGGGAAAATCATCACTTCGGAGCTGGAAACGGTTGTTTATCAGCAGATGGTAAAGAAACTGGCAAGCTACAAGACGCTGACGGGCAGGAAGAAAGCGGCAAAGGCAAACCCGAAAATTGCCGCCCTGCAAGTGGAACTTCTCCATGTGGACAGCGAGATTGAAAAGCTGGTGGACAGTCTGACGGGTGCAAACAATGTTCTGCTCTCCTATGTGAATGTGAAGATAGCGGAACTGGACGGGCGCAAACAGGAACTTGTGAAGCAGATAGCCGAGTTGACGGTGGAAGCCATCAGCCCGGAACAGGTCAGCCAGATTTCCGGCTACCTCGACACATGGGACAATGTATCCTTTGACGACAAGCGGCGGGTGGTAGATTTGATGATTACCACCGTTGCCGCTACAAGCGACAGCTTGAACATCACATGGAAAATCTGACGGGCGGCGCACCTCCCGTCAGACCGTTACCCTGTGTAGTCCCTTGTAAACTGTACTTTACATCCTTTCAAAAATGATTTGTTTTCGCAGGTACAGGTTGGCTACGGAAGTGATGACTGGACGGCACTGGGGCAGGAAGCGAACGCTGTGGGCGATGTTTTCGCTTGTCGTGTATTCGTCGTGATAAAGCGTATCGATCAATTCATCCTCGCTGTCGAACGCAAAGGTGTTTAACTCCGCACACTTGATCATTTCCGCCGTGGAAAGCATCGCTTGGTTTGCAAGCAGCATGACCTTCTGTTCATCACTGTTCCGCTTATCTCTGCGGAAGATCTGCTTGGTGACAGCATACGGGATATGCTCAAACACCGTCAGTCGAATAAAGGAGATCAGCCGCAGGATCGGGCTTTCCGAAATCGGCACAACATACAGGCCGGAAAGCAAATTGAACAGTGCGTCCGCACCGAGCTCGCCTTCGCCCTCGGCAACCAGGCCGCGCCGTACCAGCCGCTGCATACATTCCGCAGCAGAACGGTGCGTCATATAGCCGGTTTCCTGTGCTTTGTTTTCATACAGCGTTTTGATCTCATCATCAGAGAGGATACGCCAGTTCAGAATTGACCAAATCATCATTTCCTGGATGTCCAGAATGTATTCCTTGTTATTCAGAAGCACCATCGGGCAGCGCATATCCCGGTTTCTTCCTTTGAACTGCATCCGTCCGACTGCGGTATATAATTTCTTCATGAAACCACCTCATTTTTCCGTTTATTCTTCTTATACGACTTACGAGCTGTCCATTTCAACAGGGCGGTCAAAATACTGCATGAAATCACGGTTTTGCTTTAACCGTCCGGCAGCTCTGGAGATCCACGCACCCACAAGATTCGGCTTGACCCCATACATTTTGGCGATCTCTGCACCGGACAAGCCCTTGACCTTCCATTCGATCGCTTCAATACCGAGGCGGGCAGTGCCGGCATACTGCCGCTTGCAGTTTTGCAGCAGCATACAGATGTCCTGCTCCTCAAGCAACCTGTCCAGCGTATCGTCCGCACTCGACAACTGCTCCATGGAAAGCCCGTCCTCCTCCGGCTCACTTTGGACCGGAAGTGAAATATGATGCTTTTGCTTGCCGCACATCAGGCGGCAGTATGTACGAAGTCCGTTGGTAACGACCTTTTCGGCGTAGGTCGCAAATTTGATGTTGCGTGTTTCATCAAAGCTGATGGCCGCCTTGCACAGCCAGATGCAGCCCTCCTGGTACAGATCGTCATATTCAAAGCCGTAAAGGCTGTCGTTGACGATGATGTTTTTGTGGATAGCGTGCCGGACGACGCTTAGATTTTCCTCCACAAGCCGTTGCTGTCGGCTGTTTAGAGTCAGGTTTTTCATTTGGACTCTCACTCCTTTCAAGCGGCGATTCTTTGGTTTTCCAGTGCCCTGTTGCACTCAATGATCAGGCGGTCACACATATACTCGCTGAATTTAGCGATATGCGCCTGCTCATCCGTCAGTGCCAGCTTGCCCTGCATCCACTTGTAAGCCTGCCACTTTGTCATAAGCCCGGACTTCCACATCCAGTCGAACGCTTTGTGTGCCTGGATCCGTTTGTTGCGCAGATCACCGTTGGCGAGCGTCCCCATCGGCTCCTTTGTGCGCTTATGGGCGCCTACATAGGAATCGCAGCGGGGATAGCGGTCGCATACATACAGGTAGCTGTCCGGCACCTTTGTTGCCGTGCCGTAAACTGCGGAAGCAGGGCGAAGCGATGCTTTGGCACCGCAATAGGGACAGTGGATTTGTTTCTTTTTCATTCGGTTCAACCTCCAATACTTTCTTTTTGCGGACATAACACGCATTAGGTACCCTGATCCTCCGGAATGGTCTGTAAAATGCTGCAGGTGTTCGGGTCAGTCACATTCCAGACCAGCCAGCTATGAAACAGCTTTTCAAATGCCTCTTTTGCGATGATGGCAGCGCACTCAAACTTATCTACCTTGTCGCCGGTCATCTTTTCAAAGAGCAAGACCGGCAAAAGAAGCGGAGTTCCCTCGGCATCGGCAGTGAGCAGATGACCGCCGCAATCGGTTCGGCCATAGGGGCACTCGATACAATCTACATAAAAGGCATTTCGCCATGAGCCCTGCGTTGATTGCAGGAACTGATATAGTGTTTTTGAATTCTGCATATTTGTGTCCTCGCTTTCAATATACTACTTTCCAATAAAGATCCCCCTGGAGGGTAGATAAAGCAAAAGCGGCAGACACCGCTTAGGATGTCTGCCGCCGGTTAAGTCAAAGCGCTTTCCGCTTTTTTCTGCTTACAATGCTCACGGTAATGAGCACGGTCAAAGACCCGCTTGCCAGCAGGATCCAAAGCCAAAGCTTTGAATCGTCGCCGGTTTTGGGAGAGTCAGGGTATTCGGGTGTCGGAGTCGGAATCGGTTCATTGGTAAAGCCCACGCCGATTTCATTTTCCACGATGACCGTTTCACCGTCTTTTTGGATCCGGAAATAGAAGTAGCGGTCATCCTTTGTAAAGCCGTCGGGGGCCTTCGTTTCGAGCAGCAGATAGCCGCCGTGCTTCAGACCGCCAATCTCATATACGCCGGTATCAGCCTCGGAAAGCTCGCCGTACAGTGTGTCAATGTCCGGATCATAGGCCTTGTTGCCGTTTACATCCAGATAGAGCACAAATTCTGCGCTGCTGAGCAGCTTATCGTGATCCTTGCTGCTGACCTTCCTGACCTGCACCTTGCCGGTCAAGAATTTGTTGACGACCGTGATCTCGATGATCTGATCCATCTCGGATACCGTTACCTTGTAAGCTTCCTCTGAAAGCACCAGATGCGCCGGGCAGGACAGCTCACGGACGATCCAATCGCCATAGGGGATATTTTCAAAGACGAACACACCGTCCTCACCGGATGTTGCCGTTGCCAGCGCATTTTCCTCTGTGAACTCGGTCTCATTCGCCTTGAAGAGTCCGAACACAGCTCCGGACACGGGCGTATGATCCTCATCCACCTTTAAGCCGTGAATGCTGCCTCGGATGATGGTATTTTCGATCACCTCACCGTTGTTGATAACCAACTGAATGACCGCAACGGAAGCGTCTTCGTAATCAAAGGCAACGGGATAGACCGCATCCGACAGAAGATAGTGTGCGTCTGTAGCCACTTCCTTGACATAGAGCTTGGCACCGGCCGGAACATCCACCGTAAATACGGCAAGTCCGTTTTCGTCGATGCCCACGATCTCAAGCAATCCGTCCTGCGGGATCTCCGTGCCGTCCGCAGCGGTCAGGGTTTCGGCAGCATACAATCCGAAGCGAATGTTCTTGTATTCCTCACCGAGTCCGACACCGTAGGTATCATCGGATTCCAGCTTTTTAAGCAGGCTGATCACGACCTTCTGCCGTTCATTGACGGCGGTTTCGGAAACAGTCGTGATCTTAACCTGTTCACCGGCATAGGTAAGCTCCGTTTGTACCGGCTCCTTTAAGAGCACCATACCGTAAGGCGCCTTTTCCTCACGCAGCTCAAACTTTCCGAGGAACAGCGGCTCACTCGTTGCCGTGCCGTCTGCCGCAGTGGTGAGAGTCGCCACCTTTTCTCCGGCGGAATAACGCTTTGTGCCGTCTAAGGTATAGGTATCCTCCACTGCATATACGCCGAACACAGCGCCGGTCAAGCCCTGCATTTCATAATGCGGAGTATAAATGCCGTCCTGCTCGGTGACTGTGGAGAACACCTCGCCGCGCTTCAGAATCGTGATCGTTCCCATCTGCGGCTGGTTGTATTTTTCCACAACGACTACTTCGGCGGAGCCGTCCACCTTGAATTTCACGGGTGTGCTGTCCAGCACATAGCCTTCCGCGCCGCCGACGGTCTGCTCGATCAGCTCATATTCGCCGTAGCTAAGGGGTTCGGGCAGGCGCAGGCGTCCCGTGTTATCCGTATAGAAGACATCAATATCCATCGGCGTGGGGTAGTTGATCCGCTGGGTGATGAAATCACCGCTTTGCAGGTCACGGAGCTTAAAGCCGATACCGGCGGCGGGGATCACCTTGCCGGTCGTGGCGTCCTTTTTCACCACATCGATCAGGGCGGTGATGGGTGCGTTGTTGATGATATAGCTGTAAATATCCGCATGAGTCTTGATGTAGACTTCAAAGGCGGGCAGCAGCTCCGCACCTTCTTTGCCGGAGATCTGTTCTACGATATAGGTGCCGTAGGGCAGGTCCCTGGATACGCCGAAGCCGTGCGCGTCAATGGTAATGAGATCACGCTCCGTTTCATCGGCGGCATCATAGGAGCCGGACGATTTGAGCCAGATCTTAAACTGTGCGCCCGCTTCCGGCGTTTCGATCTGCGTGTCGCCATTGTCCGAATGCTTCACAAGCACGATATTGCTTTTAATGGGTGTTTCATACAAATCCATCGTCAGCGTGTTATACTCGACGGAATACTTTTCGGGATAGGCGCCCACCGGGTAGATCGTATCATCCAGCAAATAGCCTTCGCTCGGTGTGATCTCACGGATCGTCCAGCCGTCTCCGCAGGGGAAATAGTCGGTCAGGATATATCCGTCTTTATCGGTCGTGTAGGTCTTCACCAGCTCGCCGTTTTGATACACGCCGTAAACAGCGCCCTCAAGCGTAGCGTCTCCGCGGGTGTAACCGTAGGGATAGCCGAGATCTTCCGCGCTTTTGTATTCGTAATCATCGGCTGCCATCAGCTTCGGCATTGCCGATTGGTCGTTGCAGTCAGCGTGTTCGGCATCCAGCTTGTAAATATCCGCACGCCATTTTTTCAAGGTGTTGTCTACGGCGGCTTCGGCTGTTTCTTTCCATGTGACCGTTACGGTCTGATCCTCCGGAATAACATAGCGGGCAGCCGTGTTTTCTTCGGAAAGTGTGTAGGTACCTACGGGCACATCCTTGAAGGTTGCCTTTCCGCTGCTGTCAGAAACAGCGTACATATCCACCTGCTGTCCCGTAGTAGAAGTCCCGTACAAGCGGAACTCATGGCCCTCGACCAAGCCATCCTCGGATGTTTTCGTCACAACAAGATTGCCACGCTGCAGAAGATTGCTGAAGGTTACGATGGAAGTGCCGCCGGAAACGACGGTGACGGCCTGCGGCGGCTGCGGCACATAGCCCTCATATTCGTATTCGGACACGGTATAGGTGCCAGGCTTCAGGTTCTTTACGGTAATGCCGCCGTCAGAGCCGGTGACAACATCCTCGTTCACGCCATTGCCGGAGATATTCAGCCGGATACCGCTGATCTTGCCGTCCTCGGACTCCTTGACGATCTTCACATTTCCGGGAATTTCCTCATTCACAGCGGTAAATTTGACAACGCCGTTATTGGCGGCGCTGACAGTGACTGTCCACTCGGTCTGCCCGTAGGCACGGTAGTTTGCCGGGAATACCGTTTCCTTTACCGTGTACTGCCCATAGGGGATGCGCTCGATGCTGGAGCCGTGACCGCCGGCGTCGGTCGGGCCGATCAGATACTGTGTGCCGTCTTTCTGTGATGTTGCAACGAAGTAGGCTCCGGCAAGGCCTTTGCCGTTGGTATCGTTTTTCTGCACTTCAATGGACCCGTAGGCCTCTACAAATTCCGGTACGACGACCTGCACGACCGCCTCGGGGTAATCGCCCTTGCTCATACCGACGATGGTAGAAAATTCAGGGCCTCGGTCATTGCCGACATGGGTGACGAAGTGTTTGCCGTTATAATAGCCTGCATAGATTGCCACATGGGCAATGCTGCCCGTCGGGATATGCTTGAAGACGATCAACGACCCGATGGGGATTTCCTCGGAAGGATTGAAGTTACTTCCGTCCGAGCTTTGCGTAAAGCTGATGCGTCTGGCCTTGCCGCTGTCTACCCAGCCGTTCGCCGCAGTGTTATAGGCGGTTGCCGATCTCGGGTTGGATGGGCAAGGCACAGTGGCGGTATTGATATGCGCCACATTCGGCATATAGTTGTAATAAACATAGCTGACATAGGAGGCACAGCAGAGTCCGTGTGAACGGAATCTGGCAATATCCGGTACGCCGCCGGAATTGGTTTCAAAGCCGGACGGGCCTGTGCCGTAGCCGATACCCGAACGAATTGAGGCGGACACCGAGCTGCCGGTCTTTATAAAGATCGTGCCATCGTCCTTTTGGGCCTGAACATTGTAGCCGGTATAGGCGAGGGCATCCAGATAGACATTATCCAGCATATTCGCCGGGATTCCCGAAGCGGGCGCCGCAAAGGCACTGATGGGCAAAGCGGCCACCAGCATTACGGCGGTCAAAAGCATGGACAGCCATTTTTTGAAGCTAAGCTTTTTCTTTGTCATGATGGTTCTTTCCTTTCTTGAAAGAGAAAAGACTCCATCGCATAGGCAATGAAGTCTTTTGGCTTTGATTATTCTGTTTTATCCGTAGTTGTCTTTGGTGAGCGCCACATCGCAGTACCACATTCCGCTTTCGTAGGTGATGCCGACACCGATATACCGATATTCGCCGCTTCCTATGTAAGACCAGTGATCGGGGCTGTTTCGTATCAGGCGAGCCAAAGAGCTTGCTACATAATCGACAGTGCCCGCATATCCGGCCTTGGCGATCGCTTCGCCCGCGCAGGCGGTATAATATGGCTCTCCATCCATTCCGTATGCAGAAGGATCCACATACAACCCGTAGGACAGTGCCGTTGCCGCCGCCCGTTCATCCATGGTGTTGTGTGAGAAGTCCGAGATAATCTGGCGGCTGCGGTATTCGGCATATCCTGTGAGACCGGACAGCCGGGTGACGGCAGCAGTGCCTTGCGCCGTGCGGTAGTCGTTCAGATACTGTGCGACCAGCTCTGCGATTGCTCCGGCATCGGAAGCCGAAGCATTGGGCACGGTCGGTGTCGTTTCCGTCGGCTCTGTTGGCGATGTGTTTTCTGCCGGAGCCGTCTTTTCAGTAGGCTCAGTCGGTCCGCCGGAAGGTGTGTTTTGTTTCGGCTCCTTTACGGAACTGTCGGAAGTACCGCTTTCCGCCTTGGATACAGCGGTTTCTTCCGGCACTTCGGTAGTTTTGGCAGGCTCGGAAGAGGGCACCGTGCTTTGTTCCGTTTTTTCCTCAGTGGGAGATGTGATATGAGTATCCTCCGAAGGTACAGAGGATGTTTCCGGCAAAGCCTCTTTGCCGCAGCCTGCAAGAGTCAGCAGCAAAGCGAGCAAGACGAAGATGATTTTACGCATAAAAAGCCCCTCCTTGTTCGGAAATTTCCGCCTTGCTCTTTTTATACGACCTGCGCTCACCGTTTTTCAACAGACTACAGATGCTGCTTGATAATACGGGTGATGATTCCGACCGCCACGCCACGGTCTTCATCAATGTGCGTCACGGCAAAAGAAACATCGTCTTTCTTGCCGGGCGTGCGCCGGTCGAGGCAGGTGTGAGCAATGGCGTTGGCTCCGTTATTCAGTCGGACATACACCACGCCCTTATGCACATCTGTCACCTTGCCGGCATACTTGCTTTGCACCCGACACTGCTTCAGATAGGTGCGGTTGGTGTTCTCGGATACACTTTTTACATCGGCACGGATGGAAAGCTCCTCCAAGCTATCACGGTTGACCTCCAGAATACGGACGAGGATCTGATCCCCGACAGAAAAACGGTCGTTGGCATCCCCGATCCAATCCCAGGACAGGTCCCGTGCCATGATCGAGCACTCCACGCCGAAGGCTTCGATGCGTACTGCCTTTTCCGCCACGGCAATCACACGGGCCTGCACGGTGCGTCCCTCATAGATGCGGTATGCGCCGGAGGTATCCTGATTCATGTAAAAGACCTGCCGCTTTTTGAGCATCGCTTCCTTGCGGCTTGCCACAACGGTGCGTGTCTTCTGATCCACGCCCTTTACAATGAAGTCGATCTCGCAGCCCAACATATTGCTGAGCAGCTTGTTCTGGCGGCGGATCATTTCGGTATACTCTGTGCCTTTGAGGTTCTTTTCCAGCTTCACAAGCATTTCCTTTAGCGGGATGACTACACGAAAGCCCTTGTAATCTACAACGGCGAGCGTTTTCCCGGCTTCCGTTTCTTCCACGCCGCCGAGCATTCCGGTCAGGATGCGGTGCGAGCGGTTGGAAGTCAGGATCTCGTGCCATGCGGCGTCCATCTCATGTGTCTCGGTCGTAACTTCACCGCCGACTTCCAGCGTCAGAATAGGATCTGCCTTCGGCTTATTCTGCCGATCCGCTGCGGCGGTTTCTTTTTTCTTTGCGGCGGTCTCCTTGGGGGCAGCCGGTTGAGGCTCGGGTAAAGCTTCCTCATCCACGGCATCCGTTTTCTTTTTGCGGGTGCGTTTGGGCTTCGGTGGCTCTTCAGCTGCCGGCTCGATCGGCTCGGCAGATACTTCGGCGGCAGGTTCGACGGGAACGGGCTCAATATCGGTCACCTCCGCAGCGCTTTCGGTCGTTTCCACCGCAGCGGCAACTTCCGGCTCTTCTTTTTTCTTAGGCATAGGTTGTTCCTCCTTTAGTTTTTGGACATGATACTGTCTTTGTCGGTCGGCACCACATTGGATGCCGGCGTTTTTTTCTTTCTGCCCGGTTTTTTGATCGGCGCAGGCGATACTTCTTCCACCTCCTTCGGTTGCTGTTTTTGCCACTCAGGTATATGTGCAGAAGCCTTGCAGGAGATCATCTTTTTGCTTTCCGGGTGCTCTGTGTAATCGCATTTGTCTACCTGCAATAGCTTGCGGCCTCGAATAATGATGAGCGCCTTGCTGATCGGCAGCCGCAAGACCTCATCCATCGTCAGCAGCTTTCGCTTGCCGACGCCGCTGGTCTCTCTGTATTCCGGTGTGTAGTTGGAAATCCGCCAAGTGCCGAGCTGCTTTGCCTTGCTCTGCACATGCACGGAAACCTCGCCGGAGCGGTCGCTGATGTACTTTGCCGTCAGCTCATCCACGCAGCCGAGAAAAAGCTGCACATCACTGTTGCCGAGGATCTCCTGCCATTGGTTCAGCGGGTATCGGTTCTGAAGTCCGGCAAGGTTCTGGAACACGCAGCTCATGCTGATGTTTCGGGAGCGTATCACGCTGATTTTTCGGCTGAGGTCTGGAATAACGCCGCAGGCCGTCAATTCTTCACCGAGCACATGAACGGGGATAGGCAGCTTGCCGCCCTCGCAGTTTTTGTCTGCATAGCGCACCAGCTTGATAAAAACAAAGGACAGAAACAACGATGATAAAAAGTCGAAGGTACTGTCCTGGTCGCTGGTAATACAGAAATAAGCGCAGGGCTGCTGTCCCGGCAGCTCCATATCGATCTCGTCAAAGGCAGTCATATTGCAGATGGATTTGTTCTGGAACACCTGCAGTCTTGAGCCAAGGCCGATAATCACGCCGCTGCGCACGGTGTCGGACGCCTGCTGAAAAATGGCGTAAGGGGCTTTCGCCGGATGTGAGGACGGCAGCATATTGAACAGGCTGTTCAGCTCTTTTTCGTCACAGTGGGTCAGCAGCCGATAGACCTGCCCGATATTCTTCCGCTCGGGCAGATACCCTTGTTCCACATAAAGGACCAACGCTTTGAGCAGATTCATTTCGGCGCTGTCCCAGAAGTGGTCGCCCCGTTCCGAGCCGGTGTTTTTAATAATGACATCGCAAAAGCGCTGTGCCATCAGTTCATCGCCCTCGATCTCCGCAAGGCAATTCCACGAGTCTGAATTTTCAGGGCACACCAGATTGAACACCTTAACGGTATGCGTCTTGCGCAGCAGCTCGCTGGTCTTTTCGTACAGCTCGGATTTCGGGTCGCAAATGATCAGCGATTCCATTTTTCCGTCCTTGTTCGGAACGGTCGCCTGCAAAATGCGGTTGATACAGTAAGCCCTCGTTTTCATGCTGCCGCTGGCACCGTACACCGCCACATTTTTGTTGAGCATACTTTCCTCCGGCATACACACATACCGCCCGTTCAGCAGCCCGAAGATCGTGCCGTTATGGTTTTTAAGGCTCGTCCGTAAGTCAAATATCTCCTCGGCTTCCTTTTCGCTCATAAAGCCGGATGTGCCGTAGGTGCCCTTCTTGGAATAGATGAAGTTACGGTCCTTGTCGTATTCGCCGGTTTCACTGTAGCCCATACGCATGACCATAACGATGAGCAGCACCAGCGCTCCCACGCAAATGAGAATGCCGACTATGCCGTATGGCATAGTAAAAATGGCACGCAGGCACTCGCTGACAGCAAAGGACGGCACGGTGGGTGAAGTTCCGTTGCCGGGCGTTCCGCCGGCAGCCTCCCACTCATGATAATTGCGCATAAACTGGGCAATATATCCGCCGCCGTAGAGCAGTCCCAGCAGAAGCGGCGGAAGCGCCAGCAATATGCCAAACAGTCTTTTCTTCTTACTCAAAAAAGCTCCTTTCCCATTTCTCAAAGTCAATGGTCTGAAATTTTACCCGGTCGCTGCAATAGCGCTCCAGCGCCTCCCGTTGGGAGTCAAAGCAGATCAGCGTGCCGCACTTGTTTTGCAGCTGCAACGCCGTGTCAAATCGCTTGATACGGGGCAGATCGCAAAAGAAAGAGAGCAGCACCGGCTCGCCGTCTCGGTCGGCGGCGTCGCATTCCAAGTTGCCTGCAAAATCACATTCGTACAGGTCAGCATACAGAATATCCGTGAGCTGTTCTGTCAGCGCCCTGCTGCATAGCAGGCTCAACAGCCGTTCTCCCTTGCGGTCGTTTGTGAGAAAATAGAAATGCTCATAATTTCCGTCAAGGATAAAATACTGCCGTCCCTCGTTCTCTTTGAGAATGTCATAGGCTTGCTCCATACTGTCTGCCAGCAGAAGTCCCTGTACCGCTTCGGGCGGATACTGGTGCGGCAGGCGCTCCCGGCACAGCACCGTTTTCATCAGCGCCTTTGTCCTCATTTCGGATTTGTACTCCCATTTCATCAGAGAATTGCCGAGGTCATAGACCACGAACACATCGGCCGGGGTGAGTAGCACGCCAACCGAACGGGCGCCGCGGATCTTAGCAAATACCGTTCCCATCTCCTTGATCTCCCGCGAGGTATAAAATGCCGGAGCCGTTATGGAGAGAGAATCGGTTTTCTCCCATTCGGGAGAAAAGACATCCGGCTTTTCGTCTCGAAAAATCAGCACACCGGCATTTTTCATTGTCAGTGTCGCTTCAGCCACACGGTGAAGGCGCAGGCGGCGTGTGATCTCGCTTTTCACCAGATTGGTCTCAGCCGAGCCGGACAGCGAAAAGGAAAAGCGTTCGGGAACATCACGGCAAAGGGCTTTCTTGGCCGAGGCCGTCAGCCTGTATCCACGCACACCGTCACGGTAATAAGTCCGCAGCAGCTTTTGCGATTTGAGAGCACGGACAACATTCAGCTTATAACTGTCGCCGCCCGGGAGTCGGCAGAGTTGATTGGCCGGAAGCTCGCCGGATATGGCAACAAGTTCAAGCAGCGTGTAGCCCACCGTCTGCTTATCCGGCAGACCGTTTGTGCAGCGCATAGCGCACCACCTCCTTTTGCTTTGAATATTACCGAGGTTGCTGATAACCCGGGTAGTTTTTCGGCTTTGGCACGGCTGAAAAAGCCTTGATTTACGGGCATTTTTGTCTTGCCGCACCGTATCGTGAAATTTTCGCCCACCAACCGCTAAAAATCCGATATGGTTTTCAGGCTCTTTTCCCGTTCATTCAGCCACTTCGGGAAGTCCTCTTTTGCCATTACGGAAATGCGGGTGCAATCTGCTTCACCGATCTCCGTTGTGTTATAGGCATCTACCAAAAGGCCGGTATCGTCTACCATAATGAAAGTAGACAACACATCCAAAAGCTGTTTGAGCTCCAGGTTGTCGTAGTCCCGTACCCGGCGGTTATGGAATTTCTCACTGTAAATATGCGAAAAACACACAACGCACTGCCGGAACTTCGGCAGCTCATTGTTGTCCGAATACTGGCTCAGGGTGAAATACAACGGGTCGATCAGAAATTCCGTGCTTTGCCGCTGCTTTCGTTTAGGCAGCAGGCACGGCAGCGTGATCTCCAGCATATTCTCCTGCGCCTTAATGCGGATACCTTGCACCACACCGGCAGAGGCGAGATAGGTTTCCTTCCGTGTGGCCGTTGAGCCGTATAACAAATGCCGCATACGGCAGGCGATAAGTTCGCTGCGTAATGCGGCATCGGTAGTCAGCATAGCGTAATTGTCTGGATAGTTTTCTATATCCGTCTTTTCGATGGCACAAAGGGTGTTTGACAGCTTTTCTATGTCGCCCTTGATGCTTCCGATTCGTCTTGAAATACTTGTTCTATCCAATGCGGTCCTCCTATTCCTGCTTATAATACTGAACAGCGCCGGTGTTCATATCCACGGTGCAGTACGCCGTCACATCGGGGATGTTCAGCTTGCCGATCTGCTCGGCGCTTTCTACGATGACGATGCGTTTTTCTGCATCGTCCGGCTGCTTGGCAACGGCGTGCTCGATCAGGGCCTCGCCGCCTGTTTCTACATAGATGACCTCGTACAGTTCGCCGTCGGCAATAAAAATCAGCTTTACCGGAAAGTCCGTGGAAGAGTGGTAGTCCACCCGGTCGATAAAATCCGTCAGCACCCAAAGCGCCGCCAGCATTTCCTTGTCGGCGTGGGCTTCGGTGCCATCGTGATATAAACCGGAATGTTCATCCCGAAAGATTCGTCCCTGCCTTAGAAAGAAGGACAGAAGATTATCAATTTTTTCTTCCTTTCCCGGATAGAGCCGCAAAAGCTGATCGTGCCGCATATAGTGATAGGTCGTGATATTCCGCAGTATATCTGCAGCCTCTTTGCTGTATATCTCTCCTCGCGTTTTCATTTTGGTCTCCTTTCTATACGCATTAAAAGCGTATTAAATCCGCAATGACACCTTAATGCGTATAAATTCCGTATTCGGTCGGTATTACCGTTTTTTCTGTTCGACCAGTTCCTGCAGCTCACGGCGGTCGGTCGTGATCAGGCTTTTCTCCAAGTCACTGCACCGAAACTCGACCGTGATATTATTGTTGTTGGTGCTAATCAGCCCGTTGCCACGCTCAAAGTGCGTGATTTCCATGACCTCCGCCTCGGACAGATGTAAAATACTCTGTACCCGCTGCGCCTCCTCGTCTTCAAGATTGAGGACGATTTTGGTCTTGCAGTTGTTGATGATGCCTTTGCCGTATTTTCCGTCGTCGAGAGCAAAGAAATCGTTGAGGTCCTGCGTAGCAAAAACGGCGCTGCCGCCATAGCCACGGATGATCTTGGCGATTTCCAGAACAAAGTTTGCGGCAAGCCGGTTGGCAGAGCCGCCGATCAGCGCCCAGCATTCGTCGATGAAGATGGTCTTTTCTACGGTGCGGTTTTGCTTTGCCTTATCCCACACATAATCGAGTGCAACGAACATTCCCGCCGTCAGCAGATCACCGGACAGCTCGGAAATATCCAGCACCGTGTATTTATTATCCAGGTTGACATTGGTGCGCTGGTTAAAGGTGCTGGCCGAGCCGTGTACCAAGCGGTTGAGGATATTTGCCAGACGTTTGGTTTCGGGTGCGATCAAGAGAATATCATACAGGTCACCCAAAATCGGCATTTCTCTGTAACGGTCGGGATTGTCTGGGTCTTTGAGCGTGTCATTGTCATGGGTGATCCCCTTGGCATTGTAGGTCTTGATCAGGGCTTCATCCAAAAGCTGCCGTTCTTCGTGAGTGATGTCGGGGATCAGCAGGCTGAAAAAGATGTGCAGCTGCTGAATTTTGGCGGCAAGCTCCGATTTCTCAATCGGAGCGCCGTCCAGCAGTTCATCCACCGACCGATCGGTCTTGCGTATCTCCATGACATTGATGCAGTTTTTCGATGCCGGAGAGATCTGAATGAACTCGCCGCCCGTATTGCGGCAGGCACGCAGAAATTCGTGCCCTTTCAGCGGAGCAATGATGAATACCTGGGTGCCTTTTCGCCGCATCCGCAATGCCATCAGCTGCAAGGTGAAGGTTTTGCCTGCGCCGCTGGTCCCCATGATTGCAATGTTGGCGTTCTTATAGGCTGCGGAATTGAAAATATCCACGATCACAAGGGAATTGTTATATTTGTTGACGCCGAGCAAAATGCCATTGTCATCGCTCAACTCATAAGCGGTAAAGGGATAGCAGCTTGCAGCCCCGCTTGTCAGCACATTGCGCTTGGAGCGCTCATACAGATGCTTTTCCAGATTTGTCAGCGGCAGCGATGACAAAAAGCCTTGTTCTTCCCGAAATGAGCAGGACACGATATTGAGATCCTGCGAGATAAGCAGCTTCCGCATTTCACACTCACGCCATTCCAGATCCTCGGCGTTGTCGGCGGTCATCGTAATGAGGATGTTCATATAGTAAAAATCCTCGTTGTTGGAAAGCCCCTCCTTCAAAAAGTACCCGCTGCGGATAGCGCCGTCCAGATCGTCAAAGTCGCTGTTGGTATCACTGGCTTCTCGGATTTTGGAACGGTTGATACGAAGCTGCTGACCGAGCTTGTTCACCATACGCTCCTTCGGCTGACGGGTCAGAAACAGGTCGATGTCGATCCCGTCGCCGGCATTGACAAGCAGGCTCAGCCAACCGGCCGCCACTTGTGATTTGTAGCCGTAGGATGGGATCAAAAGATATGACCGATATTGCCCGTCCACGCAAATGTATTTGGCGTGGGTAAAGTCCAGCGTCTGCGGTGCAAAAAACTCCGTACACGGAATGGCGTCCGTATCCTTTCCTGCCGCAATATAGCTTGAAACGACATCCTGCACTCTTTGCGGAAGAGGAATGTCCGAGCTTTCCTGGCGGCAGAGGATGTTATACAGCACATCCACTGTGAATTCGTCTTCGTTTTCCGGCGTCAGCACCTCATTGCCGCATTGCTTCAAATAGTTTGCCGCCGTCCTTGCGGCGGTTTGCAGCGAGGCAATGGCATCGGCCTCTTCATTGCTGCTGCGCCGCCCGACCTGCTCATATTCAAAAGCGACAAAGAAGCGGCGGGTTGTCGCCTCACGGGATCCGATCTGATTGATGAGCTTTAGGTAATCCTCCTGTAAGACCCGACAGTTTGGATCGGTTTCAGCTTCCATTTCACGATGCACGATCTCGGTGTGTTTATTGAGGTCCGCACGCTTTGTCAGCACCTTAAACTGGATCTTGACCGGGCTGATCTTCAGATAGCTGATAAAGGAGTAGATAATGCTCCGCTGTTCTCTGGCACTTCGGAGCAGAAAATTGATCGGTACCACCTCAATCAGCTTGATATACCGGTGATCCTTGGTGTAGATAATGCCGTTTGCAATCTTTTCAATCGGCAGATACTCCGCTACGGGGTTGAGAAAGGGCGAGTCCGCTTTGCTTCTGCGGTGCGGCTTCTTCTGTTTCGGTGTTTCCGCCGCCCGGGGTTCCTCGGTATGCTTTTTCTTTGCCGACTGCTTGCGGATAACACCGGCGATCTCCGATAGCATCGACTCGTTTTCCGGCGCAGGCTGCTTTTCTTTTTTCGGTTTCGGCTTCTTCCTTTCCTCTTTCGGCTCCGTCTTACCGACCACACGGCGGTTCTTGAGCCACTTGAAAAAGGCAATGATATACGAAGAAAGCGGCTCGCCAGCAATGCCCATCAGCGCAAATAAGGCGAGCGGCAGTGCCGTCAGGCAAAGAATGATAATACGGACGGTGAGCGAAAGGTCAAGGGAGAATACCGGCACACCTACCGCTGCGGCAAGTACGCCGGCCTCGATCACATTCCGTATTTTGAACATCCCTCCGAATAAGGTGCTGCCCTCGATAAAATTCGGAGGGATGATGTAGGTATCGTGATGTTCACTGTTTTTGCTCATCAAAGCCTCCTTCTTGTTTTCCCGATTCTTTATCGGTGATACGGTATTCTTCCTGCGCCTCGTGCCAATTTATCTGAAACAGGCACATGAACACGCAGCCAACTGCACCTCCGATAAGAAACGCTATTGTTGTCCACATGATTTTCCTCTTTTCTATCCAATGATCCAAAAAGGTCCGCCGGCTCCGGCGTGGGTGCTTGCCTCATTCAGAATGATGGACAGATCCCACTCCATACTGCTTCGGTCGTAACTTGCCGGATCGGCTACAAGTATTTTCCCGTCCTTTACGCCACGCAGGACGATAAAGTGGCCGGAGCTTGTGAAATGTCCCTTCAGCATAATGGCAACCACTAATTTACCGTCAGCCAGAGCGTCTGCAATTTTCTGCCCGTCCGAAGCCGAGCAGCCTTCAACATTCAATCCCCATGCTTTTGCGGCAGCAGGGATCAGCGCATGATAAGAGCCGCTGCCCGAACACCAATAGCCGTTTTCATACGACCATCTTGCCATCTCGATGGGGTCAACGGTATCGTTTGCCAGCGAGGATACAACGATCGACATCGCCGTAGGCCCACAGCCGTAGCCGCCGATATTGTCAGTGCCATACGGTTGCCCCGCATAACGTTCGTCCAGCTGATTGAAATAGACGACTGCGGTTTGTCCGTCCGTAAAGCGGATATTGCCAAGCGAAGAAACTGTTGTATACCCGGCAGGAAGCCCCTGGAACATACTGTCTCCGAGGAATAGGCTGAGGTTATACGCATAATCGTCAGCAAGGTCTTTCTGCTCGGCGGTCAGATGGAATACCTCATCGGCAAAGTAGGCTTCGCCGTTGTAGGAAACCGTATAAATGATCCACTTTTCCGTGGTTGTCGTTACGGTCTCCGTTGTTGTTTCTTTGCCGGTCGAGGCATCCACCGTTACCGAGGTCGTGACCGTTTCAACTGTGCGTTCTTCTTCCTTTTTGGTATAGGAATAGAGCTTGTCCTTGCCGCTGCGCAGCATGGATTCCATATCCGACACAGACACAGCGGCATAATCCTCATTCTTTGCCGCACAGTATTGTCCGACAAACAGATTGGCGTTAAAATTCGGTGAGCTTTCATAAGGGTTTATGACCTCTTTGCCGTCAGCGGTGCAGGCAGCATAATCGTTTTCTATGGCGGTCAGCGTATCGGTAAGCGCCTCGGACAGCACGCAGCTCACGGCAGTAGAGATCTCGACCAGATTACTGTCGATTGCCGCACTGCTGTTCATGATCGGCGTATCGGGGTCGGCCGGAGAATGAGAATTGCCGAAGCCTCCGAATATGATTCCGGGGAGCATACACAGAATAAGGATCGGGATCATCAGCACGGCGGTCGCCGCAATGATGACCTTCCCGACAAACTTCCGATTTTCCCAAGCAAAGCCGGCAACGGCACCCCACACGCCTCCGGCAGCTGCACCTTTGGCGGCACCGGCAATGGCTTTTCCGGTTTTAACAGCACCTCGCACCGCTTGTGCGGCCTGTGCGCTTTTCTGCAACGGTTCAGCAACCGGACGACTGTTATCCGCCATCAGATCTTATCCTTTCGCCAGGGAGCCTTCGGCAGCCTTTTGACAAGGCTTTCCTCATAGACGATACTGCCGTCGTCTGCTTTGTGTGGCTTTCTCTCTACGGTATCCGTTGCATATTGCTTATACCAAGAGGTGCCGTCCGCAGCCGTGACGGTCGTGTATTCTCCTTCGGGCGGCATATACTGGTCGGTGTGATACATTCCCATAGCAATGCCCTCCGGGTGCTCGTCATTTGTTTCGGTTGCGAAGATATGTCCGCCGCCGATCTCTACATCTGAAAAGGATGGAACACTTTCCGCATCCGGCCCGAGCGCCGTATATCCCATATAGGACATAAGAGAGTCTGCAGCGCTTTCACCGGAAATAGAGCCGGTAGAAGAAATATTACCGGTTGCGATCTTGCCGATCACGCTGTTGGCAAAACCGCCGCCCTTACTGAGCGAGGAATTGAATGCCATACCGCCGAGACCGCCGCTTTTTGAGCCGTTTGCATTGTTGATAGCGGTGTTTGTGACCTTTCGGCTTACAACGCCGGAAAGCCCGCCTTTCATAAAGGTGTTGCCTCCGCCACTACCGGAGGAACTTCCGCCGGAACCGCCTCTACCGGCAAAAGTCCTCGCCGTTCCGATTCCACGCATAGCGATCATCGCCTCAGCCAGCATAGAGCCGCCGGTGTGTCCGACATTGATGCCGAGGGAAGACATAAAGCTGTCGATTTTCTGCGATACCTTCAAAAAGGCAATCGCACACAGAAACCACACGAAGAGGTTTCCGGTAACAACTTCTTTCCCGACGGCGTTTACCTGATCCTGCACTTCGCTTTCGGTCAAAGCAAACGCCGGAACAGTTGTAAGCGAAACGGTCACGGCAACGGCAAGCAGGGTAATGAGTATTTTATGTTTTCTTTTCATCGTTCCTCCTTAAAGTGCCAAAGGGTTGGAGAGGAACTGTCCCACCATACTGGTAAAGAGCCGCAGGCACCAGGCGTTCATCAGCAGCAGAAATACCTGGCCGCCGAACATACGGCACCAACTCTTAAAGATATTGGAAGTGGTCTGCGATGCGCCCATGGCAAAGGCAACCGGTGCGGTAAACACCAGCACACCGAGCAGCACATAGCGCTCCGCCGCTTCAAACAGCAGTTTGATGTAATTCCAAGCCAGAATCAGTATGAGGATCAGTGCAATCAATGCCACCGTGCCGCTTGCACATACGCCGAGTATCGTCAGGAAAACGGAATTGAAGCTGGCAAAGTCAAGCGGCGGTAATTCGGAATTGAGTATCCACTGATAGGGTGTTCCTCCGATTTTCAGTATGATATTTACGATCTCGTCCGCAAAGTAGGCAAGGAGAATAAAGAGTATTGAACGGATGGAAAGTTTTACGGGATCCTCCGCTTCAATGCCGGCGGAAAGTCCGTAATTCTTAAAGAGCTGCCACACCCAATTAAGCAGGATAAGCCCAATCGCCAGAGCGACGAATATTTTATACATCGTCTCTGCCGCAGGAAAATACCGATTGAAGGTGCTCATATTACAGCCCAGTGCGCCCAAAACTGAGGTGTTGATAAGGTCCAGTCCGTTCATGACCTGTTCTGCGATCCACTCTACGATTCCGTCAAGTATGCCCAAGACATCGACCTCCTTTCATTTTGGCGGGAACGATTACCCGTTCCACTTGCCGCCGGAGAAGAAGGGAGTGATATAGGCCATAATGAAGCCGAGACCGTTAAGGATCGCCCAGGTGATGATGATACGCTTCAGCCAGGCACGGGCTTCGTCAACCGTCCGTCCCGATTTGGAGAAATTCATCATCAGAAGTGCGATAGCGGCGGTCACAACGGCGGCAATGGTAGAGATCGTGAGAATCTGCGTATACACATCCTTCATGATCTCGTTTGCCTTTTCCCATACCGTTGTCGCCGCAAAGGCGGGCATCGTGTTTGCCGCCAGCATCGTGACGCTGAGGAACCCGGCAAAAAGAAAACGCCCCCAGTTGATATGGCGGCGATCCTTTCGGTCCTTCGGCTTTGTGGTTTTCAGTTGATTTTTCACTGTGTACCTCCTTGAAAAAATACTAAGCCGCCCCGAGAAATGGGGCGGCTTGTGCGGTCGTGCCAATCAGGGCAACAAAAAAACACCATCGAAAAAATGGTGTCTGTTTTGCCCTTGTCGGCACTTGATACAGTTTTGAGCATACACATTATAGCACATACGGATTTGCGCCACAATAGCAAAACACTGCCAATATACTGCCATTGACCGCCGATTTGCTGCCAACGCTATTTATCGGGAAAAAATTGCTCCATAAGACTCAAACTATCCCGGGAAGTATAGCCCCACAAGATTGAAGAAAGAGCCTCCACAGCATTCTTTCGCCTGCGGAAAAAGGTGCGTTCGCTGATGTCGGACACATGGGGTCGGATCATTTCAATAATCTCATCAACGCTCCGATACTGCTGGGGCGAAAGGTAGCTGTAATAAAGCAGCCAATAATACATCTCGCCGTGTTTATGCTTGTTTCGCATGATATTGACCGAGACTTCCAGCAACTTCAGCATTTGATAGCTTTTTTCAATGCTTCTGGCCTGTTCTTCGATGCCGTTATCCGAGAAATCCACACCGGCAAGGTAGATGGACTCCAAAAAGTCCTCGATACTGCTGCCAACCTCCATCTGAAACCGTCGTTTGACCTGCTGCACCGACAGCTCCAAACCCCACACCACATCCCGGTATTTTTTCAGAAGCAGGTAGGTATCGTGAAATCTTTGGTCTTCCGGCATCTGTTCCGGTTGCTTTTTCATCGGTCACACCTCCTTCACGGTTACGGGCGACAGCCGTACCTCAAACTGGAATATCTCTGTGGAATCCTTGCACGACAGCACAAGCAAATAGCGATAGTCTTTCAGCTTCCGGAGATCACAGACATGAATAAATGCTTTCCTGCAATCGTCGGATAAGGGTAATAACTTACACTGGAGCCTTGGGCATGAAAAGCAAGGAAAGCCTTGTGCAGCAAGGATTTTTGCCGCTTTTTGCAGAATAATCTCCGTGTGCGATTTTGAAACGCCGGAACTGTTTTCTGACACGCTACCTTCCTCCGTTTCTTCGTCCATCTGAATATGGATATTAAGCGACATTGCCACCTCATCTTTGTCGATCATCACATCGGAAATCTGGAACATGGTCGAAAGATATTGCTTGAGGTAGATAGCCGTGCCGTGCGTTCCGGGGAATGCGACCATAGATAGATAGTCGAGCTCCTGCATTTTGCGGAGATAGCGTCCTGCCGTCGCCTTGGACACGCCCCAGCGCTGTGCAAGCTCCGCATACCCGATGAGTGGGCTTCCGGTGCCGTTTCTCATATACACGACGGGACCGACCTCTGAGCCTTGCACCTGCGTGTCGTTGTATACGGTGTTGATCCACAGATCCAGCATAGCGTCCATTTCCGAACAGCGGCCGGCGCTGACCAATTCATTGGCAACCGAGATCGGCAGAAAGAAGAAGCCAGTATCCTTCTGGCACGGGGCGTTGTACTCTAAAACTCTGTTGTATTTGCACCATCCTTTGATTTTGAATTTCACCAGCCTGCCCCGGCCGAGCAGCGTATAGGTGATAAGGTGTCTGTCCTGCAGCTCCCTGAGAATGGCAAGTGCCTGATGCTGAAAGCGAGTGCGGAACCACTCGGTTAGCTCGCTCACACGGCAGAGCCATTCGCCGGGATAGATCGTGTAGCTGATTCCATCGATCCGTTTATAGGAAGTACGGAAGTTTGCAAAGCAGGACAGCACCGTGAAATGGTAAAGCCCCGATGTGCCGCCGACACGGATGCTTTTATCCTTCATCAGCAGCCCGATAAATTGCCGGTAGATCCGGCAGCGTGGGTAATCCACGATTTGTTTTAATTCTAATTGATACTCTGACATGGTTGTTTCCTCCTTGAAACAGGAAAAGCGGTGCAGAACCAAATGGAACTGCACCGCTCAGGCAGCAAACTATTGATTTTTGCGCCTTTTGTAGTATAATATTCATATAGCCTATAGAGAAACAAGGTTGTTCCTCTGTTGCCAACAAATATTGATACGAGTGAGATACCTGATTTTGAGGTACACGACGGGTACACAAAAAAGTTTTTCTCGCAAAATCAGACTGGTAACGGAAGGAATAACCGCCGTATAAGATACCTATGACACTCATTTTTATGGGTGAGGAGATATTCAAAACGGAGTGGGAATAAAACAAGGCCCCGATACAGGGCAAAAACAAAGCCGAAAAGCGATAGTGCTTTTCGGCTTCGTTTTTGTGCTATTATCAATCGACGATGTCCACGGAAACTTTCACGCCGGTGCGCTGGGCATAGGACCGCACGACGGTGCGGATCTCCTTGGCGATACGGCCCTGGCGGCCGATCACCTTTCCCATATCCTCGGGTGCCACACGCAGCTCCAGCGTCAGGTCATCCGCCTCGCCGACCTCCGTGACCGACACTTGGTCAGGATGATCCACCAGGTTTCTGGCGATGTAGAGCAGCAGTTCCTTCATGGCCGCACCTTCTTATTAAAGAACATCGACCTTCTTCAGCAGGGCACGAACGGTGTCGGTGGGCTGTGCGCCGGTCTTGATCCACTCACGGGCACGGTCTGCGTCGATGCTGATCTCGGCGGGGGACACGCAGGGATTGTAGGTGCCGATCTCCTCAATGAAGCGGCCGTCACGGGGATAGCGGGAATCGGCCACCACTACGCGGTAAAAAGGAGCCTTCTTAGCACCCATTCTTCTCAGTCTGATCTTAACCATGGTCTTTTTCCTCCAAAATATTAAATAAATTTTTTATGATAAATGCAGTCGCACTTATTTATGATTTTATGATGCTGGCAAAAAGGCTTGCAGCCTGCGGACGCGAACTCTGCGAGGCTTTTTTTGCCCTTACTTAAACCGCTTTTTCCGGCCGAAGCTGCGCATGCTGCCGCCGCCGAAGCCGCCCATGCCGCCCATCATGGCACCCATGCCGCGCATCTTGCCTTTGGTCATGGCCTTGGTCATCTGCTGCATGGCCTCAAAGGCCTTCAGCAGGCGGTTTACATCCACCACCTCCAGGCCGCAGCCGGCGGCGATACGCCGCTTGCGGGAGGCATTGAGGATCTGGGGGTTTTCCCGCTCCTTCACCGTCATGGACTGGATGATGGCCTTGCTGTGGGCCATCTGCTTCTCGTCAATCTGGCTGGCGTCGAAGCTCTTGCCCAGGTTCCCGGGAAGCATGGAGGCGATCTGGCTCAGGTCGCCCATTTTTTGCAGCTGCTCCAACTGATCCAGGTAGTCCGAGAGGGTCAGCCGGTTTTTCCGCAGCTTCTCCTCCAGCTTCTTGGCCTGCTTTTCATCGTACTGCTGCTCGGCCTTCTCGATGAAGGTGAGCATATCGCCCATGCCCAAAATGCGGGAGGCCATACGCTCCGGATGAAACAGCTCGATCATGTCCAGCTTTTCTCCGGTGCCCACAAACTTGATGGGCTTGCCCGTGGCCGCCCGGATAGACAGGGCCGCACCGCCCCGGGCGTCGCCGTCCAGCTTGGTCAGCAGCACCCCGTCAATGCCCAAGGCCTCGTCGAAGGCGGTGGCGGCGTTGACAGCGTCCTGGCCGGTCATGGCGTCCACCACCAGGAGGATCTCATGGGGATGGATGCTTTCCTTGATATTCTTCAGCTCGTCCATGAGCTGCTCATCAATGTGCAGGCGGCCCGCCGTATCCAGGAACACGATGTCGTTTCCGTGGTCTGAGGCGTACTTCAGCGCCTCCCGGGCAATCTGCACCGGGTCGCCCTGTCCCATTTCAAAAACGGGAATATCCAGCTGCTGACCCACCACCTGCAGCTGGGTGATGGCGGCGGGACGGTACACATCGCAGGCCACCAGCAGAGGGCGCTTACCGTACTGGCGGCGCATAAGGCCCGCCAGCTTTGCGCAGTTGGTGGTTTTACCGGCGCCCTGGAGACCGACCATCATCACAACGGTGGGGCCCTTGGACGCGGTGGCAATGCGGGCGTTGCTGCCGCCCATGAGCTCGGTAAGCTCCTGGTTGACGATCTTGACGATCTGCTGGGCAGGGGTCAGACTCTCCAGCACATCGCTGCCCACGCAGCGATCGGTGACCTTGGCGATGAAGTCCTTGACCACCTTGTAGCTGACATCCGCCTCCAGCAGAGCCAGGCGCACCTCCCGCAAGCCGGCCTTGACATCACTCTCGGTGAGCCGACCCTTGCCCCGCAGGCGCTTGAAAGTTTCATTTAATTTTTCGCTCAGTCCCTCAAAGGCCATGGTGTTACTCCTTCAGTGCGGCGGCGCAGGAGAGAATCTCCCCCGCCAGACGCTCCAGCTCCGGGTTTTCGTACTGCCGATAGTTGAGCTTGCGAATGTCCTCTGCCGCGGACTCGATGGAATCGATCTTCTCCCGCAGGCGCATAAAGCGCTTGAGCAGGCCGGTTTTGTCCTCCAGCTCGTTCATGGCGGCCTCGGCCCGGACGATGGCGTCCCGGACGCCCTGACGGCTGATGTCGTAATTTTCGGCGATCTCCGCCAGGCTCAGGTCCTCGTTATAGTACAGGTCAAAGAATTCTCTCTGCCGCTGGGTCAGGATCTCGCCGTAAAAATCGAGAAGCATGGTCATGCGGTAAGTCTGGTTTTTCACGGTTCGCCCTCCTTCTGTAAAGTGATTCAGCTTTACATCCTCGCTTATGATACCGCATTTTGGGGCAAAAGTCAAGGGGAAAATGGGGGCGGAGGGGGATTTTTTTAGGGCGGAGACAGAGGTAGAGCCCCTCCCCTGCGCGTAACCGAGAATGTAATCGTTATCGGGCGGGGCGATGAGGGTATCGCCCCCTACGAAAGGCTTTGGGGAAATCGTGGTATTAGGGATCATCACACCCGTTTGTACCCCGGCTTTGCCAGGCAGCTAAACGGCAGGGATGCACTCTGCATCCCTGCCGTTTAGCTGTAATAATATTATTCCTCATTCTCCTGCTGGGCGGCGAATTCGTCCTTGGCCTGCTGGAGGATCTTTTTATCGTGCTTGGTTTTTATGGCGGACTGGTCGAAGCGGGCCCAGAGATCCGGGCGGCGGGCCATGGTGCGCTTATAGCTCTCTTTCCTGCGCCAATCATCTACGCCGCCGTGGTTGCCGCTGAGGAGGATGGCCGGGACCTTGCGGCCATGCCACTGCTCGGGGCGGGAATACTGGGGATACTCCAGCAGTCCGTTCCAGTGGCTCTCGTCGGTATAGCAGCTCTCCTCGGGCAGCACCCCCTCCTCCATACGGAACAGGCAGTCCGCCACGGCCATGGCCGGAATCTCGCCGCCGGTGAGGACGAAGTCACCCATGCTCAGCTCCTCGTCCACGCACTCGTCAATGAAGCGCTGGTCCACCCCCTCATAGTGTCCGCAGACCAGGAGGATATTTTCATGCGCGGCCTTCAGCTCCTTGGCTACCTCCTGGGTAAAGGTCCGGCCACAGGGGGACATATAGATCGTGTAGGGCCTCTCCCCTACCTCCCCGCAGACATGCTCCCAGCAGCGGTACAGGGGGTCTGCCTGCATCACCGCACCCCGACCGCCGCCGTAGGGATAATCGTCCACCTGCATCTGCTTATTGGTGGTATACTCCCGAATCTGGTGGGTGTAGAGCCGGATAAAGCCCCGGTCCCGGGCCCGGCCGATGATGGACTGGCCCATCATGGCCTCGATAGCATCGGGAAACAGGGTCATAATGTCAATTCTCATCGGTGTCCAATCCTTTCATATTGTGTACGCGCAGGGTGCCGCCGTCTACATCCACGGAGGCGATGAACACGCCGGGAACGGCGGGGATCAGGTACTCCCGTGGGCCCCGGACCTCGTAGACCTTATGGGCGGGATAATGGAGGACCCGATGGAGCTTGCCCAGCTCCGCCCCGGTGGCATCGTCCAGAACGGTGAGGCCCTCCAGCTCAGCGTCGAAATACTCCCCCGCCGGGAGGTGGGCGTCCTCTCGACGAATGGAGACCTCCCGGCCCTTCAGCGCCAGGGCGGCGTCCATGTCCTCTACCCCGGGCAGAGTCAGAAGCAGGGTGGACTTATGGACCCGGCGGCTTTTGACCCGAACGGGCTCCCCATTTACATAGAGCGTATCAAACACCGCCACAAACTCCGGGGTGAAGCCCTCCGGATTCAGCTTCAGCTCCCCCTTGATGCCGTGGGCATTGACGATATGGCCGACGGGGATATAGACAGGACGCACAGCGCTCCCTCCTCTTTACCTTAAATTACCGACTTTATTATAGCGGAACTTTCTCCCGCAGGCAACACCTGATTGGATCGTTCGGGGGGCAAATTTCGGTAACAATTTTGTATCTTTTTTGACACGATTGCGTCGTTTTTCCCGGCTCCGAAGGCGAATAAATCCAGCAATTTCCGGAAAAACTTGACATATGGCTAAGAAAGTGCTATACTCCAATAAAATTTGTTTTTGTAACAAGTGTTACATTTCGGTTACAAACGAGATTCATTTCATTAACTTTTTGAGTTAATTTTATCCAGTCTATACCGAAAGGAGCCTCTCGGTTTTGGCAGGCTATACGCCGAAACGGGAGGGTTACGATCTCATGAAGAAAAGCTTTTTATCCCTTTTTGGCGGACAGCAGGGACAACCTGCCAACCGCCGCAGACTGCTGGCTCTGCTGGCACCGCTGACGGTGCTGGGCCTGGCCGTATGCATCTGCATGAGTCCCGCTCCGGCGGACGAGAGCGTGTATATGCTCATTGACAGCGAGTCTATCCACACCGTTACCGCCGACTCGGGCCTGGACTACGACAGCAGCGCCCTCTATGCCGCCCCCCACAGCGCAGGTGCGGCAGATGTGCAGCTGATCCTGAACAAGGGCCAGCAGGTACAGGTGAGCAATGCCGTACAGGGGGTGTCCGCCTCCGCTAAGCGCAGCAGCAACGGTGTGCAGCTGCTGGCCGCCTCCGTGGACGGCCAGGAGGATTCCTCCGAGGAGGAGACCACCCTGACCTCCCGCCACGAGACCGTGGCCAACCTCCTGCGCCGCAGCCATGTGAAGGTGAGCGAGGGCGAAATGGTGGTGGTGGACCTGTCCTCCGGCAGCCCGGCCATTACCGTGTGCCGGCAGTACACCCATCTGCGCAATGTGCCGGCGGAGACAGCCTTTGACGAGGAGCGCATCGCCGACCCGCTGATGGCCAAGGGCACGGAGAAGATCATCACCCCCGGCGTGCCCGGCCTGGTCACGGAAACCTATCTGGACACCTATGTAATGGGCAAGCTGGAAAAGACGGAGCTGGTATCCACCACGGCGGACAACTCCGTGACACAGGTGGTGGAATACGGCACCCTGGTGGACTCCGTTTCTCAGGACGACACGCTGGTGTCCGTGCATCGCAATGACGACGGCAGCGGATACCTGACCTTTGCCTCCGGCGACACCATGGCCTTCTCCTCTCAGGTTACCTGCAACGCCTCCGCCTACGCCATTCACGGCCGCACGGCCTCCGGGCGGCCCACGGCTTACGGAAATATCGCCGTGGACCCCTCGGTGTTCCCCTACGGGACCCGGTTCTATATCTACACCGATGACGGCTATATGACCTACGGCATGGCCACCGCCTCCGACTGCGGCACCAGCATCAAGGGCTACAAGCTGGATCTGTGGTTTGACGAGTACAGCCAGGCCTGCGCCTTCGGGCGGCGGAACTGCACGGTGTTCGTGCTGAACTGATTTACAAAAAGCTGCCCTTTCGGAGTACATCCGGGAGGGCAGCTTTTTTATTGCTTTATTCTTCGGACAGCCGGGCTTGGGCGAAAAAGGCCCGGGCGGCTTGGTCGTAGGCAGAGAGCGTCCGGGCCTTGCGGACGGCCCGGAGAAAGGCATCCGTGTCCCGGAAGCTGCCGGACAGGTAGCTCCAAAGCTCGCGCATACGGTGCAGCACCGGCGTATCGCCGCTGTAATCCCGGCGGTAGGCGGCGCAGAGGGCATCGTGGTAGGCCTGCAGCTGCGCGGCGGTGGCCCGCTCGCCGCCCCGGAGACGGCGCAGCAGGGACGGATCATGCTGAAGGCCCCGGCCCAGCATCAGAGGGAGCGCCGGCGCGGCGGCAACATCCGCAGGGGTAAACAGATCGCCGTTATAGCACAGAGGCAGGCGTGTGTTTTCCTGTGTCCAGGCGAACACCTCCCGGTGGATGGCGCCCTTATAAAACTCCGTGCGCAAGCGGGGGTGGACAATGAGCAGGGCGATGGGATAGTCATTGAGAATATCCAGCAGAGCGGGCCACTGAGCGGGATCGTCCCAGCCGATACGGGTCTTGACGGAGATTTTCAGGTTCGGGAGCGCGTCGAAGATGCCGTCCAGCAGCTCTCGCAGCAGGTCACTTTCCCGAAGCAGGCCCGCACCCTTATTTTTGCCCGTAACGGTGCCGGAGGGGCAGCCCAGATTCAAGTTCACCTCACCGTAGCCACGGCTTTGACACTCCTTGGCCGCCCAGATAAAGTATTCGGCCCGATTTGCTAAAATTTGAGGCACCACGGGGAGATCCTGATTATTCTCCGGAGCGATCTCCTGCAGCTCCTTGGTTTGAAACTCGAAATTGGCGTTGGGAGAGAGAAAAGGTGTATAGTAGCGGTCTGCGGCGCCGAACAGGGCGGCGTGGACCTGCCGCCAGCGCCAGCCGGTGAGGCCCTCCATGGGCGCGGCATAATACTCCTGCATGGGCATCCCTCCTTTCGGATCATCTTATCATATTTACGGGCGTCTTGCAATTCCCCGCCGGGTGTGGTACAGTTTGGGGGTGGAAAGCGAGGAGAAACTATGACACTTTTTGAATACTATCTGCAATATATGACGCGCATTTGCGAGGGCAGTCTGGAAGCACCGGAGGGCATTACCCTGACAGAGACGGACGAAGTGCGGCAGGCTATGGAGTTGCAGCAGCAGGTCGGTGCCATGGGCATTCCCGCCTTTGTACGGGTCTGTGCCGCCGCAGCCGGAGACGAGATCCCCCGGGAGGCTTACGACAATTTTTCCATGGACGATGCGCTCTCCGCCGCCCGGGCCCTGACAGAGCAGGCCCGGGAGGAGCCGAAGGAGCCGGAGCAAAAGGAGCCGGACCCGGATGCGGGGAAGCACGCCTTCGAGGTTTTTTTGGACTGCATCGCCCTGGACGACGGACTGGTGCAGTACCTCATCGAGGTACTGAAAAAGAAGGACTGGCAGGAATTTTACAAGCTGAGCCGGATCACCACCAAGCTGGACCTGGACCCCAATGAGTTTCTCTACTGGCTGGGAAACAAGGAGCAGTATGCCCCCCGGGAGGAGCAGGTGTGCGCGGCGGTCATGGACGCGTGCCTGGCCCGGTTGGCGGAGGAAGAGCGGATGGATGTGGCGGCGGCGCTGCTCTCGGGTGACCGGAAAACCTTTGAGCTGTTCCGCTGCGAGGCCCCGGAGCTGCTGCACCTGCCGGAGGCCACCTTTGACTGGTACTGCCGGAACTACCTGGACAGGGACTATCCCCTGCGGATGATCTTGCGGCTGAACGGGGTGGAGTTCCCGGAGAGGCTGGAGTGAAAATTGCATTTTTGGGGCGGGGTGAGCCCCCGCCGGAGGCTGTATTTTCTCTCACGCACATGTCGCGAGAGAAAATGATTTTATTTCTTTGCCGCCTGCGGGCGGCAAACTCTGCGAGGCTTTCTTGACACACTGGGGCGGGGTGAGGACACCCCGCCGTTTTTTCTCAGTAAGGCGTGCGGTGTGCGGGGTGATATGGCTTCGCTATGGCAGGAGGAATATAGTTTGAGGCCTATATTCTTTGGAATAGGCGGCTTTTCCCCGGAAAAAGGGGTTGCATTTTTCGATAGGTGTGGTATACTGCCATCTGTCACACAAATATGAAAAAGATGATTTTTGTGAGGTGAGGTCATGCCCCAGGGCAAGCATATTTTGGGCCGGGCCCCTACCCGGCGGGTATTCGGCACCGCCAAGGTGGGTGACCGGGGTCAAATCGTGATCCCCAAGGAGGCCCGGGAGTTCTTTCATATTCGGCCTGGGGACACGCTGCTGATTTTAGGCAGCGAGAGCCAGGGATTGGTGGTCTCCCGGCCGGAGGTATTGGACCGGGTGGCCCAGGAAATTCTGCAAAACACGGAGGACAGTGAATCATGATGAACGAAATGTATCGGCAGTTGGGGGTCTCCCAGGCCGTTTATGAATTTGGCGAGAGTATTCTCGGAGGGCTTACGGAGCGGTTCCGGGAGATCGACGCGGTGGCGGAGTACAACCAGTGCAAGGTGCTTGCCGCCATGCAGAAAAACCGGGTCAACGCCACCCATTTCGCAGCCACCACCGGCTACGGCTACGACGACGAGGGCCGGGACAACCTGGAGCGGGTTTACGCCGACTGCTTTCACACGGAGGCGGCCCTGGTGCGGCCCCAGATCACCTGCGGCACCCATGCCCTCACCGTGGCCCTCAGCGCCAATCTGCGGCCCGGGGACGAGCTTTTAAGCCCTGTGGGGCGGCCCTACGACACATTGGAAGAGGTCATCGGCATCCGACCCTCCCCCTGCTCCCTGGCAGAGTACGGCGTAAGCTACCGGGAGGTAGAGCTGCTGCCTGACGGCACCTTTGACTACGAGGGTATTCACCGGGCCATTACGGAGAAAACCAGGCTCATCACCATCCAGCGCTCTAAGGGATATGCCACAAGACCCACCTTTTCCGTGGAACAGATCGGGGAGCTGATCGCATTTTGCAAAAAATGCAAGCCCGATGTGCTCTGCATGGTGGATAACTGCTACGGCGAGTTTGTGGAGATGCGGGAGCCCTCAGACCTGGGGGCGGACATGATCGTAGGGAGCCTCATTAAGAATCCCGGGGGCGGCCTGGCCCCCATCGGCGGCTACATCTGCGGCACCAGGGAATGCGTGGACCGCTGCGCGTATCGGCTCAGCGCACCGGGCCTTGGGCAGGAGGTGGGCGCAAATCTGGGGCTGATGCCCGCCTTTTACCAGGGGCTGTTCCTCTCGCCCACGGTGGTGGCCTCGGCGGTGAAGAGCGCTGTATTTGCCGCCGCCTGCTACGAAAAGCTGGGCTTCCGGGTGGTGCCCGGCTCTGGCGAGAGTCGACACGACATCATTCAGGCCGTGGAGCTGGGCAGCAAGGAGGCCATGGTGGCCTTCTGCAAGGGTATCCAGTCCGCCGCCGCCGTGGACAGCTATGTGACCCCGGAGCCCTGGGCTATGCCCGGCTATGAGAGCGAGGTCATTATGGCCGCCGGAGCCTTCGTCCAGGGCAGCTCCATTGAGCTTTCCGCCGACGGGCCCATCCGCCCCCCCTACGCGGTCTACTTCCAGGGCGGTCTCACCTGGTTTCACGGCAAGCTGGGCATCCTTTTGAGTATGCAAAAGCTGGCGGACACCGGAATCATTAAGCTTTGATATTTAATATAATAATATAATAAGGAGTATTTTCATCTATGTGGTTTTGGTTTTCTGTGATCGCGCTTCTGTTTTGGAGCGGATCGGATCTGTTTTCTAAAATCGGCTGCCGGGATGCCGACGACAAGTACGCCCACCTGAAAATGGTCATGGCCGTGGGCGTGGTCATGGGTCTGCACGCGGCTTACGAAATCTTTATCGGCGGGACGGAAATTAATCTCTCCATCATCCTCACCTATCTGCCGGTGTCGCTGCTGTACATCGTGTCCATGGCCCTGGGGTATGTGGGGCTAAGGTACATTGAGCTGTCCATTTCGTCCCCCATCTGTAACTCCTCCGGCGCGATGGTGGCTATCCTGAGCATCATCACCGGCTCTGCCCTGCTGGCTCCGGCCCAGTACGCAGCTATGGCCCTGGTGTGCGTAGGCGTTATCGGCCTGGGCATTGTGGAGGCCCGGGAGGACGAGGAGCTGCGCCTTCTGCGGCAGGAGGCGGGAAACTACAAGTACGCCAAGTCCGCCCTGGCCCTGGTGCTGCCCATCCTCTACTGCGTGCTGGACGCCCTGGGCACCTTCGCCGACAGCAAGGTGCTGGAGACGCTCAATGAGGACAGCGCCAACTGCGCCTACGAGCTGACCTTCCTGGCGGCGGGCATTGTGTGCTTTGTATATGTGGTGCTCATCCGCAAGCAGAAGCTGGTGCCTAAGCGGGAGGGGCCCAAGTACCTGGGCGCTCTGTGCGAGACGGCAGGCCAGTTCGCCTACATCTACGCCCTGGCAGACTCGGAGCATGTGGCCCTGGCGGCTCCCATCATCTCCGCCTACTGCGTGCTTTCCGTGGTGTGGAGCCGGATCTTCCTGAAGGAAAAGCTCTCCTGGAAGCACTATCTGATGATCGCCCTGGTGGTGGCGGGCATTGTGATCCTGGGCATTTACGACGAATAACAGTATAAAAACTCCCCCGTTTGCAAACGGGGGAGTTTTTGAGACTGTCGAAAAACCCTTCGGGTTTTTCCGACAAAAGGCTTGCGGTCTGCTGCGCGCATAATTTGTCCGTATGTGACGGACAAATTCCACACTGGCAGCCCGAGCTGTATTTTCTCTCACGCACAGGTCGCGAGAGAAAATGATTTTATTTCTTTGCCGCCTGCGGGCGGCAAACTCTGCGAGGCTTTTTTTGATACGCTGAAAAAACCTCCGTTTGCAAAACGGAGGTTTTTTTATTCTTCCGGTACCTTGGCCGGGGGCAGGCTCCAGCGGAAATGGGCCGCCAGAAAACGAATGACCATGACCACCGTGCTGCCCAAAAGCAGGGCCGCCGTATCGTTTAGATACAGGTGGCACAAAATCCACACCACCGCACCGGCCAGGGCCGCCAGGGCATAGATATGCTTGCGGAAGATGTAGGGCACATCTCTGACCAGGACATCCCGCAAAATGCTGCCGCCTACGCCGGTGACGGTTCCCAAAAACGCCACGGCGAACCACTTTCCCTCCGGCAGGTTCTGAAAGGCCAGCTGGGTGCCCACCACCACAAACAGGCCCAGGCCCACGGAGTCCGCCGCCAGGAGGAGCTTTTCAAACAGGATAGTGCTGCGCATGAGCCAGCGGCAGACCGGGGGCAAATAGGCCGCCACGGACACCGCCACCGCAATGCTCACGGACAGCGGATCGTCGAATATCTTAGGCGGGGTGATCCCCAACAGCAGATCCCGCAGAACGCCGCCGCCCACAGCGGTAATCAGGCCCAGGACCACCACGCCCAGGGGGTCCAGGGACCTGCGCAGGGCCGTCATAGCGCCGGACACGGCAAAGGCCGCCGTGCCCAGCAATTCCAGAAAAACAAGAAGCTCTTCCATAGCGCTCCTTAGTGCCGGCCCACGAAGGACCAGTCGTCCTCGCCGCCGTGGAGCAGGTAAAGATCCTCTTTATAGTCAGAATCCAGGGGATTACCCTTGGGGGCGCTGGCCTTATACTGCTCCAGGACCCGGCGAGACTTCTCCGGAGGCTGGATGGTGCCTGCGCCGGCAATGCAGCCGCCGGGACAGGCCATGCCCTCCAGGAGGTAGCCGTCGTATTTGCCGGTGCGGGCGATGCGCAGCATCTTACGGCACTCCCGCAGACCCTCGGCGTACACGGTTTTTACCTCCCTATCCGGCTCCAGGCGGTGGATGACATCCTCCACGGCCTTGGCAACACCGCCGGAGGCGGCAAAGCCTACGCCGGGGGCAGAGGCCTCATAATTGGCGGGCACATCGGAAATCTGCGTAAAGTCGATATCCTTGGCCTCCATCATGCCGCGCAGCTCCTCAAAGGTCAGCACGAAGTCCACATCGCTGCGGACGGAGCGGCGGCAGGCCTCCAGCTTTTTGGCGGCGCAGGGACCGATGAAGGCCACCTTGCAATCCGGGTCGCGCTTTTTCTGCAGCCGGGCCGTGAGGACCATGGGGGTCATGGTCATGGATATATAGGGGGCGGCGCCGGGGAACTCCTTCTTGGCCATTACGGACCAGGCGGGACAGCAGGAGGTTGCCATATAGGGCTGCTTGGCAGGCACGCAGGCCATGAACTCCTCCGCCTCCTCGATGGCGCACAGGTCCGCACCGATGGCCACCTCCTTCACGGACTGGAAGCCCAGGATCTTCATGGCCTCCACGATCTGACCGGGGGTGACATTCTCACCGAACTGGCCCCAAAAGGCAGGGGCGATGACGGCGACGACCTTGTCGCCGCCTCGAATGGCGTGGATAAGCTGGAAAAGCTGGCTCTTATCCACGATGGCGCCAAAGGGGCAGTTCACCAGGCACATACCGCAGCTGACGCACTTATCATAGTTGATCTCCGCCCGGCCATACTGATCCTTGCCGATGGCGTCCATACCGCAGGCCTCCTGACAGGGGCGCTCAAAACGGATGATGGCCTGGTAGGAGCAGGCGGCCTTGCACTTGCCGCACTTGATGCACTTATTCTGGTCGATCTCCGCCCGGCCATGGAGAAAGCTGATGGCACCCTTGGGACAGGCGTTGGAGCAGTGCCGGGCCAGGCAGCTCTGGCAGGCGTTGCTCACCTCGTAATGGGTGTCGGGGCAGGCATGGCAGGCGTACTTGATGATATTGATAAGGGGCGGCTCATAGTAACGCTCCCGGATGGCGGTCTTGTCTGCCGCATCGGACAGGGGTTCCTGGTGGGAGGCGGAGCGCAGGCTGTGGCCCATGGCCAAGCGGATGCGCTCGGCTACAATGGCCCGCTCCAAAAAGATGGAATCTCTCTCGTTGCCCGGTTCATCCGGCAGGATCTTATGGGGCAGCTTATCCACGCGGTGATAATCCCCGCCCTCATAGGCCAGCCTTGCCACCTCGGCAAAGACCTGCTTGCGCATATCCGCGATCCCACAGTAAATGTTTCTCATGGTGTTTCCTTTCCTTGTCTGCTTGCTATAGTATAGCCTTCTGTGATTTTTCAAGCTATTATAACATCTCATCCTCTGTCCTTGCAAGAGGTGTTTCGCTATTTTTTATCGTCGCAAAAATTATTTATCATCCCTTAGCGCCGCCTCCAGCTTAGAAAGGGCCCGCTTCTCAATGCGGGAGACATAGCTGCGGCTGATGGAGAAGGCGGCGGCTACCTGGCGCTGGGTCTGGGGGAGGTCTCCGGTGAGGCCGTAGCGGCGGCGGATCACCTCCGCCTCCCGGTCGGTGAGGCAGGTGTCCACCAGGTGGCGGATGTGCTGCTGCTCCTCCCGGTCGGCCATGTCCGAGAGCATGGTGTCGTCGCTGCCCACCACATCCATAAGGCACAGGGCGCTCCCGGCGTCATCGCCGTCGATGGTGTCGGACAGGGACATCTCCCCCTGCAGCTTTTTGCGGCTGCGAAAGTACATGAGCACCTCGTTTTCAACGCAACGGGAGGCGTAGGTGGCCAGGCGTATCTTACGCTCCGGGCGGAAGGTGTCCACAGCCTTTATGAGGCCGATGGTGCCGATGGAGATCAGGTCCTCCTGCTCGGCAGACTGGGTATAATACTTTTTTATAATGTGGGCAACCAAGCGCAGGTTGTGCTCCACCAGGATGTTGCGGGCCTCCAGGTCCCCGGCCAGGCTGCGCTCTAAATACATTTGCTCCTCCTTGGCGCTCAGAGGCTTTGGGAAGGAGCCGGGATTTCCCGTAAGGCGCAAGGTCAAAAACAGGCTGTTGGCCAGCAAAAGCAGTGCCGCAGACAGCATATGTCCATCTCCCCTTTCCCTGCCATCCTATGCAGGAACGGGAAGTCCGTATACACGGGGCACTTCGGTAAACGCAGCGGGCCCCGGCTGCCGGGTCTGTGGCAGTCGGGGTCCGCCTGAGGGGGTTCCTTATGGAAAAGAGGGGGTTATTGGAATATTTATCGTATCAGAACTGCAGACGATCCTCTTTGGTCCAGGTGGCCAGGTCCAGGCGAGGATAGCGGCGGCGCAGATCGTCCATCTTGCCCTCGGTATCGCCCTGCATGGCGATGCGGTTCACGGCGTTCAGGTCCGCCTGGGGCATGGGCTCAGCGCTGTCCTTGCCGCACACGGGGCAATGGTACAGGCCGGTAGCCTCGCTATATACCACTTCACTGCTGCCGCAGAATGCGCAGCGATTCATCTTAGAAATCAATGCCATAATTTTTGTCCTCCATTCTTTAATCTTTAAGCTGGATTTATCATAGCACAGAAAAATATATTTGTGAAGCGCATGTTTGTTCTTGAAAGTATGAGAAGTTGTATGGTATAATGGTAGCGATAGGAGGGAGTCTTATGAGTATTACAAAATATCAGATTTTCCTGAAAACCGCGGCTTGTGGCAGTTTTTCCAAGGCGGCGGAGGCTATGAATTTCACCCAGTCGGGCATCAGCCACGCCATCAACTCTCTGGAGGCGGAGCTGGGCGTCACCCTTCTCAGCCGCAACCGGGGCGGCGTTGTGCTTACGGCGGATGGCCGGGCCCTGCTGCCCCAGGTGGAGAAGCTCTGCGCCGCCCACCACAGTATGATGCAGACGGTTGAAAGCCTCAAGGGCATGGACAGCGGCCTGGTGAAGGTGGCTACCTTTTCCAGCGTCTCCTTTCAGTGGCTGCCCCGGATCCTCAAGAGCTTTGGCCAGCTCTACCCCAACATCGAGTTTGAGGTGGTCACAGGGGATTTTTACGACCAAATCGAAAATTGGATCGTCTCCGGGGCGGTGGACTGCGGCTTCTTCCGCCTGCCGTCCACCAAGCACCTGCAGACCTACTCCCTGTATCGGGATGAATTGCAGGTGGTGGTGCCCTGCGACCACCCCCTGGCCCAGGCGGACCCCTTCCCGGTGGAGGAGCTGGCCGCGGAGCCGTTTATTCTGCTGGAGGAGGGCGAGGACTACGAGATCATGGCCGCCTTCGACAAAATGGGCATCCGGCCCCAGGTGAAATACACCGCCCGGGAGGATCGGACGATCTTGGCCATGGTGAGCGAGGGACTGGGCATCAGCCTGCTGCCCCGGCTGATGGCGAAGCACAGTCCCCTGCCCGTGCAGATCTGCCGGGCGCCTATGCAGTTTGACCGGCCCATCGGCATCGGCGTGAAGGACGAAAAGGCCCTGTCCAAGTCCACCAAGCTGTTTGTGAATTATGTGCGCACCTGGGTGGCGGAAAACGGGGACGAATAAGGCTTTTCCGGCGGATTCCCTCCGGAAAGCGGGATAAATGCCGCAAAGCCGGGCCGGTCTACGGGAAGTTTTATGCCGAAAGCCTTCAAAAATCGCAAATTTCCTCTTGCATTTTTCTTTTTTCCATGCTATACTATGCCCACATTTTATATGGCCCTGTGAACCGTTAAGAATCCTCAGGAAACTGAACGGGGAGGGGACTCTGGAGAATCCCATTGACTTGGGTGCCGAAGGTGTAAGGCCCGTTTGGGCCGAATCTCTCAGGCAAAAGGACAGAGACGGGCTTGGTTTTTACCGTGTCCTCTGCCTTCTTCGGAGTCGCTGTGCAGCGGCTCTTTATTTTTTGAAGGAGAGAAAAAAATGATTGAAGAAGTATTGTACCCCATTGTAAGCAAAATCAACGAATACCTGTCAAACTACATCCTGGTGTTCCTGCTCATCGGCGTGGGACTGTGGTACTCCATCCGTACCCGCTTCGTGCAGGTGCGCTGCTTCGGTGAGGCCATGCGGAAAACCTTCGGCGGCCTGAGCCTCAAGGGCGGCTCCCAGAAAAGCGGCATGACCTCCTTCCAGGCTCTGGCCACCGCCATTGCCGCTCAGGTGGGTACCGGAAACATCGTGGGCGCTTCCGGCGCCATCCTCACCGGCGGCCCCGGGGCCATCTTTTGGATGTGGCTCATCGCCTTCTTCGGCATGGCCACCATCTACGCGGAGGCCACCCTGGCCCAAAAGACCCGCATAGTTGACAAGGACGGCACCGTCCACGGCGGCCCGGTGTACTACATCACCACCGCATTTAAGGGTGGGTTCGGCAAGTTCCTGGCGGGCTTCTTCGCCGTAGCCATCATCCTGGCCCTGGGTCTTATGGGCAGCATGGTGCAGTCCAACTCCATCGGCTCCACCTTCAACACCGCCTTCGGCCTCCCCGCCTGGGTCATGGGTATCGTGCTGGTCGCCATCTGCGCCATCATCTTCCTGGGCGGCGTGCAGCGTCTGGCCGCCGTCACCGAGAAGCTGGTGCCCATTATGGCCGCCATCTTCCTGCTGGGCGCGCTGGTGGTCCTGGTCATCCGCATCCGGTATATCCCCGAAACCTTCGGCATGATCTTTAAGTATGCCTTTAATCCCAGTGCCATTATCGGCGGCGGCATCGGCTACGCTCTGAAAACCGCCATCAGCCAGGGCGCCAAGCGGGGCCTGTTCTCCAACGAGGCCGGTATGGGCTCCACCCCCCACGCCCATGCCCAGGCCAATGTGGCCCACCCCCACGACCAGGGCGTGGTGGCTATGGCCGGTGTATTCATTGACACCTTTGTGGTGCTTACCCTGAACGCCTTGGTCATTATCTCCACCCTGTACACCCCCGGCGGCCCTCTCCACGAATGCGGCGCCGCCGCTGCCAACACCGTGCTCAACAAAACCAACCTGGCTCAGGCCGCCTTCGGCACCGTGTTCGGCGAGACCTTCGGCAATATGTTTGTGGCTGTATGCCTGTTCTTCTTCGCTTTCTCCACGGTGCTGGGCTGGAACCTCTTTGGGCGCATCAATGCCAACTATCTCTTTGGCCGCAAGAATAAGAAGCTCTGCAACACCGTTTACACCATCATCGCCCTGGTGTTTATCTTCTTGGGCACCCTCACCGGCAATGACCTGGTGTGGGAGCTGACGGATATGTTCAACAACCTCATCGTCCTGCCCAACGCCCTGGCCCTGTTCGCCCTGACCGGCATGGTGATCACCATGCTGAAGGAGGGACAGGCGAAGAAGCTGAAGGTTTGAGATTCGGGAAATTAAAAATTTACAGTTTATAACGGAAAGACATCCGGCAAGGGCCGGATGTCTTTTTGTGTATTTGGGAAACGGAGGGGCAGGGATGCGGATTGCCACAGCCGGTGTGCGCACCGGCTTCGCAATGACATCTTTTGCAAGGAATGTGGTAGGGCGGCTCGTCCAGGAGGCCGACCCCTACACACCGTTTACCGATAGAATTTCGTAGGGGGCGGCGTCCCCGACGCCCCGTCACCTCCTATGTTGCGGGCGACCGCAAGGGTCGCCCCTGCGGAATTACAGCAAGGAGCTGGTAGAGCGGGTCGATGGTGGTCGGCCCGCCGGGAGGTTATTTTTCTTTTGCCGCTTTTGCCAGGGCGGGAATATCCCCCACCCCGTCAAGGACGATACTGGGACGGTAGGCATAGGTTTGAAGGGTCTCCCGAGTGGAGACCCCGGAGAGGACCAGCACCGTAGACATACCGCTCTCCAGGCCGGAGATGACATCGGTGTCCATGCGGTCGCCCACCATCACCGCCTCGGCGGAATGACAGTGGAGCATCCGCAGGCCCGTGCGCATCATCAGGGGATTGGGCTTGCCGCAGAAATAGGCCTGCTTGCCCGTGGCCATCTCAATGGGAGCGATAAGCGCCCGGCAGGCGGGGGCAATGCCGTTTTCGATGGGGCCGGACACATCGGAATTGGCGCCGATGAGCTTGGCCCCGGCCATGACCAGGTTGGTGGCCTTGGTAAGGGTGTCCAGGGAGTAGGTGCGCCCCTCCCCTACCACTACATAGTCGGGGTTCACATCGTTCATAGTCAGCCCCGCGTCATACAGGGCGTTGAGCAGGCCCGCCTCACCGATGGCGAACACGGAGCAGCCCGGAGCCTGTTCCTTGAGAAACGCCGCCGTGGCCAGGGCGCTGGTGTAGAAATGCTCCTCCGGCACATCCAGTCCCATGCGGGCCAGCTTCTGATTCAGCTCCCGGGGCGTATAGCCGCTGTTATTGGTGAGGAAGAGATATTCCTTCTCCTCCTCGTGGAGCCACTGGATAAACTCGGCCACCCCGGGCAGGATACGGTTGCCGTGATAGATCACACCGTCCATATCACAGATGAAACCCTTTTTTTCGTTGAAATCCATTTTATAGGATGCCTCAAGCATAGCGCCAACTCCTTTCTCATTTTCAGGTACAGTATACCACGGCAAGCAGGGGCATTCCACCACGGGAATGTTAAATTCACATTAAGTTTGTCAGTTTTTCAGGCTCTGGAGGGGGGCGGGAATGCGGCCGCCCCGGGCGATGAAGGCGGCAGAGGAGGCACTGTGTACGGGCATCACCGGGGCCGAGCCCAGGAGGCCGCCCATCTCCACCATGTCGCCTACTCGCTTACCCTCCACGGGGATGATGCGCACGGCGGTGGTCTTGCTGTTGACCATGCCCACCGCCGCCTCATCGGCAATGATGGCTGAGATGGTCTCGGCGGTGGTCTCTCCGGGAACGGCGATCATATCCAGGCCCACGGAGCAAACGCAGGTCATAGCCTCCAGCTTGTCCAGGGTCAAGGTTCCGCTGAGGGCTGCGGCGATCATGCCCTCATCCTCGGACACGGGGATAAACGCACCGGACAGCCCCCCCACATGGGAGGAGGCCATAACGCCGCCCTTTTTCACTGCATCGTTCAGTAGCGCCAGGGCCGCCGTGGTGCCATGGGTGCCGCAGGTCTCCAGGCCCATTTCCTCCAGGATCCGGGCCACACTGTCGCCCACCGCCGGGGTAGGAGCCAGGGACAGGTCCACGATGCCGAAGGGCGTCCCCAGGCGGCGGGAGGCCTCGGAGGCCACCATCTGACCCATACGGGTGATTTGGAAGGCGGTCTTTTTCACTGTCTCCGCTACCACATCGAAGGGTGCGCCCTTGACGCTCTGCAGGGCGTGGTACACGACCCCCGGGCCGCTGACGCCCACATTGATGACACTGTCCGCCTCGCCTACGCCGTGGAAAGCACCGGCCATGAAGGGGTTATCCTCCACGGCATTGCAGAACACCACCAGCTTGGCGCAGCCCAGGCCCTCCTGCTCTCTTGTCAGGTGGGCCGTCTCTTTGATGATGCGGCCCATGCGGGCCACGGCGTCCATATTGATGCCCGCCCGGGTGGAGCCCACATTCACGCTGGAGCAGACGAAATCCGTCTCGGTCAGGGCCTGGGGTATAGCCCGCAGCAGCAGCTCATCGCCCCGGGCAAATCCCTTTTGCACCAAGGCAGAAAAGCCGCCGATGAAGTTCACGCCACAGGCCTTGGCCGCCCGGTCCATGGTCAGGGCAAAGGGCACCAGATCCTCGGTGTCGCAGCTACCTGCTACCAGGGCCATAGGCGTTACGGAAATGCGCTTATGCACGATGGGAATGCCGAGCTCGCTCTCGATGTCTTCCCCGGTTTTCACCAGGTTCTCGGCGTATCTGGTGATCTTATCGTAAATCTTGTCGCAGCAGCGCTTGGGGTCCTCGCTTACGCAGTCCAGCAGGGAGATGCCCATGGTGATGGTGCGGATGTCCAGGTGCTGCTTGTCGATCATGTTGATGGTGTCAAAAATATTATTCAGACTCAGCATAGTTACACCTCATCACAGCTTGTGCATGGCGTTGAAAATATCCTCCCGCTGGACGCGGATGGACAGGTCCCGGCTCTCACCATAGTCCTTCATGCTGCGGCCCAGCGCCTCAAAGGCCGTGTCGCACAGGGTCAGATCCACCACCATCATCATGGTGAAATACCCCTCCATGACAGTCTGGCTGATGTCCAGAACATTGATATTGTACTGGGCCAGACGGTTGCAGACGCCGGCGATGATACCCACCTGGTCTTTTCCCACTACCGTTACGATTGCTTTCATTTTTCAGTCACTCCATTTCATCCAAAGTCAGGGCAAAGCTGCCCAGGAAATTCTCGCAGAAATACCGCAGCTCCGGCAGGTCCATTTTATCCAGGGCCGCCCGGGTCTGCTCCGCCGCCGCCCGAAATTCGCCGTTGCCGGCCTTCAGCTCCTCCAGGCACTTGATATGGGCGGAGAGCTTGTCCGCCGCCTTCACCAGCTCCTGCACCTGCTCATCGGAGGGGCGCAGGACCTCCTCATAGTCCCCCTGCAGCTCCCGGGGAAGCATACGGAGCAGCTTGTCCTCCGCCACATGCTCCACCTGCTTGTAGGAATCCCGAATTTGGGGATTGTAATATTTAATAGGTGTGGGCAGGTCGCCGGTGAGGATCTCCGGGGCATCGTGATATAAAGCCGCTACGGCCACGGCGCCCTCATCCACGCAGCCGCCGAAGCAGCGGTTTCGGATGACGGCCAGGGCGTGGGCCAGCACCGCCACCTGATGGCTGTGCTCCTGGATATTCTCGGTATAGCTGTTGCGCATAAGGGCCCAGCGGTTTATGAAGCGCATACGGTTGATATAAGCAAAAAAATGGCTCACGGCGCAATTTCTCCTTTCAAAACGCTCCCCTCCACAGCGGTGATGCGCACCGGGCGCAGGCAGTTGTGGAGGTTTTCACCCGGGGCGGAGACCTCCATATAGTTGGGGGCGTGGCCGGTGTAAAAGCCCGGCGCACCGGGCTGCTCAAACAGCACGGGAACTATCTTGCCCACGCAGGAGAGCAGGTATTTTTTGTGGAGGGCGGCGGCAACCTCGCCTGCACGGGCGGTCCGCTCCTCCTTTATATTTTTAGGCACCTGCTCCATATCCGCCGCCTTGGTTCCGGGGCGGACGGAGTAGGGGAAAACATGAATTTGCGCGAAGCCGCAGCGGCGGATAAAGTCCAGGGTAGCGGAAAACTCCTCCTCCGTTTCCCCGGGAAAACCCACGATCAGATCCGTTGTCAGGGCGCAGTCGGGGAAGAAGCGGTGCAGCAGGCAGGCAGATTCGGTGAAGCGGGCAGTATCGTACCGGCGGTTCATGCGGCGCAGGGTCGCATCGCAGCCGGACTGGAGGGAGAGGTGGAAATGGGGGCAGAGATTTTTAAGCGCCGACGCCCGGCGGCAGAACTCCTCCGTAATGGTACGGGGCTCCAGACTGCCCAGGCGGACACGCATAGCCCCGGCAGCGGCGGACACCGCCTCCAAAAGGTCGATGAGGCTCTCCTCCCCCGGCAGGTCCTGGCCCCAGGAGGAGATCTCGATGCCCGTGACCACCACCTCCCGATAGCCCTGGCGGGCAAGCTGCTCCGTCTGCCGGGCCGCCTCCTCCAAGGGCAGGGAGCGGACCGGGCCCCGGGCAAAGGGAATGATGCAGTAGGTGCAGAAATTGCGGCAGCCGTCCTCCACCTTCAGCATGGCGCGGGTGCGGCTGTGCTGCCCGCCGGCAGGGAGAATTTCAAAGTCGTGGCGGTGGAGGGCATCGTCCACCAGGACCCGGGTCTTGCGCTCCTCTGCGGCTGTAAGAAGCTGGTGCAGAAACTCCATGCGCTGCCCGGTGCCGCCGATAAGATCGATGCCCAGGGACTTTGCCTCGTCGGTATGGGTCTGGACATAACAGCCGCAGGCGGCTATAATGGCGGCAGGGTTTCTCTTTTTGGCCCGGCGGATCATCTGCCGGGACTTCTTATCGCTGACGGCGGTGACGGAGCAGGTGTTGATGATATAGGCGTCCGCCGCCTGCTCAAAATCCACCAGCTCGTGGCCCTGAGCCGCCAGCTCCTGCTCCATGGCCTGGGTCTCGTATTGATTGACCTTGCAGCCAAGGGTGTAGATGGCGATTCGCATGGGGTTTTTCTCCTTGCACTTTACGGATTTATCCACTATAATATATGGTTGTATTATAATCTATCATCCGCCGACTGGCAAGGGTCTGGCGGAGGAAATGAGGTATTTTTTCGTGCATTACTTGGATAACGCCGCCACCACGCTGGTGCCGGAGGAGGTCATTGCGGCTATGGCTGAGACATTGCGCCATCACAGCGGCAATCCCTCCTCCCAATATCCCTACGGGCAGGACGGGAAGGCCGTGGCGGAAAAGGGGCGGGAGACCATCGCCCGGGCCCTGGGCTGCCCTAAGGAGCGGCTGTTTTTCACCTCCTGCGGAACGGAGAGTGATGTGTGGGCCATTCGGGGCGCCGTGTGGCACGGCCGGCACAGGGGAAAGCACATTGTCACCACCGCCGTGGAGCACAGCGCCGTGCTGGAGAGCTGCCGGTGGCTGGAAAGCGAAGGGTATCAGGTGACTTATCTGAAGCCGGACAGCACCGGGATGATCTCGGCCCGACAGGTGCTGGATGCGGTGCGGGCAGACACGGTGCTGGTGAGCATGATGCTGGTGAACAACGAGACCGGGTGCGTATTCCCGGTGGCGGAGACGGCCAGGCTCCTGCGGGAGGCAGGCAGCGCCGCCCTGCTCCACTGCGACGCGGTGCAGGGCTTTTTGAAGGTTCCCTGTGACCCGGCGGGCTGGGGCGTGGACCTGATGAGCCTATCGGGTCACAAGCTGGGCGGGCCTAAGGGCATCGGAGCCTTATATATCAGCCCCGGGCTACGGAATTTCCGTCCCCTCCTCCCCGGCGGCGGCCAGGAGATGGGACTGCGGTCCGGTACCGAGGCCACGGCACAGATCGCGGGCTTTGCCAAGGCGGTGGAGCTGCGGATGGAAAACTACGACGAAAAGCTCCGGCACATGGCGGACATGAAGGCCCTGTGCCGGGAGAAGCTGCTGACCATTCCCGGGATGGTGACGGTGGGCGGCGGCACGGCGCCGCATATTCTGGCCATGTCCCTGCCGGGGTATCCCAGCGGCAATATTGTCAGTGACCTGGGCAGCCGGGGCATTTGCATCTCCGCCGGGTCCGCCTGCCACAAGGGAAAAAGCAGCCATGTGGTGTCGGCCCTGGGGCTTCCCAAGCGCACGGCGGCAGGGGTAATACGCATCAGCTTCGCTCCGGAGACCAGCCCGGAGGACATCCAGGCGCTGTATGAGGCGCTGCGCTCCCACCAGGCAGAGCGGTGCGGAATGCTGTGATAAGAGGAAAGTTGAAAGTTGTGAGGGTGCGGGAGACGGATTGCCACACCAGTGGCATCGGTCACTATCTCGCAATGACACGGAGACAAGAAGTGCGACCGTTATCGGGCGGGCCGATGTGGGGAGCGAACTGAGCGCTGCCAGTGGCAGAAGCAGCGAAGTGAGCGAGTGGCCGCGGTCAAAATTTCCAGCGTCCGCCGTAAGGCAGCGCAGAAATTTTGGGCACCGCAACAGGATCATCGGCCCCTACGGATATTTTTCTATTTTCTAAGGAGAGTTTATGGCTATTTTGATTCGACGGGAGCAGGGGTTTTATAGGCGGCTGATGAAGCTGAGTATGCCTATCGTGCTGCAAAACCTTATTACCTTTTCTTTAGGTCTCATTGATACCTTTATGGTCAGTCAGCTTGGCAACACTGAGATGGCGGCGGTGACGGCGGCCAATGTGCCGGTGTTTCTGCTTATATCCATTGTGTTCGGCGTTCAGAGCGGACTGGGGATTCTGGTAAGCCAATACTGGGGAAAGCAGGACATGAAAAGCATCAGCCGCTCCATCGGCGTGGCCGCCTTTGTGGGCGCGGCGGTGGCGACTGTACTGGCGGCGGTGCTGTTTTTTTGGCCGGTACAGATCATGGATCTGCTGTCGAACAACCACCAGCTGTCCATTCTGGGCGCGCCGTACCTGAAAATCATCGGCATTTCCTACATCTTCAATATGCTGTCCTCGGTGTATGCCAGCGCCCAGCGCAGCGCCGAGAATCCCAGCTTCGGCATGAAGCTGTTCGGCGCGTCCACGCTCATCAACACGGGACTGAACTACCTGCTTATTTTCGGCAAGCTGGGCTTTCCCATGCTGGGCATCCAGGGTGCGGCCATCGCCACTCTGTGTGCGCGTATCTGCGAGTTCATCATCTGCTCGGTCTACGCCCTGCGGGATAAGCGCATTCGTGTGCAGTGGGCCGCCTTTGTCCGGCCGGGCTGGGATATGCTGCGCAGGTTTCTGAAATATGCCTCCCCGGTGGTGCTGAACGAGGCCGGCTGGGGCCTGGGGACAAGCATGCTGACGGTGATACTGGGCTACACGGAAAACTCCGTGGAGATGCTGGCGGCCAACGCCGTGATGGGAAACCTGGGGCGGCTGTTTTTGGTGTTCTGCTTCGGCCTGGGCGCCGCCACGGCGGTGCTGGTGGGCAAGGCCATCGGCGAGGGGCAGAGCGAGGAGGATATCATGTCCCTGAGCAAGGCCCTGCTGCGCTTTACCTGTGTATCCGGCACGGTGCTGGCGGCCATTGCTCTGGTGCTGCTGCCCACGCTGTTTATGCCGGTGGTGTTTCCGCTGTTTAAGCTCTTCGGCGAGTCCGCCGCTATTGCGACGGCCCTGGCCGTGACCAGCTTCGCCTCCATTCCCCTGCACGCCTACACCATCTCCAGTATCACGGGCGTTTTGCGCTCCGGAGGCGATGTGCTGTGGAGCGCGGCCCTGGACCTGGGGCCCCAATGGATCGTGTGTCTGCCCCTGACGGCCCTGTGCGCTCTGGTGCTGAAAACCGGTATCTGGCCCATTGCCCTGGCCATGCAGACGGAGTCTGTCGCCAAGCTCCCCCTGTGCCTCTACCGGGTGCGCAGCCGAAAATGGATACATGATGTGACGGCCAACAAGGAGATGCTATGAAAAGTCTTTTCGTCTGCCCGGTGTGTGCGGAGGCTCTGCAGCGAGAGGAGCGGCGCTATATCTGCCCGGCGGGGCACAGCTTCGACCGGGCCAAGGAGGGGTACTGCAACCTGCTGCCGGTGAACCGGAAGCACTCCAAGGAGCCGGGGGATGACAAGGGCATGGCGGCGGCCCGGGAGAGATTCCTGTCTAAAGGGTACTACGAGCCGCTGCGCCGGGAGCTGTGCCGCCTGGCAGTGGACTGGACCGGGGATGCGCCCACGGTGCTGGACGCCGGATGCGGCGAGGGCTACTACACCAGCGGCATTTACCAGGCTTTGCGGGAGAGCGGAAAAACTCCGCGCATGGCCGGGACGGACATCTCCAAGTTCATCCTTCGGCGGGCAGCCAAACGGGAAAAGGATGTGGAATTCGCCGTGGCCTCATCGTACCACCTGCCGATGGCAGCCCGGAGCGCGGACCTGATCCTCAACTGCTTTTCACCCATGGCGGCAGAGGAATTTCACCGAGTTCTGAAAGAGGGCGGCGGGCTTCTGTATGTGGTGCCGTCGGAAAAGCATCTGTGGGAGCTGAAGGAGATCCTCTATGACCGGCCTTATATAAACGAGGTAAAGCAGGTGCCCTACGAGGGCTTTGACGAGGTGGAGGTGCGGCATGTAGAGGAGGTCATTCACCTGCCCTGTAAGGAGGACATTTTGGCCCTGTTTCAAATGACGCCCTATTTCTGGAACACCCCCCGGGAGGGGGTGCGGCGGCTGGAGCAGCAAGAGACGCTTACCTGCCGCATCAGCTTCGACATCCATGTTTTTCGCAAAAGCGGAAATAAATAGGGGAAATTTGTTGTATTTACAGGAAAATTGTGCTATTCTGTATGCGCTGTGCTGTTTGAGGGGCGCAGCGAGTGCTTGTATTCGGAAAAAATTTGAGGAGAGAAAAAGCAATGAACGAGAAAAAGACGCCCCGGGCAGTGGCTCTGCTGCCCATTGCGGTGTTCCTGGTGCTGTATCTGGGGCTGGGCATCGTGCTGGAGTATGTGCTGAAGGTGAAGATGGGCTTTTACCAGATCCCCATTGTGGTGGCCTTTATGGTGTCCATTTTGGTGGCGTGCCTGCAAAACCGGAGCATTTCCTTTGACGAAAAGCTGACCCTCATGGGCCAGGGGATCGGCGACAAGAACATTGTGACCATGATCCTGATTTTCCTGGCGGCGGGCGTATTTGTAGGTGTTACCGGGCGCAGCAGCGCCGAGGCGGTGGCTTACTTCCTGCTGTCCATTACGCCGGCGAAGCTGGCGGTGGCAGTGCTGTTTGTGGTGGCGTGCTTCGTGTCCATGGCTATGGGCACCAGCGTGGGCACCATCACACTGCTGACGCCTATCGCCGCGGCGGTGGCCAAGGACTCCGGGTTCAGCCTGCCGCTGTGCGTGGCCTCCGTCATGGGCGGCAGTATGTTCGGCGACAACCTGTCCTTTATCTCCGACACCACCATTGCCGCCTGCTCCACCCAGGGGTGCCAAATGAAGGATAAATTCCGTGCGAACTTTAAGATCGCGCTGCCGGCGGCTCTGGTGACCCTGGCGGTGATCGTGGTGATCTCCCTGCAGGCGGATGTGGCCCGGACTCCCTCCGGCGATCACAATCTGCTGCTGCTTATCCCCTATGTGCTGGTGCTTATCGGCGGCATCGTGGGTCTGAATGTGTTTGCGGTGCTGCTGGTGGGCATTGCCGCCGGAGCTGCCATTACCCTGGCCACAGGGCAGGTAACGGCCATGGAGCTGATGACCAACATGGGCTCGGGCGTCAGCGATATGTTTGAAACGATCCTGGTGACGCTGCTGGTGTCCTCGCTGTGCGGGCTTATACGGGCTTACGGCGGATTTGACGCCCTGCTGGCGGCCATTCACAAAATGTTCCGGGGCAAGCGCGGCGGGCAGCTGGGTATCGGCATTCTGGTGGGCCTGATGGATATTTCCACCGCCAACAACACCGTGGCCATCGTTATGGCCGGTCCTATCGCCAAGGAAATCGCCACGGAATACGGCATCAGCCCCAAGCGGTCGGCCTCCCTGCTGGACACCTTCTCCTGCGTGTTCCAGGGCATTATCCCCTACGGCGCACAGATGCTGGTGGCCATTTCCGCCTGCACCACCCTGGGCTTTACCGTGAGTGCCTTCGAGATTATTCCGCTCCTGTTTTACCCGATGCTGCTGTGCCTGTCCAGCTTGCTGTTTATCCTATTTGATAAGAAGTAAAAAAATCAGTGTGTCGAAAAAATTCTCCCCCGGAAAAAACCGGGGGAGTTTTTATGCAGTCACACGAATTGCCGGGATGCTATTACAGCTTTCCGGCTTTTTGCAGGGCCAGGACGATGGGCGGGATCAGGAGCAGATGCAGAATGATACCGGGAAGAGCGGTGACGAAGGCACCGGAAACGAAGGCCTCCCAGGTGTAGCTGCCGCCCAGCAGCAGAAACATGGCAATGCCAAAGGACACACGGCCAATGAGCATAGCCCCCGCCAAGGCGCCGTAGACACCGGCGACGCGGTGAGGAAGCAGGCGGTAGAGCAGCCCCGCACCCAGGCCGCAGGCCGCCAGCTCAAAGGACATGGCTGTGGCCATGGGAAACAGGGCCGGGGAGCTGAAGAGCAGTGACCGCAGCACCGGAGCGATAAGCCCTACCAGAGCCGCCCACCAGGGGCCGCAGAGGAAGCCACCCAGCAGCACCGGGATATGCATGGGGCTCAGGGCCTTGCCCACCTGGGGTATCTGCCCGGTGAGAAAGGGCAGCAGCAGGCACAGGGCCAGGCATACGGCGGAATAAACCAGCCTGCGCAGAGAGATTTTTTTTGTGTTCAGGGTGTTCATACAGGGTCCTCCAAAATAAGATCGCACCGGGCATCCGGGCAGAGCTGCTGAAAATAAATCTGCTCCAGCGGGATCCAGCGGTGAAAGAATTGCTGGGCCTTCTCCGGGGTACAGCGGCACAGAATGCGCCGGCGCTGCTCCTCCGGGGAAATGCGAAGAAAGACGGAATAGGTATAATACGGAGCCAGCTCCGGGTGCAGGCAATAGGTGCCCTCCACCACCTGAAAGGGGGCATAGGGAACGGTCACCGGAGGGGTAAGCGCCATGGCGCCGCAGTCAAACCGGCGGAAGGTAACATCCTCGCCCCGGGACAAGGGCAAAAGCACCTCCTGCAAAAAGCGCTCCCGGTCCATGTTGCCCCCGGGCTGGGAGAGACGCTGGGGCGTGCGCTGGTGAGCCTGAAGAAAAAAATCGTCGGTGTGGAAAACCGGGCAGCCGTACTTTTCCTGCAGCTGACGGGCCAAGGTGGTCTTTCCGGCGGCGGAGCAGCCGTCGATGGCCAGGGTCAGGGGCTGACCGGCGGACAGGCGCCGCCGGATAGCCTGCAATAGTGGCGCAGGCAGGGTAAATTCGGGCATGACGCTACTCCTTTCATGGCAGAGGGCGCTATAATCGGCGGGCCAAAAAAAGCCTTTCGGTTTTCCCGGACACACCCGCTTACCGCTGCCGCATTATTTCTTACATTATTTTACTATATCATAATTTTCGAGCGGTGTAAACCGGAGAAACGGGCTAAGGTCGTGGGAAAACCTCACCATTTTGGACAGAGTCTCCCGTTCTCCGGTCTTGACACGGTTACTCGGCTGTGATAAACTTTATTTATTTACTTATGCGTCATTTTATGGCGTTTTTTTCACGGTCTTTTGGGGATTTTATAGAAAACTTTCCGGGGGGCTGCTGAATTTGAGGGAGAATGGGCGTATGGAAAAGCTGCAACTGATTCATTCCTTGAAGCACTGGTGCGACCTGATATGGGAGTATAACCAGGCCATCGAAAAAATCTATGTGTACCGTGACAAGCTGGCGATCAAGCTGGAAAATAACTGGTACGACCCCGCAGAGCTGGACCGGATCGTCCGGCAGGAATACCACTTTGAGATCAACCGCTCCAGCTCCTCCTTCATCGCCGATAGCCTGCCTAAAATGGTGCAGAAAAACACTCGGCTCAAGGAGTTTGACCTCTGGTTCTGCCAAAATAACAGTGATCTGATCTGGTACAATATGCGCATGGAAAAGCTGGACCAGGACAGCTGGATCATCACCGGGTACAACAAGTCCACGGAGATAAAGGAGCGCTCTATGTACAGGGCTCTTCGTAACTCCTTCGAGTCCATCCTCAGCACGGATGTGAAAACCCGGCGCTATCTTGTCAGCTACTCCATCTTTCCCGTCCCGGACCGGCTGCAGGAATATGACTACGACAGCTCCGTCTCCGATTATGTGCGCAAGTATGTTTATGACGAGGACAAGGAGCAGATCATCCGGGCCCTGTCCCTGGACACCGTTATGGAAAAGCTCCGGACCCAGGAGGACTATTCCGTGTTCATCACCGTGCGGCAAAGAGATGGGTCCCTCTCCTATAAGCGCGTCATACATAACTACTACGACGATACCCACCAGCGCATTACCACCTCCCGGCTGGACATCAGCGCCATCGTCAACCGCTACGAGGCGAAGATAGCGGAAATTCGCCAGGAGAACTCCATTGACGCCCTTACGGGGGTATATAACCGGAATTATTACGAGAAAAATATACGGGGCGCCTCCCTGCAGGGGTTCGTGGCCATGCTCGACCTGGACAACCTGAAGCTGTGCAACGATCACTTCGGTCACGGCGCCGGAGACAGCGTTCTGAAAAAGCTGGCCGAGGTTATCAAGGCGGAGCTGCGCAGCGGCGACAAGCTCATCCGCTTCGGCGGCGACGAGTTCCTCCTTCTGGCCCAGGACTGCCCGGACGACGAATTTGAGCAGCTTCTGCTGCGCATACAGACTAAGGTCTCCGAGGCGGCTGTGCCGGGCTTTCCGGGGCTGTCCCTCTCTGTGAGCATCGGCGGCACACGGGTGGCCGGGTCCTCCTCGTCCGAGGCGGTGATGCGGGCCGACCAGATGATGTACATGGCAAAGTCCCACAAGAATCTGGTGGTTACGGACCGATTCATGCTCCAAAACGGGAAGGATGGCATTGAACGGCTTAAAAAGGAGCAGGTGCTCCAGCAGATCCTTATTGTGGACGACTCGGATATGAACCGGGCCATGCTGCGGGAAATTCTGAAGGATAATTACAGTATTCTTGAGGCCGGCAACGGCGCGGAGTGTCTCTCCTGCGTGAAGCATATGGGCAGCAGCCTGTCGCTGATCCTGCTGGACCTGAATATGCCGGAAATGGACGGCTTTGAGGTGCTGGCGGAGCTATCCAGGCTGGGGTATATGGACGATATACCCGTTATCATCATCTCCGGCACCGACTCCACCGCCGACATCTGCCGGGCCTACGACCTGGGGGCTACGGACTATATCCACCGCCCCTTCAACACCCAGGTCATCTACCGGCGGGTGTCCAACACCATCACCCTCATGGCCAAGCAGCGGCGCATGGCCGAGCTGGTGAATCGGCAAATCGACCGCGCCACCAAGCAGCAGGAGCTCATGGTAGACTTCCTCAGCCGCATCATCGGCTACCGCAGCGGGGAGAGCAACCCCCATTTTGCCAACATCAGCACCCTCTCTGCCCTGCTGCTGCAGGCTCTGCAAAAGCGGAAGAATCACTATGGCCTCACCGAGCATGATTGCCAGCTCATTGCCACCGCCGCCGTCTTTCACGATGTGGGCAAGATCGGCATTCCCGAGTCCATTCTCCTCAAGCCCGGAAAGCTCACCGCCAAGGAGTTTGAGGTGATGAAAACCCACACTCTCATCGGCGACAACCTGATTAAGAGCCTGGAAATTTATCATGACGAGCCACTGCTGCAGATGGCTGCGCAAATCTGCCGCTGGCACCACGAGCGCTACGACGGAGGGGGCTACCCCGACGGGCTCAAGGGGGAGGAGATCCCCATATGCGCCCAGGTGGTGTCCATTGCGGATGTCTACGACGCGCTGACGAGCGCGCGGCCCTACAAGCCCGCCTTTTCCAGCGAAAAGGCCATTCAAATGATCTTAAACGGCGAGTGCGGCGTGTTTAACCCTGTTTTAGTGGACTGCCTTTTGGAGGTCGTCAGCCAGCAGAAAACGGGAAAGGAGGGCACCCCCCCCGAAAAATTTATCCACAGCCCCGGGTGGTTCGGTCCTAAACACTCTCACCTTTTCGGGCTCGGTGATGTAAGAAAGGAGCCTCCGGTATGACCCTGAAAAATCTGTATGACGCTATCGGTGCCAGCTATGACGACACCATTGAGCGCCTTATGAGCGCGGATTTTCTCCTGCGCTTCGTGCGCAAATTTCCCGATGACCCCAGCTTCGCCGCCCTGAAGGATGCCCTGGCCCGGGGCAGCACAGAGGAGGCCTTCCGGGCAGCACACACCCTCAAGGGCGTGTGCGCCAACCTGGGCTTCACCCGGCTTCGGGAAACCGCCGGACAGCTGACCGAGCTGCTGCGCGCCGGGACCCTGGAGGGCACGGAGTCCTTGTTTTTAAAGCTCAGTGAGGAATATGCCCACCTGCTTGGGCAAATTGCGCTGCTGGACTGAGGCAGCCACCGTAAAAGCACTGACTTTCCCGGAAAAGGAAGTGCAGGCCGCTTCGCAAGACCACTCATTACCAAAAAACGCCCAAAATCGCCCCGAAAGCGGGACAAAGCAGCTCTATCCCCTATCCATTTTAAAAAAATCAAAACCTCCGGCTAAGCCAGAGGTTTTGATTTTTTTAATTTAATTCTGCGGTGCGGCCTCAAGCGTCATCAGCAGCTCCTTGGCCTTGACGGGCTGCCCCTCCTTGACCCGGATGGTCTTGACCGTGCCCGCGGTACGGGCGGTAATGGCGGTCTCCATCTTCATGGCCTCAATGACGGCCAGTACCTGGTCCTTTTCCACCCGGTCTCCCTGCTTGACGCAGAGCTTAGACACCATGCCGGGAATGGATGTGCCCACCTGCAGGGGATCGGACTCATCGGCCAGCGTCGCCTGGCGGGTTTGCTCCGAGGCATGGGGGTCACGGACGGTGACCTCCCGGCGCATACCGTTCAGCTCAAACTGCACATTGACGGTGCCGTCGCTGTTCCGGTCGCCCAGGCCCAAATACTTGATGACAAGGGTCTTGCCGTCCTCGATATTGATCTTATTGGTCTCGCCCAAGGCCATACCGTTAAAGAACACATGGCTGCCCATGCGGGTGATGTAGCCGTACTCCTTCCGGTGGCGGCAGAAGTCCTCGTAGACCTTGGGATACATGGCGTAGGAGATGAGATCCTTCTTCTCCGGAGCCTCACGGAACTGCTCCACCTCCTGCTGCAGCTGCGCAAAGTCCACAGGGGGCAGCAGCGCACCGGGGCGGCAGGTGATGGGCTCCTCTCCCTTGAGCACCACCCTTTGCAGGTCCTTGGGGAAGCCCCAGGCAGGCTGACCCATCATGCCCTTAAAATAGGACACCACGGAATCCGGGAAGGCCAGTGCCTCGCCGCGCCGGACGATATTCTCCGGCGTCAGGTCGTTCTGCACCATGAAGATGGCAAGATCGCCCACTACCTTGGACGACGGCGTAACCTTCACCGGGTCGCCCAGCATATCGTTGACGGTCTTGTACATCTCCTTGACCTCTTCAAACCGGTCGCCCAGGCCCAAAGATTCCACCTGCGGGCGGAGATTGGTGTACTGGCCGCCGGGTATCTCATAGCGATAGATGTCGGTGGTGGAGGATTTCAGACCGTGATCGAAGCTCTCGTAGCGCAGGCGCACATCGGACCAGTAGTTGCTCAGCTCCTGGACACGGCGCAGGTCCAGGCCGGTGTCACGCTCTGTGCCATGGAGGGCGGCCACCACCGCGTCCAAAGAGGGCTGGCTGGTGAGGCCCGCCATAGGCGCGCAGGCCACATCCACCACATCCACGCCGGCTTCAGCGGCCAAGAGCAGTGCGGCCACCTGGTTGCCGGTGGTGTCGTGGGTATGCAGATGGATGGGCAGCCCCACCTCCTGCTTCAGGGTGGACACCAGCTTCTTGGCGGCATAGGGCTTCAGCAGGCCGGACATATCCTTGATGGCCAGCATATGTGCGCCCCGCTTTTCCAGCTCCTTGGCGAGGTTTACATAGTATTTTAAGGTATATTTGTCCTTCGTCTCGTCCAGAATGTCGCCGGTGTAGCACATGGTAGCCTCCAGCAGCTTGTTCTGCCGGAGCACCTCCTCCATGGCTACCTCCATGCCCGGAACCCAGTTCAGCGAGTCGAAAACACGGAACACATCAATGCCCCGCTGGGCGGCCTCCTCCACGAAAGCACGGACCAGATTGTCGGGATAGTTGGCGTAGCCCACCAGGTTGGAGCCGCGCAGGAGCATCTGGAAGGGGATGTTGGGGATCTTCTCCCGCAGCAGCCGCAGCCGCTCCCAGGGAGACTCATGCAGGAACCGGTAAGCCACATCGAAGGTGGCTCCGCCCCACATCTCCAGCGAGAAGCAATCCCGGAGAATGTCGGCCATGCCCTCGGCGCCCTTTACCATGTCCCGGGTACGCATACGGGTGGACAGCAGGCTTTGGTGCGCATCGCGCATGGTGGTGTCGGTGAGCAGCAGCTTTTTCTGATCCAGCACCCACTGCTTCACCGCATCGGGGCCCTTTTCGTCCAGAATCTGCTTCAGGCCGGGGCCAAGGGGCTCCTTCGCCTCCGGGAAGCGGGGAATGTCATACTGGTGGCGCTCGGCGTTGGGGTTGGCCACCTGAATTTCGGAGATATAGCGCAGGACACGGGTAGCCCGGTCACGGGAGTCCACCAGCTCAAACAGCTCCGGCGTCTCATCGATAAACTTGGTGTGGCACCGGCCTGCGATGAAGGTGGGATGTGCCAAAATATTGGTGACAAAGGGGATGTTGGTCTTAACGCCCCGGACGCGCACCTCGTTGATGGCCCGGGCCGACTTGCGGCAAGCAGCGGGGAATGTGCGGTCCCAGCTTGTTACCTTCACCAGCAGGGAGTCGTAATAGGGAGAGATAACGGTGCCCACACCCACATTGCCGCCGTCCAAACGGACGCCGAAGCCGCCGGGGGAATGATAGGCGGTGATCTTGCCGTTATCGGGGGCAAAATTGTTAGAGGGGTCCTCGGTAGTCACCCGGCACTGGATGGCGTAACCGTCGAAATGTACATCCTCCTGCTTTGTCAGGCCGATTTCCGGGCAGTCCAGGGGGAATCCGGCAGCCACCAGCAGCTGGGCGCGCACGATGTCAACGCCCGTGACCATTTCGGTAACGGTGTGCTCCACCTGAATGCGGGGATTCATCTCGATGAAGTAGTAGTTGCCGGACTTGTCCACCAAAAACTCCACCGTGCCGGCGCTGACATAACCCACGGACTTGGCGATCTTCACGGCGTCGCGGCGCAGAGCCTCCACCGTCTCCTGGGGCACCGACCAGGCAGGGGCAAACTCCACCACCTTCTGATACCGGCGCTGAAGAGAGCAGTCGCGCTCACCCAGGTGGTAAACATTGCCGTATTTATCGGCTAAGATCTGCACCTCAATGTGCTTCGGCTCCACCAGATATTTCTCCATAAAGATGTCGCCGCAGCCGAAGGACTTTTCCGCCTCGCTGTGTACCAGCTCGTAAGCGGTTTTGACCTCCTCAGGGCTGTCGCAGCGGCGCATACCGCGCCCGCCGCCGCCGGCGGAAGCCTTTAATATCACCGGGAAGCCGAAGCTGCGCGCCTTCTCCAGCGCATCATCGGCATCCCGCAGCGGCTCGGTGCAGCCGGGGATGATGGGCACCCCGCATTTGATGGCGATCTCCTTGGCGCTGAGCTTATCCCCCATTTGCGCCAGCACCTGAGACGACGGCCCCACGAACAGAATGCCGTTTTCCTCGCAGGCCCGGGCAAAGTCGGCGTTCTCAGAGAGGAAACCGTAGCCGGGATGGATGGCGGTAACGCCCCGGCGCCGGGCCAGGCTGATAATGCCGGGAATGTCCAAATACGCACCCAGGGGGGACTTTTTTTCTCCCACCAGATATGCCTCGTCCGCCTTAGTGCGGAACAGCGAATAGGTGTCCTCATTGGAATAGATGGCCACGGTGTGTAGGCCCAGATCGTAGCAGGCGCGGAATATGCGCACGGCGATCTCACCGCGATTGGCCACCAGGACCTTTTTAATTTGTGTGATCTGCTGCATACGGCTATCCTTTCATTTATAAAATGATATATTTAATACCAATATACACTTTTTTCCCTCATAGCGCCATATGCAAAATAACTAAAATGTCCGTAAGTACTGGCCAGATGAGGCGCAAGAGTGCCAACGGCATAGAGCAGATTCCGTGTACCGCCCCCTTCTAGCAAGTACCTGCGACTTTCACAATATCATATATGTAAATTTTTTCCGTTAACCCCGAATTTTTACAGTGCTATTTTTTCAGAAAAAGGCGTTATAGATCCATTGGATCGAAGCTGTTAAAGACTTCATGCATGCTCGACTTTTAGCATTTCCGTATCCCCCGGCTAATTTTGCTGCTCAAATCAGCCTCCCTGACCTGCCAGCGCCAGAAATTTTTTATCTGACTGAATCCCCTGTGTCAGAAACCGACCGTCCCGGAACAGGGCATAGGTCGTGACCGGCGCAGGCACATTCTGCGCAGATTCTTTGTCAGTGATATGGATGACCTTGAGCGGGATACCATATCTCCCTGCGCATTATTTTGGTTTACGAATGCAATGCAAATGTGGTATACTTTGATGGGGTGCAGCTATTTAACACCTATGCAATTAATAACGACCGGCGTATTAAAAATTATGGGAGAGTAACAATGGATAAGCCAGCTTTTCTAAAAAAGCTCTGTGAATATGGCATTGATACAAACATTGTTTGTTTTAATGACTCTGCAAAAGATGATGTGTTTTGTGTAATAAACAACCATGGCTACACCGATGTGTTTTACCGTGAAAGAGGCTGCGAATACGATAGGCATAGGTTTCTATCTCAGCCAGAGGCTCTACAATATCTCCTAAATAAAATCCTTACAATAGCAGGGATATGCAGCAAAAACAATTCATTTTCTGATGAATTAACAGATTCATCCACGGTTTAATCATCAAGTTAGGATTGTTGCCTAATAAGGGGGCCGTGTATACAGCAGCATATACTTTTTAACTTTATGAGGTAATTATTATGAGAAAAAATTGGGGATTATTATCACTCACCACCTTAATACGGTTACTCACATCTTGTTCAATAGGAAACTCTAATATGCGAAAAATGTTTTTTGCAAGGAACAACAATCAAATTGCAAATGAACAACTTGAAGCATTGTTAGAGGCAATTCAATCGAAAAATGCCCAAGCAGTAAAAGAACTGTTTTCCGATAACGCATGGGCGGAATCAGGAAATATGGAGAAGTCTATCCTGGTACTGTTTGACTACTTTCAAGGGGAGTTGGTCTCCTATAAAAGCTGGGCTGGGCCCAGTGTTCACGCCACCAAAAATCATGGTGAGTATTGGAAAAGCTACGACTGCACTTATGACTTCGAGACAACGCAGGATAAGTATCGCCTCGCCATGGAGATCATAACGGTGGACACTACGGACGCGGACAATATAGGAATACGGTCGTTGTATATCATTCGATTTGAGGATGACACAGACCAGAATTGTGCGTACTGGGGCGACGGAGAACATACACCGGGTATCAACATTGGCAAGACTGAATAAAATGGCAATTTAGGTGCATCGAATGGACTTGTGAGAGGATGGCAAAAGCTTAATCTATTCCCGGATGCGCTCACCTGGCAGCTTGGAAATTTGGTAGTTTGCAATAGGAGTTGAAATGAATTGAGTGTGATTATCAGTTTTTTCTGCTTGTCCCTATTATCGTCTGTGGCGCTCAAGAATCTCTCGACATTCGAAATTGATAGATTTGGGACAAACCTCCATCCCAAAAATACCAAATGGTTTGTCTCGCCCCCCACATGGATGCGAAAAACTTTCAAAATTACTAAGTGGGCGTTCATTCCACGGTATTTGTATTTTAATTTATTCTTATCTCTCTTTTTTGCCGCTCTCGCTCCTATCAGTTCCATAATTTATATAACTTCTGACTGCAATCCGATAATTGCCAGATTGCTGATATTTGTACCTTGCTGCTTGGGCATAATAGATATTATTTTCACTACTATTATGACAGCTATCGCAAAGAAATATTAACGCATTTCGCAGCAGGCAGTTCAACTAAAGGGGGCACCGCGTGGTATACGCGGTGCCCTTTTCATGACTGGCAGTATCTGTCCATGCGGGTGGCGGCGAAGACGGCCTATACCTCCCTGCGCATTATTTTGGTTTATGAATGCAATGCAAATGTGGTACACTTTGATGGGGTGTAGCTATTCAATACCTACGGCCCGTGGGGCGAAGCTTGCGGCATGAGCGGGACACTTGCCTCCACCTTGGGAGTTATAAATCCCCTCCGCTACCGGGGCTATGTCTACGATACCGAGACGGGGCTGCATTACCTCAATAGCCGGTATTATAATCCCGTTTGGGGCAGATTTATCAGTGCATATCCGCCTACCTTAACGCTGAACACACGATGCCTGCAAGGAGCAGAGAAGCACCTTGCCGCCTCTCTGCTCCCTCACTTGCTTGTTTATTTTTGGGTATTTTCTTCATCGTCCAGCAGGTCGGCCATATTCCGCAGGCTGATGCCCAGGGTGGACCCGTTGTGCAGCAGTGCCGAGGTGGCAGGTGGCAGTACACCCGCCACGCCCAGTGCGATCAGCGTCAGGTTGAAGCCCACGATGAAGCGGTAGCTGCCGTGGATACGCGCCATCAGTGCCTCACCGAGCCTGCGCAGCGTTACCAGCGCAAACAGATCCTCCGAGGCAACGGTGATGTCGGCAATCTCCCGGGCGATAGCCGCGCCGGTGGAGATGGCGATGCCCGCGTCCGCCTCCGACAGTGCCGGGGAGTCGTTGACTCCGTCGCCCACCATGATAACGGTGTGGCCCTTCGCCTTTTCCCGCCGGATAAACGCGGCCTTGTCCTCCGGCAGCACCTCGGCGTACACAGCGTCCACGCCCACCTCGGCGGCCACGGTCTCCGCCGTGCGGCGGTTGTCGCCGGTCATCATCACCACATTGGTAAAGCCGCTCTCGTGCAGCGCTCTTACCGCCTCCCGTGCCTCCCGGCGCAGGGGATCGTGGATGCAGATCACCGCCGCCAGCTCCCCGTCTATGCAGAGGTACAGGTGGGAATACGCGGCGGGCAGGGTGTCAAATTTCGCCTGTTCTCCCTCCGGGATGCAGCAGCCCTCGTCCTCAAAGACAAAGTGTGCGCTGCCGATGATGACCTTCTTGCCCTCCACCATGCTGGAGATGCCGTGGGCCACCACATACTGCACCTGCGAATGATACTCCTCGTGGGTGAGCCCGTGCCGCTTTGCCTCCGCTACCACGGCGTTTGCCATGGAATGCGGGTAATGCTCCTCCAGACAGGCGGCAAGCCGGAGCATTTCCGCCTCGTCATGTCCGCCGAAGGGGACGACCGCCGCCACGGTGGGCGTCGCATAGGTCAGTGTGCCGGTCTTGTCGAACACAATGGTGTCCGCCTTGGCCACCGCCTCCAAAAAGCGTCCGCCCTTGACGGAGATGTGATAGCCGCTGCTCTCCCGCATGGCGGACAGCACCGCGATGGGGATGGCCAGCTTCAGGGCGCAGGAGAAGTCCACCATCAGCACCGAGAGCATTTTCGTCACATTCCGGGTCAGAAGATAGGTCAGCGCCGTGCCGCCCAGCGTGTAGGGCACCAGTCTGTCCGCCATCCGGGAGGCTTTGTCCTCGGCGGTGGATTTCAGCTTCTCCGACTCCTCGATCATGCGAACCACCCGGTCATACCGCCCACTGCCGGAGGATTTCTCTACGGAGATGACGCACTCGCCCTCCTCCGCCACCGTCCCGGCATAGACGGGACTGCCGGGATGCTTGGCCACGGGCATAGACTCGCCGGTGAGGGAGGCCTGGTTCACCATGGCCTCTCCCTCCACTACTCGGCCGTCCAGCGGGATCATGCCGCCGGTGCGGATCACGATACGGTCCCCCGGCTTCACATCGGTGATTTTCGTCAGCACCTCGGTGCCGTTTACCTGCTGCCAGACGCTGTCCACCCGCAGGCTCATGGCGGAGGCAAGGTCGGCCACGGACTTTTTGTGGGTCCACTCCTCCAGAATTTCGCCCAGATGCAGCATGAACATCACAGAGCCGGCGGTGGCAAAGTCTCCCCGTACCATGGACACCGTGACGGCGGTGGCATCCAGCACGGCGACAGACAGTTTGCCGTGCCACAGTGCCGAAAGCCCCTCCCGGATGTACTTTACGGAGCGGAACAGTGCCAGTGCCGTGGTGATGGGCGCAGGCAGAAACAGCTTGGAGATGCATCTGCGCATAACGGCAACTGCCAGCTTGTCCTCAAACTCCCGGTTCAGGGCCCGGGAGGTATGCTCCGGCACCAGCTCCATAGCTTCCGCCTTGGCGAAGGAGAATGTCGCCAGCGCTCGAATTATACTTCCGCGCTCCGCCTCATAGAGCACCACGGCGTCCTGCGTCCGGTCGTAGACCTTGACCGCCTGCACGCCGTCCTGGGCGCGCAGATAGTATTCCAGCACATCCGCTTGGGATACTGTCATCCGCCCGCAGCACAGGTGTACCCGCAGCCGTCCGGTCGTTTCATGTAGGATCGTACACTTCATGGATCACTCCGCCTTGCTTTCCTCCGCAGAAGCGTCCTCCACCACAGCAGCAGCCTCCGCCTCTGCGCGGCATTCGTTGATTGCCTTCGCGTCGGCGTAAACATCCTCCGCACCCTCACGCACCGCCGTGACCGTTTTCATCACGCCCTCCTTGGCACGCAGTGCGGCGGCAGTGGTGTGGGCGTAGACCTTCTTGGCGTCCTTGCTGCCCAGCAGCTTGATGCCTGCCGTTCCGAACAGCACGCCTGCTGCAAATAAACCGAGTTTTTTCATAATGATTGTCCTCCTATATAAAATATATATGTCAAACCGATGGCCGCGATGGCGGCATCGGAATGATCTTACTGTTTCTTCTTCCCGAAATCCTATCCCAGCGCCACATCCAGCACCATCATCACGCTGAAGCCTACCGCAAAGAACACCGTTCCAAGATTCGAGTGCCGCCCCTGCGACATTTCCGGAATCAACTCCTCTACCACCACATAGAGCATGGCGCCCGCTGCAAAGCTCAGCAGATACGGCAGCGCCGGGATCACAAGCTGCGCCGCGAGAAGCGTCAGCACCGCGTCGATAGGCTCGACAACGCCGGAAAGCACGCCGCCGAGAAACGCTCGGCCCTTGTGTTCCCCCTCCGCCCGGAGCGGCATGGAGATGATCGCCCCCTCGGGAAAATTCTGAATGGCAATGCCGAGGGACAGCGCCAGTGCGCTTGCCGCAGTAATCTGCGTATTGCCCGAAAGAAAGCCTGCATACACCACGCCGACTGCCATTCCTTCCGGGATATTATGTAAGGTAACAGCCAGCACCATCATGGTGGTGCGCCCGAGCTTGCTTTTCGGACCCTCGGCCTGTTCACTTCCCACATGAAGATGGGGAATCAAACGGTCAAGCAGGAGCAAAAACAGCACGCCGACCCAAAATCCGATAAAGGCGGGGAGAAAGGACAGCTTCCCCATATCCTCCGACTGCTCAATGGCGGGGATCAGCAAGCTCCAGATGGACGCTGCCACCATCACGCCGGCGGCAAAGCCCGCAAGGGCGCGCTGCACCAGATCGCCAAGGGATTTTTTCATAAAGAACACGCAGGCCGCGCCCAGCGTTGTACCCAAGAAAGGGATCATGATTCCAAGAAAGGTTTCCATTTGTCTCACCGCCTTTGCATTGCGCTTTTATTTGTTTCTCCTGAAGCCCGCCTCATCCCGATATTCGGGATGTTCTTTTACATACGGGTCCTGATCGCCGCAGATGGTATAATCGCATCGGCAGCCATCCACGCAGGTAGTCGTCCGCACCAGCCTTGCGTGGAGCAGCTCCATGGACGCATAGTCCACATTGCACAGGGCGGGCATAATATCCGTAAGGCCGTGCCGGATGGCAAACTCCGCCGCCGGACACGATGTAAATTCATAATAAATAGGCTTGTCGGTTTCATAAGGCGCAACCGACATCTCGTAATCGTGCCATTTGTCGCAGCCGCTTTTCGCCCGCACAAACGCCTTGTACATCAGTTTCCGCCAGAACGGCTTGTTGCAGTCCACGAATTTCAGCTTGCGGAAGGTCGGCAGGATCAGATTTTCCTCCATCTCTTCAATTTCACGGAATGAAGTAGCGGCTTTGCAGACTGTGTAATAGCTCATGATGGCGATGCAGTCGTAGGTGCCGCCTACGCCGTTGTGGAAGTTCTTTTTGCCGCCCAAGTCGGTGCGCCAGTCGGAGAGGAAGTCCACATACTGCCGCTGCACCTGTTCCCATACTGTCTCCCGCTCTGCTTCCGGATAGTGCAGGGCGATTTTCGCCCGTATCTCTTTCTTGCAGGGCTTGGAATACAGCACATGGCATTTGCGGTCAAATAGGAGCTTCTTGTCCTTCATCTGTCTGCTTTTTCCTCACTTCCGCGCCGTGACGCAGAGCCAGCTTTTCTTTTTGTGTATCTGCACCTCGTGAAAACCCGCCTGCTCCAGATATGCCTTCAGCTCGGCGTCCTTGTAGATGGTCATGCCGCCGATGATCTCCGTCCACTTCTCGTCCTTGTCCGTGTCGCCACTGCTCTCGTTGCAAATGAGAAAGGTCCCGCCGACCTTCAGCACCCGGTAGACCTCCCGGAAGCATCGGGGCAGATCAGGCCAGAAATAGACGGTTTCAAAGGCTGTAACCGCATCGAACCAGTCATCTGCGAAGATCATATCCGCCACGCTGCCTTGCAGAATGGCACAGCGACCCTCCGCGATGGCGGCCTCGTTGACCTTTTTGGATTTCTCCACGCTGACGGAGGAATAGTCAATGCCCTTCACAATACCCTCCGGGCATTTTTTCAGCAGTCTCTTGATGTTCGCCCCGCCGCCGCAGCCGCAGTCCAGCACCTTGGCGTCCGGAGTAAGCTCCAAAAAGTGAAGTCCCCACCGTGCCACAGGACTGTGGCCCAGGTTCATCATGGCGACCATGAGCTTCCCGCCAAAGCCCACGGGCTTGCGGGTATTTTCAAAGAATGACATATCACACCTCCGTTTTTACACATTCCGCATAGGTTAGCGGGAAGGATGCCTTCAGAACAGCGCTTTTCCGCACCGTCCAGCCGTTTTGCTGCAGGAAGCGAAGGTATTCCTTGCTGGTCCACTTGCTGTGGAGAGGAAAGCCCGCCAGCTTCATGAAAAAAGCCTTGGCCCTGCCGGAAAAAGAGTTTCCCGCGTGGGTGAAGGTCGGCGCGATGAGCGTGCCGTCGTCTTTCAGTACCCGCTTGATTTCTTGCAGAGCTTTCTCCGGCTGCGGCACGATGTGCAGCGCGTTGGACACGATCACTACATCAAAGGACTGGTCCGCATAGGGCAGGCGGAACATATCCTGCACGGAAAAGTGCAGCTTCGCCGAGTGATTGTCCCGTTTCGCTTCTGCGATCATCTCTGCGGAGGCGTCCGTCGCCTCGATGTGCGCCGCCGCATTTACGATGTGTTTTGCGATCAATCCCGTGCCGGTCGCCAGCTCCAGCACCGTTTTATGCCGTACAACCGGCCGGATCAGCTCATACATCTCGTCATACGCCGCCCGATCCTTTCGCATAAAGCGGTCGTACCGACCGGCATTTTTGTCCCAGAAATTCTTATGATCTCTCATGTCTGTCATTCTCCTCATGGTGGGAATCCGGCCCGCTGCTACTTGGCGTATACCAGCAGTACATCGCACACCGGACAGTATTCCTCGCCCCCTTATCCCCTGTACACCCTGGCAATACCGGCGCACCGTGAAGGTGGCGGTCTCTATTTTCTTTTCGCCTTTAAGTTAGTCAGCCCTAACCGTTTGGTAGAAGAAAAGGCAGGCTATTCATAAACCGTCCCGTGTACACCTCCGCAATACAGGCCGCATGGCTGACAATTCCGATTTCTGTTCCTTGGTCAAGTGCGGGGCCCCTTCCGCTTTGCATTTCGGTTAGTCTCCTCTAATCGCTTGTTAAAAGAAAAGGCAGGACATCTGTGTACAGTCTGCCAGAGCTTATTCTTTCGTCCCTTATTATATCCATATCCTTCTTTTTGTCAACTACAATTAATGGTTTTGTCATTTTTTCATCTAACATGCGGTTTGGATATATAACAAAACCCCGTAATCAATGAGATTACAGGGTTTTTTGTTGGAGGTGACACCCGGATTTGAATTGCATCGAGTGTGTAAAATGCTGTAAACTGGTGTAAAAAAATCAAGCAATTTCAAGGCTTTCCGGGTTTGAGTGTAAAATGCTGTAAATAATTGTTAAAGCTGTAAGGGGTAAACTAAGGGGTAGAAAAGGGGTGCTTTTTAGTGCGTCAAGCCGTTTCCGAGCCATTCAACCGGCATTCTTCCATGACCTCGCGCAATTGCTCGTCACTGAGCTGCCTAACAAGCCGCTGGGCTTCTTGGAGAAGTTCCTCCATGCTGAGATTATCCATTTCATCCATTATGGCCCGCCTCCTTTTGATCTTCATTCATTTCTTTATTGGCAAGAAGTTCCTCCACGTGCTTAATAACATAGTCCAGCTGCTCGTCAAGTTCATTTAGCCGGTGCATAGTTTCTTCTTTCATGCTTTGCCTCCTGCGGATCTGCGCTTTCTCCGTGGCGCGGCCTTTTCTGCTCTGCGGCCTTCCGCAAACCCGTAATGATACCCGGACATAAAGCAGCCATAGCCGCTCCCGCGATGATACTTTTTAGCCGCAAAAGCATAGCCCAAGTTTGGCGCATAGTAAGTTTCGAGAGGATCATGCGGAAATTTTTCTTCAAACTCGCGCCAGTCTTTCAAGTCAACCTTTTCCTCTGCGTCTAAGCTGCGGACAATACCAATAACGACGCCGGTTACGCGCAATTCATCCAAAGGGATTGTTTCATTTTCTTCTCCGTCTGTGGGATCGCATACAAGGACGGTTTGCCCCTCGATAAAAAGGCGCTGGTATAAGTCTTTCTTTTTTGAGGGGGAGTACATAAGGCAAATACGCCCGTTATAATCTTTACTTTCGGTGTCAATCAAGCAAATATCGCCATCCATGAGAACGGAAAGCTCCGGCCCTTTGCGCCCGCTTGTAGTGCTGGTTCCGTCTGCTTGGCCGATGATTTTAAACAGTCTCTTTACGGAATTTTGCATAAATAAGAAACTCATTCTGTTTTTCCTCCTTGCTTTTATTTGCGGGAGGCGGTACACTATATGTACCGTCCTCCCTGCGGTGGTTGGTGGTTACGGCTCTCTGTGCCTTGCTTTGGTCGGCGGTGGCGCAGAGGGCTTTTCTAATGCTTCAATGAGAGCCATAATGCAGCGGGTGAGCTGCACAGCTCCGGCTATGGCTATGATTGTCTCCATCATGCGATACAAAACCTTCTCGCCGTGGTGGTCTTGCTGAACCGCTCCACCACATCAGGCAGAGCCTTTTTCAATGCGCTGGTGTCGATGCGGGAGGAAGTCACGGCCTTATAGGTCACTTTCCAATCCGTGCCGCTGATGGTGTCCACGCCCTCCGCGTCCATGTGGGTCTTGATGCTGTCCGTGATGCTCTCGATCTCTCCGGCCAGCTCGTCCGCCATACGGCGCAGCTCCCGCAGCTCCTTGATCTTGCTGTCCATTTCGTTGCTACTCATTATCTTTACCTCCTAATTTTGCGGGGAACTCCGGCGGCGGGGGGCGTTGCGGATTAGCGTTCTTCTCAGTGCATCTCAATCTCCCGCATCCCGATCCGCTCTTGTAGGTGTTCTTTGCATCCACCTTTGCCGGTGTCTTGGCTGTTTTCGTTTGTTCCCTTGCTATGGTCTTATTATAGCATATAGATATCTATATGCAAGTGGTAAAGTGCATAAAGATATCTATATTTATTTGGCGATTTTGCATATAGATATCTAATTCATTTTAATATATAATCTGTTGCAAGGAGGTGAAAGCATTGGGCGGAAAAAATAGTTACGAAAGCATCAAGCGATATGAAGACAAGGCATACGACAAAGTTCTTGTGCGGATGCCAAAAGGCCGGAAAGATGAAATACAGACATTCGCAGCGCAGACCGGCGAAAGCGTAAACGGCTTTATCAATCGCGCCATTGGTGAAGCTATGGGAGAAAGCCCACGGCAGCCCGCAGGAGCGCCGCAAGGCGAGGGGGCTATCCTTACCCCTGCCGCACTTAAAACGGCTCAGGAGGCCGCACAGAGAGCCGGGGAAACGGTTCCCGCGTTTGTTAGCCGTTCGGTTGAAACGCAGGCGCAACGCGACAAGGTTATGCAAGCAATGAGGACGAAAGAAAAAGCCCCGGAGGAATCCGAGACTTGACAAGGCGGGGAAAACCGCTATAATGGAAATAGAAAAAGGGTGCTGCGACAAGCGGTTAGCCCGGAGGATCTACAAGTTTACCAAAATGGAAACCGTCACCCTGCCCGGTGGCGGTTTCTGCTTTTCACAATGATCGTCACGGTGAACCGTCCGATATGTAGTGTGATACGCATAGACAGCACCCCCTTTCGGGTGGTGTGACTAACCGCCTGCCGTTCGTGCAGCACCCAGCCCATAAAGGGCTATCGACAGAATAGCACGGAAAGCAGCGAAAAGCAAGAAATATTATCTGCAAGCAAAAGGCTCACAGGATCGCCCTGTGAGCCTTTTTCGGTGGGTCACTCTGCGTCGTCCGCAGTATTGCTTTCCTCTGTGTCCTCTACGGCGGATGCCGTTACATCGATCACCTTACCCACAACATCATCCACACGCTGCTTCATAATATCGAACAAGCTGGCCATATTCTCACCTCCTCCCCTTATACCTTCAGCGGGCTTGCGCCCGTTGCGCGAATTACAGAGTTATTCTCCCTCACGATAGTGTCGAACAGCTTCTTTCCGTCCACGCTGTCAAGCACGATTGTTACATGAGTGTCACCGCCGGAAGTTTTTCCGACTTCCTCCCGGACGATTTGCCGGATCAAATCTGCGGGAGCTTCGATGTTCGTGCCATGCTTCTGATCGCCCAGCACCGCCAAAAACTCGCGGTTTGCGGGGAGGACTGCACCTCGCGCAAGGCGGGGAATCTGGAACTCCTTCAGCGGCTTAATGTTGGGATTGATCCCTTTCCCGCCTATGAACGGCACCCAATCGGGAACCGATATGTCGATTTTGTTGATTTGGGCAATGATCCAGTTTATGGCGCGGATGATGACATTCAGCACACTGGCGAAAACCCCGGCGATGGCTGTCGCAATGCCGGTAAACACTCGCTTGATGCCGTTCCATGCCCGTTCCCAATCGCCTGTAAAAACGCCCGCGATAAAATCGATGATCCCGCCCAAAATCTCTTTAAGGGTCGCAAAGGCTGCTCCGGCTAAATCCCTCACAAAGCTGAAGAGCCAGCTAAATTCTGTTTTGATAAACTCAATGATCCCGTGGAACTTGCCGCCGGTTTTTTTGTCCAGCCATGTCATAAACTTGTCTATGATCCCCTTCGCCCCGTCAATCAGCGAAAAGAGCATATCCTGCGCATTTGCCAGGAACGAGGACAGGGACTTGCTTAGCTGCTCGAAATCTCCCATGAGCAGCGCGGAAATGAATGTTGCTTCGTCCATGACCATGTTCTTGATCGCCGTTAGAGCATCCCCGATAGGTGTTCCGGCAAGATTGAATTTCTCAATCACCCAATCGATGATGCCGCCTACCGCTTCGCCCACGAAAAGCACCATCTCGGAGATAAGCTCCCGGATGTGGCCGTCGATCTTCACCACCTGATCCAGGACGCCGCCCAAATCGCCCGACAGGAGCTTTTCAAACAGTCCCTTCACATCTGTAAATATATCCCCCACAATGGTGCCGATGGTTTGCAGCTTGCCCGACAGCACATCCAGCAGCGGCGAAGCACTTTCCATGCCGTCAAAGCTCGGAGTAATCGAACCTCCGCCGCCCGCGCTGTCCGCGCTGTCCGCGCCGCTCATAACCGTTAGCTCGTCAAACGGGGCAAGATATTTGTTTGCGTTCTTTGCGGACTTCCCGACGGAATCGATGGCCTCCGACTGCTCATACAGCCCCGCCGCGTTTTTGCTCATCTGGGAAAAGGACTTGCCAAAAAGCGCAGAAATGAGCCTTGCCGCCACATTGATGATCTTCGCAATAATATTTGCAAGTGCCGTAAATACCGGGAGGATGACCTCGATAACGGGCTGGGCGAGGGTGAGCAGCGCACCGCGCAGCCGCCCAAAGGCCGCCGACGCTTCGTCGTTCTGCTTCACAGCCGCACTCATAAGATCCTTCAGCTTTCGGAAAGCTGCCGCAATCACCGAGAACACAAGGGCACGCTTTGCGATGTTCTTTATGCTTGCGCCCAGCTTTTGGGCATAAACGGACGCTTTCTCCAAAACGCTTGTCCCGCGTAGCTTTGAAACAGCGGCGCCCGCCTCCTTTTTCACCTGCGCAAGGTTTTCGGCGGCTTTCTTCGTGGATTGCTCAATATCCCTATATTTTTTATCCAGGGTTTCCGCCTCTTTGCTCTGCTTTTTCTGCAGCTCCTCCATTTCCGCGATCTGTGCCTTGCACTGTGACAGCACCTCACTGCGCCGGATGAACTCCTCCGGGCCAAGATTTTCCGTGGATGTATATGGGTTCAGCGAGCTTTCGAGGCTCTTTGTCTCGTCCCGAAGCCGCTGCATCGTGCGCTCCGTTTCTGCCAGCTCCTGCCGCTTGCTGTCCAGCGCGGCTTTTGCCGCGTCCCGCCGGGATGTTTTGTCGGAATAGGCATCCTCCGCTTTTTTAAGCTTCTTTTGTAGTCTTTCCAGCTCTTTGCCGGCATCTTTTGTGTCACACTTTACGGAAATTACAACCGCTCCGTCCGTGTTAGTTTGTAGCTGCATAGCTTACCACCTCATAGCGTTCTCCTGTATTTTTTCAGATACTTCTCCAGCCGGGGATTGGAAAGCTTACGCTCCCGCTGGTAAGCTTTGTCACAGTCCTCCATCAAAGAAAGCAGGAAGTTTGCCCACACGGGAAATCCATCCACCAGGGCATAAGTGCTGACACTCCCAAAAACCTGCTCGGAAACGCCCTCACCCAGCAGATCATCGATGGTCTGTCGGGTTTTCCCGTCCATCTTGCGCATACCGCTGACAATCTGCTTCAGGTCATCGCTTTTCATATCCTCTTCCACGGTGTCGCCGCGGTTTTTCCACATTCCGTTCAGCGTTTCAAACGCGTCGGACAGGCGGCCGATAAACTCCGTGTCCGTGGGATTGATGCGGAACACATCCTCCACGCCGTTGACGGTGTATTTCTGTACGCCGGTATCAAATGTAAGCTCTCGCATAGAAAAATTCTCCTTTTTGTATTTTCTGCCGGAGCTGTCAAAACAGCCCCGTGCTTTTTATTTTGTGATTTGGACAAGCTCAACGGGAATCCGGTATTCCCGGCTTCCATCCCGGTATTGCGCAATCGGCTTGCCGCCGTTGCCCTCGATCTGTGCAATCAGCCGTGGATCGCAGGTGGAAACATCGGCGCATTTTTCATCATTCATCCAATGGATCGTTGTTTCTCTCATTTATTGATTTCCTTTGAAATATGTTCTTGTTACATCTGCCCGCGCAACATGGCGTTGAAAAGGGTATTGCTGGCCTTGCTGTCCTTTTTCTTCTCGCTCAGATCACGGGCGTACTGCTCAATCGTTGCACCCAGCGCAGAAGCGGAAATGCGTCCGGCTGCGAGGTCGCGGCGGGCGAGGTCTGCGGCCTCCGTGTCGATGTTCTTCTGATCTACGCTGTCGAGGCTCACACTGGCACGGATCGCCTTGTATGCCTCGCCTTGCGCTTTGCGCTCCTCCTGCTCCGTGCGCTGCCGCAGTTCAGCTTTCAGGCGGCTGCGGATAGATCGGTATTCGGGATTGCTTCTTTCCAGCTCGGCCTTTGTAGCCGCGTCCAGATATGCCTCCTCGCTGTCATAGTCGCTACGGCTCACAAGGTCAAGGGCGCTGCTCAAGTCAAGCCCCAAAGCGGCCTTTGCCTTTTCTCTCACACTCTCGGCGGTTTCGATATTTGCGTTAATGTTCATGGTAAAATAATTCCCTTTCTGTTAATTTTTTCTTCCCGCTGGGATCGTCAAATCAAGCAGCAGGAGGTCGGACGACACCAGCGAATATTTCTTGCGCCAGTATTCCTCCATCTCCCCCACAAAGACCTTTGCCGACTCTTTATCGGGGAAGGTGTATGTTTTTGTGTGGCTTCCATCTCGTGCGCTGCCCGGTACACCGTTCCACTCGTGGACTTCCAGTTTGTATTCGTTTTCCCGGCCAGTTAGGAGCAGAATGTGCGGTTTCCACGAAATCCGCCGGGCATCCTGCATCAACCGGTCAACCCTGCGCTTTAAATTGCTCATTTTCGCACCTCCATCGTTCAAGTGATTGAAGCTGGTCAAGAATGTCGGTTTGCTCGCACAACTTCATTGCGTATTCCAAAATTGACCGGGCGGCGGTAATGCGAGCGCTTGCCTGTTCCTCCCTATCCTCCATGATCTCCCGCAGGGTGGAGAGGGCCGGGCTTAATGTCTGCTGCGCCTGCCGTGTGGCATCGGCAACCATGCCCCCGAACGCCTGATTGTACCGCTCCGTAAACTCGGCATCTTTCATATACTCCCGCAAGGTGCTTTCCCCAATTCCGGCGGCCTTTGCCGCCTCTGCCCTTGTACGGCACACAAGGAGGGCTTGCAGGGCTTTTTCTTTGCGCGGTGTCAATATATCACCCCTTTCTTTCGGCGGTTTCTGTGACTTTTTGGCGGTTATAGAACCCTGCCCATGACTCGATCATAGGCGGCGGAACGTGCGGGGCAAGGCTCCACATACTCGCCATTGCACATAGGCCAAAATCGCATGTGTGCCCCTTCAAATCGCAACTGCACCGCGCCGGTCTTGCCCCGTCGGTTCTTGGCGACGCTGCAGCCGATGATGCTCCTCCCGGCGTCGACTTTCCAAAGGAATAGGATCTTATTGGCAGTTTGCTCTAATTCGCCGGAGTCCCGCAAGTCCCGAAGGGTGGGCTGCTCGGTCTCATCCCTGCCTCGGTTCAGTTGCGCCAATGCGATCACCGGCACCCGCAGCTCGGCGGCCAAGTTCTTCAAGTCTCGTGAAATTTGACCCAACTCAAGGTTGCGGTTGTCATTCCGGCGGTCGGGTCTCAACAGGCCCACATAGTCGACTATGATACAAGACAAATCTTCCTGGGCCATAGCTTGGGCCCGAATGCGAGAAACCGTCATATTCGGCGCGTCACAAATGCGGATAGGGAGGGCGGACAGCTCGGAGGCGGCGTCAGCCAGCTCCTGCCAAAGGGCCTCACTTTGCGTCTGCCCGTTTACCAGGTCGGACAGCGTGACATGGTCCGTGTGCCGCACTTGCAGCCGCTCGGCTACCTCGTCGGCGGACATCTCCAGGGAATACAGCAGCACCGTGCCATGCTTCGCGGCGGCCTCCGCCAGTGATAGGGAAAATGCGCTCTTGCCCACGGCTGGGCGTGCGCCCACCAGTAACAGCTCCCCGGCACCCAAGCCCATAAGCAGCGCATCCAAATCATTGAAGCCCGTATGTAGCCGTGTTTGCGGTGCTGTCAGACCGTTCAAGTAACCTGTCAGAATGCTGGATAAGTCCGCCGGATGGGCATCTATCTTGCGCTCTAGGGCGGCCTTGCAGACGGCGGTGAGGGCTTCGGCGGTGTCCTCTCGGTTGGGGTCAGCAAGAATGTTTTCCACTGCCCGCCGCAGCTCTCGATCAACGGCGGCCTTGTGCAGCAGCTTTGCGTGGACCTCGGCATTGGCCGTGGTGGGGGCGCTATCCATGCAGAGAGCGACAAAGCTCCCGGCGGCTTCGTACTCCATCTGATCGGTCAAGGCTGTGATGGCCAGCGCCTCGTCAAAGCCCTGCCCCTTGTCCTGCGCCTGGACTGCGGCGGCGTACAAGGCAGCGCAAGGATCAATGCTGAAGTCCTCGGCGGAGAGCAAGGGACGCACCACACGCAGTACCCGCCGGGTGTCCTTCAGCACAGCACCGCAGAGTGCGTATTCGAGTTCTGTTACATCACGATGCATTGCGATTCACTCCCTCCATCCGTGCCATGAGCTGCGTAAACTGTCGGCGAAACTTTCCGGCGGAGAGGATCACGGTGTTCCAAAAATCGTCCCGCTGGGAAAAGTCCAACACTTCTGCAATAGTCTCCCACTCGTATCCGTCGATGCGGTGGAGCTTGTCCATCTGATCCGCCCATTTTTGCAGGATGGCCTCCGTTTGTGGCTTTGATTTAGGGAGCCGCTGGTGGATCTTCTTTGCCAAAAATAAAGCGCACCTGTATGCCTCGCCGTCGGGCGAGAAAGATTTCTTGTAATTCTTTTCATTCTTGTTTGTGGTCATCTGCTGGTCATTTGTTGGCCGGTTATCGGCTGTTTTGCTGGTCACTTTTTCTTCTCCACCTTGAAAAAAGTCCCAGTTTTCAATGGTTACGAGGGTAAATTTGTTGGTCGGGGTGATGGTCACATTTCCGGCAAGTTCCAGCTTATTTATCAAACGCCGAATTTTGCTTTCATCCAGCCCCAAATCCCGGCCGATTTTCTTGCGCCCTGTCACCAGTTGCCCCGGCTTGAGACGGATCATCTGATTGCCCACCATGATGTCGACCTCCGTATGCGCCGCATGCATCAGCAGATAGACCCATAGCCGCAGCAGCTCCGCATTCGAAAATATCGGCGAATCCAGCATGGAACGATGCAGTTTTACCCAGCCTTCCGCCATGTTATGCCCCTCGTTCCCGCACCCAAATTTTTAAGTCGTCCACCAACACTCTGGTACACCCGCCTAATTTAACCACGGGAAACCCATCCATCTTCGCCCAGGTATAGACCGTCGGCCGGCTGACACCCAAGAGCTGGGCAGCCTCGGCCATCGAGACCGCAATGGGAGCCGTTGAGCCCATTATTCCACCTCCTGGCTGAGAATAGAGATAGCCTGCTCAATTCTCGCCCGCTTGTCTTCCGACAAGGGGAAGCGCATCCAGCGTGTGATTGTGGGCTCGCTAACGCCAATTTGGGCTGCAATTTTCCACAGGGGTACACCGTTTGCCCGCGCCAGCCTCCGCAATGCAATGTTCTCCATTTTCAATACCTCCTTGACATGCATAATTTAATATGCTATTATCGGCTTGCTGATGATTTAATTATACTTTTCGTCGAGCGCTTGTTCAAGTATAATAAAGTAAAATTTATTCAACTTTAAATTAGTATTGGTATATTTTGCTGACAATATTACTGGAGGAGATTATGAATCGAAAAGAACAATCTTTTGAAATGGCTCGGAGGTTGAAGAAGCTGCGCAATTCAAAAAAACTATCTCATGCCAAGTTGTCAGAAGAACTTTTGCGCATATACGGCATTAAGATCAGCCGCGCAAGTCTAATGAATTACGAAATTGATGACGAATACCACAGTAGGGCGGAATCCTGCGCCAATCTTAAAATGAATGCCGAATATTTGAATTGCTTTGCAGACTTTTATGGTGTATCCACTGACTATCTTTTGTGTAGGACGGATTTAACTACCTCCGATGTAAATGCACTTGCAGTGTGCAAAGAATATGGTTTAGCTGAATCATTCTGCGAATGGCTTAAATGTTTGGAAGAATATGAGCCTACTATAAAACCTATAGTTTTAAATGGGTTAAGGTTACTATATGAAAGGGAATCGTTTGAGCAGATTTGTATTGCAGTAAACTCTTTATTTAAAGCGCACAAAGACTATCAAAAATCTCTTTTGGCGCAATATGAAATCGGTACAGATATGGCCCGAGACCTTGAAAGGCTCCGGCAAGATATGGAAGACATTGTGGAAGAAAAAAGCGGAAATCTATTCGTTGTTTTGGATCGAATTGGATGGATCGATTCGCTTAGGGCGGAAATAGAGCGCGAATTTTCCCGAATGCTTGATGAGTTGGGCCACATTGAGTAAATAACCGCCCCGGTGCCGACGCACCGAGGGCGGTTTATACAGAAAACAGGAGGAGATACAATGCCGAGAAAATCAAATACCAGGGCCGCCCAGGGGGCTGGGAGCATCCGGCAGCGGGCAGACAGCACATGGGAGGCCCGCTTTGTGGCCGGTCATGATCCCGGCACCGGAAAACCCATCCGCAAATCCGTTTATGCAAAGACCCAAAAGGAGGCCCGGCAGAAGCTGGCGCAGGCTGTGGCGGCGGTGGACAATAAAGCCTATCGGGAGCCGTGCAAGATGACGCTGGGGGAGTGGCTGGACATTTGGACGGACACCTATTTGGAGGGCGTGAAGCCCCGCACCGTTAAAATTTACAAGGATGACATACGGCTGCATATCAAGCCATATCTTGCGGCGGTCAAGCTGGAGGAGCTGGACACCCACACGGTGCAGAAGTTTTTCAATACCCTACTTACCAGCGGCAAGAAGGTGCCGAAGAGGGACGCAGACGGCAAGGCCATCCAAAGGGGAGGGGAGACGGTCTACGAATCCGCGCCGCTGTCCCCTAAGACCGTGAAGAATGTCCACGGCGTTCTGCATGGGGCGCTGCGGCAGGTGGTCGTAAATCGTTATATACCGTTGAATCCGGCGGATGGTGATTTTTGCAAGCTGCCCAAGATCCAGCGCCAGGAGATCAAGCCCCTGGACGAAACGCAAATAGCTGACTTCATGCAGGCAATCCGGGACACCCCGTTTGAAGATGCTTTCCTTGTGACCCTGTTCACCGGCCTGCGGCAAGGGGAATTGCTGGGCCTAACCTGGGACTGCGTGGCCTTTGGCACCGGCACCTTGACCATCAACAAGCAAATGCAGCTGCACCAGGAGGCGGGGATGTCCGCCTATCAACTGATCCCCACAAAAAACAGTAAGACCCGCACCATCACCGCAGCCCCATTCGTTATGGAACGGCTGAGGCATCGGAAAATGCAGCAGACAAAACACCAGCTTATGGCCGGGGCGCTATGGCAGAAAAGCGACCTTGTATTTACGGATGACCTGGGGCGGCATTTGACAAAGCCCACCCTTTACAGGGCATTCAAGCGGGCCGCCGCGTCCATCGGCAGGCCGGACGCTCGCTTTCACGATCTCCGCCATAGTTATGCCGTCGCCGCCATCCGTTCCGGAGATGACATCAAGACCGTGCAGGGCAATCTCGGACACGCCACCGCCGCCTTTACCCTGGATGTTTACGGCCATGTGACCGAGCAAATGAAGCAGGCCAGCGCCGCCCGAATGGAGCAGTTTATAAAGAGCGTTTCCGGCTCCTAAATGGGGTATAAAAATCTGTAAGGGGTAAACTAAGGGGTAAACGCCCTAAAAATGGCATAATAAAAACCCTGTAACCGTTGGCTTAACAGTGATAAGGAACTAATTTACTTATCAACTGTTAGCTGACGGTTTCCGGGGTGCATACGGACAAATCCCGTCTGATTTCTAACAGGAAGTCAGACGGGATTTTCGCTTTATATTACGAATTATGGAGGACATACCATGAAAACCTTAATATCTTGTGCCTACAATATGGATAATTGCTGTGTGGAAGTGAAATTCAGCGACGGCAGTATGATTGCGATTGACACTATCGTCGTTGAGAACGAGATTGCTGACAATATGTATCAGCGGTCAGAGCTGGATTATTTGATCTACAACGCTCCTTTGGAGTATGCAGACCTTATCTTGAACGGCGATCCCGAAACCTATTTGAAAACTGTAACAGAATACAAGCCTTGGGATAGCTGACAACACGCTGCCCGCAGGAGAAAATCCTGCGGGCGTTTTTCTGTTTATATTATTTCCCTCCGTTGGATCTCAATTTAGGAAAGAAGATGACAATCTTGAAGCTCTTTCCCCACTGGGAAGCTGCTTCCAGATGAAGATTTAGATCGTCGGCCATCTTCTTAACCAGGTAAAGTCCCATACCGGTAGCCTTCTTTCTGCTGTCAGTAGAATCCCCGGTAAAGCCCTTTTGAAAAATGTACGGCAGATTATATTTTTTTACGCCAATGCCGTTATCTTCAACAGAAAGGATATCTGCAGTCTCCGAATGTATCACGGAAATTGTAAGCATGGGACTATCGCTGCTATATTTGATGGCATTGCTAACGATTTGTCCCAACATAAACTGAAGTCCTCTACGGTCTGTATAGACTGTTTCAGATTGCAGTTTGTTGAGAATGACAAAATGCTTCTCTTCAAGAAGTGGGGCATAGTCCTCCAGAACTTCACCCAAGCAGTCATTCAAATTGACATCCTCAAATCGGTAATCCTTTGTACTGCTCTTCAACCGGGCATAGTACAGCATCTGCGTGACATCCTCCTGAAGCTGACTGCGGACATAATCCAGCTTTGCTTGCAGGGAAGGAGAGATTTCATCGTTCCGGTTATCCAAGAGCATGGTCAGCAACGATAGGGGCGTTTTCGCTTCATGTGCCCAGCCCTCCACGTATTCTTCATAGTCCCGTAGGGCATCCGCCATATTGTTACTCTCGTTTTTGTATTCCCGTAAAACCGAAGCCAAAAATCGGACAGATTCTCCTTCTTTCTGACTAATGGCACTGAGCAGCCGTTCTTCATTGCAGATGGTAGGATCACTGAGGAAATCTCGGAACAGTTCCATGTGGGTGTTCTCCCTCTTGTTTAGTACAAACAGAATCGCTGAAAACAAAAGGATGCTCGTCAGAACTACTAACCCGATCAAGGTTTGAAATACCTGAATGTCAGAAATCCAAAGAATGACAGCGCAAAAGCAATCCACGCCCAGCAGCAACAGAAGCCAGGGGTAGTACCGTTCTATCATGTGCCAAAGCTGCTTCATAGAGACACCTCCGCTTCCAAACGGTAGCCCATTCCTCGAACTGCAACGATTCGCTGCTTCATTTCAAGGGCGGACATCGTTTTTTTCAGCCGGGTTAGGTTAACCTGCAAGGCATTTTCATCTATGTATTCCGTGGTTCCCCATAGTGCCATGCAAAGCTGCTCCGTCGTGACCAGAGCATCGCCGCCGGACAAAAGAGCGACCAACAGTTTTCCCTGATTTTTTGGAAGCACCACAGAGGTATTATGAATATAAAGCGTGTAGGTCTGCTGGTCTAACAGGAAATCTGGTCCCTCTATGAGATTGGTACGGCCTTCATACCTTTTGAGAATATTGGATACCCTGGCAAGAAGTCGATCTTTTCTGCACGGCTTCGTCAAATATTCATCGGCACCCAACTGGAACGCTTGCAGTTCATCCTTTACCTGATCTCTGGAAGTCAGCACCAGGACGGGGATAGCAGTTTTATTCTTTAGCTCCTGGCAGATTTGAAAGCCACTGATCTCCGGCAAGTTCAGGTCTAAGATCACAAGGTCAGGGCGGAGGGCTGCCAAGAGCCGAGCGGCATCTTCAAACTCGGTAATTGCCTCCACAAGATAGCCGTCCTTTTGGAGCATATCGCAGAGTTCTTCCCGCATATAGACTTCATCTTCCACAACAGCAATTCTTTTCATGACAGCACCTCCTTCCAAATTATTCTTCTCTCTGCGGCTGCATCAGTGTCAGCAAATACCGATCACTGGAGCGCTTGACCACTCTCATATAAATATATTCTATCACGCAAAGTAGTAAAATCATAGCAGCAGATACAAGCAGCATTGCAGACACTGTCCCACGGGTTCGGGACGAGAGTATCCCTGTAAATAACGCCCTGACTCCAAACAGACTGCTGACAGCCGCAACCAATACAGGAAGTCCCATAAACCAGGTAATTTGCTTTCCAGCAGACTGGCAAAGGGTTTCGTAAGTAGCTCCCAGGCGGATCAGGGTCTGGTATCTGCGCCCGGTTTTCTGCTGACTCATCAGGAACTGAACACCCACGATGGTGTTGGCAACTACCAGGAAAACAATCGCAAGATAGAGGGTAATATAACTGGATGCTATGGTGTAGAAAAGCTGACGACCTATATTCTGAAGATAGCTTTCATATTCAATGCCAGTTTCGTCCAGCTTCTCGTTCAAATCCAAATATGCAGTCATAAGGCTATTTCCATCCAGAGCCTGCTCACTGAGCACCGCATTGACATAGGTATCATACATTCCCTGGCTATAATATAGGAATGCTTCATCCGGAAGAATCAATGCAAAGGACAAGGTTATAGAACGGTCCGTGACCAAATTCACAGACTGAACCTCTCCTGTAAGATGAATCGGACTACCATCCAGTTCCACCTTGGGCTGTCCGGCCAATACTTGGTTCAGCATTGCGGTACGACTTACCGTAGTAAACTCTGTATCAATATAGACAGCGGCCTCCTTTTCGCCTAATTGGAGAGCCGGTTTGCCGGACAATTCCAACAAACGATTATAGTCCGATAAACAAATCAAATATGGGTATGTGGCATAACCAAGATTGTTCAGAAGGACATCCCGGTCTTCCGACTGGGGCAGGCTCCGAAGAGAGTCCATAACAGCGTCCATGCTGTAGGCATTATCATAATCTTCTGTGGTGCGAATACGCCCAACCCTCATTTCAAAAAGCTCTGAAAATTGATTTTCCAAACCGTTTTCTTTCAGGGCTGCCTTTATATTCGGAAGAACCTGCGATGAATCTTCTGCAGTATGATCTTCAAAAGTATAGTCGATTACATGGCCAGAAGACAGGCTATTCGTTCCTGCAATTCCTACGCCCGCACCAAAACAACACAGCGCCGCCAGAATCAGCAGGGAGCTGATGGCCATGGAGGTTGACTGATGAATAACATTCTCCTGAATCTGCCGGAAGGTAAATACATGAAGCTGCTTATTTCCTTTTCCTTTCTTAACAATCAAAGCAATCAGCGCACGCATCCCATAGAAAAGCAGCATCGTACCAACTATGCCCAACAGCAAAGTCAGTCCCATCATACTTACCTTTGTCCATGCAATTCCCTGAATCGCCATGTAGTAAGCCACTGCCAACATCACACTTCCGCATATAGCAGCCAGTCCATAGATAACAGATGGCATTTGCTTTTTGGGGCGGTTCGTTGGCTGGGATAGCAAAGTACCGATCTCCTGGCGGCTGATTCGTCCACTCAAAATCAGAAGTGCCGTCAGCTTAATTGCCAGAAATCCTGCCAGCGTCCATTCAATTGCAGACCAGGATAAAGAAAACTGATGACCGATGATCCCCATGCCTACCAGCTTGGCGGTGACAAGACTGACAATTTCTGAAAGCACCACAGCCACAGGTAAGCCTATGAGCATGGCAAGAATACTGGTCAGGAAATCTTCCGCCAGAAGCATACCAAACAGTTTACTTCTACGCATCCCCAACATTAGATAAACACCAAACTCATGCCGTCTGCGCTCGAACTGATACTTGCAGGCAAAATAGATCAAAAAGAACAGAATACCGAGGGTCATCCCATAAAACGCAGGAATCAGAAGCAGGAGTTTGTCAACTGCGTCACTCTCCATTTTCTGCAAAAAGAGCATCACATCTTGAGTGGAGATGGAAAGAATCATGTAAAAGGCAACAATAGAAATCACCAGGGAGCTGAAAAACAGACCGTTTTCCTTTCGGCTGCGGTGGCTGTTCCGAAGAATGAGATTAGAGAACATTTGCGCTGCCCCCTCCCAGTTGCGCCATCACCTTCAGGATGCGCCCGTAGAACTCCTGCTGGCTTTCGTCTCCACGCCGAAGCTCATGAAAGATCACGCCGTCCTGGATGAACAGAATGCGCTTGCAAAAGCTGGCGGCATTGGAATCATGGGTTACCATCAGGATCGTAGCTTGTTCGTCACGATTCAGGCCGGACAGCTTCTCCATAAGACTTCTTGCGTTCTTAGAATCCAGCGCACCCGTCGGTTCATCGGCAAGGATCATTTGGGGATGTAAGATCAGAGCCCTTGCTGCCGCAACACGCTGACGCTGGCCGCCGGACATCTTGGACGGAAACTTATCCAGAACATCAGTGATTTCCAGATAGTCAGCCAACTGCTTCAGCCGCTGGCTGCTTTCTGCTTCGGATACCCCATGCAAGGAAGTCGGGAGCAGGATGTTTTCCCTGCCAGTCAGGTTGTCCAGCAATTCAAAGTTCTGGAATAGATAACCAACTTTTTTGCCACGGTACTCTGCAAGAGCCTTTCCCTTGAGGGATTGCAGAGTATCGCCTTCCACCTGAATGCTTCCACCTGTGGGTTGAATCACAGTCGCAATACAATTGAGCAGTGTGGATTTACCGGAACCGCTGCTTCCCATAATGCCGAGAAACTCTCCCGGCATCACCTGGAAGGTGATCCCATTCAGTGCCTTTGTTTGACTTGGCACATTGCCATAGATTTTTGTTAAATTTTCAATATTCAAAATGGGTTTCATGTGAATACCTCCTATCATTTGTAATAAAATGATAGCATGGGAACACAGCAAATACCACTTACAGTGGTTGTAAGGATTCAAGATATAAGTGGCGGCTCAAGGGGGACGAGCATATATTTTGTAAGAGCATCAGGCGACAATGATAAAATATACCGGATCGCCTCCTTGGCAAACCAGTTCGTTTTAATTGTATCCCAATCAGCAAGTCGGATAATCTCTGCTGTGCCGTTCTCAAAATCAACTGAAATTTCGCCCCATTCGCCGTCGCAGTCTGCTTGATATTCGTAGATTGCGGCGGCGATTTTCTTTTTGCGCTTGGTTTTGGTTTTCTGTTTCAGCCGGACAGCATGGAGCGCACCTTCGGCAACCAGCAGTTCTGTCAGTTTGTCCACCGCTTTCCGGTAGGCTCGCTCTGCACCGCTGGCTGTGCTGCCCTCAAACATAATCGCCAATTCTTCAAAAGTGGGGCGGTTCTTCCATGAGCCAACTCGCCCGCAGGTCATACAGATTGCTAACCGTTTTTCGAGCAAGGTCTGTTCCCGGTAATTCAGCTTCTCAAATGCCCGCTGTACCTTTTCTGCTTGTATGCCGTTCCAGAGGATGTCGGTATAGTTCCAGCTATCGTCAAGGGCTATATCCTCGCCTGTTTCCTCGCCGTCCTCGTCCGTTATATAGAACGGCTGCTGGTTGCGGATTCCACGGACAACTTTCAGATATTCTTCCGCAAGAGCAAGGTCGCAGTTATACTTCTTGGAAAACTGGTTGACCGCATCTTTGGTGTTATGGTACAGCCACGCCATTGATCGCACCATTTTGTAATTGGTCAGAGAGGATACCGACCATTTTTCTTCGCCCATGCGGAAACGGAGCATAGAATCCCAGATGAACGGATAGATGTATGTAGCATACTCCGCACCCTTGGCAGGATCATAGTCCATCAGCTTTTGGAGCATTTGCTCCCGGCAGGAGATCTTTATATCGATAAATCGGTCTGTGTCGTACAGATTGCCGCCGTCCACACTGAGAAAGCCTTTGATGCGCTTGTTGAGCTGCGTTTCGTAGTGGTGCAGAAAGAACGAAAAATATAGCAAATTCTTTTCCCGCAAAGCAGACAGGATATATTCATTCAGACTGTCCACCGCTGGCGGTTCCGGTTCCAGTTGGAAGATGCGCTCTGCCACATAGGGGATGATGCCGTCACCGTGTGGATTAACTTGGTGCTTCGGTATGTATCCGGTCATGTTCCACGAAAAATCATTTAGCATAGCGCACCTCCCTTCTAAGTAATCAGCGGGAATAATTAACCATAATTCCAAGTTTGTCTTGCAGCATTTATATTATCCAGAAGAACAGATGCAGGATTTGCCTCGTAATAGTACGTGCTCATATCCAAAATGCCTTCTTCCATTTCACCCCACTCTGCTGTGCGAGAAACAAAGATTCTATTATATACACACCAATCGCATGTGGTGGTGAAAGCAGCAATATCTGCAAAGTCTTTTGGAAATACAATTCTTCTTCCATTTGATGTTGGCTTAAGATAGTTCTCCATTATTTCTTTGAAATTCTTCAGATCATAATCCGTAGCGTTTTCCAAAGCTTTACAGACAATCAATTCTTCGTGCGTGAATTCTGTAAGTGTTTCTAAATGGTTTGCAAGAATTAGACCATAAATAACGCAAACCTTTGGGCATTCTGCATTTACGGTTTGTTTGAACAGATTGGCTACGATAATAGCCTTTTCCGGGCTGGAGTTTACATAGTTGTAAAGCTCGTTCAATCTTCTTTCGAGATTAAAGCCAGATGCAAGACCGTTCAGTAGATGGCCGAGTTTGAAGGTATTGTATTCAGATAGAAGATCATTTCCTATTCCGCCTACAATTCCCGCAACTGGGTTTACTACGCCCAACACACCAATAGAGCCAGAACGGATTATTTTGGTCATAGGATTGTCCATAACCCGGCTAAGCGCATTCCCAATATCAGTTAAATCATATTTCTGTGCCATTACATATTCCTCATTTCGTCCGTAATTTTGCTTCTTTCTTCAAAGCAGCCTGTCCCATCTCTTTTTCGTAATCACCTTAGGCATAGGCGACATTGCTCAGCGCTCGAAGCATTTTATCCTTTGCCAGCTTTTTCATAACCTCTGCAAGATCAGCGTCCAGAGTACCACGCTTCACATAGCGGTTTATGGTGTTCAGCCGTTTCTCATAAATCTGTTTCACCGGATGATCGTCCGCAAGCTCCCGTTGTTCTCTGCCTTTCAGGTTGCCGATCTGTCGGCAAGTGCGGTGCAGCTTGTCCCCCGGTGCATAGCCGCCGCAGTATTTGGTGTGCCTTGCGTTGGTGGTGAGGAACCACTTGCCGCAGATTTTGCATTTTTTCGGGGCATGACCAACACATAAGCCCTCAAAAAGATCAGACCGGAACATCCCTACAAAGGATACATAGTGCATCCGCTTGACCAGCTTCGCAACTTTTTCGCCGGGACGGATGACCGATATATACTGAACGGAATTATTCAAAGTAGACATCCAGGCATTGCCCTCCGTGATAGAGAACTCCGGCGGAAAATAGTCGCCGAACATTTTTGCAAAACCCTCTGCGGTGCGTTCTGCTTCATTGCCGTCTGATTTTTCTGCAAAATCAAGCATGGCCGTTTGGTATTCCCCAAGGGAGTATGCCAGATGCCCGAAAACTGCGGTATAGCGTTGGAGCATCATCGCATCGGCAAAGTTCTGGATTTCTTCAAATTGCAAAGAATTGGTTGCGGCTTTTATGGCAAACTCCACATATTTCAGCGCATTGTCCACAGTAAAGACTTTTTCAATCCGTTCTCTGTGCTTTGAGATATTCATATAGGAGAACGGCGGTGTTTGACTGAGAATATCAAGCATCGTCAGAGCAGCTTCCGTTGCAATAGGACAGAGTGCAGAAGCATCCTGTCCGGCGTTTAATATTCCAAGCAGCAGATTGATTTTCTCGCATTGCTCGTTCATCTTTGCGATGGTATCCGCAGGGACATTCAGCGCATCACAGGCAAGAGCGCCGACAGGAAGTGTTTTTCCCTCATATATGACCGTATCCTGCCAAAAATCCAATGTCATCAGTTCTTGGTTCATGCTTGCCCCTCCTGTCCTGTTTTTTCATTTTCTTAATTCTATCATGCTAATGTAAAGAAATCTACATCTATCCATAAGTTGTCCTGTTTTTTGAAACGGGGTTGTCCTCCGATTAGCCTGTTTTTTGAAAAATCCGGCATAACCATAGTAGAAGGAGCCAAACCCCTGCCAATCACGGCGGGTGTTTCGTGCTTTCTAAATACTATGAACGGAGGTTTTTCTATGACAATCTATGAAATCATCAAGGCGGCAATCAGCGTAAAGCAAGCCGCAAAACACTACGGGCTGAATGTCAACCGCAATGGTATGGCTTGCTGCCCGTTCCACAACGACAGGCATCCGAGCTTGAAGCTGAACGAGGATTATTTCTTCTGCTTCGGCTGCGGAGCCAAGGGGGATGTAATCGACCTTGTGGCAAGACTGTTCGATCTGAGCAGTTATGAAGCAGCGCAAAAGCTGGCTGCGGACTTCGGGCTTGACCCGAAACCGCCCACTGCCGCAGCTATGGTCAAGCCAAAGCGTCCCTATATCCGTCAGTTCCGGGAGAATGAAATGCTGTGTTTCCGGGTGCTGACGGATTATCTGCATCTGCTGGAAGATTGGAAAATACGATACGCACCCAAGACACCGGAAGATGCTCTGGATGACCGTTTTGTGGAAGCCTGCCAGATGCACTGCTATATCGAATATATGGCAGATGTGCTGACGGTGGGTGATCTGGAAGAACGGGTGGCATTGGTGGACAAGCTGATGCAGGACGACAAAATTGCTTTTCTGCAAGAGTATACCGCACGAAAGAAAAAGGAGGTGGCGCACCGTGGCGAAGAACCGGAAAACGCCTAATATGAATTTTCCTGTCTGGTTTGACGGGCAGAACATCAACGAAGCTCTGTTTTGTGAAGAATTTCTGCATGAGCGCAGAATCATCTTCGCAAACGGAGCTTTTTTCACGCCCGATGGTCGAGTGACGGATGACCTTCCTCTGCGTGGGGAGATTTACGACAAGCTGAAATTTTGTGCCGTGAACAACATCCCACGGAAGATCACCAACATTCTGGAAGTGCTGAAACTGGAAGCGCAGGTGTCTGACTTCCCTCCGGAGCAGGATCGCATCCATGTTGCCAACGGTACGCTGCTCTTGAACGGCACTTTCACCGAAGGCAGACCGGCTATCGTGCGAAGCCGTCTGCCTGTCGGCTATAATCCCGATGCTCCTGCACCGGTGATCTGGCTGAACTTTCTGGATGGGTTGCTTTACGCCGAGGACATTCCAACTTTGCAGGAGTTTATCGGCTATTGCCTGATTCCCTCCAACAAGGGGCAGCGCATGATGGTGATTAAAGGCAACGGTGGCGAGGGTAAATCTCAAATCGGTGCGGTGCTGTCCACCATCTTCGGCACGAATATGAAAGACGGCAGCATCGGGAAGATTTCTGAAAACCGTTTTGCCCGTGCCGATCTGGAACACATCCTGCTGTGCGTGGATGATGATATGCGGATGGAAGCTCTGCGTCAGACCAACTATGTAAAATCCATCGTGACTGCACAGGGCAAAATGGACTTGGAACGCAAGGGCAAGCAGAGTTATCAGGGCTGGATGTTTGCCCGGTTGCTGGCATTCAGCAATGGTGATCTGCAAGCCCTATATGATCGCAGCGATGGTTTTTACCGCAGACAGCTTGTGCTGACCACCAAAGAAAAGCCCATGGACAGAGCCGATGATCCTGACCTTGCAGAGAAGATGAAAGCTGAAGCCGAGGGTATCTTCCTGTGGGCATTTGAAGGCTTACAGCGGCTTGTTGCCAACAACTTTAAGTTTACGGAGAGTGACCGTATCCGGAAAAACCGGGAAGCGGTCAAGCGTGACAACAACAATATCTTTGATTTCATGGAGTCGGAGGGATACATCCGATTGAAAGCGGATGCTTCCATCAGCTCTAAGGATTTCTATGAAATCTACCGGATGTGGTGTGAGGAAAACTCCCTTGCACCGCTGAAAGCCCGTAGCTTCAGCGATGCCATGATTGCCAATGCCGGGAGATTCAATCTGGAGCATTGCAACAACATCACCAACTCTGCCGGACGGCGGGTGTGGGGCTTTATGGGCGTGGAAGCTGTGGCAAGACCTCATATAAATGGATTTTACGATGTTTCGCCGTGTACGTACGTACCGGAGGACTGGCGGGATTGATTTTGCCAGTCATGCTCTGTACGTATGTACGCAGCATTTACCCCTGTTTTCTTCCGTTATAGGAAACAGCAGCTTTCAAAGCTGACCTGTTTTCGGGCATTAAAAATCAATGGTAATGGAAACAGCAAAGTTTTTGACCGCAGGACGAAACTATTTCACGAAATCGTGCTTCTCTGAACCGTGTACCCTGTTCACGGAACAATGGGTGTTTTCACTGTTCCAGACCAAACCACACAAAACGGCAAAGTGGGATATGGTCATATATGGACAGGACATCACAAGCGAAATTCTGAACGGATTTCGGAGATTGCAGATTTTTCACTGTTCGGTGCATCCACTCCACCTTGGAGCGCAGAGGTTGCACCGACACATGAACTGAATTATGGAGGATTTTATCAATATGAATATACGCAACGAAATAAAGGCACAGATCATCCGTGCCGGGATGACCATGCAGGAAGTTGTTGACCTGCTCTCGGACGAGTACGGATGGAGCGACAGCGTTTCCAACCTGTCCGCAAAATTACAGCGGGAAAGTATACGATACAAGGAAGTATTGGAGCTTGCCGCTGTGCTTGGTTACGACATCGTATGGCAGAAAAGACGGGAGAAGTGATACCCCGGCAACAGCCCTCCGCATCTCCCGTCCCCATAGGCGCACCGCAGTGCTGCCCATGGACAGGCAGTGAAAGATACGGTTTTCGCTGCCATCGTCTGCAAGAAATGTTCCGCAGAACAGCTTCATGCAGACGGGCTGACCAAGGTAAAAGGCGCAGACATTTTGCCTTGGTCAGCAGAGGTCACCGCAGTGACCGCATTCCCCCTCGGGAGAGCCCTCGGAGAGCCCACGGCACTTTGTAGCCAGCATGGATGAAAGTGTAATAGTGGGTTATTACACTTTGAAAAAGTGCCGTTCCTCAGCCCTCCGCTGTCTGCAAATCTTAAAGAAAGGACAAAAATCTATGGCAAGAAATGATGGAATTGATCGTACCTTAGCCAGAAATCAGGACTTGGAAACTCCGGATGATGTGACAAAAGTACAGGAACACAATGAGCGTGAAAAAGACCGTTATTCCAATGTGGACATCGTGCCGGAACGTACTGCGCTGAATGTTCACTTCAAGTCTCCCACTGACGATTATGTAAAAATGTTTGAGCAGATGGAGCAGGACAAGATCATCTCCACCAGAGGGCTGAAACCGGATGCCGTCAAATATGGCGAGTTGGTTTTCGATGTGAACTCCGCTTATTTCTACAACCACGGCGGCTATGAGTTTGCAAAACAGTTTTATGCCGATGCCTATAAAGCCGCCGTGGAGATCGTGGGCGGTGAGCAGTATATCCTCTCCGCTGTAATGCATGCCGACGAGCGCAACCGGGCAATGTCGGAAGCTCTGGGTGAGGATGTGTACCACTATCACCTTCATGTGGTTTATATCCCGGTGGTGGAGAAACAAATCCTGTGGTCGAAGCGATGCAAGGATGAATCCCTCCGGGGAACGGTAAAGGAAACGATCACACAGGTCAGCCGCAGTAAGAAGTGGGAATCCAAACCCGTTCTTGATGAAAACGGAAATCCTATGTTGAACGCAAAAGGGAAAAAGATTTTGAAGTCGTCCTACAGTGTGCTGCAGGATGACTTTTTCAATTTCATGCGAAACGCTGGTTATACCGATGTAGAGCGTGGAGAATGTGGCAGCACCGAAGAACATCTGACGGTGACACAGTTCAAGGTACAGGCCGAACAGCAGCGTTTGGAAGCTGTGACCGGACAGGTGGCACAGGCCGAGCAGAGCTTAGCGGATGCCAAAGCTGCCACGGAGAAGCAGAAAAAGAAACTGGAAGCTCTGAAAAAGGAAACTCAGGCTGCTAAGTCTGTTGCTATGACTGCACATGAGATTGAGTCGATGGGCAAGAAAAATCCCATTACGGGAAATGTTACCATGACGGCGGATGAGTGCCGCACGCTAAAGGATTATGCGGTCAGCAGCTTTGCGGAAAAGTCTGAGAAGCTGAAATACAAGCAGAAATTCGAGCAGGCAGATAAAAACGCAAAGATATGGAAAGACCGTTTTGAAAAACTGAACAAAGACTATGAGGAGCTGAAACAAAAAGCCCAGCCTTTCCTGGATGCGATTGAGATTGCATCTGAAAAGGTCTGGGCTTTTATCAATGCCATCCTCGCCAGGGGAAAGGAACTGTATGAACACAAACACCCTGCCCGCAATCGTGGACAGGACATGGAAATTTAAGAAAGGAACTATTTGCCTATGAAGAAAACCGTAGATGAAATTAACAAGATGATTATGGAAGATGCCCCGATGGAAGAAATCAACGATGCCATCGGCTATATTGATATTTGCTCCTGCTTCGATCCGATTTTTGAGCCGCCTATTGATTTTCTGGAAGAATGCCGCAAGCGTTGGGAAGCGGCACAGTCCTCTTTCTGCAAAACCATTGAGTGCAAGATCGGAAACACATGGTATGTGATTGAAACGGAGTGTGATGGAAATGAGCCACTTACCGACAAGGTAAAACGGCTCATTTTTTCTGACAAGGGGGTGATTTGTTAATGACTGCGACACAAAAGCATGATATAATTCCAATATGCACAACGGTACTGTCGGCTGACCAACCACCGAAGGAGGATATTATGTTGGATCAGCAGAAAATTACCATTCTCTATTGCCGTCTGAGCAACGAGGATGCCCAGGAAGGCGAGAGTAACAGTATCGCAAATCAGAGAGAGTATTTAACCCGATATGCCCGTGACCACGGGTATACAAACCTGAAAATTCTGGTGGATGACGGTTATACGGGGACGAACTTCAATCGTCCCGGTGTGCAGGAAGGCTTTGAGCTTGTCAAGCAGGGGCTTGTGGGCTGCTGGCTGGTCAAAGACCTCAGCCGCTTTGGTCGTGACTATCTGACTGTTGGACAATATACGGATATTATCTTTCCGAGTTATGATGTCCGCTTTATCGCTATAAATGATGGCGTAGACAGCAACCGGGGAGACAGCGAGGGCTTCGCCGCAATCCGTAATCTGTTCAACGAGTGGTATCCCCGTGATACCAGCAAGAAAGTCCGTGTCAGTTTGCGGCAGAGAGGAACCAGTGGGAAGCACATGGGCAAACCGCCCTACGGATACCGCTGTGACCCGGAGGACAAGGATCACTGGATTCTGGATGAAGAAGCGGCTCCGGTAGTCAAGCTCATCTTCGACCTTTGCATTGACGGCAAAGGCCCGGAGCAGATTGCAAGGATTCTGGAAGAAAAGCAGATTATGACCGCAAAGGCACTCTATGCCAAGCGAAAGAAAAAGCCGATGCCGGAAAGACCGTACCACTGGGGCAACCAGTCCATTGCAGGGATTTTGGAACGGCAGGAGTACACAGGCTGTACCTGCAACTTCAAGACTTATTCCAAGTCCTACAAGCTGAAAAAGCGGATTCCCAATGAGCCGGAGAATATGTTTTATCTGCCGGACACACAGGAAGCGATTGTATCTCAGGCACAGTTTGACAGGGTGCAGGAACTGAGGAAAAACAAACGCCGCCCCGCAAAAGCGGAACGGCAGGGATTGTTCTCCGGGCTTCTGTTTTGTGCCGATTGCGGCGGCAAGCTCCACTTTGCCACAAGCAAAAGCTTTGAGGGCAAGCAGGATCACTACGTCTGCAACAACTACAAGAGCAACCGTGGTACTTGTACTGCCCACTATATCCGGGAAGATGTGCTTCGTGAAATCGTTCTGGAACGCATCCGGGCAGTCAATGAGTATATCCGAAGCGATGTGGACGGTTTTCAGGAGGAATGGCTGCAATGCCGCAGGACTGACCAGGAGCGCAGCATCCGGGATGACAAAAAGAAGCTGGAACAGGCAAAGAAACGCCTTGCCGATCTGGATGTCATCATCGCCCGGCTGTACGAGGACTATGTTCTTGGAAATCTCAATCAGGACAGATACAGAAAGATGTCTGCGGACTATGAAGCGGAGCAGGAACGGTTAAAGCTCGAAATTGAAGTTATCGAAGAATGGGTGGAACAGCGGGAAGAAATGAACGACGGTCTGGATGCCTTTATCGCCCTGACACAGAAATATGTGGATGTGGAGGAGCTGACACAGACCATCGTGAACGAGTATATCAAGAAAATCATCGTCTATGCCCCGGACAAATCCAGCGGCAAGCGCAAGCAGAAAGTGAAGATTTTCTTCAACTTCGTGGACGATGTAGATATTCCCGTTATTTCCGAGCCTATCATCACGCAAACAACCTATGAACACAGAAAAACGGCGTGACCTTCGGGTCACACCGTTCTCTGCGACAAAATAGTTACTTGTCACTATTAAGCCTTGAGATTACAGGGTTTTTCGTTGGAGGTGACACCCGGATTTGAACCGGGGAATGAGGGTTTTGCAGACCCTTGCCTTACCACTTGGCTATGTCACCGAATGACAGAGAGAACCGAAGTTCTCTCTGTATTTGGAGCGGGCGACGAGGCTCGAACTCGCTACCTCGACCTTGGCAAGGTCGCGCTCTACCAGATGAGCTACGCCCGCAAATGGTGCCTCCGGTCGGAGTTGAACCAACGACACGCGGATTTTCAGTCCGCTGCTCTACCAACTGAGCTACAGAGGCATATGGCGACCAAGATGGGGCTCGAACCCACGACCTCCAGCGTGACAGGCTGGCGTTCTAACCAACTGAACTACTTGGCCTTATTTTTGGTGGGAACAACTGGACTCGAACCAGTGACCCCCTGCTTGTAAGGCAGGTGCTCTAACCAGCTGAGCTATGCTCCCGCTTCAGCCGCTCCATTCGTAACGACAGGGTTTATTATACCGAAAACAAGTCCTGTTGTCAACACCAAAAATCATATTTTACCAATTATTTTTTCTTCTCCAGGTCATCGATCAATTGCTGCAGCTCCGGGCCGTCAAACCTGTATACCGCGTCACAGAACTGGCAGGTCATCTGGCAGGAGCCCTGCTCGGCGAGAATGTTCTTCAGCTCCTCTGCGCCCAAGGAAATGAGGGCCCGCTCCACCCGCTCACGGCTGCAATAGCACTTATATTCCACCGGGTCGGACTCCAAAATCTTTACATCGAAGTCGGACAAAACGGTTTTCAGCAGATGCTCCGGGTCCGGGTCCTTGTCCAAAATGGCGGACACATTTCCCGCCGCCAGGACGCCCCCCTCCACCTTGGTGATGGTGTCCTCGTCGGCACCGGGCATCAGCTGAATGAGATAGCCCCCGGCAGCCCGGACGCTTTGGTCCCGTTCAATGAGCACTCCCAGCCCGCAGGCCGTGGGGATCTGCTCTGACTCCACAAAATACCCGGCAATGTCCTCGGCGATCTCGCCGCCCAGCAGGTCCACGGTGCCAACATAGGGCTCCTTCATGTTCAGGTCTTTAATAACGGTCATGGTGCCGCCCTGGGCGCCCACCGCCGTGCCCACATCCAGCTTGCCGTCGGGCCGCAGGGGCAGGTCCACCTGAGGATTGGTCACATAACCCCGGACATTCCCCGCCGGGTCGGACACAGCCAGAATCGTGCCCAACGGTCCGGTACCTTTGATTTGCAGGGTAAGGCTAGCGCCCTGGCCCTTCAGGGCGTTGCCCATCATAGCGCAGCCGGCCAAAGTACGGCCCAAAGCCGCCGTGGCCACCGGCAGAGTCTTGTGGATCTGCCGGGCGCGCTCGGTAAGATCGCGGCTGCTGATGGCTGCCGCCTGGACCAGGCCATCGGAGGTGATGGCTCTGACAATTCTATCGCTCATAGCTTGAAAATTCCTTCTTTATAAATTATCTATCGCGTCATTCGCTCTGTCCTGCAAATAGGCCTCGAAATCAGAGTAGCTTTCTCTATAATCATTTCCATCTTCTATCGACCAAGAAACTACCCGCTGAGACTCGTTTTCAATGCAGTAAAACCATTCGTCACAATCTTCGATGGCTATAAGGTTTTTAGGCATTCCCAATGTGCGCAGCTCCAATGTTGTATCAACAACAACCATTCGTCCATTTTTGGCAATGCCCAATGTTTCAATGCCATCCAAACCGCCAAATCCAAATTCTAATAAAAATTTCTTATATGCTTCCGTCAGTTTTGCACCCAGCCTTTCTTCGGCTTCCTTTATCATCTGCTGGGTTACAGAGGAGTGCGCAAAATCGCCCTTTTTCTCATATTTTCTGAGCAAATCAAATACCGAATCCATTTTTCAATATTCCTCCGTCACTCCCGCGTGCAGCAGAAATAAATTCGCTGCTCGCCGTCCTTAGGCCGGCGCAAGCGGCAGTCGCCGTACACGCGGATATTTCCGAACCCGGCTTCCCGAAGCCAGCCGGCCAGCTCCTCCGGGGCATAGTACCGCTGCCGGTGCAGCTCGGTATCCCGGCGGTAGCGCCCGTCCGTCCCTTTGCGGAACAGATCCACCCAATACGAGCAAATGCTCCGCCGAAACTCCGTGCGCCACACGCAGTAGCTCTCCTCCGTTTCATCCAAAAACACCTGGCCGTCCAGGCTCTGAAACTTATCCAGGGTGTTCACATCGAAAATAAGCTCCCCGCCCGGGGCGATGAACAAATGCAGCCGCTGAAAAGTCCGCTGCACATCGGCGGGAGAGGTGAGGTAATTGAGGCTGTCCAGGCAGCAGATGGCGGCGTCCACGGTGCCGTACAGGTCCAGCCTGGGCATGGACTGGTGCAGGAAGATAGGCGCGATGCCCTCCACGCTGCCGCTTTTCATCATGGCGGCGGCCAGCATCTCCTCGGAGGCGTCCGCGCCGATCATCTCGTAGCCCCGGCCGGTGAGCAGCCAGGTCATGGTGCCGGTGCCACAGGCAAGATCCAGCACCGTGTGTACCGGGATGCGGCTGCGGGCAAAGAGCTTTTCCAGATAGTCCGCCCGCTTTTCATACGCCACATCCCCGGTGAGGGAGTCGTAGGCCCCGGCCAGGCCCTGGTATGCGTTCATTCCTCGCCGCTCTCCTTCATCTTCTCCAGAATGCTCTCATAGCCCCCGGCTCCATTGAGGAGGGACCGATTCACCCGGCTGATGGTGGCGCTGGAGGCCCCGGTCTTTTCCAATATCTCGTTATAAATCATGCCATTATTCAGCAGCGTAGCCACCTCAAAACGCTGCTCCATGGAGCGCATTTCGGAGATGGTACATAGATCCTGGAAAAAGTTGTAGCACTCCTCCTCGGTCTCCAGCTTCAAAATGGCCTTGTATAGCAGGTCACTCTTCTGTTTGGTGGCAATTTTCGACTTGGCAGGATGCAGCATAGCGTTCGCCCTCCTTTATAATTCCCTTTCATTTTACCATTTTAGTTCGTGAAAGTAAAGCACCGAGGGCAAAATAATTCGTAACAAATTTGTAAACTTTGTGGAATTACCCTTTACCTGTCGTGTGTTTTCCTGTAAAATAATGCAGATGAAAACCCCCATAGAAATCGAGGCTATACTATGAGTTTCTTCCAGAAAATGGGTAACGCATTTTCCCGCTTTATGTACGGACGCAACGGCGTCGATTCGCTGGGCTGGGCCTCTTTGGTGGCCGTCCTGCTGCTGGATACGGCGGAGCTGATCGTCCGCAGCAAAAACGAGACGGCCCAGACGATCCTGGCCACGGCAAGCTTTCTCCTGATGGTGTGGACCCTGTTCCGTATGTTTTCCAGGAATCTTCCCAAGCGCCGCAGCGAAAACGCCTGGTTCCTCACGAAAATCGTGAACCCCCTGAAAAGTCAGCGAGCCCGCAGCAGGGATAAGGACCACAAATACTTCACCTGTCCCCAGTGCCGCACCGTCTGCCGTGTCCCTCGGGGTAAGGGAAAAATCATCATCACCTGTCCCAAGTGCGGCACCTCTATCCACGGGAAGACCTGAGCTTTTCATCCACTCCCGACCTGTGATTTTGAAAAAGATTTTTGACCTGCCGCTTCTGCTTCGGCTACGCTTTATTTGCAGCTCTCACCCCCGGGTGAGGGCTGTTTTTTTCATAAAAATACCCCGGCAAATAGCTGAATTTGCCGGGATATTCCTGACTTTAGATTTCAGTTGTGAGGGATGGCCTTCCTTGCCGTTACCGCAAATTCTACCACTTTATCGACAGTCTGTAGAACTTTTACACACTCAGTTGGTCGTCCAGCACCAGACCGGGGTTGTGCTTGGTGAGGAAGCCCAACGACCATGCGCCGCAGTAGGCGATGAAGTAGCGGTCCCGAAGGTCCTGCAAAACCCGGGAGTCGGTACACAGGGTCATGTCCCGGTAGTCACCCTCATAGCCCTTAATGCGGATCAGATGGCTGTACGGCAGTCCCTCCATCCGCAGCTCCACGCCGTATTCACTGCGCATACGGTACTCAAACACATCAAATTGCAGAGCGCCTACCACGCCTACCACGATGTCCTCATAGCCGCTGCCGGGGAACTTAAAGATCTGTATGGCACCCTCCTGAGCGATCTGCTGCACGCCCTTAATAAACTGCTTGCGCTTCATGGTATCCTTGGGGGACACGGAGCGGAACAGTTCCGGCTCAAAGGACGGGATGCCGGAGTAGCGGAACTTCTTACCCGGCACCGTAACGGTATCGCCGATGGAGAAGATGCCCGGGTCGAACACGCCGATAATATCACCGGCATAGGCCTCGTCCACAATCTCTCGCTCGGCAGCCATCATGGCCTGGGGCTGCGACAGGCGCATTTTTTTGCCCGACTGCACATGGTAATACTCTGCCTCTCGCTCAAACTTCCCGGAGCAGATGCGCATAAAGGCCAGGCGGTCCCGGTGAGCCTTATTCATGTTGGCCTGAATTTTGAACACAAAGGCGGAGAAATCCGGAGAGAAGGCATCCACCAGGCCCTCGTCGCTTTGGCGAGACAGGGGCGGTGGGGTCATACGCAAAAAGGACTCCAAAAACGGCTCCACGCCGAAATTCGTAAGGGCCGAGCCGAAGAATACAGGGGAGAGCTTGCCGCACCGCACAGCCTCCAGGTCAAATTCCGCCCCGGCGCCCAAAAGCTCCACATCGTCCCGGAGGATGTCCGTGAGCTTCTCGCCGATAAGCTCCGGCAGGGCGGGATCATCCAGCTCCGCCTCGGTGACGGCGGCTTTTTGGGCGTGCCCCGCATCGGTGAAGTGAAGGATGCGCTTTTTCTCTCGGTCATACACCCCCTTAAACTCTCTGCCGCAGCCGATGGGCCAGTTCATAGGATAGGTGGCGATCCCCAGCTCCCGCTCTACCTCCTCGCACAGCTCCAGTGGGTCCCGAGTCTCCCGATCCATCTTGTTCACAAAGGTGAAAATGGGGATGTGCCGCAGGGCGCAGACCTTGAAGAGCTTGCGGGTCTGGGGCTCCACACCCTTGGCCCCGTCAATGACCATCACCGCACTGTCGGCAGCCATGAGGGTGCGGTAGGTATCCTCGGAAAAGTCCTGGTGGCCGGGGGTATCCAGGATGTTGATGCAGAAGCCGTTATGGCGGAACTGCATCACCGATGAGGTAACGGAAATACCGCGCTGCTTCTCGATCTCCATCCAGTCGGAGGTGGCGGCTCTGGCCCGCTTGCCCTTGACCTCGCCCGCCTGGGCAATGGCCCCGCCATAGAGCAGGAATTTCTCCGTTAATGTAGTCTTACCGGCGTCCGGATGGGAAATAATCGCAAAGGTCCGCCGCCGGGATATTTCTTCTTTCAATGAGGCCATAGTTTCCTCCTCCTAAGTAAAACGCAGAATCTTAATTATTATATACAAAACCGGGAGAAAAGTCTATAAATCTTCAAAAATTTTTCCCGACTCGAAGCATCCTTTTGCAAAAAATACCGTTCGATGCATTTGGGGTGCAGCGAACGGTGAAGTTCAGTCCAGCCAAGGGGCGTACTCCTCGAAGCCAAAGAGCAAATTCTCCCGGCTGTGGCAGTCGGAGGAGAGGATGCGCTTGATGCCCCGGCGGCGCAGCTCCTCCAGGATCCACCGGGCGGGATAGGGCTCTGTGCGGTAGCCCCGGGAGATGGCGCCGGTATTGATTTCAAATACCACCGGGGCAGCGCACAAGGTATCCAAAGCCCGGAGAACAGCCCGGCGGTAGCGGGGATGGTCAGTGGAAAAAAGCGCATCCGCCTCATTGAACTTGGTCACCAGGTCAAAGTGTCCCACCACCCGGCAGCGGGTTTTTTCGTAGACCCGGGTCAGAGTATCAAAATAGTCCTCCGTGAAGGCGTACCAGTCCCCGCCGTAGTGCTGCTGCACCGCTTGTTCCTGGGCAGCCCGGGAGGCATCCACAGGCAGATATTCGCCATCCTTATACAGGTAGTGGACGCTGCCGATAACATAGTCATACCCCTCCGTGGAGGCAGGGGAATAAAAATCCTGCTCTATACCCAGGTAAATACGGATCTGCCCTGCGTATTTTTCCTGCAGCCGGCGAATTTCGGTCTTATATTCCTCCGTCCCCGCCGGGGACATACAGTAGTCCCCGTCATAGGGGGCGTAGGCGTGGCCGCTGAAGCCCAGGGCCGGGCAGCCCAGGCGCAAGGCCTCCTGCACCAGGTCCTCCGGGCGGTCCTTGCCGTCACAGAGGCAGGTGTGGGTATGAAAATTAGAAAACTGCTCAGCCATGGTTATAGATCTTCTTATCAATGGCATAAATTTTCCCGCTAAAGGTGCCTGCGGGCGTATTCTCCAGATTCTCCGTGTAAATTTCCATACGGCTGTCGATGAGGTCCAGGTAGCTCAAAAGCTCCGCTTCAATGCACATAGGCCGCACCGCCGCGCCGAATTCCGGCTCACCGTGATGGGAAAGAATCATGTGCTGCAGCAGCACAGACTTCTCCTCCGGCGTTCCCAGGGCAGCCGCCGCCCGGCTTACAGCCTCGGCGCCCAGGACCAGGTGTCCCAGAAGCTGCCCCTTCACCGAATACTCCGCCACCAGGCCCAGAGGCGAGGTGACAAACTCCTCGCACTTGCACAGGTCGTGGAGCAGAGTGCCCGAAAGCAGCAGGCTGCGATCCAGCGCCGGATAAAGCTTGGCGTAGAAGCAGGCGGCCCGGACCATGTAGGCTGTGTGCATAAGCAGCCCTCCCACAAAGCCGTGGTGCATACTCTTGGCCGCCGGAATGAGCCGAAACTGCTTGCCATAGCGGCTCAGCATCTCCTGACAGAGGGCCCGGTAGTCCTCATCCTCCATGGAATTCACCGTTTCCTTCAGCCACTCCCAGGTCTCGTCCATCTGAATGGGCGCCGTGGCCACCAAGTCGCTGACCCGGTAGTCATCGTTCTCCTCCGCCAGGCGGATACGGTGGACCGTCACCTGGGGCGCCCCCCGGTACTCGGAGGCCAGACCCGCGATCCAAGCCACCTTACCCACATCGCTCTGGCTGATGGGTCCCGTGTAGTCCCACACCTGGGCCGTGACCGAGCCGCTGCGATCCACCAGGTTCAGCGTCAGGAAGGGCTTTCCCGCCGCCGTGGTGCGCTGGGCAATGTTCTGCAGAATGTAATACCCCTCAAACCGGTCGCCGGTGTTCATATCGTGTATCAGCATTATTCTCTCTCCTTTTCTTACATCCACATGGCAAAGGGCCGCAGCACAGTGCCCAGTAGTCTTACATACCATTTACGCTCTCTCCAGCCCTGCAGCGTCACCCGCTCGCTCTGGGCCATGACCCGGTCCATATCCTCCTGCACCGCCGTCACAGCGCTGCCGGAAAACAGCACGCCGCATTCAAAATGCAGCTGAAAGCTTCGGTAGTCCATATTCACGGAGCCCACGAAGCCCACATCCCCGTCGGCTACCACAGATTTCGCGTGCAGCAGGCCGGGTGTATAGGTAAATATCTTTACATCATGCTCCAGCAGCTCGCCGAAATAGGACAGGGCCACCATGTAGGCAAATTTGTGGTCTGGGATGCCCGGGAGCATCAGGCGCACATCCACACCGCTGTCTGCGGCGATGCAGAGCGTGCGGATCATGGGCTCGTCAATGGCCAGGTAGGGGGTCGTGATCCAGATATAGCGATTGGCATTGGAAATAAGCTGCTGAAAAGTGTCCTCAGCGGTGTTGACCGGGTTATTGTCCGGGCCGTCCACCAGGGGCTGACAGAATTCGCCACCTTCCGGAGCGGTACGGGGCCGATAGCTGTCCCAAGACTCCCGCAGCTCGCCGCCCATACGCAGCCACAGATACATAAACTGCCGGGTTAAGCCCCAGGCCCCCTCCCCTTCCAGGCGGATGCCGCAGTCCTTCCAGTAGCCAAAGCGGACGATGAGATTGGCGTATTCATCGGCCAGATTTGCCCCGCCGGTGTAGGCGATGTCCCCGTCGATGACGGCTATTTTCCGGTGGTCACGATAGTTGAAATACAGGCGGTTCACATAGCGGTGGACGGGGTTGAACATCTGCACCCACACGCCCCTTTTGCGCAGGGCGCTGATCTCCTCCGGAGGCATGGTCATCATGCTGCCGAAGTCATCCAGGATCAGGTTCACCTCCACCCCGGCGGCAGCCCGCTCAGTGAGAACAGTGCAGATGCGGTCCCAAATTTCACCCTCAGAGGCGATGTAATACTCCAGGAAAATAAAGCGCCGGGCCGTTTTCATCCGCTCCAGCAGATCCTCCAGGTATTCCTCGCCTGTGGGGAAATAGGTCATATCGGTGTTTTCAAACAGGGGCATATCCTGCCGCCGCAGGTACGCCGCCAACCGCCCCCACCGGGGCCAGCGGGCCGAAAGGTTCTCCTGGGCGCTTTGGCTGCGCCGCTTCACCTCCTCCGTCTCCGGAGGCATGGGGATGGGCTTCAAATCCAGCTTCTTTTTAACCTGGTTTCCGTTCCAGAGGAAGTACAGTATCAGCCCCACAACGGGGACCAGCATAATGAGCACGATCCAACCGGGCTTATAGGTGCTGCTGCCCGCCCGCATATAGATGCGCACCACACACAGCACCGCGATTATCTCCAGCACGGAGTAGCCGATGTACATTTTCTGCCGGAGCACCTGGGTCAGAGCGATGACCAGCGCAATTTGCAGCAGCAGCAACACCGCCACCAGCGCCAGGCGCAGGGCGGCCGCTATCCGTCGCTCTGTTTTCCGCTGAAGATGTTTCATGGCGGCATCCTTTCTTTTTGAAAATATGGGCAGGACTGCTCTTGCCGGGCAGTCCTGCCGAAAAAACGGTTCAGCGCTTAGCGCGCAGCAGGTCCTGCTGGATCTGCCACAGCTTTCGGGAGAGGTCCACATAGTATTTGTGGGGATAGTCGAAGCGCTTCACCTCGTCCCAGAGGGTATCCACCTGCTGGCGGCAATACTCCCGAATTTGCTCCAGGGAGGGGCGCTCATACACGCACTTACCCCCCAGGAAAATGGGCACCTGCAGCTCCCGGGCGGTAAAGTTATACACAGTCTTGGTCTTCCAGGTAGCCTCAGGGTCAAAAAGCTCCATGTCGCCGGTGTCGTCCACCTGCTCGTCATACACGGTCATGTAGTCGGCAATGGCCTTGCCGGTGTCGCGGCCATAGAAGCGGTAGAGCTTCTTAAAATGGGGCACGGTGATCTTGCCCACATTTTCGCTGACCTTGATTTTGGGGATAATATTCCCCTCCTCGTCCTCCACAGCGGCCAGCTTGTACACGCTGCCGAACACCGGCTCGCTCCTGGCGGTGATCATCCGCTCACCCACGCCGAACATATCGATCTCCGCCCCCTGGATCAGCAGATCCTGAATCAGATACTCGTCCAGGGAATTGGAAACGGATATTTTACAGTCGGTCCAGCCGGCATCGTCCAGCATTTTCCGGGCTTGGCGGCTGAGGTAGGTCATGTCGCCGGAGTCCAGGCGAATGCCGCACTTGGTGATGCCCAGGGGCTTTAAGACCTCGTTAAAGGCGCGGATGGCGTTGGGCACGCCGGACTTCAGGGTATTGTAGGTATCCACCAGGAGGGTAGCATTGGTGGGATAAATCTCGCAATAGGTCTTGAAGGCCTCGTACTCCGAATCGAACATCTGCACCCAGGCATGGGCCATAGTGCCCCCGGCGGGGACACCGTACATCTCATCGGAGATGGTGCAGGCAGTGCCGTGGCAGCCGCCGATATAGGCAGCCCGGGCACCTACGATAGCCGCATCCGCACCCTGGGCCCGGCGGGAGCCGAACTCCAGCACCGTGCGGCCACGGGCAGCCCGCACGATGCGGTTGGCCTTGGTGGCAATAAGGCTCTGGTGATTGATGGTAAGAAGCGTAAAGGTCTCAATGAGCTGGGCCTCAATGGCCGGAGCGCGCACCGTGACCAAGGGCTCCCGGGGAAAGACCGGGGTGCCCTCGGGGATGGCGTAGATATCGCCGGTAAAGCGGAAATTCTCCAAATAGGTCAGGAAGTCCTCGTCAAAGAGCTTGCGGCCCCGGAGATACTCGATGTCCTCCTTGGTGAAGTGGAGATTCTCAATATAGTCAATGAGCTGCTCCAATCCCGCCACGATGGCAAAGCCGCCCTTATCCGGTACAGAGCGGAAAAACACATCGAAATAGGTGATACGATCCTTGTAGCCGTTTTTGAAATAACCGTTGCCCATGGTCAGCTCATAAAAATCGCAGAGCATGGTCATGTTCAGTTTTTCCTCAGTTTTCATTTCATACCTCAACATCGTTATGTAATAGGGGTAAACTTAATTTATTATAGCACCGTTGGATGGTTTTATCAACAGGAAAAGAGGAAGGGGCTATCTAAAATCTGATGTGGGATTTTTTTGTTTTAGAGTTTTTGAGAAAGGGGATTGCTCTAAAGTTTTTTGTGGGTTTCCTGCGTTCAGCACATCGTGGAGAAAGGCGGTCGCTGTAAAGTTTTTTGTGGGATTTCGCAGAAGAATGTAGTTTCCCCCCAAAAACACCTCCATCTTGAGTGTGACCTCACAGGGGCATCTTTCTATAATTCGCTGTTGTTGAATTGCCTTCGAGTTTGTCGAAAAGAATTTGCAAAACCTACTTAACCACACGAAAAACGCAATGCAAAAAGTAAATTGCTTTACTTTGCGCTGTTTTTCTTACATAATAGTAGACAAGAAGCAAGGTCGTAGTAAATTCTTTTCAGAGAGGGAGTTGGTGCTGACCATGAGCATAGGAAATCAAATATCAGCAATTCGTAATGAGCAGCAATTAACGCAAGAACAGTTTGGTGAGTTATTCCATGTTACAAGACAGACGGTTTCGAATTGGGAAAATGAAAAGAGTTATCCGGATTTACAGATTCTCATAGCAATGAGCAATCAATTTAATGTATCGCTTGATACATTACTGAAGGGGGATTCCAAAATGGTAGAAGCTATTGACAAGGAGCGCGTATTGGGAAAAATAAAGCATGAGAAATCACTCGTAGGCTTCTTTACGAGTGCTGGTACAGGACTTGTTGCCTCTTGCTTTCTCTCGTCAGCGTCAACAATTAGGACTGTAGTAATGATTGTTGGCTTTGCCATGATAGGCATTGGTTGGTATAAAAGGGCTAAATCCGATAAAGAAGTGTTTAAGTATATGGAGGAGCACAGACAGGAGTGAGTTTATATAAGCATTTCTCTACTGTGCCATTAAAAAGATACCCCTGTGAGGATTGACCTCACAGGGGTTCTCTTTGTTCTTCAGGCACCAAGCGTGCCGCTGCGTAGTGCCTCCACCAGCGGCAGCACCTGCCACTTGGGGATAGTGTACTCGTTGCCATCCAGCAGCAACAGCCAGTATACCTGCCGCTCCAGTAACAGGGGCTTGTCCGCGTTCCATCGCTTGATGCCGACCTCATAGACGCCGTCTCCCGGCAGCTCCACATCGAACCGTCGGCCTTTCGGTGTCTTTGGCGGCCACTGATATCGCAGGAACTTGCGGGCAAAGCGGTACTTGGGGTCTGGACCCATGATGCGGGACACATAGGGATACGCCCGCGTGTCGGGGATATGCGGCACGAATATGGAGTAGCCCCAGTACCAGATGTCATCGTCGTCCTCACACGGAGGAATATTGTTTCTGTGGCTCGTGTCCATCAGGGTTGCCCTCCGCCGCCTACGACTCAAACCCCGGCGGCGTCAGCTTCCGCAGGATTTCCGCCGCTTCCTCGGCGGTGTAGTGCTTGTAGAGGCCTGCTGATGGATTACTCTTTTCCTCATAGAGTATGTTTGCGATTTCAAGGTTTTCCTCGTCACCCATGTTACGAGCCTTGTTTCGCAAGCGTCCCAGTTCACGAAGCTCTACATCTTCAACGGGGAGCTCACCAGAAAGGATTGCTTTTTGCCTGTCGCTGTAAAACGGCGCGAAGGGTGCCACATAGTCTGGACTATCCTTATTCGTGTAAAGGAAATGCGGCGTGCCTTTACTCATAAAAACACCTCCTGTCATAGAAAATTCTACAACAGGAGGTGCGTGCTTTGTAGCACATAACTTTGAAAATGCAGTCTTTCTTTTTTTGATGCTGAAAACACAATCATTCACTTATGGAACGACCACGCTTCCTTCCCCCAATCCCACATCAAATCTTAGATATCCAGAGGAAGGAGTTTTTCAAGGGGAAAGATGAAAATGGAAAGCGGAAAGATGGGCGGGTGCCGGAGGGGAAATGCGTAGGGGCGACCCTTGCGGTCGCCCGCAGATTTTTTCACGGCAGCAAAAGAGCGCATGACTTTTCCGTCACGCGCTCTTTTGTTGTGATTCTCAATACTTCACCTTAGCCAGGCAGATGCGGATCCATTCGTGGTCGTAGAAGGTCAGGGTCTCCTCCGGCAGGCCGCCGAAGATCTCGGCCTTATTGAGGATGTCCTCGCCGGGATAGGCCACCGGGTCGGTAGCCATTTCCTCGTCCATCTCCTCCAAGGCAGTGGCGGAGGGGCTGGAATACCCCGTTTCATCGCAGTTGCGCAGGACGATGTCGTCTCGGCACATAAAGTTGATGAAGGCCAAAGCGTCCTCATAGTTCTTAGAGCAGGTGGGAATGCACATGGCATCCGCGAAAAGATTGCTCCCCTCCTCCGGCTGCACAAAAGCCAGGTCCGGGTTTTCCTCCACCATGGTCAGATAGTCGCCGGCGTAGTAGGTACCCATGGCGGCCTCGTTATTGATCATCTTGTCGAAGATCTGGTCCATAACATAGGCCTGCACGATGCCGTCCTCCTTCTGCTTAATAAGCAGGTCTGTGGCCTCGGCAATCTGATCCTTATCGGTAGTATTAACGGAGTAGCCCAGGGCTATCAGGGCCAGGCCGATGCAGTCCCGGGGATTGTCGAAGATCAGCACCTGTCCCTTGAGGTCGGTGGTGAACAGATCCATCCACGAGGTAGGGGCCTTGTCCACCATGGTGGTGTTATAGATGATGCCGGTGGTGCCCCACATATAGGGCAGGCTGTACTTCTGCTCCGTGTCGTAGGCGGGATTCAGGTAACGGGGATCGATGTTCTCCGCGTTGGGGATTTTGCTGTAGTCCAGCTCCATCAGCAGCCCCTCCTCCCCCATTCGGGCCACCATGTAGTCCGAGGGGATGATCACATCATAGCTGTTGCCGCCGCCCTTGATGGCGGAGTAGAGCATTTCGTTGTTGGCGAAGGTCTTGTAATTGACATGGATGCCCGTCTCCGCCTCAAAATCGTCGAAGATGGACTCGTCGATATATTCGCCCCAGTTGTACACATTGATGCTGTGCCCCGTCTGCCCGCCTTGGCAGCCCGTCAGAGGCAGAGCCAGCAGCAGGGCCAGAAGCAAAATAGCGATTTTTTTCATCACCGGGTCCCTCCCTTCACGCCGTCCTTTTGGAGGGCCTTGTCCCGCTTTTCCGCCTGCTTGGTCTGGTGCATCTCCCGGAAGTTCACAATGAGCAGAAGGGTCAGTACCACCACAAACAGGATCGTAGACAGGGCGTTGACCTCGGGGCTGATGCGCTTGCGGGTCATGGCGTAGATCTGCATAGCCAGGGTAGACACCTCGGACCCGGCGGTAAAATAGGAAATGACAAAGTCATCAATGGAGAGGGTAAAGGCGATGAGCAGGCCGTTGAGGATACCGGGCCGCAGCTCAGGCATGAGCACCTTCCAAAAGGCCTGCCAAGGCGTAGCGCCCAGGTCCATGGCCGCCTCCCCCAGATTGGGGTTCAGCTGCCGCAGCTTAGGCAGCACCGCCAAAACCACATACGGAATATTAAAGGTGATGTGGGCCACCAGCAGCGTGCCGAAGCCCAGGGAGAAGCCCAGCATATTCCCCGTAAACACGAACAGCAGCATCAGGCTCACGCCGGTGATGATGTCGGCATTGGTCATGGGGATGTTGTTGATGGTCATAAGCAGGTGCCGGGGCCGCCGCTTCATAGCGTGGAAGCCGATGGCAGCCGCCGTGCCCAGAACCGTTGCAATAAGCGCCGCCAGCACAGACACCGTGAGGGTGGTGCTAAATGCGGAGAGTATCTCCTCGTCCTGGAACAGCTCCTGATACCAGTGCAGGGAGAAGCCCGACCAGACCGTGCGGCTCTTGGAGTCGTTAAAGGAGAAGATGATCAGCACCGCAATGGGCAGGTACAAAAACAGGAACACCAGTACATTGAGCACCTTGGCGATAACAGGATTCCGATTCTGCATCACATCATCACCGCCCCTTCTTCTCCGTCGCCGAAGCGATTCATAATGAGCATGGCAATAATCACCAGCAGCAGCATCATAAGCGATATGGCGCTGCCCAGATGGGGATTATACGCCGAGCCCAAAAATTGCATTTCGATCAGGTCACCCAGCAGGAAGCTCATACCACCGCCCAGGAGCTTGGAAATCGCAAAGGTGGAGATAGATGGAATGAACACCATCATAATCCCGCTGATGACCCCGGGAACGGACAGCGGGAAAATTACCCGCCGAAAAACCTGCATCTTGCCCGCGCCCAGGTCCTGGGCCGCCTCAATATAACGCCGATCCAGCTTCTCGATCACCGAGAAAATGGGCAGGATCATAAAGGGCAGGAAGTTATACACCATGCCCAAAATCACCGCCGCGTCGGTATTGATGATGTGCAGGGGGCCGATGCCCACCAGGGCCAGGATCTGGTTGAGAAAGCCGTGGTTTTCCAGAATGGACATCCACGCATAGGTACGCAGAAGGAAGTTCATCCACATGGGCAGCATGATAAAAAGCATGGCTACCTTCCGCGTAGCAGGGCCCGTCTGGGCCAGGAAATAGGCAAAGGGATAGGCTATGAGCAGGCAGATGAGCGTGGCCACCGCCGCCAGGTACAGGGAGTTGCCGCACACCTGGAGGAAAACATCCAGGTTGGTGAAGTTCTCCAGGGTGAACTTGCCGTCGTAATTGGTGAAGGCGTACACCACAATGAGCAGCAGCGGCACCACCACAAACACAGCCATCCACACCACATAGGGAATGGCGGGGGTCTTAGTTTTCATCGTCAGCGTCCTCCTCATCCTCCTCGGCAAAGTCGGGATCGTTGATCTCGTCATACTCCGCCGAATAAGAACTGTAGTCGCCGAACTGGCCCGAGTACTCGCTCTTCTTCATAATATGGATGTCGTCAGGATTGAGGATGATGCCGATGACCTCGCCTACCTCGTGGTAGTCGGTGGTCTGAATAAGCCACTTGTAGCCCTTGAAGTCCACGATGGTATCATAGTGGACGCCCTTGAAGGTGACGGAGGTCACCGTACCCACCAGGCGGCCCTTGTCGGCCGGGACGATCTCAATATCCTCGGGCCGGATGACCACATCCACCGGCTCCATGGGGGCAAAGCCCTTGTCCAGGCACTTAAACTTGCGGTTGAAGAACTCCACCACATAGTCCTCATGCATGACGCCGTCGAGGATGTTGCTCTCGCCGATAAAATCCGCCACGAAGGCGTTTTTCGGCTCGTTGTAAATGTCCTCCGGTGTGCCGATCTGCTGGATGCGGCCCTTGTCCATCACCACCACGGTGTCGGACATGGTCAGTGCCTCCTCCTGATCATGGGTAACATATATAAAGGTAATGCCCATCTGCTGCTGAATACGCTTCAGCTCGTTCTGCATATCCTTGCGCAGACGCAGATCCAGTGCGCCCAGGGGCTCGTCCAGCAGCAGGACCTTGGGCCGGTTCACCAATGCTCTGGCAATGGCCACCCGCTGCTGCTGGCCGCCGGATAGCTGATCCACGCGCCGCTTTTCAAAGCCCTTAAGGCTCACAACGCCCAGCATCTCCGTAACCCGCTCACGGATCTCCTCCTCCGGCACCTTGGCAATGCGCAGGCCGAAGGCAATATTTTCAAACACATCCAGGTGCGGGAACAGCGCATACTTCTGGAACACCGTGTTGATCTGCCGCTTGTGGGGCGGGACATCATTGATCCTGACGCCGTCAAAAATCACATCACCGCTGGTAGGGGTGGTAAACCCGCCGATAATACGCAGTGTGGTGGTCTTGCCGCAGCCGCTGGGGCCTAAAAGCGTCAGGAACTCCGAATCATTAAAATACAAATTGATGTTATCGAGAACCTGCTCGTCGTCAAACGCCATGCAGATATTCCGCAGGCGAATCAACTCTTTGGACATTTATCCTCCTCCGTTCACACAAAAAAATATACGCCGCATCCCGGCGAAAAACGGTTTCTGTTCCATTTTCCCCGTAAACCGTCAGGATTTGACAGATACAATATAGTAAGAAACCCCCCAAATGTCAACAGGTTTTTTTCTTATTTATATATTGTGCTTTTTCCTCCAAAAACGCCCCCGAAAAAACGCCTCCGCTATGTGAAAAGAGACTGCCGACAAAGTGGTAAGATTGCAATAAAGAAAGAGCGAGTGAGGAAAACCCAAGAAGGGCTTCCCTCACCAGTAAAATCAATAGTTTTCGGAGCTTTTTCAAAGACGGAAATTCAATACGCTCAGCCGAAATATTTCTCCCGGAACGGCACCTGCTCCACCTGGAAGGTGCGGCCCCGGAGGTAATTTAATATCCCTGCATCCGTAGGCAGGTCAAAGGTGAGCTGATAGGAATAAAGGGCCTGGCGGGTCTCCCCGTAGCCACGGTTTTTCTCTCCGTTTCCGTACTTGCCGTCCCCCAGGAGCGGGCAGCCCAGGTCTGCCATGGTGGCGCGGATCTGATGGGTACGGCCCGTGAGCAGCTCCACCTCTACCAGAGCCAGCTCTCCCCGGCGCTGAAGGGTCTTATATCGGGTCACGGCGGTTTTGGCCCCGGACACAGGCTTATGAAACACAAATACCTGCTTTTTCTTCTCGTCCTTGCGCAGGAAGTTCTCCACCTCCCCCGCCGGTGGCCGGGGTGCGCCCAGGGTGATGCAGAGGTAACGCTTGGTCAGCTCGTGGTCACGGATTTTATCGTTGATGATGCGCAGGGTCTCGGCATTTTTGGCGGCGATAACGATGCCGCCGGTATTGCGGTCGATGCGGTTGCACAGGGCCGGGGTAAAGGCGTTTTCCCACCGGGGATTCCACTCCCGCTTTTGGTAGAGATATGCCTGAATGTGGTTTATAAGGGTGTTCACCTTCTCCGTTTCGTCCGCATGGACCACCAAGCCCGCTTTCTTATTCAGCAGCATAAGGTTCTCGTCCTCATACACGATGTCAAGGCTTGGCTTAAAGAGGGTGAGGAACATATTTTCCTCCCGGGGCTGGTCGAAAAACTCATCATTTATATACAGCTGCAGCACATCCCCCTGGCTCAGCCGCTGATCCCGGGCAGCCCGCTGACCGTTGACCTTGATGCGCTTTAAGCGGATGTATTTTTGCAGCAGGGCCGGGGGCAGCAGGGGCAGAGACTTCCCCACGAACCGATCCAGCCGCTGTCCGGCGTCATTTTTCCCCACGGTAAGCTCACGCATTTGATCTCCCCCTCCGGCAGTATAGGGTTATTGTAGCGGATTTTTGAAAAAAGTCAATTTTTTAGCAGAAAATGTTTGACAAGCCGACTTTCTTCCTCTATAATACAATTCGTGTCATTGTGAGGTGTGCCATGCGTTTGAATGTAAACAGAGTACTGCATACCCCGGATGCCGGTGAGAATTTCCACTTTGAGATGGACCTTCAGGACCTGGAATTCGGCGGAGAAAAGCCTGTTATAAACCCGGTTGTTGTGGACGGTCGGGTGCAGAACAAGGCCGGCGTGCTGCTGCTGGAGCTTCAGACATCCACAACGCTTCGTTGCCGGTGCAGCCGGTGCCTGGAGCGCTTCGACCTGCCGAAAACCACAGACTATTCCTGTGTTTTGGCGGAGGAAAAGCAATTTGAGGACAGTGACGACATCGTTCTTCTGGACCACGACGAGGTGGATCTGGACGACCTTGCCCGAACGGCGTTTATCCTTGACATGGACACAGTCGTTTTGTGTTCCCCCCACTGCAAGGGCCTGTGTCCCGGCTGCGGTGCGAACCTTAACCGGGAGACCTGCCGCTGCAAAAAGCAGGTAGACCCCCGGCTGGCCGCTTTGGCAAAGCTCCTGCCCCGGGAGGACGCATAAGCGCTATTAATAAATTCACTGCTCAGGCAGTATAAGACCAAGGAGGTGTCAACATGGCAGTACCTAAGGGAAAAGTTTCCAAGCAAAGACGCAATAAGAGACGCAGCTCCGTGTGGAAGCTGGCGGCTCCCGGTCTGGTGGCATGCCCCAAGTGCGGTGCGCTGCATCTGCCTCACAGAATGTGCCCGGAGTGCGGTACCTACAATGGCCGTGAGGTCAAGGTCGTCAAGTCCGTGGCTGCGGATAAGTAATTTTGTGTCCTTGCAGGAGGGAAGCGTGGCTTCCCTCTTGTTTTTTTGCGTGAAAACGGCGGCGTGAGGGCACGCCGCCCTATGCATATATGCGGGCTGGTGCAAACGGGGCGTCGGGGAAATCGGCGAAGCGCCGCCAGTGGCGGAAGAAGCGAGCCGATTTCCCCGCCCGCCGGGAGGGGCAGAGCCCCTCCCCTACGCATCCCTTGAACACTTCCGTAGGGGTGGACGCCTCTGTCCGCCCGCCTGGGCTTGTACTGCACCTCTTGCAAATCCCTGTCATTGCGAGGGCGCACCGCGCCCGTGGCAATCCGTAATCCCCTACTCCCCCATTCCTATTTTTCATCCAATCCATAAAAATGATTCGTTTTACTTTTGCATCGGCATCGGTTATACTATTCTGCGGAAAATACTTGCGTCCCGGTGTAAAAGCGGCTATAATTGTATAGTTAATATGTGGCAGTATGCCGTTTTTTCGGGAGAGACACATCTATGAGCACCATCATCACCTCCATAGACCCCGGCAGTCCCGCTATGCGAGCCGGTCTGCAGCCGGGGCAACAGCTTTTATCCATCAACGGTCACACCGTGGTGGATGTGCTGGACTACCGGTTCTATGGCTACGACCCTGTAAGTCACCTATCCTTGAAAAATAAAGACGGCTCCACCCAAAAGCTGACCATCCATAAGGCTGAGGGGGAGGACCTGGGGCTGAATTTTGATTCCTATCTCATGGATGAGATGCGCTCATGCGCCAATCACTGCATCTTCTGCTTTGTAGATCAGATGCCCCCGGGTATGCGCCAGACCTTATACTTTAAGGACGATGATGCCCGGCTCAGCTTCCTCCAGGGCAACTATATCACCCTCACCAATCTCACGGAGCGGGAGGCTCAGCGCATCATTGACCTGCGCATCAGCCCCATCAATGTCTCCGTTCACACCACGGACCCCCAGCTCCACTGTACCATGCTGGGAAACAAAAATGCTGTGCGCAGCCTGGACTATATCCGTGCCTTCTGTAAGGCGGGCATCGTGATGAACGGGCAGATCGTGGTCTGTCCCGGCTGGAACGACGGCGACCAGCTTCGCCGCACCCTCCGGGACCTGACGGAGATGGAGTTCTCCTCCTGCTCCTTGGTGCCCGTGGGCATCACCAAATACAGAAAGGGTCTGGCAAAGCTGAAGCCCGTGGACGCCCGGTGCGCCGGAGAAATTCTGGACATTGCCGACCAATTCGGTCAGGAAAATCTGCGCCGCTTCGGCACACGGCGCTTCTTCTGTGCGGACGAGCTTTTTCTCCGGGCCGGGCGAGAGCTTCCCGGGGAGGACTACTACGAGGGCTACCGGCAGCTGGAGAACGGCGTGGGTATGCTCCGCTCCCTGGAGGGTGACCTGCTCCGAGCCCTGGACCTGATGGATCAGCCCCCTGCCCCCTCCCCCTTCACCATTGCCACAGGCCGGGCCGCCGAGGGCTTTATGGGCCACCTGCTGACCCTGGTGCAGCAGCGCTTCCCCCAGGTACAGGGCAAAGTGGTGGGGATAGACAATGACTTTTTCGGCCACACCATTGATGTGGCGGGTCTTTTGACCGGGCAGGACCTGGCCGCCCAGCTGCAGGCCTGCAAGCCTCTGGGCCGGGTGCTGATCCCCCTGCATATGCTCCGGCATCAGGAGGATGTATTCCTGGACGACTGGACCGTCCCTCAGCTCTCGCAGGCGCTTAATGCGCCGGTGCAGGTGGTAGGCATTGACGGCTTCGACCTGTGCGATGCCATTTTCGGACTGTAAGGAGGTAAACCTATGGCAAAACCTATGATCGCTATTGTGGGCCGGCCCAATGTGGGCAAGTCCATGCTGTTTAATAAACTCATCGGCCGCCGGCTCTCCATTGTGGAGGACACCCCCGGCGTAACCCGGGACCGCATCTACGGCGAAAGTGACTGGTGCGGCCGCAAATTCACCCTGGTGGATACCGGCGGTATTGAGCCCAATACCGACAATCAAATCCTGGCCTTCATGCGCCAGCAGGCCCAGATCGCCATTGATAATGCCACCGTTATCGTCCTGGTGGTAGATAGCAAGACCGGCATGACCGCCGCCGACCAGGAGGTAGCCGGAATGCTCCAGCGCTCCAAAAAGCCCATTGTCCTGGCGGTGAACAAAATGGACGCCACAGGCCCCGTAGACCCTGAGTTTTATGAGTTCTACAACCTGGGCTTAGGCGACCCCATCGCCGTGTCCGCCATCCACGGCCATGGCACCGGTGACCTGCTGGACGCCTGCCTTCAATACTTCCCCCCCGAGGACGGGGCGGAGGAGGATGACGATGTGATCCAGGTGGCCATCATCGGCAAGCCCAATGTAGGCAAGTCCAGCCTTACCAACCGCATCTTGGGCCAGGAGCGGGTCATCGTCAGCAATGTGGCGGGCACCACACGGGACGCCATCGACTCCTATTTTGAAAACGAGACCGGCAAATATAACTTCATTGACACCGCCGGTATGCGCAAAAAGTCCAAGGTGGACGACACCATCGAGAAGTACAGCGTCCTTCGGGCCACCATGGCCATTGAGCGCAGCGATGTGTGTCTGATCCTCATCGACGCCAATGACGGCGTCACCGAGCAGGACACCAAGATCGCAGGTCTGGCTCATGAGGCCGGTAAGGCCTGCATCATCGTGGTAAACAAGTGGGACATGGTGGAAAAAGACGGTAAAACCATGGACCGGATGCGCGAGGACATCCGCCGGGACCTGAGCTACATGACCTACGCCCCCATTCTGTTCATCTCCGCCCTCACGGGCCAGCGGGTAACGCGGCTGTTTGAGCTTATAAATTATGTGCATAACCAGGCCTCCACCCGCATCACCACGGGTATGCTCAACTCCGTCCTGGCCGATGCCCAGACCCGGGTGCAGCCCCCCACGGACAAGGGCCGCCGCCTGAAGATCTATTACATGACCCAGGTGGGTGTTAAGCCCCCCCATTTTGTGATCTTCTGCAACGATAAAAAGCTCTTCCACTTCTCTTACCAGCGCTATCTGGAAAACCAGATCCGCAGCGTGTTCGGCCTGGAGGGCACCCCCATCATTCTCTCCATTCGTCAGAAAGGAGACGATGAAAATTAATATGTCCATCTACTTTGTAGTGGGGCTGACGCTGCTGGTTTCGTACCTGCTGGGCTGCTTCAACGGCTCGGTGGTCACCTCCCACTTCATCATTCGGGACGATGTGCGCAAGCACGGCAGCGGCAATGCCGGACTCACCAATTTTTACCGCACCTATGGTGCCAAATACGCCCTCATCGTGATTTTCTGTGACATGGGCAAAACCGTCCTCTCCTGTCTCATCGGCGGCTATCTGATGCTCTGCACCAACGGCGGCTGGACCCTGGGGGTGCTGCTGGGCGGCATCGGCTGTGAGCTGGGGCATATGTTCCCGGCCTACTACGGTCTCAAGGGCGGCAAGGGTATCCTCTCCGGCGGTGTGCTGGTGTGGATGCTGGACTGGCGCATGGGCCTCATCGCCTGGGGTCTTTTCGTCCTTCTGTGGCTGCTGACCCGTTATGTATCCTTAGGCTCCATTGCGGCCACAGCCAGTATGCCGGTGTCAGCGTTTTTCGTCTTTCACCATGATCCGCTGCTGACCCTTCTGAGCGCGGTCGTGGCGGCGCTGGTCATCTACTGCCACAGAGAAAATATCCATCGTCTGCTCCACGGCACGGAGCACAAGTTCCGCTGGCATGTGAACCCCATAAATCCCGACGAAAGCGATTCGGAATAGAGAAAGGAAACAGCTATGAAACACAACCAAGTTCGCCAGGTAGTGTTCCCCGTCATCACCGCTATGATCTGGGGTACCTCCTTCGTGGCCCAGAGCACCAGCACCGAGCATGTGGGGGCCTACACCTTCAATGCCGCCCGTTCCTTTGTGGGTTTTTTGGCCCTGCTGGTGGTCATTCAGATCTTTGACGCGGTAAACCGCCGCAAGCAGGCCTCCGCTTCTCCGTCCCAAGAGCAGTCCGCCCCTGCCGAAAGCCGCAAGACCCTGGTCATCGGCGGTATCTGCTGTGGCTTCGCTCTGGCCCTGGCCTGCAATTTGCAGCAGTTGGGCATGGTGGCCGGTGCCGGCGCCGGAAAGACCAGCTTTATCACCACCCTCTATGTGGTGCTGGTTCCCATCTGCGGGCTGTTTCTCAAGAAAAAAGTCTCTCCCGCTGTGTGGCTCAGTGTTCTGCTGGGCGTAGCGGGCCTGTACTGCCTGTGCATCAAGGACGGCTTCACCATCGCTCCCAGCGACCTTTTGGTGCTGCTATGTGCCTTTGGCTACACTCTGCACATTCTGGTTATTGACCACTTCACCCAAAAGGTGGACGGCATTAAAATGAGCTGCATTCAGTTCCTGACCTGTGCGGTGATCTCCGCTGTTTTGATGCTCATTTTTGAGCATCCCACCTGGGCGGACATCACCCCCTGCATAGGTTCCATCCTGTATGTAGGCGTTTTCTCCAGCGGTGTGGCCTACACCCTGCAAATCCTGGCTCAAAAGGACTCCAACCCCACCATTGTGGCCCTCCTCCTGAGCCTGGAGAGCGTATTTGGAGCCGTGTCCGGCGCCATCTTCCTGCACGAAACAATGACCGCTAAGGAGCTGATCGGCTGCGTACTGATGCTGATTGCCGTGGTGCTGGCTCAGATCCCGTTCCCTCTCAAGAAAAAAGCAAAAATCGCCTAAAGGAGGCAATTTACTATGACAGAAACCATTTTGAAAATTGATGGTATGATGTGTGGCATGTGCGAAAACCATGTGTGTGATACGATCCGTAATCAGTTCACCGTAAAGAAGGTCAGCGCCTCCCACACCAAGGGCATCGCCACCATTATTTCCCCGGAGCCCCTGGATGAGGAAGCCCTCCGCAAGGCTATCGCCGAAACCGGGTACGAGCTGAAAAATGTGGAGTCCAAGCCCTACGAAAAGCGGGGCCTCTTCCACCGCTGAAAAAGCTTAAAAACAAGGAACGGTCCATCCTGAAACCGTTCCTTGTTTTTTTGCCGCGCAGCACCCATCCATAGAGGGATTTTTGCCTAAGCCGCTGCCTATGAACAAATAGGAAATGCGGTGAGACCCGGATCGTCTCACCGCATAGGATGCGTGCTTTTTTAATGCTTTAATGGGCGGTGCGGCCCAGGTACTCCTCCAGGGTAATGCCCCGCTCATAGATCTCCTTAGCCACCTGGCAGCCTACATAGCGGTAGTGCCAGGGCTCATAGATGATGCCGGTAATGTCGGTGGTGCCGTTGGGATAGCGGAGAATAAAGCCGTAGCGCCAGCTATTGGCCATGAGCCACTGTTGGGTGGGCATACTCTCCTGGGACTCGTCCAGGTTCCAATTGTTGGTGTCGATGATGTCCACCGCCAGGCCCAGCTGATGCTCACTGGTGCCGGGAACAGCCACCTCTTTGGCAGCCAGCCGCCGGGCCTCCTCGTCGCCATAGCCCTGATTTTTGAAAGCGCTGATCTGCCTGTCGAAATTTTCCTGTTGCATATCCCAGGTACGGTAAGACGAGCAAATGTAGGGGGAATAGCCCTGGGCGCGGCAGTCATCCATCATTTTTTGCAGCTGCGGATAGCAGCGCTTGTCTACGCCCCGTGTATTATCCAGCGGCTCAATATCCACGGAAAATCCTTCGGGCAGGGGATTCCAGGGATTCACCAGCACCAGGTTCCATACGCCGTCAGTCTGTTCGCCCTCGGTATAGCTGCCCTGGGTGGGCGCAGGCTCCGGGTCAGGCTCCGGTTCCGGCTCGGGGGTAGGCTCCGGCTCCGGGGTAGGGGCGGGGGTAGGCTCCTCAATGTTGGGCTGATCAGAGATATCGGGTTTCTTGTCCTCGCCGCCGCGCAGTGCTAAAAACAGCACCAGGGCGATAACAACTACACCCAGGGCGATGCCGCCCAGCCAATAGGGATTTTTGTACCAAGGTGATTTTTGCATTTTCATTTTATTGCCTCCGCTTGCTCACTGATGGAGCGTTTTGGGATAGACCCCGGCGTCGTGAAGCCGCTGCAGCTCCCGGGCGACGGCTTGGCGGTCCTCGTGATAGGTCATGCCGAACCAACGGTCAGCCGAGTGCAGCACCGAAACGGACAGCTTCTTTTCGGCAATGCGCTGGCCCACCAAATTGGGCAGCAAACACTCCGCCTTGCAGTTGTCCCCCGCCTCATAGCGCAGGAAGTCGTGGAAATAGGCCTCCAGCTCATCGAAAAACGACGGCATAAAGCCCCAAAAGTTCATGGATACCACCGTGTCCGGTGAAAGTGTACCCTCCACCTCGTCGACAATGGTGCCGTCGGGATCCAGCCGGATTTTCAGAGTCTCCTTTACGCCGGTCAGGTGGCCGTTTTCCACCTGGCAGACCCCTCGGGACACGGTGCCGTTGGCACTGACGGTATTTTTCAGCAGGTAGCCCACCATAGTGGCGCTCCCCTGCTCCGGCAGACGCTGCAGCTCCGCATACATAGCCCGGTAGGCATCCACGCCGTAGTAGTCGTCGGCATTAATGACACAGAAGGGCTCCTTCACATAGCTCCGGGCGCATAGAACAGCGTGGACCGTTCCAAAGGGCTTCTGCCGCTGGGGCGGGATGGTATAAAAGTCGGGCACACTGGTAAAATCCTGCACCGCGTAGCAGACCTCCACAGGGGAACCGTCGGCAGCGGTACGGCGGGCAACATAGTCGCCGCAGATGCGGTGCATCAGATCCACCATGTCGGGCTTAATGATGAAAACCACCTTGGTAAAACCGGCTCGAATGGCGTCATAAATGGAATACTCCATCAGGATCTCCCCGTCGGGGCCGACTCCGTCCACCTGCTTGTTGCCGCCGTAGCGGGAGCCGAGACCTGCCGCCATGATGACCAGCGCTGCTTTCATATCCTGTGCCTCCTGTGTTTCTTTTGAATGATGCCATATATTATATCATATATGTGAGGTAATTACAAGTCTCACAGGTCCATTTCGCCGGAAAGGCTCAGCACCGCCTGACCGCCGATGCGCACTCGGACCGCACCGTCCTCCGCCGTAAGGCGGCTGTAAATACGAGAGGGGCGCCCCATATGCTCTCCCTGAAGGAAGAGGTTTTCCTTCTCCGGCTCCACCAGGCCCCGCTCATAGAGATAGTAGGTCAAGGCGCCGTTGCTGGTGCCGGTGGCACACTCCTCGGGAATATCGTATAGAGGGGCAAAATTGCTGCAATAGACCTTGTCCTCCCCCAAGCAGAACATATGCACCCCTGTCACATCGAAATGTTTGGAAAGGGCCGTGACCGTCTCCTCATTCTGCTTTGCCCGCATAAGCGTCTCGTGATCCGTCACGGGCATCATAATGTCCGCCAGGCCCGTGCTGACGATCTCCGGCTCCAAGCCCTCGGGGCGGTCCGCCAGCGTCAGGCCATAGGTCCCGTACAGCTCCGCCCAGCTCTCCTGGGGCAGCACGCCCAGGGTCTTGGGCGGTGCCATGTCCATCCACACGGTTTCGCCGCTGACGCCGATGTCCAGCTTCCCGGCCCAGGTATGGGCGGTGTGGGTGCCATCGCCGATGCGGCCCAGGCGCCGCAGTAGCGCAAAGGTCGCCACCGTGGCGTGCCCGCACAGGTCCACCTCCCCGGCGGGCGTAAAGTAGCGCAGATGCAGGCCATCCTCCCCCTGTTCCACGAATACCGTCTCCGAATGCTTCAGCTCTGCGGCTACCTGCTGCATCACCCCCGGCTCCAAGACCTTGTCCGCCAGCACCACTCCCGCCTGGTTGCCTCCGAAAACCCGGTCGGTAAAGGCGTCCATCACATATACTTTCATAGCTGCATCCTCCTGATTTTTTCTCTATTATAACGCACCTGATTTTACTTCGCAAGAGTCCATCTTGACGAACGCTTTTTCCTCTGCTATACTATTTTTGTGAAATTGAATTGCGGTGATCCGCTGAAAAGAAAGGAATTTCATCCAAAATGCAAAAAAAGCAGAGCCTTCTCAAGCAATTTTTCCACTTCTCCGCAGCCACGGTGGCCTCCCTCATGGTCTTTTCCCTCTACTCCATCGTGGACGGTCTGTTCGTGGCCCGAGGCGTAGGGGAATACGCCATGACCGCCGTGAACCTGTCCGTACCGTTTGTTAATCTCTTATTCTCCATCGCGGTCATCTTCGCCGTGGGCACCTCCACCATCATCGCCTATCTCCTGGGCCAGAAAAACGCCCAGAGTGCCAACAAGCTGTTTTCGCAGAATTTGGCGACCCTGGTGGTGATCGGCGTGACTATTTCGGTGCTGGTGCTGGCGTTCACAGAGCCCCTTGCCCGGCTGCTGGGGGCGGAAGAGGTCACCCTAGAGTACACCATACATTATTTGCAGGGCCTGGCCCCCTTTGCCGTGTGCTTTATGATCTCCTATAATCTGGAGGTACTGGTGAAAACCGACGGGCGGCCCCGGCTGGCGCTGGTCACCGTTTGCGTGGGCTGCGTGACCAACTGTGTGCTGGACTATCTGGCCATTTTCCACTGGGGCCTGGGCATCTGGGGCGCAGCGGCGGCCACGGGTTTGAGCCAGCTGCTCACCTGCATCATCTACCTGACCCATTTCCTGGGAAAGCATACCACCTTCCACCCGGTGCGCTTCCGCATGGACTGGAAGATCTACCGCCGTCTGCTGCCCATCGGCATCTCCGACGGACTGACAGAGCTGTGTAACGGCCTGATGATCTTCCTCTTCAACCACACCATTCTCCGCTGCATCGGCACCGACGGCCTGGTGGCCTACACCATCATCGCCTACGCCAATACCCTGGTCATCAATATCACCATGGGTGTAAGCCAGGGCAGCCAACCCCTTATCAGCTTCCAAAATGGCCGAGGCGACGGGACCGCCATCGGAAATCTGCTGCGCTATGGGCTGCGTACCATGTGCGGCATCGCAGCGGTGTGCTTCACGGTGCTGTTTTTGGCAGCTCCGAAGCTGGTGGCAGTTTATCTGCCGGAGGCGGGAGCGGAGATGCTGACCTTCGCCACGGATGCATTCCGGCGCTACAGCCTGTGTTACCTGCCGGTAGGATTCAATATCTATATTGCAGGCTTCCTTACAGCCATGGAGCGGCCGCTCCCGGCGGTAAGCATCTCTACCGGACGGGGCCTCATCCTCCAGGGCAGCATTCTTTTGCTGCTGGCTGCGGTGCTGGGCGGCAGCTCCATTTGGTTTGCGCCGGTAATTTCGGAGGTGCTGTGCCTGGGCCTGTCGGTGTTTTTCCTGCTACGGCTGCGTCGGACGCATCCGGTGTTTGCCAAGGGTAAACCCGCATAAGCTTATATTTTAAATAAGCTCCCTCCGTAATGCCATATGCTCCCTCTATGAAAGACAGCGAGAAAATAGGCTGTCGATCATGGAGGGAGCATTCATCTTTCGCCAAAAATTCAGCATTGCCTCCGGGCATTGTCAAGGGCCAAAGGCCGCCCCGGGACCTTCATTCAGGAGCATATCCGGCCTGCATCCGAAGTGCAGCAGTGCCTCCAACACACCGCCGCCCACGGCCAGGGCCTTGTCCGAGGCCCGGAAGCAGTGATCCCGCTTGCACCGAGGGTCTATGTCGCCGCACTTCATGCCCTGGGGCACCGTGAGCCCTCCCTGCAGCAGGCCCCGCAGGCAGCCGTCGATGGTGCAGCGCATGGGAACGCCGCCCACCAGCGCCGCCACCTGGCCCGCTTTTACCATTTGACCGATCTCCATTTTCGGCTCAAAAACCCCTGCCGCCGGTGCGCGCAGTACCCGCTCCAACCCGTAGCCGCCGACAATACCGGGAATCCCGGTGTTGGGAATGGGTGTGCCACGATAGAGTACCCGCCCCAGGGTGTGGCCGCGCATGGTCTCCACGGCGGCGTGGCAGTCCTCCCCGGCGGTGAAGCCGGGCCCCACGCCAATGACCACCGGAGCCATGTCCCGGCTGGTGCCCAGGTTGCGCTTGGCCAGAATGGCATCCACCAGAGCCGCCGGATATAGCTCGGGCAATAATGCGCAGGCCGGATCCGCCACCACGGCTATCTCCCCCGCCCCGGCAATGTCCAGAGCCTCCCGGGCCGAGTCCGTCCGCCGGGCCCGCACATCCTCCACCAGCACCTCTCGCAGACGCAGCGCCTCGGAAAAACACACCGTGCGCCGGATGGAGGTGGGCTGGGGCAGATCTGTCATGATGATTTGAAATCCCGCCCGGTGCAGCCGCAGGGCAATGCCCGTTGCAATATCCCCTGCGCCGCGAATGATCACTGCCATACTATCATGATCCTTTCAAAAGAATAACGCTGTGTCTATTTTACCTTTTTCTTTCCCCTCTGTCAACTGGACAATACCCGCCGGCTGCGGTATACTATTTGAAAAAAGGAGGCCGCAGCCATGAAACTCGCTCCCCTTCTGAAAATTGAAAAAGGCGTCACGGCCATCATCGGCAGCGGCGGGAAAACCACCCTGCTGCGCACCCTTTCAGGCGAGCTCCCCGGCCGGGTGCTGCTGTGTACCAGCACCCACTTTCAGGGTTATGCGGACCTGCCCACGGTGCTGGACCCCACGGAGGCCGATTTGCGAAAGGCCCTGGCAGCGCACCCCATTGTCTGCGCCGCCGGACGCTCCCCCACGGGAAAGCTGGTAGACTGCGGCCTGCCCTATGAGACCCTGGCGGACCTGGCGGACTTCGTGCTGGTGGAGGCGGACGGCTCTCGTCGGCGGCCGCTGAAGGCCCATGCGCTCCACGAGCCGGTGATTCCCCTCTGCACCCGTCAGGTCATCTGCGTGGTGGGCCTGTCGGGCCTGCACCGCCCGGTGTCAGAAGTCGTCCACCGGCCGGAGCTGTTCTGTCCCTTGGTAGGCTGCACCCCGGAGGACGAGGCTACACCGGAGCGGGTGGCCCGTGCCTTGGTGCAGGAGCATTTGGCGGATACTTATTTTTTGAATCAGGCGGAGAGCAGCTCCGCTTTGCAGGATGCCAAAATCATAGCATCCCACCTCAAGCCTCAGGGCTCTTCCGTGGTAGCCGGAAGCCAGTGGGAGAAAAGCTATTGTGTGCTTTGAAGCGTTTGCCGCCCGGAGACGGGAAAAATCCACAGGATTTTTCGGCAGTCACAAAAAACGGACCTGTCGGGTGACAGGCCCGTTTTTATGTGTAGAACGGGAATTACTCCACCGTCACGCCCCGCTCGGCGAAGCCCTTGACCATGAGCTCCAGATCCGGCTCGATATGCAGCGGCTCCCCGGCGGACTTGATGGCGTTGGCCACATCCTTCAATCCGTTTCCGGTGACCACAGACACCACGGTGGCGTCCTTCTCAATGAGGCCCTCCTGGCAGGCCTTCTTCAGGGCCGCCGCGCCGGTGACACCTGCCGGCTCACCGAATACGCCGCAGGTGCGGCCCAGCAGACGCTGTGCGGCCAAAATCTCCTCATCGGTGACGCACACGGCGATACCATTGGACTCCCGAATGGCAGCCAGAGCCTTGTCGGCGTTCCGGGGCACACCCACGGAGATGGAGTCGGCAATGGTGTTCTCCTCCATGGGCTCCCAGGGCTTATTCTCCTGGATGGCCCGGTTGATGGGATAGCAGCCGTAGGACTGGGCAGAGATGAGTCGGGGCAGCTTGTCGATAAAGCCGATGGCGTACAGGTCTTTGAAGCCCTTCCACACCCCCGCGATGGTGCAGCCGTCTCCCACGGAAATGGCCAGATAGTCGGGCATCTCCCAGTTCAGCTGCTCGGCGATCTCCAGGGCCACGGTCTTTTTACCCTCGGAAAGGTAGGGGTTGATGGCGGCATTGCGGTTGTACCAGCCGTACTTCTCAATAGCCTCAGCGGACATCTTGAAGGTCTCCTCATAGTTGCCCTTCACAGAGATCACATTGGCGCCGAAGATCATCAGCTGAGCCACCTTGCCCTTGGGAGCCCGCTCGGGCACAAAAATATAGGTCTTAAAGCCCGCAGCGGCGGCGTTCCCCGCCAGGGAGGAGGCGGCGTTGCCGGTGGAGGAGCAGGCGATGGTCTTGGCGCCGGCCTCATAGGCCTTGGCCACGGCCATAGCGCTGGCCCGATCCTTCAGGGAGGCGGTGGGATTCTGCCCGTCATCCTTTACCCACAGCTTCTTAATGCCCAGCATCTCGGCCAGCTTGGGCTCCTCATACAGGGGGCTCCAGCCCACCCGCAGGGGGGTGTCAGGGGTGGTCTCCTCCACAGGCAGCAGCTCCCGGTAGCGCCACATAGACCGATTTTCCCGGTTGGCCAGCTTCTCCTTGGTAAGCACGGACTTAATGTAGTCGTAGTCGTAAATAATGTCCAAAATCCCGCCGCAGGAGCAGTTGGTCAGGTCGGGCGTAGCCTCATAGGTTTTCCCGCAGCGGACGCACTTGCCGTATTTTACATTTTTCATGTTGTGTTCTCCCTCAATTAAATGTAGTATTCATCCTCCGCCCAGTGAGCGGGATTGTCGCCAGTGTATTGCCAGATGCGGAGATAATCCGCCTCGTTGCGAATAACATGGTCGAAATAGGAGCGTTGCCAGAGCTTCCGGCCTGGTGTGTTCATCATCTGATTGATTGCCTTCGTTGTTCTGGATTTGAATGCCCCGATCACGCCACTCAAATTATGCGTAGGGGCGGGGCTCTGCCCCGCCCGCTGTACAGTCAGCAGGATATGTATGTGGTTTGGCATAATGATATATTTGTCGATAACCACTTCATAGCGTTCCGACAGCGCAAGCAATTCGTTCTCCACGACCTTCCCGAACGGGCGGGGTAGAACCCCGCCCCTACTCACATCAGAGAGACATTTCCGCTTTTTATCGGTACAAATCGTAACAAAGTACGCGCCGTTTTCGCTATAATCATGCATGGGCAGTCGGCATCTTTTTCTTTTTGCCGTATGCTCCATTTCCCCCATCTCCCGACAATAAAATCCCAGGGGCGGGACGGCTGTCCCGCCCCTGCGGCGAATTTGGGGTTTTTCTTACAGATTCTTCAGCAGACCCGTTGCCTCGTTGAACTCGCAGATCAGCTCGTCCAGCTCCTTGGCCTGGGCGTGAACGGCATCCCAGGTGTTCTTAGTGTCATACCACTGGGCGTTCAGGTCCTCCACGGTCATGCCCTGCTGCTCCACCCAGGTGTAATACTTCAGGTTGTGGACGCGCTTGCGCTCGGCATAGCCCATCTCCATCATGCTGTCGGTCTTCAGACCCAGCATATGCAGAGCGTGGTCCATGGCGGCCTCATGGGCATTGTATGCGCCATGCATCTGATTCAGCTCCTCCACCCGGCTGGCGTACATGGCAGCGGAGTCGGTGAGGACGGTGGCGACCACATCGTTCTCGGTGAGCTCATAGTACTTGGCCATCTTGATGCAGCACAGCACATTGGCGATGCCGGAGATACCCAGCCAGCTCATCTTCTCCACCTGCTCGTCGTCCATGCCCAGCTCGCTCTTCATATAGGCCTTGCCCTCCTCGGTGTTGAACAGGCGCAGCAGGCGCTGGGAGTCCTCATCATCGATGGCAATGGCCATGTCGGTGTTCTTCACATTGTGGATCCAGGGGATGTGCTTGTCGCCGATACCCTCAATGCGGTGGCCGCCGAAGCCGTTATCGAGGATGGTGGGGCACTGCAGGGCCTCACCCACAGCCAGCTTCAGGTGGGGATAGCGCTCCTTCAGCAGGTCACCGGCGCTCATGGTGCCGGCGGAGCCGGAGGTGAAGCAGGCGCCGGCGAAGTTCTGGCCGGGCTTCTTCACAGCCTCAAACAGGTCAGCCAGGGCATAGCCGGTGACATTATAGTGCCACAGGGGATTGCCCATCTCGGCAAACTGGTTGAAGATCATCATGGTAGGATCCTTCTTCAGCTCCCAGGTCTTGTCGAAGATCTCCTTCACATTGGACTCGCAGCCGGGGGTAGCGATGATCTGTCCGGCAATGCTCTTGAGCCAGTCAAAGCGCTCCTTGGACATATCCTGGGGCAGGATAGCCACAGACTCGCAGGCCAGGAGCTTGGAGTTGAAGGCGCCGCCGCGGCAGTAGTTGCCGGTGGAGGGCCAAACAGCGTGATGATAGGTAGCGTCGAACTGACCGGTGACCAGGCGGGGAGCCAGGCAGCCGAAGGAGGCGCCCACCTTGTGGCAGCCGGTGGGGAACCACTTACCGGACATGGCAATGATGCGGCAGGGCACGCCGGAAAGCTGGCTGGGGATCTCCACATAGTTGGGCACAGCCTGGAACAGGCCGCCCTTCTCCTTGGCCTCATTATGCCAGGAAATGCGGAACAGGTTCACGGGATCCACATCCCACAGCCCGGTCTTGGAGAGCTTGGCCTTGATCTTCTCGGGGATCAGGTCAGGATTCTGCATCTGAGCGATGGTGGGAATGATGATGTTGTTTTCCTTGGCCTTTTGGATGTTATGCTCCAGGCCGGTCTTGTTGATGGACAGATCGATTTTACCCATATTTATTTTCCTCCTGTAATTTTACTTCTTGTTAGCGTCGATATAAGAATAAAGCGTATATTTGGAAATACCGAAGTATTTTGCCACTTTGTCGCCGGACTTAGTCACCAGGAAGGCTCCGTTCTCGTTGAGGAACTGGATAGCCCGGATCTTGTCGTCCTTATTCATCAGAGCCACGGGCTTGCCCACCAGGGCCACAGACTGATCAATAAGCTCGTCCAGCACATTATTGACATTGATAATGCGCTCCGGCTCCGTTTGGACCCGGTCGTCGGTCTCCAGCATATCTCCGATGGTCTGCTGGATCATCAGCAGTCTGGACACATCGTAGTTGATAGCCAAAATGGCCACCACCAAGCCGCGGCTGTTGCGGATATAGATAGAGGAAGATTTCAGTATCTTCCCATCCGGCGTCTTGGTCAGATAGCTCAGGTGATCCTTGGGCTGCGCGCTGTGGTCGAGCATCTGCTCCAGAGCCACCTGGGAGGCACCATCGCCGATCTTCCGCCCGGACACATGGCCGTTTACGATATAGACGATGGAGTGATCCATCCGGCTGCTGCTGACCTCGTGAATGACCACCTCGCAGTTGCTCCCAAACTGGGCCGCAATGCCATCGGCTATTTGCTTCAGCGATTCCAATCGTTTTGTCTCCATAGCCCCACCTTTCCCTGCGGCACAGCCGGACTGCCCCGCATCCTATAATTTTCTATACCATCCATTAACAAGGGCAAACACGCCCGCCCCTATTAACCGATGGTATCATAATAGCATATTTTTTGTAAAAATCAATCCCTTTCCAAAAAAATAATTTGGTTTCATAAATTTTTGTTTGACATCGGCGCAAGTTGTGATATGATAGGTTTGTGTGCAGAATCGACAACACTCGATTCGTCTGCCTCAAGCTGTTTAATATTTTTGAAAATATGGAGGTTCACTATGGATTTTGAAGCCATCAAGAAAGCCGCGGAAGGCTATAAGCCTGCAATGGTCAAGTTCCTGCGCGACATGATTGCCATTCCCTCTGAGTCCTGCGAGGAGGAGGGCGTTGTCAAGCGCATCGCCGAGGAAATGAAGTCCCTGGGCTACGACAAGGTCGAGTTCGATAAGCTGGGCAATGTCATCGGCTGGATGGGCTCCGGCGACAAGATCATCGTCATCGACTCCCACATCGACACCGTGGGCATCGGCAACATCGAAAACTGGGAAGCTGATCCCTACAAGGGCTACGAGACCGAGGACATCATCTATGGCCGCGGCAGCAGTGACCAGGAGGGTGGCATGGCTTCCGCCACCTATGGCGTCAAGATCATGAAGGACCTGAACCTGATCCCCGAGGGCTACAAGCTGATGGTGGTGGGCTCCGTTCAGGAAGAGGACTGTGACGGTATGTGCTGGCAGTCCATTGTAAATGAGTATTTCGGCGGTCCCGAGGATGCCCGCAGCAAGGTGGAGTTCGTCATTTCCACCGAGCCCACCGACGGCGGCATCTATCGCGGCCACCGGGGCCGTATGGAGATCCGCGTGGATATGCACGGCGTTTCCTGCCACGGCTCCGCTCCCGAGCGCGGCGACAATGCCATTCATAAGATGGCCGAGGTCATTCTGAACATCCGCGACCTCAACGAGAACCCCGCCGACGGCTCCACCGAGATCAACGGCCTGGTGAAGATGCTGGACCCCAAGTTCAATCCCGACCATTACGAGGATGCCCGTTTCCTGGGCCGCGGCACCTGCACCACCAGCCAGATCTTCTACACCTCTCCCTCCCGCTGCGCCGTGGCCGATAGCTGCTCTATCTCCGTCGACCGCCGCATGACCGCAGGCGAGACCTACCAGTCCTGCCTGAAGGAGATCGAGGACCTGCCCGCCTGCAAGAAGTATGCCAAGGATGTGAAGGTCTCCATGTATATGTATGACCGTCCCGCCTGGACCGGCCATGTCTATGAGACCGAGTGCTTCTTCCCCACCTGGATCAATAAGGAGTCCGCTCCCCATGTCCAGGCCCTTATCGACGCCCACCATGCCCTGTGGGGCACCGAGCGCCTGATGCCCACCGAGCTGGCCGCCTCCAAGCGCCGCGGCCGTCCCCTGACCGATAAGTGGACCTTCTCCACCAACGGCGTTTCCATCCAAGGCCGTTATGGCATTCCCTGCGTAGGCTTCGGCCCCGGTGCCGAGTCTCAGGCCCACGCCCCCAACGAGGTGACCTTCAAGCAGGATCTGGTGACCTGCGCCGCTCTGTATGCCGCCGTTCCCGGCCTGTATAAGCCCGAGAATAAGGATGGCTCCGCCACCTCCTTCCGTCAGGAGCTCACCGGCAACGACATCAAGTAATTTTCTCTGACCCCTGTTCTTCCCGGTGCGGGCGGTGTGCCGCCCGCACGGCGAAGGCCCTTTAGACATCCGTTTTATTCTGACAATTAAGGAGATAATCAATATGAGCAAGACTGTTGAATTGGCCCGTCATCTGGAAACCCTGCGCATTAACAATATGTATAAGAGCGATTTCTATTGGACTTGGGACAAGACCGATGACGAGATCGACGCTATCTTCACCGTGGCCGATGCCCTGCGTGACCTGCGTGAGCGCAACAAGAGCACCCGCATCTTCGACTCCGGCCTGGGCATTTCCCTGTTCCGCGACAATTCCACCCGCACCCGCTTCTCCTTCGCCTCCGCCTGCAACCTGCTGGGCCTGGAGGAGCAGGTCCTGGACGAGAAAAAGTCTCAGATCGCCCACGGCGAGACCGTCCGGGAAACCGCCAACATGGTCTCCTTCATGGCCGATGTCATCGGTATCCGCGATGATATGTATATCGGTCAGGGTCACACCTATCAGAAGACCTTCATGGATGCTCTGGAGGAGGGCTATCGGGACGGCATTCTGGAGCAGCGCCCCACTCTGGTGAACCTGCAGTGCGATGTGGACCACCCCACCCAGTGCATGGCCGATATGCTCCATGTTATCCACTACTTCGGCGGCGTGGAGAACCTGAAGGGTAAGAAGGTCGCCATGACCTGGGCTTACTCTCCCTCCTACGGCAAGCCCCTGTCCGTGCCCCAGGGCGTCATCGGCCTGTTCACCCGCTTCGGCATGGATGTTACCCTGGCTCACCCCGATGGCTACGATGTGATGCCCGAGGTGGAGGAAGTGGCCCGGAAGAATTGCGAGAAGTACGGCTCCAAGTTCCACAAGACCAACAGCATGGCCGAGGCCTTCAAGGATGCCGACATCGTGTATCCCAAGTCCTGGGCTCCCTTCGCCGCCATGGAGGAGCGCACCAAGCTGTACTCCGCCGGTGATCAGGCTGGCATCGATGCTCTGGAGAAGAAGCTCCTGGCTCAGAATGCCGAGCATAAGGATTGGGCCTGCACCGAGGAAATGATGAAGCTCACCAAGGACGGCAAGGCTCTGTATATGCACTGCCTGCCCGCCGACATCACCGGCCTGAGCTGCAAGGAGGGCGAGGTGGACAACTCCGTGTTCGACCGCTATATCGTGCCTCTGTATAAGCAGGCCTCCTATAAGCCCTATATCATTGCCGCTATGATCTTCATGTCCCAGGTGAAGGACCCCGTCAAGACCCTGATGGAGCTGGACGCCGCCGACAATCATCGTAAGCTGCACTAATTGACCTGAAACCATTCGATAGCGGGAGTGCTGCCAAAGGCTCCCGCTATCGCCCTTACTGTCCGGGCAGCCAAATCGCCCGCATCCTGTAGGGGCGGACGACTCTGTCCGCCCGCAAGAAAGAGGTATGTTTATATGAGCAAGCGTATCGTTATCGCCTTGGGCGGCAATGCCCTGGGCAACACCGCCGCCGAGCAGCTGGCTCTGGTGAGCACCACCGCCAAGGCCATCGTGGACCTCATCGCTGAGGGCAACGAGGTCGTCATCGCCCACGGCAACGGCCCCCAGGTGGGCATGATCAACCTGGGTCTTTCCACCGCCGCCGAGGCCGGTGCCATCAAGGCCGATATGCCCTTCCCCGAGTGTGGCGCCATGTCCGAGGGCTACATCGGCTATCATCTGCAGCAGGCCATCGGCAACGAGCTGTCCTCCCGGGGCATGACCAAGCCCGTGGCCACCATCGTCACCCAGACCGTGGTCTCCGAGGATGACCCCGCCTTCCAAAACCCCACCAAGCCCGTGGGCGCCTTCTATGATAAGGCCACTGCCGACCGTATCGCCGCCGAAAAGGGCTATACCATGGTGGAGGATGCCGGCCGTGGCTACCGCCAAGTGGTCCCCTCCCCCAAGCCCTTTGACATCGTGGAGGCCGAGTCCATTAAGGCCCTCTTTAATGCCGGCCATGTGGTCATCGCCGTAGGCGGCGGCGGCATTCCCGTGGTTCGCAAGAACGGCAAGCTGTGCGGCACCCCCGCCGTCATCGACAAGGACTTCGGCAGCGAGCTGCTGGCGGAGCTGCTGGACGCCGATGTTCTTGTGATCCTCACCGCCGTGGAGAAGGTGGCCATCAACTTCAATAAGCCCGACCAAAAGGGTCTGGATGATCTGACCCCCGCCCAGGCCAAGATCTATATGGACGAGAACCAGTTCGCCAAGGGCTCCATGCTGCCCAAGGTCCAGGCCGCGGTGAAGTTCGCCGAGTCCAAGCCCGGCCGCACCGCCCTTATCACCTTGCTTGAAAAGGCCAAGGACGGTATCGCCGGTAAGACCGGCACCCGTATCCATCAGTAATTTTCACAAATTTAGCCCAGGCGCGGGAGAGGAAATTCTCCCGCGCCCCTTTGTCAATCTTCATCCTTTACAAATTTTTCAAACGGTTTTATAGCACTTTTCACAAATTCATCATTTGTCACAAGAAAATGCAGGGTACAAAAAAATTTTTTTGGTAAAAATGAAATTTTTGGTTGAAATTTTTGAGCCTGTACGCTATAATAACCTTGATGTATGTGAATGTCGGGCCTGCGCCCGTTATTCAGACAGCCGGAAAAATTATCATCCTTTTCGGCTGCCACATATTTTAAGGAGGAAAATCTGAATGAAAAAGTTCCTTGCACTGCTTCTGGCCCTGGTTATGGCTCTGAGCCTGTTCGCCTGCGGCAAGAAGGACAACGACTCTGACAAGGCCAAGGTCAAGGTCGGCTTCATCACCCTGCACGACGAAAACTCCACCTACGACCTCAACTTCATCAACGCTGCTAAGGCGGCCATCAAGAATCTGGGTCTGACCGATGCTGACTACATCCTCAAGACCAACATTCCCGAGGGCCAGGAGTGCTTCGACACCGCTTGCGACCTGGCTGAGAATGGCTGCAACATCATCTTCGCCGACAGCTTCGGCCATGAGCCCTTCATGATCGACGCCGCCAAGAAGTATCCCGATGTCCAGTTCTGCCACTCCGCCGGCACCCGTGCCCACACCGATGGCCTGCCTAACTATCACAATGCCTTCGCCTCCATCTACGAGGGCCGTTACCTGGCCGGTATTGCCGCCGGTATGAAGCTCAATGAGATGATCGATGCCGGCCAGTTCACCAAGGACGAGGCTAAGATCGGCTATGTCGGTGCCTTCACCTATGCGGAAGTTATCTCCGGCTACACCTCTTTCTATCTGGGTGCCAAGTCCGTCTGCCCCTCCGTCACCATGGAAGTTACCTTCACCGGCAGCTGGTACGATGAGGCTCTGGAGAAGGAAGGCGCTCAGCAGCTGATCGCCAATGGCTGCAAGCTCATCAGCCAGCACGCTGACTCCTTCGGCGCTCCCACCGCTTGCGAGAACGCCAAGGTCCCCAATGTTTCCTACAACGGCTCCACCAAGGACGCCGGCCCCAACACCTACATCATCTCCTCCCGTATCGACTGGGCTCCTTACTATGAGTATGCCATCAAGGCTGTCATGGAAGGCAAGACCATCGACACCGACTGGACCGGCACCCTGGCCACCGGCTCTGTGGTTCTGGAAGAGATCAATGACGCTGTTGCCGCTAAGGGCACTGCCGAGGCTATCGAGGCCGCTAAGGCCAAGCTGGAGAAGGGCGAGCTGCATGTCTTCGATACTTCCACCTTCACCACCCGTGCCGACGACAAGATGAACTCCTTCAAGGTCGACACTCTGAAGGTTGACGGCGATGGCCACATCATCTCCTACATGGCCGATGTTGACACCGATGCTAACTACACCGGCGACACCGAGGCCATCAAGGAAGGTTACTTCGCTGAGTCCAGCGCTCGTTCCGCTCCTTACTTCGATCTGCAGATCGATGGTATCACCCTGCTGAACACCAAGATGTAATTTCTTGCAGCACAACGCAAAAGATGGACTGCTCCGGCAGTCCATCTTTTTTCTGTCCCTTCCTTATATTGTCATTGCGAGGGCCCTCTGCGCCCGTGGCAATCCGTAACCCCTGGCTCCCCTGCGTAAGTGGAGCCGCCAAGCTGGCTGAGGGGTCGCCGCACATTGACCCCACCCCCCCAGGGGTAATTTTTTTATCTCTCCCGCGGCGATTCACCTCACTATTTTTACCCCATCGGCAAATCGCACAAAGACCGTTTCTCATTCTTGTATAACCTAACATTTTTTGTATATACCTAACAATTTTTTTGTAAATTGCGATTTACAATCATTCACATGTATGTTAAAATAAGGTGTATTGAATCTAACCCCGGCGTTTTACGAGGTGTTGCAGCCAACTGCGCCGAAAGAAAGGATGACAGCCTTGGAAAAAAAATGCGCAATTAGAATGGAGAACATCACCAAGCGCTTCGGCAGCAAGGTCATCGCAAACAAAGATGTGAACCTTGATCTGTACGAGGGTGAGATCCTGTCTCTGCTGGGCGAAAACGGCAGCGGCAAGACCACGCTGATGAATATGCTCTCCGGCATCTACTTCCCCGATGAGGGACAGATCTATGTCCACGACCAGCCCGTCACCATCGCCTCTCCCAAGGACGCTTTCGACCTTGGCATCGGTATGATCCACCAGCACTTCAAGCTGGTCGACATTTTCACCGCCACGGAGAATATCATCCTGGGCTTGGAGGGCAAGCTGGACCTGAACAGTGCCCGCCAAAAGGTCAAGGACATCTGCCAGAAGTACGGCTTCGACATCGACCCCGACATGAAGATCTACGATATGTCTGTTTCCCAGAAGCAAACCGTGGAGATCGTGAAGGTCCTGTTCCGCGGTGCCGACATCCTCATTTTGGATGAGCCCACCGCCGTGCTGACCCCCCAGGAGACCGATAAGCTCTTCGCCGTCATGCGCAACATGAAAAAAGACGGCAAGTCCCTTATCATCATCACCCACAAGCTCCACGAGGTGCTGGATGTGTCCGACCGAGTGGCTGTGCTGCGCAAGGGCGAGTACATCGGCGATGTGATGACCAAGGATGCCAACCAGCAGTCCCTTACCGATATGATGGTGGGTCACAGCGTCACCCTGAATATCAACCGTCCCGACCCGGTGAATGTTACCCCCCGCCTGGAGGTAAAGGACCTCACCGTGTACGATGAGCTGGGCGTCAAGCGCCTGGACAATGTCACCTTCACCGTCAATGCCGGCGAGGTGCTGGGCATCGCGGGCATCGCCGGCTCCGGTCAGCGCGAGCTACTGGAGTCCATCGCAGGCCTGTATCCCATCAAGTCCGGCTCCGTCCTTTTCCATAACCCCGAGACCGGCGAGGAAAAAGACCTGGTGGGCCTGGACCCCATGGACATTCGCAAGAGCGGCATCGCCATGAGCTTCGTCCCCGAGGACCGTCTGGGCATGGGCCTGGTGGGCTCCATGGGCATGACCGGCAACATGATGCTGCGCTCCTGGCGCAAGGGCAAGGGCGTGTTCCTGAACCGTAAGGACCCCGAGGCACTGGCCCAGCGCATCTGGCAGGAGCTGGAGGTGGTCACTCCCAGCACCAGCTTCCCCGTTCGCCGTATGTCCGGCGGTAATGTGCAGAAGGTCCTGGTGGGCCGCGAGATCGCCCAGCAGCCCTCTGTGCTGATGACCGCTTATGCCGTCCGCGGCCTGGACATCAATACCTCTTATACCATTTACAACCTGCTCACCGAGCAGAAGATGAAGGGTGTCGCCGTTGTGTATGTAGGCGAGGACCTGGATGTTCTGCTGGAGCTGTGCGACCGGATCGTGGTCCTTTGCGGCGGCCAGGTCTCCGGCGTAGTAGACGCCCGCAAGACCGACAAGCGCGAAGTGGGCGCCTTGATGACCCGCGTGGAAAGAGGCAAGGAAAATGCATAAGAAGCAATCCCTATTTCAGATTTCTAAGCGTGATACATTGCCTCTGTCCAAGGCGCTTCTGATCCGCGGCGGTATTCTGCTGCTGGCGCTGGTTTTCTGTGGCCTGATCACCACGATCCTCACCGGCAAAAATCCCCTCAGCGTGTATGCCACCATTCTCTCCGGCGCATTCGGCACCTCCCGCCGTATCGGCGTGACCTTCCGTAATGTGGCCGTTCTGCTGGGTATCTCCCTGGCCGTGACCCCCGCCTTCAAGATGCGCTTTTGGAACATCGGCGCCGAGGGTCAGACGATGATCGGCTGCCTGGCCACCACCAGCTGCATGATCCTGCTGGGTGACAAGGTTTCCACGCCTCTGCTGATCGTGATTTCTCTCATCGCTTCTCTGGTGGCCGGTGCCATTTGGGGCTTCCTGCCCGCCTTCTTCAAGGCCAAGTGGAACACCAATGAGACCCTGTTCACCCTGATGATGAACTACATCGCCATGCAGCTCACCTCCTACTTCATCATTATTTGGGAGGTTCCCAAGGGTGCCGGTAAGATCGGTATTATCAACCAGGATACCCGGGCCGGTTGGCTGCCCTCCATTGGCAATGATTTCCTGCTGCCCATCCTTGTTGTGGCCCTGATGACCGGCCTTATGTACATCTATCTGAGCTACAGCAAGCACGGCTATGAGATCGCCGTGGTGGGCGAGAGCCAGCGCACCGCCAGCTATGCCGGCATCAAGGTAGACCGGGTCATCATCCGCACTATGGTTCTCTCCGGTTCCCTGTGCGCTTTGATGGGCTTCCTGATGACCTCTGGTATCGACCATACCCTCACCACCACCATCGTGGACAGCCGCGGCTTCACCGCCGTCATGGTCTCCTGGATGTCCAAGTTTAATCCCTTTATCATGATCGCTGCCTCTCTGCTTTTGGTGACCATGGATCGCGGCGCCAGCGAGGTATCCAGCTCCCTGGGCCTGAACCATTCCTTTGCTGATATTCTGACCGGTTTCATCCTCTTCTTCATCATTGCTACCGAGTTCTTTATCACCTATAAGGTCACTCTGCGTAAGAGCAGCAAGAAGGAGGCGTAACGGATGACTTTTAACTTTATTTCTTTCTTCCCCCGTGCTGTTATGCAGGGCATCCCGCTGCTTTTCGGCAGCACCGGCGAAATCCTTACCGAGAAGTCCGGCAACCTGAACCTGGGTATTCCCGGCATCATGTATGTGGGCGGCATCAGCGGCGTTATCGGCGCATTCTTCTATGAGCAGTCCGCCTCCGGCGCACTGAATCCCTTCCTGGCCGTCCTCATCCCCATCCTCAGCTCTCTGCTGGGCTCCCTGCTGATGGGCCTGCTGTACTGCTTCCTGACGGTCACCCTCCGGGCCAACCAAAATGTTACCGGTCTGGCCATGACCACCTTCGGCGTGGGCGTCGGCAACTTCTTCGGCGGCTCCCTCATCAAGCTCACGGGCAGCAATGTTCCCTCCATTGCCCTGACCAATACCAGTATCTGCTTTAAGACCACACTCCCCGGCGCCACCACCACCGGCTGGTTCGGCGAGCTGTTCCTGTCCTACGGTTTCCTGGCGTATCTGGCCATCATCGTGGCTTTGGGCACCTCCTACTTCCTTAACCACACCCGTCCCGGCCTGCACCTGCGCGCCGTGGGTGAGAGCGCTTCCACTGCCGACGCCGCCGGCATCAATGTCACCAAGTATAAGTACCTGGCCACCTGCATCGGCTCCATGATCGCAGGACTGGGCGGCCTGTACTATGTTATGGACTACGCCAACGGCGTCTGGTCCAATAACGCCTTCGGTGACCGCGGCTGGCTGGCTATTGCGCTAGTCATCTTCACCATCTGGCGTCCCAATGTCAGCATCCTGGCCTCCATCCTCTTCGGCGGCCTGTACATCCTGAACATCTATCTGCCCACCCCCGGCGGTCAGATGGCCATTAAGGAGCTGTACAAGATGCTGCCCTACGCCATCACCCTGGTGGTGCTGATCGTGGTTTCCCTGCGTAAGAAGCGGGAGGATCAGCCCCCTGCGTCCCTCGGTCTCTCCTACTTCCGCGAGGAACGCTGACACCGTATAAAAAGAGTAGGCCCGTATAGGGCCTGCTCTTTTTTCTTATGAATTAAAGGAGGATAAACTATGTCTACCCTGCTGATCAAGAATATTTCCCAGCTCGTCACCTGTGACGACAGCGACCGGGTCCTGACCCAAGTGGACATCCTGTGCAAGGACGGCTTCATTGAGAAGCTCGGCCCGAACCTGGACGCCACCGCCGACCGCACCATCGATGGCTCCCATATGCTCTGCTATCCCGGCCTGGTAAACACCCACCATCATCTCTACCAGGTCTTTTCCCGTAATCTTGCCAAGGTGCAAAACATGGAGCTGTTCGACTGGCTCAAAACTCTCTACGAAATTTGGAAAAATCTGGACAGCGATGTGATTCGTCTCTCCTCCCTCACAGGCATGGGCGAGCTGATGAAGCACGGCTGCACTACCTGCTTTGACCATCATTATGTATTCCCCGCCCACGCCGGTGACCTGCTGGGCACCCAGTTTGCCGCCGCCGATGAACTGGGCATCCGTATGTACTGCAGCCGTGGCAGCATGGACCTGAGTGTGAAGGACGGCGGCCTGCCCCCTGACAGCGTGGTGCAAACCGTGGAGGAGATCATGAAGGACTCCGCCCGGGTCATCGAGCAGTATCACGATCCCTCCTATGGTGCCATGCACCGGGTAGCCCTGGCCCCCTGCTCCCCCTTCTCCGTCTCTGCCGACCTGCTGCGCGAAAGTGCCATTCTGGCCCGGCAGTACGGCGTGCGCCTGCACACCCACCTGTGTGAGACCAAGGATGAGGAAAACTTCATGCTCCAGCGCGAGGGTGTCCGTCCTCTGGAATATATGGAGCGCCTGGGCTGGATCGGCAAGGATGTGTGGTATGCCCACGGCATCCACTTCAATGACGAGGAGCTGCACGTCCTGGCCAAGACCGGTACCGGCGTTGCCCACTGCCCCATCAGCAACATGAAGCTCTCCTCCGGCATCGCCCGCATCCCCGAGATGCTGAAGCTGGGCGTGCCCGTGGGCCTGGCCGTAGACGGCAGTGCCTCCAACGATGGCTCCAGCCTCATGGAGGAGCTGCGTGTGGCTTTCCTGCTGCACCGGCTGAATTCCAGCCGCGAAGCCCCCACCGGCTACGATATTTTGAAGATGGCCACCCGCGGCAGCGCCCGTCTGCTGGGCCGGGACGACATCGGTCAGATCGCTGTAGGTAAGTGCGCCGACCTGTTTATGATCGACAGCCGCCGTTTGGAGCTGGTAGGCTCCTGCTACGATCCCAAGTCCGTCCTGGGCACCGTAGGCGTCCGCGGTCCCGTGGACTATACCGTGGTAAACGGCAAGGTCACCGTGGAGCATGGCCGTCTCACCACCATCGACGAGGAGGAGATCGCCTTCCAGGCCAACCGGAAGTGCGATGCCTACCTGGCCATGTAACCTAAAAACGACGCGCTGAATCGGAGAGCAAAATCCGCTCCGATTCAGCGCGTCAAAAAAGCCTCGCAGAGTTTGCCGCCCGCAAGCGGCAAAGGAATAAAATCATTTTCTCTCGCGACATGTGCGTGAGAGAAAATACCTCTCAGGCTGCCAGTGTGGAATTTGTCCGTCACAGACGGGCAAATTATGCGCGCAGCAGACTGTGGGCCTTTTGTCGGAAAAACCCAGAGGGTTTTTTCGACAGTATAAATCGGAGAGGAAAGTCCTCTCCGATTTTTTACTCTTGTTTTTTATTCCTCATTGAGCATCTCGTCCACCTCTCTGCGGTGGGCCTCATACCAGTCCCGGTACTCCTGCATATCCTTAGCAAACAGATCCTTGCTGCTGGGGGGCGTGTATGTAATGGCGTTGGCCCCGGCCCGGATAGCCGACAGAATCGTTTCGTCCGTAGGCCCACCGGTGGCAATGATGGGCAGCTCCGGGTATTTCGCCCGAATCTCCGCCACTATTTCCGGTGTCCTGGCCGCGCCGGACACATTCACAATGTCCACCCCGGCCGCCAGGCGCTTGTCCAGGTCCACATGCTCTGACACCACCGTGAACACCACCGGTATTTCCACCATGCTCTTGATGTCGCGGATGGCATCGTTGGTGATCATGGCGTTGCACACCACGCCGAAGGCGCCCAGCTGCTCCGCAGCCGCGGCCATGTTCACCGACCGCTGCCCGTTGGTGTAGCCGCCGCCCACTCCGGCAAATACCGGCACATCCGACACGCTGATTATGGCTTGCGTTATGCTGGGCTGGGGTGTAAAATTATAAACAGCGATAACGGCATCGGCGTTTATATTCTTGATAATCGCCACATCCGTGGAAAAAACCAGGGATTTGATACGCCGCCCGAACACCCGGATGCCGCTGCACTCGCTGATGCACCGGGGTATCTGCAATGCGTGCTTGCGCAGCTCCCCCTCGTAGGTGGGTACAAATTTCTGCTTCACTGTCTCACCTTTCTCTCAAACCAATTAAAAACTTATGTTAACTAATTCTACCATAGGTGTAATTTTTATTCAAGATAATTGTGTCGAATGGGAAATTCTTTTCAGTTTATTCACATTTGTTAAATACTTGCCAGCCTATATTTCCCCGCGCCTCCCGCTGTAAAAGGCTGCGCACAGATTCCGCCCATAGGGCAGCAAATCTATGCGCAGCGATCCGTATTTTAGCTCCGAAAAAGCCGGTATCCCCCTCAGATCTTCACCAGCTCATATTCCCGGGTGCCCAGCCCCAGCTTCTCGGCGTGCTCCAGGCAGCTCATCCAGTCGGTATCCGGGTGGATACGGTGGAAATAGTCGTGATCGTGGCAGTCACCCGCATCGGCGGCCGTGTCCCGCAGCGGAGGCTGGGCGTTTACCGCGTCCACGCAGGCCATGTCCAGGGCCACCGGATCAAAGGAGGCGAACATCCCCACATTGGGCACGATAGCCGCGTCGTTTTCCGTGTGGCAGTCACAATTAGGGGATACGTCAATAACCAGGGAAATATGGAAGCAGGGCCGCCCATCCACCACTGCCTTGGCGTACTCCGCCATTTTTCGGCTCAGGTTGGTGTGGGACTCGTCAAAGTTAATGGTGATGGCGTTGCGGGCGCACACAGCGATGCACCGTCCGCAGCCCACGCACTTACTGTGGTCGATGGATGCCTTACGGTCCTCCACGGTGATGGCGCTGTGGGCGCAGATCTTGGTGCAAACCTTGCATCCCACACAGCGCTTCTGCTCCACATGGGGCTTTCCGGCGTTGTGCTGCTCCATTTTACCCGCGCGGCTGCCGCAGCCCATGCCAATGTTCTTCAGGGCGCCGCCGAAGCCCGCAGATTCATGGCCCTTGAAATGGTTCAGGGAGATGAACACATCCGCGTCCATTATCGCCCGGCCGATCTTGGCATTGCGCACATATTCGCCGCCCGCCACCGGCACCTCCACCTCGTCGTTGCCCTTGATGCCGTCGGCAATGATGACCTGGCACCCGGTGGTCATGGGGTTAAAGCCGTTGAGCATGGCTGTGTCCAGATGGTCCAGCCCGTTTTTGCGCCCGCCGACATAAAGGGTGTTGCAGTCGGTGAGGAAGGGCTTACCGCCCCGCTCCTTCACGAAATCCGCCACGGTTTTCGCCCAGTTCGGCCGAAGGAAGGCCAGGTTACCCGGCTCCCCGAAATGCATTTTGATGGCTACATATTTTTTGTCGAAGTCAATTTCGCCCATACCTGCGGTTTTCATCAGGCGTGTCAGCTTCTGCTGCAGATTTTCCCGGAAATCCGCCCGAAGATCCGCCCAGTATACCTTAGATGCCATAAAAACAGCTCCTTCTCTTACTTGTTGTTTTCATGGTATCATATTCCGCCGAAAAAATCCACCCCGGAGGCATAAAAATCATGCGTTTGCTCACCCACATTGTCACCCCCCAGGAGGATGGCCTCCCGGTCAAGCACCTGCTGCAGCGGCATTTCGCCCTATCCTCCACCCTGCTCAAGTCTGTAAAATGGCGCGAAGGCGGCATCACCTGTAATGGCCACCCTGTCACGGTGTCCGCTCGTTGCCGCGCCGGCGACCGGCTGACGGTAGATGTGTCCGACCCACCCTGTCACAACCCAAATCTCCATCCGGTGGATTTCCCCCTGTCCATTCTGTGGGAGGACGAGGACCTGCTGATTCTCAATAAACCTGCCGGCATCACCGTCCACTGCGCCGCTCTGACCCGGGAGCCGGTCACCGTGGCCGGTGCCGTAGCCCACTATCTCCACAGCGATCAATACCACGGGGTGAACCGCCTGGACCGAGGCACCACCGGGGTCATGGTGGTGGCCAAAACCGGGTATATCCATGCCCGCTGCATGGCTCTGCTCCACTCCGGCGATTTTTATCGGGAGTACCGAGGCATCTGCCTGGGTACCCCCGCCCCTGCCGCAGGCTCTATCGACCTGCCCATCGGCCGCCAAGCCGATTCCCTCCTGCAGCGCCGCATCGATCCCCAAGGCGCCCCGGCCCACACGGATTACGAAGTTTTGGAGACCCAAAACGGTCTCTCCCTCCTGCGCCTGGTGCCCCAAACAGGCCGCACCCACCAGCTCCGCCTTCATATGTCTGCCGTTGGCCATCCCTTAGTCGGAGACTGGCTCTACGGCACCGAGGATAAAGCGCTTCTTCCCCGCCCGGCCCTGCATTCCTATGCCGTTCACCTGCGCCACCCAATCACCGGCCAAGAGCTGGATGTCACCGCGCCCATCCCGGAGGATATGCTCCGCTTACTCCAATAAAAGCAGTCCAAAAGCGGGAAAATAGCAAAGAAACACAAAACACACGCCAAATTTTATCCGTAGGAGCGGACCCTGCGGTCGCCTTCCCCACCACACTTTATGTAACTTTTCGTATGGGCCATATTTATTAGGAAAACTCACAAACCGTTGTTCTGCTGTGGGCATCAGCCCACAGCCAGTTGGGAATTGAGCTCGATATACTCAGCCATACGGCGAAACTCATCGGCATATTTGAATTTTACGCTGATGTTTCCGCCTTCGTAAACCTTGATATGGTCTACAAGTTCAATGAGTATGTCGCGTGTCAGCTTTTCGATGTTCTGATATTTAAGGAACGCCGTCAGAAACGGACTTTCCGCGTCCATACCATTTTCAAGCTGATCCCGTTCTGCCCGCAGGGTGCGGAGAACGGCATTGATGGACTCGGCCTGCTGTTCGTAGTCCTCGCTCATGTGCCGGTAATCGGTATGAGTAATCTCGCCGTCTTTCCAGTCTTGATAGAGAGCCTGTTTGTAGCGCATGATTTTGGACAGCTCTTTTTCCTTAATTGCTATCATATCTTCCAGACGGCAAGACTTGCTCTTTTTCAAGGGAGCGGCATTGATACGGGAAACAAGCTCCGAATAGGTGACTGCCAAATGTACCTGCTGTTGGATGGCGAACAACACGCCAACCTCCAGACGGGTATTTTTTATGGAGTGCATCGTGCAAGCGGTTTTTGAAAGGCTCTTGTAAGTCCCACATTGATAATAGACATAAGTGCCTTTTGAAGCGATCCGGGACATAGCCCTGCCGCAGTCAGCACATTTCAGAAAGCCGCTGAACAGATAGAGTTGTTTCTGCTTGGGTGCTGTACGGGTGTCCCGCTTCAGCAGCCCCTGCACTTTGTCAAAGGTTTCCCGGTCTATAATGGCCTCGTGGGTGTTTTCCACGATAAACCATTCTTCCTCTGGCACACGCTCTTGAATATGGATTTTGTAGCTTTTCACCCGCTGGCGGCCTTGCACCATATCCCCCACATAAACACGGTTTTTCAAAATCGTGTCAATGGTGATTGTGCTCCACATAGGATTTCCCTGGGCATTGGGGGCATTGTATTTCAAGCCTTGGCTTTGCTTATAAACGGTGGGACAAGGAACGCCGTGGTCGTTGAGGTAGAGGGTGATGCCTCGCTTGTTCTTTCCCGACAGGAACATGGAAAAGATGCGTTTTACAATTTCAGCGGCCTCCGGGTCTACCAGTAAAGCGTGTTTGTCCTGCGGGTCTTTGATGTAGCCATAGGGAGCATAGGAGCCGATAAACTCACCGTTGCGCCGTTTCATATCAAATACCTGTCGGATCTTCTTTGAGGTCTGATAGCAGTATTGATCGTTCATAACATTGGTGATCGGCACAATGATATTGGAAACACTATCCGGGTTGCGGTAGCTGTCCACGCCCTCGGCCAGACTGATAAAGCGAATGTTGAGCCGCACAAACAGGTTTTCTATCAGATTTCCTGCGTCGGTATAGTTACGGGAAAGCCGGGAAAGGTCTTTGACAATTACGCAGTTGATTTTCCCGCTGTAAATATCGGCCAGCAATCTTTGAAAATCCTCGCGGTCTGTGTCCGTCCCGGTCTTGCCGTCGTCAACATACACATCGTTTTCGTCCCCCTCATAGAACTCGTCCATGTGGGTTTGGTGATACTGTTCCAGCAGAAGCCGCTGGTTGACTACGCTGTTGCTTTCGTCCCGTCCACGGAGCAAGTCCTCTTTGGAAAGGCGGATATATTTACCCAGCCGCCAGCGCATCGATTTATAAGAAGTAGGGGAATTGGCGGTGTTGTTCCCCCGGTTTTTGGTTCGTGCCATTTGTCCTCCTTCCCTATCACATTACACCTATATTATACCTCTGTCCGGGCGGGACAACAAGGATGCTTTTGACAGCCCCAGCCTCGGGACACTTTGTCTCGAAGCAAAAACCGGACTGTGTAAAATCACAGTCCAGCTTTCATGCGGAGAAAATAAGAGGTCAAAAGCTCTTGAAGCGGCGGCCCATCATCGGCAAATTCCAGCTTAATCACCATGTCTCCGTAACGGAAACAATAGGGATTTTTCATTATGGCCAGCATATTCGCCGCCCGCTGCTCCTTCGGGAGAGTGTTATCAAAAGTCATTCCACTAACATCCACAAGTGTGTCTTTGTCTACGGCGGCAATATCAATGCGGCGCATCGATTCGAGTTGCGCGGCAGTTACTTTCATATAGCACCCTCCTTAAAATGTGATTTTGAAAATTGCGGTTTCCTGTTGCATGGGAAAACAGGAAGGGCCAGCACCCGGAAGTGCTGGCCCTTCGTCTTTCTCCACCTCGGGACACTCTGTCTCGAAGCTGTTTTATAGAATTGGGAGCGCCGCGCTCATTTTCTTGCCCTGCCATAAGACAGCGATATTCGGCGCGACGCTCCCGCACAACGGATAACTGCGGCCCGGAGGAACAGGCGGCCAGCCTGTCCAACTGCGGATCATGGCCGTGGACTGGCCCGGCCCATTTGCGGCGCTGGTGTTGTTCGCTCGTTCCCGTGGAGGAAGTCACAGCGCACCCGCCGCTCGGCTCCCCGCGCTATGCTCGGGGCCGCCCGTTATTCCATTGTGGAGAAGAAACCTCCTCTCATATACCACCAGAAAAAAGGGGGTAAATGGAGATGCTGATTAGAGATTTTTTCTCAAATATTTTTTCATGGCCTCGATCCCGCACAGGACGGAACTGCGGACAGCGCTTTTGTCCACGCCCTCGTCCCGAGCAATCTCCCGATAGCTCTTGCCGAGAATGAGGTGGGCATCCACCCGGCGGCCCTGAATCTCCGGCAGGGAGTTGATGGCGTTCCAGAGGTGGCAGAAGCGATCCATGCGCTCCAGCAGCTCCTGCGGGGACGGCTCATGCACACAGGCGGAGTATTCGATCCCGTCATCGCAGTCGAGGGAATAGTACGCCTTGTTGTAGCGGACGCGCTCGGCGTGAGCGGCCTCGGCCAGCTTGCCAGCCCGGAGCTCGGCGGCCACTTCATCGGGAACCTCGATATATTCGTTGGTTAAGTACCAAGGGTAATAGTCTTTCAAATTGATGGTAGTCATTATATTTTCCTCCGTTCAGATTTTGGTGAGTGGCGATCTGGACGGAGGGGCGGCGGGGATCGACAGCCGGGGTCGCCCCTACCAACCTCGGGACAAAGTGTCTCGAAGCTGGCAAATTGGAAAAGAAAAGCGCCTGCACAGCGCAAAGCCATGCAGACGCACGAAATTGTATTTCTATTTATAGACTTAAATATTTCATGTTTATGGTCAGACTTGCCCGGAGGTGGGACTGAGCTTTTTTTAGCTGGTGGAGATCATGCAGGCTATGGAATAGTAAAATGGACACGGCGATACCTCCCGGATACCGCCGTGTCCTCAAAAAAGGGCGACTTTAACACGCCCCCCGTATTCCAATTTTCAAAGCGGAAAACGGCGGCTTGAAATATAATGTTTCAAACCGCCGCAACATCGCAAACGCAAGATCGTTGTGTAGCAACGGTTTTGTGATTGGGTGTTTATGCTGTAACAAAAGAAAGAGCCGATAATCCGTGCTTACAGCTACGGGTTATCGGCTCTGCGTCTGTGCGTCTGGCTCTTTGATAACTGTTGTTTTAAGTTGTCTTACGCTTATCAATGTTTCTTGCTTACACTTCGGGCAATATAAAGGGTAATTTACTAAGATGGTATCTACCCTAATTCGATCTCGGGTTTTATTCCCACAAATCGGGCATCGTACCCATTCATTTTCATTCATGCTATTAGACTCCCGTAAATATTGATGCGGAATTTATTGCTTGACGAAGAAACCTGCCACAGCTCCATCTTCAAAGAAACTCACCGTATAAGTTAATTTACCGCTTTCATAGTTTGCAATCTGGATAACACGGACAAATTCTTTCCCATCATCCGTTTTCCCCGAAGCAAATGAAACATCACCATAATCCTCAAATGCGCCAAGGCTTTCTACGGTCTTTCCGCTTGCCTCAAAAGTCGACGCATCCACGGCGGGGTTATTGTAAATTTTCGCAACGCCCTCATAATCAAAATCATTCAAGGCATCAATTAGCACGCGGGCATTTTCTGTTAGTACTTCTGTGTCGGCCCACTCTGGCAATTTATTGCTCCCGCAAGACGCAAGTGCAACAATGGCTACAAGGCAGAATAGGACTTTAACAATTTTCTTCATTTTGAAACACTCCTTTTTTATATTTCATAGTGAACAGTAATAGCACAATCGAGGCAACAAAAAGTAACATTTCAAGTACAGATGGAGAGAGCCCATAGTTAAGCAGTATCACAGAGAAATCGTATACGGTATGAAGAACAATCGCCAACATCAAATACCGATATTTCTTTTTATGAAAAGCGTAAAAAACAATAAACGAGAATGCAATTTGAGCAATTTGAGTAGAGATACGCTCTACCCCCGCTAATGCAACGCTCGCTCCTGTGCTGGCAAGATAATCAGAGGAAAAAAGGATAAGAAAGATATTGTTTATTCCAACTGATAAAGCCTCTATTCCACCATGACCAAAGCCGTAATATAATGGAATATTATTAACGGTGCAATCTCTGGTAACAAAATGAAATGCTATGTACCTACCAAATTCTTCTATAAGTGCTGCGGTAATAGAAATGAAAAGCATATATCCAACCGGGTTTGAAATCTCAAAAATCTTGTAGGCATCTATACTTTCCAAAATCGAGAGAACTGGTTGCCTAATGCATACCTGCGAGATCAAGTAAGTACACCCGCCGACTAAAAAAATTTTAAGACTTTGCTTCGATTTTTTTAGAAGAAATGCAAAAACAGCAGTTGGCACTCCAACACAAATTACGATATTGAACCACGCGCATATTATGCCAATCATCTAAAAGCCCCTCTTTATGCGCTTTTATTCTGGCTATCAACTTTTTCCCCAATATACGAATAAATGATAGGTGCCAGCAAAGCAATTATTGTAGCCAGAATGGTTAAACCTGCAAGTCCGTTATCAAGTGGTATAAAAGAAATAATTATATATACAAACCCACAAATAACCCAAATTGCACCTGCAAATCTATGAGTTTTATTCCAGTTATCGGGGTTGCTTTTTGTCCACGGTAATTTATATCCAGCAATACTGTTTGGCTGGTTTTTGGGAAGATAATTACCTGCAACAATAAAGAGTACCCCGACAATAGCCAAGACAATTTTGGTAATATTCAGTCCATATCCCGCCGCCTTAAAAAGAGAAAGAGGAACAAAGATGACCGAAGCCAACGGAACGGCCCAAAAACAAAGCCCCTTTGTAATAACCGAAAGGTGTTGTTTGGATTTGTCATTTTCGGTTTTAATGGCAACAACCAAGTGAATGGCAAGCATAAAAAGGGGGATGCCCCATGCTCCGATATTTTTTCCAATAAATCCATTCGCCTCCCCAACGCTGTTCCAATGAATAGGCATTTGATTGGGTAATTGTCTATACAATAGCGCTGATACTACCAACGGCAACACACACACGATTGATGACAATACCATGCGTTTACTAATTTTCATTGTCCTTACCTCCTGTAAATTGGGAAACCCAAATTAAAACATCTTCAAAGACGGTTACATTGAGTTCATAAAATATGAAGTTCTTATATTTTGTCTCAAGCACAAGACCAGCCTTTTTTAATTGGTTCAAGTGATGAGAAATGGTAGCCGCTGACAAATCAAAGTGCTTCCCAATATCACCAGCCGAAAGGCGCCCGCTCTTTAGTAGTTCCAAAATATCTCGACGAACAGGATCGGAAAGAGCTTTCAATGTATCATGTAGTCCCAACGCTAATTCACCTGCCTCTATTTTGATGTTTATCTAAATTCCATTATACTCAAATCAAGTCTCATGTCAACTGCTATTTTGAAATTCATCGAAATATGATGAAATTAAATATGTAGTAGTATGAAAACATAAATCGTTCAAATACTAACACCTGAAATGTAAAATTACATTGGGTGATGTCTATGCGATTTGAACGCGATGAGCGCAAATTTGATTTCCACGATATAGGGCGCGAGATTAAGCGCAAAAGAGAAGCCAGCGGGATGACACAGGAACAACTGGCCTTTATCATTGACCGCGATCCCCGTACCGTCATGTACCACGAAAACGACGGCCAACATCCCAGCCTGAACATCTTCTATCAGTTGGTGACAAGGTTCGATATATCGGTGGATCAGTTCTTTTATCCAGACAAGGGAGCCGCCAGCGGGTGCAAAAGCCGCATTGATGTGATGCTCAGTTCTATGGACGAAAAGGACTTGCGGCTGGTAGAAACTATAATCCGGGCAATCAAAGACGCCAAAGAAACGGGGGAAGTGTGAAAACGCGGACTCCGTTTTTTTGCGCCATTTTCGGGGCTGCACGGAACGGCAAGCAGGGCGAGTGTATAGACACTCGCTATTTTTGCGCCCCGAGGGGCCCGCAAAAATGCTTGTTGGGGAGCCTCCCCAAACCCGGCAGACTTCGGGACAAAGTGTCCCGAAGTGGCGGCGCATAGTGCCTTTTGTCTGCGGCCTGTCGCTATCGCTCCTGTGCCTTATTTTCCCGCCCGCCGGTTACGCCGAGCAGATGATCGATGTTGGCCTTGATCGCTACGGCCTCCCGCATATCCTGCTGGGCCTTGCGATATTCCGCATAAAGGGTCTTTTTCTTGTCGGCCAGCTCACGGCGGGACTTTTTGAGCGCGTCCATTTTGGGGAGCTTGGCCCCGGCCAGTATATCATTCATAGCAGCCTTGGCTGCCCGGTAGCTGGCAAGCTCGGCTTCATGCTCGGCAAGATATTTCTTGCTGTACCGCGCCGCCTTGTAGCCGTCGAACACGGGGCGGGTCTTGGCATGCTCCACCGTAGCCGCCATGAGCTCGGAGGCTTTGGCAAGGGCCGCCTCGGTGTCCCGCAGCTCCCCAGCCAGCGCATGAAAGCGATCCACGGCCCCGGAGGTTTGGGCGGCCAGCGCGTCATAGTCGCCCAGCTCATGATCCCGGAGGTATTGCAGAGCAGCAGCCATCTGTTTGAGGTTGTAGACCTTGGCCCACCGTTCATAGGCCGGACCCTTGCCCTGGCTCAACCGCTCTTGAATGTCGATTATGAGATTGATCCGTTGAGGCGGCGGGACCTCGTCCGGGATCTCCGGGGCAGGCCGCTCCCCGGCAACCACCGCCCGGATGTCCTCGGGATCATAGCCGTCCCCCAAGGTGGATGCCCGGAGCCGGGTGGGTTTCTTCTGCCCCGGTACAAGGAACGAGATCACGCCGCCCCGCCCACGCTTCACGGCATACCCGGCTCCCTCCATAAGCCGTAGGAACGCCTCGAAGTCGGCGGGCTTTTTTGCCAGCGCGTCCCCGATGGCAAGGCGAAGCCTCTGCTGTGCAGACGGGGGACGCTCACCGATCCATTGGCCGTAGTGGAGGAAACGCCCCTTGCTGTGCAGCTTTGGGTTGGTAATCACGGACAGATCATTTTCAAGGCATACCCGGTCAGAGAGCCGCCGCAGGGCGCTGGCCGATCTGAAAAAATCCCGGTATTTGTGGGCGCAGTCCAGCGCGGTTGAATTGTAATAAATGTGGTTGTGAATGTGGTGACGGTCTGTGTGGGTGGCAACGAAAAAGGCGTGTTTGCCCTTTGTCCAGCGCATGGCCGTTTCGTAGCCGACGCGGTTTGCCTCCTCGGGGGTAATCTCTCCGGGCTTGAACGACTGGCGGATCTGATAGCACAGCACATCCGCATCCCGCCGCTGTTCCCGGCCTGTGATGGCTTTGTATTTTGCCTTGGAGAGCAGGAACTCCGCATCGGCGGTCATGTGGTCGCACTCATAGCAGGAGATCAGCTCCCCGCCCTCGGTCTTGTCCGGGTTCTGCCCATATTCAAAACGGTCTTTCAGCGATTGGGCGATGGTTTCCCCCTTGCTGATGTGGTGAGCCTTTAGGTAGGTCGTGGCCGTGGATATTCCCCCTTTCCAAGAGAAAAGCGGCGGCTACGCATAGCCGCCGCCTCGCTGCTTCGGGACAAAGTGTCCCAAAGTAATCAGTCCGTGATAAAGCATTTCAAAGAGTAGTTGAGCCCGTCCAGCTTGCAGATCAGCCACTCGGCTACGGCTGGCAGGCCAAAGGGAGAAAGGAGAAAAGCCATCACCAGCCAGGTGATCCCCCACGGGGTATGACTCTGAATGAACAGCTCAAACAACCCGCCTACTGCGAAAACAAGGGACAGGATGCCAGCTACCCAAGACGCAACAGAAACACTAAAACTCAATACCGCTACGATGAGTGTGAGCGCCAGCATGAAAGGGGCGGCGACGATTTTCAGAATGATCCGCATAACTTGATACCTCCTTGAAAATTGAAAGTTTTTTCCTACATGATAATTATACCTCCGTCCGGGTGGGACAACAAGGATGCCTTTGGCTTTCCCCACCTCGGAACACTTTGTCCCGAAGTCGAGAAAACCGGGGGACGGCACGAGGCCATCCCCCGGACATTCAGAGCGCCGTCACAGCAGAGAGTTTTTTGAGCAGATCGGAGAGCGGCTCCCACAGGGCCGCATAGTCCTTCTGAAGCTGGGCAATCTCCTCGGGATAGATGCCCCCGTAGGTGTTGACTTGGATCGCCACTTGATTGAGGTTATTCGCACACCGGCGCTGTAAGGACACCAGTTCCCGGATGTCTGAGAGGTCAACATGGAGCACATACCCATTGAGGGCCATCTTGCGGACATAGGCGCTTAGATTGCTGATCCCGGCCTCGGCCATGCGCCCTTGAATAGCCTTCATCTCGTCGGGGCGCACCCATACATAAATCGGCATACTGCGGACGCGCTTTTTTGTCATCGCTCCTCGCGCTCCCGGCTGCGGCGCTTGTTGGGCGGCTCTTTCACCTTATCCAGTTCCTTTTCCTGTTCCGGGAGCAGATCCGGGAGCTGGTTGTTCAGAACACCGTCGATCATGTTGTAGTTATGCTCGGCGGCGATCTCCGCACTTTTCATGGGATTATATCTTTCTTCCATTTTGATCCTCCTATCGGTCGCCCCGGTCGGGGGCTTTTTTCTTGGGGCCAGGATCGCCCCGGTTGGCCTCGGTCAGAGCAACGGCCTCCTTCATCTGCTGGGCAATCGGCCGGGGCCTGCCGCAGCTTTCCCGCCGCAGCTCGGAAATATCGGGGGCGGAACGGAGCTCATAGTCGGACACCTGCTTTTCCGTCAGCGGTTTGGTGTAGGTCAGATGGCCCCACGCCACAAACGCGCCGCCCTCCACAGGGATGCGCTGATCGTAGTTGACGATCTCATCCGGGGCGTTATGGGGCGGCTTCGGGAATGTGCCGATGTCCACAGGCCGCTGGGTGGAATAATACTTGTAAAGGCCGGGGGCCTCGATCTGCACGATCTTGACCTTGAAAAGCCGCTGGTAGTCCTGCACCCGGTCTGCAAAGTCCTTTTCCATAGCGGTCAGATCGTTCCCGTAGTGCCCCCACTCATATTGACGCTGGCCGTTTTTGTCATCGTAACAGGCCCATGTGACATAGGGGGACGGAGCGGTGGGATTTTCACCCAGCGCAAAGCCCCTGCCGTTTTCCAACATGACAGCCTTCAGAATGGCATAGCCTTGATTTTTGTCCATTGTACCTCCTTATCGTGACATATCCTTTTCCGTTTTCCGGGCAAAGGACTGGAGCTGGTAAGGGCTTTGGCCGTCCTCGGGACGCAGGAAGTCCAGACGGGCCGCCGCCCGGATCGCGTTCTGGTTGAGCTGCCGCTGCCACGCGCCCTGGCTGGGAGCCCACTTGAAGCCCTCGGACTTTAGCACCCGTCGCTGATCCTCCGGGGGCTTTTCATCGAAAAGCAGTTGCAGACGGTTCTCGGCCTCGTTGATCTTGGCCTCGCCGCCGGGGAAAGTCCAGCCCACAAACTCGCTGCGGTTTTTCAGATCGTCAATGCGCTGGCGTACCCGGCGAATATTGGCGTTGTTGTTTGTCAGCAGAAAAGAGGGGTAAGGCACCGGGTCTTTGCGCCAGTCATTCGCCATAGAGGATTGCAGCCTGCCAATATCCTCGTCGGACAGGCCGGGACAGCCCTCCAAGGTCTTGTGCTTGCGGTAATAGGCATTGACGCTTTTCATGGTGGCTTGTAGTTTCTCCAGCCCCGTCAGCTTCTTTTCCAGCTTTTCCACGGCAAGGTCATCATCGGCGCTGATCCCGCCTGTACCCACAGACCTGATCTTATCCAGCAACTTTTCAATTTCCATGTACTCGCCCATATTGCGGTCACGGGCGGCGTTCTGCTTTTCCTTTTTGCGTACCGGGAAATTGCCGCCCCCGGCGATCAGAATAGACGGTACACGGCCATCAATGACATGGGACTCGTTAAGGTTTGCGGCCAGTTTTTTGGCGTAGCGGTCAACCAGCGCGTCGATCTTGTCATGGTACATGGGATCGACACGGGCCTTCTGGCGTTCCGCTATGGCATACGCCTCATCCACCATCTGGCGGTAGGCGCTGGTAGCCGAGCCGGGCTTGTAGTCGGAAAAGCTGTTCATATCCTTTGCCCGCTTTGCCGCCACCTCGCTGATTTCATAATATTTCGGCATGGTTCCTCCTTTCAAAAATAGCCCTACTTCGGGACAAAGTGTCCCAAAGTACAGCGTAAAAATGTTGACAGCATCGGGGCCAAACAGGGGCGGGCAGTAAAAACATACGGCCCACCCCTAAAGCGGCCCCCAAAAGCCTTGAGATACCGGGCTTTTTTCGGGCCTAATTGTCAACAGACCAGCCCCGTTTTTTCTTCATGTGATCCCGCTGCTGGCGACGGTGGGCTTTCTTGGCACAGGCCGGGGAGCAGTAGCGCGTCCTGCCGTCCGGGAGAAAGACGCTGCCGCAGACCGGGCAGAGCCGGGTTTCCGGGGCGGGGCCCTCGGCGGTCAGCCCCGCCTCCAGCACAGGATCAAGGGGCAGGACGGCATCCCGGAAGTAACGACAATAGGCACCCGTCCAGCATTTCCCCAGCATATAACACTCGCAATCCAGCGGTAAGCAACCGTATTCCCGGTCGTAGTTGGCGCACCACTTTGTCACCAGCGCACGGATTTTTCCCTTTTCCTCTCGGGTCAGCTCACGGGCCACAGCATCACCTCCCGCCAGCCGAGGGTTTGAGCAAATCCCGGTAGCAGGACATACAGGCGATGCCCCGCCAGTAGGGACAGCCGTGACAGCGGGAGCCCTTGGGTGCCTTGGACGGGGGCGGGGTCTGAATGTGGGACGGCTTTTTCATCATGGCCTCATAGGGGCTTTTCGTAAAGTTCATGCTTCGTCCTCCTCTCCGGGTTCGGGATCGTCCTCGTCCCACGGAGGGCCGTCATCCTCAAAATCGTTGTAAGCGTCCATTTCTTCCTCGTAGTCATCCTCGGGCGCAGCGGCCTGCTGGTGCTTGGGGCGGTAAATCTTGAAATACCACCCGGCCCCGCCGCCAACGGCGAAGATGGCAAGCACAAGGATCAGCGGCCCGGCCCCGTTCTTTTTCGCGGCCTCCTCGGGTTCGGGTTCCGTGGTAGGTTCAGGATCGGGCTCCGGGGTCACGCCCGCACACTCGCCCATATTGACGGAGCAGACCGGGCAATCGGTGTTGATCGCACCCACCACGCATTTCTCCTTACAGGCGCAGGCGGGCAGTTCAACGCCAGCGGACTCCATAGCAGCCAGCAGATCAGCCTCGTCCACAATGCTGAAAAAGTAGGTTTCGTACTGATCGCCGTCCTCGTCGGTGGGCTTGTCGTAGTCGATGACGATATAGAAAGTGTTGCCGCCGCTGGTCTGGACAGAAATAAACTGCTTGTTGGTGTTCTTGTCATAAAGCAGATCGCGGGTCACTAGGTTGCCCTCCTCTGCAAAGCCCGCGCCGGGTTCAATGGTGGGCGCGGGTTCGGGCTCCGTTGCGGGCTCGGTTTCCACCACGGGCTCAGTCTCATAGTCCATGTACTCGTCGCCGCCCCCGGCATAGGCCGTAACAGAAAAACCGCATAAAAAAACGACGGAGCAGAGCGCCGCCATCAGCATCCTAAATCCTCTTTTCATACAGTCTCCTCCTTGTCCTCAGACTTCGGGACACTCTGTCCCAAAGCAGCCTTGCCGCCGTTCTGGATGGACTGGAGCAGCAGGGGCAGATCGGTGAGAGAAATACTCATGCCCCGCACGATGTCCACGATCTCGCTGTTTTCCGCCTCGTGCTTTTTCTGTTCCAGCTCCTTCAGACGGGCCTGCTGTTCCGCAATCTTGGCCTTGACCTTTTCGATCTCAGCCTCGATTTTTGCGCTTTTGCTGATTGCCATATTCAAAAATCCTCCTTGTCAATAAAGTTTGCCGTAGGCATATAGGTGGGACTGCCAATAGCTGCTGTTCAGATTGGCGTAACTGATGGGGTCGCCGCAATGGAGCATCCAGCCATCCCCCACATAAATGCCGCAATGGGAAACGCCCGGGGTGTCATAGGTTCCCGTGAAGAAAACCAGATCGCCGGGCTTGGGGTTATTTGTCCGGGTGGAAATGTTGTAGAGCCCTTGGGCTCCCAGCCGCCCGAAGTCCCAGCCGCATTGATTATAGACATAGGACACGAAGCCGCTGCAATCAAAGGAAGTGCTGGGATTGGAGCCGCCCCACACATAGGGGAAGCCCACATATTTTTCCGCCTCCGCCAGAATAGCCGCAAAGGTTTCATCGGCCAGATATTCCTCCGGGATGTCATGCTCCGGGGGCGGGTTGGTGTACTTGGGCACATAGCCGGACTCCGGGAACAGATCGGGGCGGTTGCCCAGCGTAGCCATATAGAGGGCATACCGGGAAAGCTGTTCCTCGGACATGGTATAGATCGGAACATGGGACAGGTTGAAATTTTCCAGCGTGACATAGCTGATGTAGTAATCGTAGTACACCCGGTATCTGTCCGTATGGGTATTGCCCTCGTCATCCGTCCATGTGTCCGTTTCGTAGTAATAGCGTTCCTCCACCACCACTTCCTCGGTCAGAATGTATTGCTTTTCAAAAAGGGATTGGAGCGTACCTTGTACCTCATCCACCGTCCACGCCCCTTCGTGGAGAGCGGAAAGCATGGAAATCAGCACATAGGGATCATGCTCGATCTCGTCGAGGTCAAAGTGGTATTCGTCATAGCCGTGGGTTCTTTCGTAGCTGGCAAGATACTCCCGCAGCTCGTCCTCCAAGGCACAGTAGGCAGCTTCGGCTCCCAAAATATCGGCATCCTCGGATACATAGGTGCTGGCCGCCACCGCCCCCACAAGACCGTTGCCAACCGACGCCATAGAAGAAACGCAGGACTGGAGAGAGAAGATCAGCAGACAGCAGGCCAGCGCAATAATTACGCCCACGGGATGCCGTTTGACAAAGGCCAGCGTCCGGGCTGCCAGCTTTTCCGTGGTGACAGCCGTTTTCTCAGCGGCCTTTGCCCCTTGCTTTGCGGCCTCCCGCGCCTGTTTCGCATACTGCTTTTGGATGCGCCGCTTTTGCAGATACCGGGAAAAGGCCCCCTTGTCCAGCTCGGGATGCTCCAGAGCCGCCGCCCGAAACTGATAATCCGCCGTGGCCTTGATATGCCTGGCCTCGGCCTTGCGGACTGCTTTTGCCGGGTGTTCCCGGATGGCCTTTTTTACATGGCGCGTACCATGCCGCAGAACAGACTCGCCCACCAGCTCGGAGCGGTGAGCGCCCTCGGTGCCCACATTTTCATGCTCCACCTCGTAGATTTTGCCGTGGACAAATGCGTGAACGCTGCCGCCAGCCGCCCGGCCCGCCCGTTTCACCGGGCCGGGGCGCTTGGGCGGCTTTTGCTTTGCCAGCTTCTCCTTGGCCTTGTCCAGCTTTTCGCCCCGCTTTTCCATACGGAGCTTGGACTCCGCCGCCTGTTCCTGCCGGCTCTTGTGTCGGAATTTGGATTTAGGGGACTTCGGGACACTTTGTCCCGAAGTGCCGTTACTCGCCTTTTCGCTCATGGGCCATATCCTCCGGGCGGGTCGTCAGCAGATCGTAAATCTCACCACGCGGGAAACGGTCAATAAACGGGATGGTCACATTTCCATAAAACAACAGGCCCTCGCCCGAATTGGAGTGGGTGATGTAGGAAAGCTGGTGCTCCGAAATGCCGAGCTGTTTTGCCAAAATCGCCCGGTCACTCTGGGCCTGTGATAGCAGCACCATGAAATCGGTGTTGTCCAGAATGTTTGAGATCTCCGCGCTGGCCAGCAAGTCCTTCACATTTTGCGTCAAGGCCGACGGCACACAGCCCTTTTTACGGAGCATTTTCCAGACGGCCACAAAGTAGCTGGCGGTCAACTGGTCACGGAGCAGAACATGGAACTCGTCGAAGTAGCACCAAGTCGCCACCCCCGCCCGGTAGTTTTCATCTACTGCCTGGGTGACAAACTCATTGGTAATGTGCATGGCGATCTTGCGGAGGTTTTCACCCATGCCCTTCAGCACGATGCACACCACCCGGTTTGAGGTCTGCACATTGGTGTGGTGGTTGAACAGGTTAAGGGAGCCTGTGCAGTAGAGTTCCAGCGCCGTTGCCACCCGCTTTGCCTCGGGCTCGGGCTGTTTCAGAAGCTCCTCATACAAATCTTGAAGCAGGGGCGTTTTTGCATTTTCCAGTCCCAGCGCCATCTCCCGGTAGACCTGCCGCACACAACGGTCAATGACCGTTCGCTCGATGGGCTGTAAGCCCTCCTTGCCGCCCAAAATTAGCTCACACAGGGACAAGAGGAAATCCGCCTTCATGGATAGAGGGCTTTCGCCGCCATTCATATTCAGTTGGATGTCCATCGGGTTTAGGTGGTTGGGGCTGTCCGGGGCAATCTCAATCACCTGGGCTCCCAGCCTTCGGGCCAGCGGGACATATTCACCCATTGGGTCAACAATCACAATGCGGTCATTGGTGGCGAGAAATACATTGAGCAGTTCACGCTTGGCCGCGAAGCTCTTACCACTACCTGTTGAGCCGAGGTACATTCCGTTGGCCGACTTCAGCTTTTTGCGGTCAGCCATGATGACATTGTGGGAAAGGGCGTTCATGCCGTAGTAGAGGGCCTGCCCGCCCATGCGGAGCTCACGGGTCATAAAGGGAATAAAAATCGCCGTGGAGCTGGTGGTCATGCCCCGCTGGATCTCCAGCTCGTTATAGCCGAGGGTCAGCGCGGAAACAAACGCCTGCTCCTGTTGCCAGTCCAGACGCTTTAAGGCGCAGTTGTACTTCTGCGCGATGCCGCCCACGGTAAACACATCGTTTTCAAGCCGCTGGCGGTTGGGGGCCATGTTCACCACCGTAAAGGTCAACAGGAACATTCGCTCGTTGCGGGACTGGAGATCGGCCAGAAGCTCCGCCGCGTCCTTGCTGAAAGTGATGAGGTCGGGCGGCAAAATCTCCATATCGTACCCTGCCCGGACAGCCTTTTTCTGTTCCTCGGCCTTCATGCGGCCAATGTCGGAGATTTTTCCCTTGATGGTCTTAATGGCCTTGAGCTGATCCACCGTCTGAATGTGCATGGTAACGGTCAGCTCCGCGTCCAATTCCAAAATCTCGGCAAGGAGCTTGTCAGAGAGCTCCGACGCCAAAATCTGCAAATAGGACGCCGCGCCCCAATACCGGCCCACCCGGAAAGTGTGGCTGTCCCGGAAGTCAAAGCTATCCGGGGCGATGTAGTCCTTGGTGCCAAGGCCGTGTTTGGGAATGTCACTCCACGAAAAGCGGAACGGCTCCCGGTTGCCGGGGTGCATCTGGCTATGGAGCAGGGCCAGACGATCCCGCCCGTCCAGCGGCTCCGACTGAACGCCCAGCCGATGGAAGTTGCCCATCACATCGGCCTCCACACGCTCCAGACGGGGCCGGGCCTCGGCCACGCCCTCGGCGGGCAGTCCAAAGGTGATATATTTTGTGCGCTCAATGCCGTTGTTGCTTTTGGCAATCTGGTTTTTCAGCATGGAGGTGTACTCCTCCCGGACGCTGTTGAACTCGTCCTCAGCGGGCGGGATATTCACCTTGTAGCGGCTGCGGTCACGGGAGCGGCGGTTGATAAAGGAAAGCTGGAACGGCAGGGAGCTGTCGAAGTAATTGAGGAATGAGCTCCAGCCGCCAAAGATGGCCGTCTGATCCTCGGTGGACGCTACGGAATAGTTGATATCCTCGTATTCCACGGTTTTCGTGTAAACGCCGCCGGGGAGCTGGCACACGCCGTCCGGGTGCATGGCGATATAGGGAATGGTCTGCTGGGCCGAAAGTCCGGCCCGGCCTTTAGCGGCCCTTGCGGTGCCGCGCTTTTTGGGTTTGCTTTTTGTCTGCAATAGGCTCCTCCTTTCCCGCAAACGGAGCATAGATATTCTGCGTTTTGTACGGTCTGATGCCGGGCCGGGTGAACTTGGCCCGAATGATGTTCCGCACCACCTTTTCAAAGGGCAGGCCATCCCGCTCATACATCGCCAGCATGAACGCCGGGAGCATCACCACCAGCATGACGAACATGGCCCCGGTGCTGCCAAAGGAGCTCCGGGAAAACAGATAGGCCGGGATGCCCACCAACGCCGCGCCGCCAAAGCAGACGAGTTGGCGCTTGGTGAGGTTAAAGGCGATTTTGGTTTTGATTTTGGATAGGTCGTTAGGTACATTCACATACGGCATGATTGGCCTCCTTTCTGCCGTTTTTCACTTCGGGACACTTTGTCCCAAAGTCCGGGATCGTGGGCTCCACCTCGTTTCCCCACACATCCCAGCCGGGCGGGGTCTGCCTTGCGAACAGCTCCACACGGGGCAGATCACCCATGAGGGCCACGATCTTGTCACGGGCCTCGTCGGGCTTTTTGCTGTGGGCTTCAATGGGAGAAATGATAAACTGATGGACATTGGCCGCCTGCCGCTTGGGGTGGCCCCGTGTAGCCAGCAGACAGATTTCAGCGTTGCCCCGCGTCCAAAAGCCCAGCCCGTAAAACCAGCTATCCACTTTTTTGTTCTTTTTCAGCCAGACAAAGGCCACGCTTTTATAGGTAAAGCCCCACGCCTCTATGAGCCGCAGGGCCTCCGGGAGCTGGGGAAAAGTCGCCCACAAAAAAAGCGCGCAGTCCGGGGCCGCAAGCTCGGCCACAGGCAGCGCGCACAATTCATTGATACTCATGGTGGGGTAATGGTTCTCTGCCGCCCCTTGCAAGCCCTTTTGGGCGTACCGCCAAGGGGGATCGGCGTAAATGATAGGATATTTACCGATAGTCATTCTCCTTTCTCACCGCGCTCCACGGCCAGTCGCGCCTGTTCAATGCGCTGGACGGCGGGGCCATAGATGGCCGGGGCGCTTTCAAAGCAGACGAAACGGCGGCCCGTGTTGAGGGCGGCCACGGCGGTGGTCCCGGAGCCAGCACAGAGATCGGCCACCACCTCGCCGGGGCGGGTGTAGGTCTTGATAAGGTACTCGCACAGCTCCACGGGCTTTTGCGTGGGGTGGGTAGGGTGCGCCACCGTCTGCACAAACAGCACATTTCCCGGATAGCGCCGCCCGTCATTGGATGCCGAGCCCTGGCGTTCAAACTTGCCGTAGTTGGGACTCGATCCCTTGCGGGCGTGTACCTTGCTGTACGGCTCTCCATAAGTAAACTGCGGGAAGTAGGCCGGGGACTTCTGGTAGAACACCAGAATGTTCTCCGACTTTTTCAGCGGGGCGCGGTTGGCATTGAGAAAGCCCGTCCCGCGTTCCTTATACCATATCCACTCATAGCGGAGCATGGCAAGGTTGGATGCCCCCAGCACCTTGTCATAGGGGCATTGAGCGAAGAACAGGGCCGCACCGTCGGGCTTGACTGCCCAGCGCACCGCCTCCCACAGCGCATCCAGCGGCAAGGGCACATCCCAATAGTTCCGGGTGGTGCCGTAGGGCGGATCGGTCAAAAGCATATCCACCGAATGACGGGGCAAGGACAACAGCCCCTTGATCCCGTCCATGAGAAACAGGCCCTCGGTCAGCTTCGGGACACTCTGTCCCAAAGTGGAAGTATCGGCCATAATCACGCCCCTTTCTCAATGTGCGCCAAAGATACTTTTGCTGATAGACCCGGTTTTGAACAGCATGAAGCAGAGCAAAACCGTGTACCCCACACAGCCCCAAATGGCCCCGATGGGGTCGCCGCTGGTGGAGATACCCTGCACCAACACGCCGTAGATGCCAACGCACAGCAGAATGAGCAAGCCTTGGAAACCGACGGCGAACAGGGATTTTAGATAGTTCTGGCCCATCTGTCCGACTTCCCGGTTAGAGAGGGTCGCCACGGGGATGGGGGCCAAACTGGTCAGCATATAGATTTCCAGCATACGGCCATAGACAAGAACGAAAATAATGATGTTCAGCGCAGTCATGGTAAAGCCAATCAGCATGGACTGCATAAACAGCCCCAGCAGCTCCCCAAGGCCCATCGTTTCCAAGGTGGCCTCCAGCGTATCCAGCATCCCCGGCGTGATGTTGGTGGAACCTTGAATAATGCCAGAGGATCGGGCGATCACGCTCTGCGACACATCGAACACCGCGTTTACAATATTGAATGTGTTGGAGAGAATGAGGATGGCCGCCGCCGTTTTGAATATCCACTTGAAGAATATCCATGTGTCGATGTCATGCAGATTGTTCCTGTCTATGAGCATCTGGATCAGTTCATAGGTTGCAACAAAGGTTAGGATCAGTCCGGCAATCGGTAAAATCACCGTTTCGGATATTTGCCGTATGAGGGAGAAAACCCCGGCGTTCCACGCCGCCGGGGGTGTTCCCACCTGTACCGCGATTTCTCCGACTCGGGTATTCACCGTGTCAAAAAGCCCCGTGAGGTTTCCCATGATTCCCTCGATCAGAAGCTCTTTCAGCCATTCCGTGATCCATTCGGTGAGAATACCCATAAGCCGTTACCTTAAAACAGGCCAGACAGCAGGGGGATCAGAGTGGTGCCAATCACGATGATACCGCCGCCAGCCATGAGCTGCTTCATGCCCTGGCTTTTCGCGCCGGGGTTGTCGGAACCATAACCTTCCAGCAGATTGACCACGCCCCACACGCCAAGGCCAGCGCCGAGAGCAACAACAAGGGTCTGCAAAGTAGTGATAGCGGAAGCGAAAAACTGCATATATTCCTCCATTTCTCCGGGGTCATAGCCCCGGCCATGAAAAAAGCCGCCCGGTGTGGGCGGCAAGTGACTGCTTCGGGACACTTTGTCTCGAAGTGAATTATATAAAAGCGTCGGGATCGTCGATGTCGTCATAGCTCAGGATGTCCTCGTCCTCGGCTGTGAGCGCATCTTCGGGCACCGCCGCCTCGTACACCTCGCAAACCTCATTCAGCCCGGGCCGCCTGCGGCGGTTTATGAGCTTGTCGAGGTCAAAGGCGTTTTTGGTTTTATCGGCCTCTGCCGTGTATCGGTAATTGGGGTGCTGCTTCAAATCGTACTTTTTAGAGAAGAACGGCGGCAGGCCCCGGAGCTGCAAAATGCACTTGTCTCCGGGCATGGTCGCCAGTTCGCTGGGGGTCATCAGTTCCCGGCCCAGCCGCTGGGTGTTCTGGTTGTAGCTTTCAGACTGCCCACGGGAGCGGCCCTCGGTCTGCATGGAGATGGTGGCCTTGCCCAGCCAGTTCTCGGATATTTCCTTGATGGTACTGGACTCACGGCCACCGAGAAAAATCACGCTGTCCATGTTGCCGAGGATTGTCTCAGCGTTTTTATCGTAAATGGCCTTGCATTGGGCCAACTGCTGGTACAGCAGACACAGACTGACCTCACGGGAGCGGATAACGGCGCAGAGCTTTTCCAGCCCCGGCACCTGTCCCGTGTTAGCCGCCTCGTCCCAAAGCACCCGCACATGATGGGGCAGGCGGCCCCCATGCACATTGTCCGCCCGCTCACAGAGCAGATTGAACATTTGCGAAAAGGCCAGAGCCACCAAAAAATTGTAGGTGCTGTCCGTGTCAGAGATGACAAAGAAAGTAGCTGTTTTCCTATCGCCCATGCGGTCAAGCTCCAGCTCGTCATAGGACATAATTTCCCGGAGCTGGGGAATGTCAAAGGGAGCCAAACGAGCGCCGCAGGAAATAAGGATCGATTTTGCCGTCTTGCCGCTGCTTAACTTGTACTTTTTGTACTGCTTCACGGCGAAGCAATCGGGCTTGCGCTTTTCCAGCCCCGCAAACATATAGTCCACGGCGTTCATAAAGTCCTCGTCATCCTCCTTGACCTCCATCCCGGAAATCATGTCCACCAGCGTGTTCATGTTTCGATCCTCGGCGGGGCCCTCAAAGATGATATAGGCGATAAGCGCACAATACAAAAGTGTCTCGGCCTTCGTCCAAAACGGATCGCCCTCCTTGCCCTCTCCCTTGGTGTTGGAGATCAGCGCATTGACAAACTTTAGGATGTCGGCCTCGTTCTTGATGTACGCCAGCGGGTTATAGTGCATGGACTTGGAAAAATCAATGCTATTAAAAACCTTGATTTTATATCCACGCTTTTTTTGCAGGAAATAGCCCACCTGCCCGAGGACGCCGCCTTTTGGATCGACCACCACATACGAGGAATGGGCTTGAAGAAGCTGGGGCGTGAGCCAGAACCGGGTTTTGCCCGAGCCGGACGATCCGATGATACAGGCGTTGAGGTTGCGGGCATTGGCCGGGATCTTCGGGCGGGTGTTCATGGTGAGAAGCTCCGTCCCGGTGAGAATGACATTGTTCTCAAACTTTGGATCGACAAAAGGCTGGATGTCTTTAGGCCCGCCCCAACGGGAGCTGCCGTATTCCTCATCCCGGCGATATTTCTTGGCGTTCTTGCTCTTGAAGTAGATCAGCAGGCGAAAAGCCACCGCACCCACAAAGCCAATGAGCCAGTCAAAGGGATCAAGCCCCGGCGAGAAATTCGCAAAAGCCACGCCGATGGTCTGCATGAGCCCCAGCAGTTTTTCCTCGAAGTTCGCACCAGCGGCCAGACGGTAGGCCGTACCCATTTTCAAGCAGGCCCAGCCGATGAACAGATACGGGATATTGGGGAGTACATATTTTCTGATCTTATCTGTCCGCATGGGTCGCCTCCTTTACGCGCTCCTTCTGGCGGGGCTTGTCCTTGGCAAGCTGATCCGCCGCCCGTTTGAGCTGTTCCCGGATGGGGACGCGCCGGGACTTGGATTTATCCAGCACCTTTCGGGAGTATTCAGAAAAACAGGCCGTCATCGCGTCGGCCTGTCCTGTCTTGAAGAAAAGCAGATATTTGTCCGGCCCGGTTTTGTAAAAGGCATAGTCCACATTCCACTTCCGGGCTACCCGGTCAAATACCTTGGGCGCGTCCACCTCGATACTGCTGGTGGCCGCGCCGTGGGCCATGAGCTTTTTCACGCTCTGTTTGCCGTGGGGCGTTTGGGCCTCCCGGCGGGCCTTGGCAACCTTACGGCCAACGGCCCGGAGCGCATAGGCAAGGCTCCGGGCCGTCAGCTTACTGGCTTTCATGGAAATTGCGATTGTACGCCGGGAAATATCTTCGTCAACCAGCTATACCACCTCCTTGCTTTGGGACAAAGTGTCTCGAAGTGCTAACGATCTTCATGTCCCGGAATGATAGGGTGCCTGCCCGTGTCCCGGGCGGAGCCGTCAATAATTTCTTTGTAGGCTGCCATCTGCTCCCGGATGGAAAGCTGGGGGTATGCAAATACCCGGTGCTCTGCGGGAATGTCCTCGATCCCGTGGTACAGCTCTACAAAGTTATTGCTTACTCGGGTCAGATAGCCGCCGGGGGCGAAGTGCCCGCCCTCGTTCAGCCGCATATCCCGCCCGTATGCCTCGAAGTCAAAATAGTTGATTATATCTTCGGGCACCTCCAGCCGCTCCATGTCTTCCACATAAATGCGCCCCAGCGTTTCATCGTCCGATACGCCGGGGTGCAGATCGTAGCAGTCCAGATTGTGAACGAGGTTGATGATGTCGGCCACGCTGGAAGTGTGGTCGCCCTTGTTGAGAACGGCCTCCAGCGTTTCCAGCTTACCTTGATCCAGATCGGAGAGCAGATGGGCCAGATGGTTGAGCTCGTCCAGATTTTCATATTCGTTCAGATAGTCATACAGGCCCAGCACATCACCGTCAAAAGAAACAATGAAAATCTCTTGATACCGAACACCGTCCACGCCGATCCGCTTTAGGAGCGCCTGTACTTCTTCGGTGGTAGTGGGAAACTTCAAGGGTTCTCCAACCTCTACGCCATAGTCGGCGTATTTCCCGGCATTAGTAACATAGGCTTCAAACAGGGTCATGCAGCACCTCCTTGATCCCCGCCATAATGTACTCGGCACAGGGCAGGGCGATGGCGTTCCCCAATGCCTTGTAGCGGCTGGCCGCCCGTATTTCCTCGCCGTCCGCACCGTATTTTGTCCAGCCCTCGGGCAAGCCCATCAGATGCTCGCACTCCAGCTCCGTGGGAAATCGAACAAAGCCCCCGGCGGGATCGTCCTCATACCAAAAGGCAAAGGGAGCCACGCCGCCCGCTAAAAGAGTGGGAAAAGGGTCAGTTGGTAATCCGAAGCTGTTTCGGAACGCTTCTGGCGTCCTGTCTTTGGCCGACGCCCGCATACGGAAGCATTGAAAGGGTCTTGTGACGGGTACGCGCCCCCCTGCTTCAAGAAAAGTGCCTCGATCTCCTTCGGGGGAGGACAGCCCGCGATCTCCGCCAGCTTCAGAAAGTGGGTGCATTGGGCGGGGCTTAAATAGTATTTCGTGGGAGCGTCGGCCTCCAAAATCTGCCACGAGGAAGATACGCTGCCGTCGTGCCAGTCGGGGGCTTGCCCAATATTGGGCGTCCATGAGCCGCCATGAGAGGTCAGGCGTTCCCCCTCGCACCATTCCGGCTCCTGCCCATCTTCCAGAAGCAGGCATTGGAACATCAGCGGCGTTGAACGCGGATAGCACGGCTCTAAAGTCCATCCGGTCATTTGAAGAAAACGCTCCCATGACGTTTTCCCAAACAGCGATAACTGGAAATAGATTGTCAGTTGCATCCCTCATTTCTTTGATAATGCGGATCGCTTGAAAAAACAGGCTGGACTTTGCGCCAGCCAAGCCGTCCCGGTTGCCGATTTGGGACAGGTTTTGACACGGCGATCCAAAGGTCAGCACATGGACGGGCGGGATGGCCCCGCCGTCCATGCGGGTGATGTCGCCCAAGTGGGCCATATCCGGGAAGTGCCGTTTTGTGATGGAGATAGGGGCCTTTTCGATCTCGCTGGCCCATACCGGGGTGATCCCGCAGCGGGCTGCCGCCAGCGGGAACACCCCGATCCCATCAAACAGGCTCCCCAGCTTAATCGTCATTTCGTCTGCGGCCCTGTCCCTTGACGGTCAAAATGCCCTCAAGGGTGGTCGCTGTGATCCCCAGCCGCTGGGCAACGGCGATGTCGTTTTTCATGGCCTCGGTGACGGTATGGCCGCACACCACCAGCACATGAGAGCGTCGGAGCAGGTCACGGCTCATATCAATGCCGCTTTTATGCTCCTCAGGAACAGCGTCGTTGAGGAACAGGGGCAGATACAGGGTGGGACAGATGGGCGAAAAGCCCGCCTCATACACAGCGCGGCAATACTGCGCCGCCCGTTCCGCATTTTCGCTGTCGCCGCCGTACCATGCGGCGGTAACATACGCAAGGGGTCGTTTCATATTGAATACCTCCGATATTTTATAATGTAGGTTCAGCCCAATCCCCCCGCCCTTTCCCAATCATGGGAAAGGGGGCGGCTCTGGAGGATATACCCCCGTCGCGCCGCTGGGAGTAGCACAGCCGGGGCCGCCCGTCAAGGGCAAGCCGCCGCAAGCGGCGGGGCCATGCCCCCTTGACAGGCAGCTCCCGACTGCGCTTTGGTTTGAGCGGCGACGGGGGATAAATCCAAAGAGCCCTCTGCGAAAGGGCATGAAAAAACCTCGGGACAAAGTGTCTCGAGGTTACTTCTCCAAATCCGCCTTTTTCTCGGGCTTTTTCAGCTCGGGCGGCTGTTTCTCTTTCCATTCGTCCAGCAGGGACATGATCTGCTCCTTCATTTTGACAGGAGTGACCTCCTTGCCAAAATACTTTTCCAGTTCGGCCATAGAAATAATCACGCCGCGATCCTCCTTTTTCTTTTCACTCAGAATACCATCAATCACATCGCCGTTGAGCTTGCCCGCCTGATCCAGCTCCCGAAGCCGTTTCGCCTGGGCGTGGGAGGGCGAGGACTGCTCACCGTCGATAGACACGGCAATCAACCTCTGGTTTTTCGGTTTGATGTACGAGAGCTCCACGGCGGGCATGAAACCCAGCCCCTTCTCGTCCACCTTACTCAGCAGCTCCGGGACAAGGGAATTAAGGCGAAGATACCGCATGACCTTTTTGTAGTTCATATCGTGCGCTTCGCCAACGATCTCAACAGAGCGTTTTCCCACATCACCGGGAGCAACGCCGTCCAGCCGCCCGCCCTGGTGCTTGATGGCCTCCACTTCCAAATCCAGCAGGGAGGCCAATTCGCTGGGAAGTGTCTGATCTCGCTGCTTGTTACTGTCCCGCATGGCCTGCACAGCTTCTTGGTCGGTCATATCCCGGACAATAAAGGGCATTTCCTCCAGCCCTGCCAGTTCACTGCCGCGAGTACGGCGGTGGCCCGCGATAATCTCAAAACCGTTGCCGTCTTTCTCCGGGCGGGCAAGGCCGGGAACCATAACGCCGTTTGCTTTAATGGATGCGACGGTTTCCTGCATCTTGGCGTCGTCCGTGACCTTGAACGGATGGGGACGGAATGTGTGGAACGGGTGGAGTTCGGAGAGTTTCAGATAGACCAGCTTGCCCTCCTCCACAGGACGGGGCGGGGGCGTAGGTGTCTGGGGCTCCGCCGCGATCCCGGCACCGGGGCCAGCACCACCGCCAGCGGCGGCCTGTTCCGGGGCGGGAGCCTCCTTGACCGTTGCGGCCTTTTTACCTTGGGACACTTTGTCTCGAGGTTTGGGCGGCTGGGCCTCGTCGGGGGCCGCCTTGTCAGCCTTGGGTGGGCGGTCCCTGCGAGGCTTTGCCGCCGTCTGCTCTTTGTCTGCCTTGGGTGCGGCCTGCTCCGTTTTTTCAGCCTTCGGGGGACGGCCACGGCGGGGCTTTTTCTGTTCAGCCGCAACCTCCTCCTGCGGCTTTTCCTCCGGGGCCTGTTCAGTCGCTTTCTCGGGCTGGCTGGGAGTGGGAGCCTCCGGGGTAAGCGGTTCGGCCTGTTCCACAGCATGGCGGGCCGCCGCCCGCTGTTCTGCCATCAGCTCCTCGATTTTCTCAAAGGGTACAACCACATCGCCGGGAGCGGGCTGGGCCGGGGTAGTACCGGGCCCATCAGCTACGGGAGCCTCGGGGGTGTTATGCTCCTCCGCGCCCGTGGGCTGTTTCTTTTCTTCCATTTGCTAACCTCCTATCTTTTTGTAATGTTGCACAAAATTTCACTTGAAAATTTTGCACTTATTTTTTTGAAAAATCCTGCCTCCTTCCGAGCTTTCCACGCAAAAAAGCCGCCCTTGGTCTTGACCGGGCGGCCTTTTGCGTAATGTGATAGCTCTGTTTTATTTTGTTGGGTGTTGTAGGCTCCGAAAAGCCTTGTATTTGTAGTTTTCCTATTTTATAGGGCACATAGGGGCCGATGACCCTGTTGCGGTGCCCAAAATTTTTGCGCTGCCTTACGGCGGACGCTTAAAATTTTGACCGCGGCCACTCGCTCACTTCGCTTCCTCTGCCACCGGCAGCGCTCAGTTCGCTCCCCACATCGGCCCGTCCTACCGCACACCGCACTCCTTCACCTGTGTAGGGGCGGACACCTCTATCCGCCCGCTGGACTTGCACTGCACTCCCTAAAAAACTGTCATTGCGAAGCCAGTGACCGATGTCACTGGCTGTGGCAATCCGCCCTCTTTATCTTTTTTCCTCTTACTCCTGCCGCTCTCACGCCTCGCTCTCCCGCTTCTTCCCCTCGTCAATGGCCCGGTATAAGGCCGCCAGCGCGTCCTTCAGCGTGCCCACCTGCTGCATCAGTCCCAGGGCCACGGCGTCCTCGCCGTAGAGCACGCTGCCCACATCATTGGCCATTTCGTCCGTGCGCAGCATCAGCTCCCGGAAGGTCTCCGCCCGGATCTGGGAATGGGCCGCCACAAATCGCACAATGCTCTCCTGTAGCTTGTCAAAATAGCGGTAGGTCTGGGGCGCAGCGATCATAGTTCCGCTCATACGCACGGGATGAACCGTCATGGATGCCGACGGGGCGATCATGTTAATTTTCCCCGACACCGCCAGCGGAATGCCGATGGAGTGTCCGCCGCCCAGCACCAGCGTAGCCGTGGGCTTGGTCATCCCGGCAATCATCTCCGCCAGAGCCAGGCCCGCCTCCACATCGCCGCCCACGGTGTTCAGCAGGATCAGCACCCCGTCCACCTCCTCCGACTCCTCCAGAGAAGCCAGCAGCGGCAAAAGATGCTCATATTTCGTGGTTTTAGCGCTGTCCGGGGCGTTGGTGTGTCCCTCGATCTGTCCGATAATGGTCAGGCAGTGGATGGTCCCATGCCGGTTGGTCACCACCGAAGATCCCAGCTCCACCAAGCGCTCGGTTTTCGTCTCCGACTTGGTGTCCTTCTCCTGATTATTTTCCCGGTCGGGTGTGTTTTGCTGCGTCATAGCGACCCCCTCCTTTTCTGAAGGGTAGCATGTCCGCCGCAGGCGAAATTATACGCCGTCTTTGTTCTTTTCCAGCACCGAAGGTGTGTCCACGATGTCAAGTCCCCGCCTAAGCGCGTAGGCAATGGTCTGCTGCGTCCCCCCGGGCAGCCCGTCATGCACGGCAATGAGCATAGACGCATGGTCCACCAAATACCGATTGCGCCTCTGCATACATCCCGGCGAATACGCCTCCTGCAATACCGTCTTATAGTCACAGCGAGCCAGCAGCGCCTCATATCGCGCCCGGTCGGCCCGATCCCATCGCTCCGCCTGCCCGGCATAGGGAATGGCCGCCTCCAGGGAAACCTCCCCATGCTCTCCCCGGAGCCGCAGCACCGCCTCGCAAAACCAAAAATCGCACCCCCGGGCCATGCCGCACAAGAAGTGCCGAAACCCCTGCTCATACGCCGTCTGCACCGCCTGAAACAGCCGCTCCTGCAGCGCCCGGCAGCGCCTGTCGCTCTCATGGACGCCCCAAGGCAGCTTTTCCGGCCTGTGCCCGGTGAAGCTGCAAGACACCTGCCTGGCCCGCACATCCATCGCCCCCTTTTTCTTTATAATAGAACAACTTTTCGATTTTGTAAAGTCTTTTTTGTAAAATTTTAAAAATTTATACAAATTTTCGTCCAAAAAAGTACTTGCAATTTCTCCCATACAGGTATATACTATGTCCCAGTGAACAAACGAATATTTGTCTTCGAGGCGGGGTGTGATTCCCCACCGGCAGTATAGTCTGCAAGCGGCCCCCTGGGGCTGCACGAACCGGTGCGATCCCGGTACCGACAGTATAGTCTGGATGAGAGAAGGCGTGTACAGCATATTTTGGTATGCTCTTTTTAATGCGTGCACCTTGGGAGACAGTTTCCGGGTGTTCCACACATTGAAAGGAGTATTTTTTTATGACTCAACAGCAAAAAACCCATCGTCTGGCCGTGTCGGCCATGCTCACCGCCGTAGCCGCCGTGCTGCAATTTCTGGAGTTTTCCATCCCCCTGGTGCCCTCGTTCATCAAGCTGGATTTCTCCGACCTCCCCGCCCTGCTGGGTACCTTTTCCCTGGGCCCCGTGTACGGCGTGGCCATCCAGCTGGTGAAAAACCTGCTGCACCTGCCCTTCGGCTCCAGCGCCGGTGTGGGCGAGCTGTCCAACTTCATCCTGGGCGCGGTGTTCGTATTCGTAGCTGGTGCCATCTATAAGCACAGCAAGAGCCGCAAGAGCGCCCTGGTGGGCTCCGTGGCCGGTGCTGCCGCCATGGCACTGATAAGCATTATCACAAACTATTTCATTGTCTATCCCGCCTATGTGGTGCTGTATAACCTCCCCCTGGACGCCATTGTGGGGATGTACGAGGCGATTTTGGGCGGTGTGTCCCATGTGCCCACGGAGAATGCTCTGTTTAACTGTCTGCTGGTGTTCAATATCCCCTTCACTCTGGCCAAGGGCCTGCTGGACACGGCTCTGTGCTTCCTCATTTATAAGCCCCTGTCTCCCCTGCTGCACCGCTGAAATCAAAAGATTTATCCCTCTCCCAGAAGTGGGAGAGGGATTTTTTGTGCAAAAAGCGGGGGCCTCCATAACCGAGGCCCCCGCTCCGCCATTCACTTTTTCCGGCCCAGCAGGAAGAACACCGCCGCCGTAGCCGCCGCCACAGCCGAAGCACCCGCCGCCACGATCAGCAGCACCTGCTTGTGTTCCTTGGCCGTCTGCTTCACCTTGTCCCAGGTGCAGCCCGCCGCCTTGCAGGTGCAGTCCTTCACGGCGCCTGCCGTCGCGCAGCCCACCGACTTCACGACCCCTGCGCCGAAGCCCAAAATAGCCTTTCCCGTCTCGCACAGCGCGTCCAGCACGCGGCCGCCCGCCTCGCGCACGGTTTCCATGACCTGTTCCATATATGCGCACCTCCTGCAATTCAGAAATTTTGTTGCCTATATTATAGTAGTTTGTCCCGCGCCCGTCAAGAATATTTCGGTAACAAAATCTCCCGCATAATTCTCGAATCGCCGGAATATGCTTGTCTATCCTGATTTACAAAGGGAGGCACCCGGGATGAAGAAATTTCTGCGCCGCAGCGGTGCGGCCCTCCTGGCCGCCTGCACGGTCTGGACGCTTATCGTCACGGTGGAAAGCCGCTCCGTCCCGGCAGCCCTGTCCGCCATGCGCAGCTCCTTCCACCTGCCCAATATGCTCATGCAGCTGGCCCTGGGCGACCTGACAGGGGAAAAGGAGATGTCCCTGTCCACGCTTCTCTGCCTGGGCCAGTCGCCGCTGCTGTGGGCCGGGTACGGAAACCTTCCCGATCCCCCGCAGCCGGATATACCTGCGGAAGAGACCGCGGTACCCGATGCTCCCGCCGACACCGATGACCTCACCCAGGGCCTCACCTTCGCCGACAATGGCGCCCCCAGTCAGACGGTGATTCCCACCTCCTCCAAGAGCTACACCGTGTCCGGGAATGTCTACATCAAAAACGGCTCCGATCACGCCCTGGACCCCGCCGCCTTCGACGGTACCTTTCCCGCCCAGCCGGGAGACAGCACCCAGCCCCAGGTGCTGATCCTCCACACCCACGGCAGCGAGGCCTACACCATGCCCGCCGGGGAGGAATACGAGGCCAGCGGCAGCTATCGCACCATGGACACCACCAAGAATATGATTCGCGTAGGGGACGAGATCGCCGCCGTTCTCTCCCGGTACGGCCTGTCCGTCCTCCACGACCGCCAGATCCACGACACCGATTATAACAGTGCCTACGACAAAAGCTACGACAGCGCCGCCGCCTATCTGGAGAAATACCCCTCCATTTCCTTTGTCCTGGATATTCATCGGGACGCCATCTCCGATGCCGACGGCAACCAGTATAAGGTGGTGTCCCAGGAGGACCCCCGTGCCGCCCAGCTGAGCATCATCATGGGCAGCAATTACGATGCCTGGCTCTCCAATCTGCGCCTGGCCGTGGCCGTGCAGTCCCACCTAGCCCATGACCATCCCACCCTTATGCGTCCCATCACCCTCCGCTGGTATGGGTATAATCAGTCCCTGAGCACCGGTTCCCTCCTGGTGGAAGTCGGTGCCGCCGGCAACTCCTTGGACGAGGCCATTTACGCCGCCCGTCTCTTCGCCCGGGGCTTCGCCGAAACCCTCGGCTGCACCGAGCCGGGAAATCCCACTTCCCCCTCAGCTTGACCAGGCGATATTCGGCCTCTGCATAGCCCGGACGATCTGCCCTGCACCCTGATGGAGCAGCCCGCACCGGATGCCTTGGGCATACACCAGCCCCTCTGCCGAGTAGACCTCCACCATCACGTCTACCTGGTTGATGTTATCTACATTCCAGGCGATGGCCAGATTCCCGTCCTTCAGAACCATAGACATATGCTCAAAATCGTCCTCCCAATCGGACTTTAACGGGCTACACACCATGTCCACTTGCCCCGGGTCCTCGTTCTCGTCCTCCCAGATAAAGCATGGCTCTTCCTCACGATAGAGAATGTTCAGGTCCATGATCCGGCAGTCAAACAGCTTCTCCAGTCCGTCCTCCCGATACTCCAGCACCGTCATACGCTTGCCCACAGCCACCACGCAGAAGTCCTCGCCCCGCCGCACCAGTATCGGCTCATATTCCGCGCCCTTGCTTGTCTGGCCGGCTTCACCGTTGCTGTCGTAGTAAGTCACTTCTGTCTCCTTTTGGCCGATCTTCCCCATGTCCAGGGTCTGCACCAGCCGGAAGGTCTCCGCGTCCAGCATCTGCAGCGTCAGCTTCTCCCCCTCCGCTAAAAACAGCAGAATATACTCTCCGTCCTCGGTGGAGCTGAGATACGCCACCCGCTGCCTTTCAATGTCCAGGGGATAGACCAGCTGAATCCGCTCCTCCCCCGGCTCAGACCAGCTCTGGGCCATCAGCCACAGGCCGAAGCCCTCCGGGGCCCAGTCTGCCTTGGGCTGCACCGTGGGCCCAAACCCCACGGTCATTACGGTCCCCTCCTTTGCCGGTGCCGACCAGGAGTGAAACCCGTTTTCCAGGTATGACGCATACACATTCGTAAAGTCCACCCCGTCAGAGTAGCGCATAACACCCATGCTCATCCAGTCCTCCTGCCCCACGGGAATCCGCAGCATCGGGAAATCTATGCTGAGCAGATCGTCATACCGCTCCTTGACCTGCTCATCGTTCCGGCTGCTCCCCGGGACCACGGCCAGGTCGTAATAGGCCATCTTCTCCGCCGGGCGAAACAGAACGCTCTGCTCGTCCGGCTGCGCCAGACTTTGCAGGTAGTCCTTATCCGGCTTCATCACATAAATACCGTACTCATTGTCCCACACAGCCCCGGTGTAGCTCAGTCCTTTGGCGGAAAACCGGCTCTTTGTCTCCTGGGTCCGGGTGCCCAGGTCATGCTCCGTGGTCCAGACCACGCGGCTGCTCAGCAGGTCTTTTTCCGTCAAATGCAGTCCCTCCGCTACCGCCGGATCGCCCCGCTGGGCCACGCAGGTAAATTCCACCTTGTCCTGTGCCCTGCATAAAAGCAGGGTCATCATGGCCAGTCCCCCCAGGGAAAGCACGAATAAGATCACCGTCATAATTACAATTCGCTTCATCTCTCTCCCTCCTCCGTCAGGCTCTCAATGGCGTTTCGAATGCGGTCGCCCCGGTAATCGTAGGTCTTTTTGATGCAGGACAGCAGATCCTCCCCCGCATCCTCCAGCTCCTGCACGGTCACATCCCCCACGATCTTCCCCTCCCGCAGCAGCACGGCCCGGGAGATAAAGTCCTTCACCTCCTCCAGCAGATGGGTGGACAGGATCACCGTCTCCCGCTCTGTGAGAATGCCCAGCAGCACCTTGTAAAAGTCCTCCCGGTTGAAGATGTCGTTGCCTGCAAAGGGTTCATCCATGAGAATGTAGTCCGCCCCCTGGGACAGGGCCATCACCACCTCAAACTGATTCTGCATACCCACGGAGAAGCCCCGCAGGGCCTTGTCCATAGGCAGGTTAAAGAATTCCATCAGGGTCTTAAACCGCTTGTCGTCAAATTTTGGGAAATGCTCCCGGTAAAAATCCCGGTGCGCCTTGGGCGAGAGCCGGGGGAAGAAGCTGTGCTCGCAGGTGGCAAAGCTGAGCCGGGCGATGTTGCCGCAGCCCAAAGCCTCCCCGTCCAGCGTTACCGTTCCCCGGCAGCGCGTCAGGCCCAGGATGCACTTCATCAGCGTGGTCTTCCCGGCTCCGTTTTCCCCGAAAAGGCCCACGATCTGCCCCGGCTCGAAGGCCACGGACACATCCTCCAGCGCCGTCTTTTTCCCGTACTGTTTCGTAATATTTTTCGCTTCCAGCATATTCCTTCCCTCCTTAAATCGGCAGACATCCCGCCGGCGTTGCAAACCGCCACACCAGGTAATACGCGCCCAGCAGCGCCCCGCAGAGCACGGCGCACCGCACCAGGCACCACAGCGGCCCCCGGAGCAGATACCCCGCCATGATCCGCCGTCCCTTCGGCAGCCGGCCCATGAGATACAGGCTCCGGCTCCCCTGGCTGAAGCTGGCATAGAGCATGCCCATCCACACCAGGAGCATGAACAGGAAAAAGGCCATCAGCCACCCGGCGCACCCGGCAAAGCGGGAAAAGGGCTCTATCTTCTCCCCCGTCAGCACCCTTCTTTGCAGGGACGAGCTGTAAGTGTACAGGTTGCTGCGGGCCTCTCCGTACCGAATTAAAAACCACACTGCCGATGCTGCGCCGCCCATCACGCCGATGCCCGTACACTGGGACACGGTGCTCTCCTTGTCCGCATTGGGCGGCAGCAGTCCCTCAAGCCCGCCAATCATCCACCGCTTCTTCACACATATCACCTCCTGACCAACTTATCAGTGCGGCCCATATGACCACCATCTCCCCAATGACAATGCCCACCAGGATCCGGCTGCTTTCCATCGGCACCCAAAAGCTTCCCAGGGTCAGCGCCACGGCAATGCCCATAAGGGGTCCGCCGACCTGCCCCGTCCATTCCTTCTGGGCTACATCCATGCACCCCACGGCGCAGGCCAAAAGGCCCACAATGCCCCCGATCCATGCGAAAAAATCGCTTATCGGCAGAATATGGTGCAGCAGGTTGCTTCCGTAAAAGGCCAGCACCAGCGACTGGGGCCCTATGTCCATGCTCTCTGCCGCCAGGCCCACCCGGTAGCGCATCACCCCGTAGAGCATCGCCGCCGCCATAGCCCAGTATAGGACCAGCATCATAAAGTAGTACCCCGTCCATAGCCTGCGCACCGTCCCCGGCTTTACCCGCAGCCGCCCCACGGTGTAGGCGGTCTTTGCGCCCTTGCCGCCGCCGGTACGGGCCATGACGGTACACAGCAGCCCGAACCCCCCCGCCAGGGGCGCCGCCGCCCGGCTGACCTCGGGTATCTCCGACAGGTCGTAGGCCTCGTATATCCATTGCACCACGCCGTTTTCATCCATATAGCTCTCCCTCTCCACGCCCTCCGGGAGCAGATAGAGAAGCAGGCCCGACAGCAGCACCGACACGACCATTATCGCCAGCCCCTTGAGAAAGCAGCTCCGGGCCGCCAGGCCCAGCACCGAAATGTACCGACTCATTCTCTCTCCTCCTCGTCATATAGCTGCCGCAGCAGCGCCACGGCCTCCTCTTTTTTTAGGCCCATCCGTTTCATGGCTGCCACCGTCTCCTGGACCTCCGAGCGGAACAGCTCCTGTCGTATATTCTCCACCTGCTGAGGCGATGCCGTAATGTGGCTTCCCGCCCCGGGTCGGGACTGAATGAGTCCCTCCTCCTCCAGCTGCCGGTAGGCCTTTTGTACCGTGTTGGGATTCACCGCCAGCGTAGCCGAAACCAGCCGCCGGGACGGCAATTCGTCCCCATCCAAAAACCGTCCCGCCGCCAAGCCCTGCTTCACGAACCGGATCATCTGCAAATAGATCGGCATTCCCTCCACACTCCGAAACGCCTCAAAGGAAATCACAGCACCCACACCTCCCATCTAAAAATTTCAAATAATCTCCGTAGGGGCGACCCTCGCGGTCGCCCGCCTCACGAACTCCCAAGCCCTCCGTAGGGGCGGACGCCTCTGTTCGCCCGCCGTACCGCACTCCTGGCAAAAAACCATGTCATTGCGAAGCCAGTGCGCACACTGGCTGTGGCAATCCGCCTCCCCCGTCCCCTCGGCCCCCTTGCCTAAAGGGGGCTATCACGGCAAAGCCGTGACTGGAGGATTCTACACCCGCACTTCCCTAAAAAAATTGTACTACACGCATAATACAGTTCTCTTAACCGTATTATACGCATAGTACAGTTCACTTGTCAACCCTTATTTTATCTTCTTTCCACCAGCGCCACCGCGTGGGCCGCCATGCCGCTGCCGTCGCCGGTAAAGCCCAGGTGCTCCTCGGTGGTGGCCTTCACCCCCACCTGCTCCGTCTCGATGCCCAGGGCCCCGGCGATATTGGCGCGCATCTGCGCCCGGTACGGGGCCAGCTTCGGCGCCTGGGCCAAAACGGTGGCGTCCACATTCACCACGGTTACGCTCCGCTTTGCCAGCTCCCCGGCCACTCTTTTCAGCAGCACCAGGCTGGAAATATCGCGAAACTCCTCGCTGCTGTCGGGGAACAGGCTCCCGATGTCCTCCAGCCCAGCCGCCCCCAGCAGGGCGTCCATCACCGCGTGAACCAGCACATCCGCATCCGAATGGCCCTCCAAGCCCTTCTCCCAGGGGATGTCCACGCCCCCCAAAATCAGCCTTCGTCCGGCCGTCAGCCGGTGTACATCGTACCCGTGGCCAATTCGCAAATTTGTCATGCTCTCCCCTCCCGAGCCCGCAAAATAGCCTCTGCCATCGGCAGATCCATGGGGCGGGTGATCTTAATATTTTCACTGTCTCCGCTCACCAGCTGCACCTGCTTGCCCAGCCGCTCCACGGCAGAGCAGTCGTCGGTGATCTCCGCCCCGCAGGTGAGGGCCGACTGCAGGGCCGCCTTCAAAAGCTCCGCCTGAAATACCTGGGGCGTCTGCACCGCAAAGAGGGTCCGCCGCTCCGGTGTAGAGCGCACGATTCCGTTCTCGTCCGCCACCTTAATGGTGTCCGTCACCGGCACCGCCGGGGCCGAGGCGCCCGTCACCCCGGCGCTCTCCACCACCGCGTCAAACAGCTCAGGCGTAATCAGGGGACGGGCCCCGTCGTGTACCGCAATCAGCTCCGCCCGGGGGTCTGCCTCCAAGGCCCCCGCCATCACCGACTCCGTCCGGGTCTCGCCGCCCCGGATCACCTTCACGGGCTTTTGCAGGGCGCACCCTTTGCAAAGCTCCGCCAAAGGCACCAGCAGGTCCTCCCTGGTCACCAAAATAATTTCGTCCGTCCGCTCCGATGCGTCCACCGCCCGGAGGGTATGCTCCAGCACCGTCCCCTCTCCCAGCGGCAGCAGCAGCTTGTCCTTTCCCATTCGCCGGGATTGGCCCGCCGCCACCACTACCGTGGTGCAGAAGGGTCTGGCCGGTTTCCGCAGACCCCGAATTTTATCGAGCAATTTTCCCATGATCTTACCTCCGGAAAACACCACCGAAAAGTTAACATTTTAGGCGGCTGCTGCCAACAGATTCATAGGCTGTCAGCCGCATAAACGTCCGCCTTGAGTGTAACATATCGCCGCCATAAATGCAACAGCAGGCTCCCGACGGAAATCGGGAGCCTGCTCAGTTTATTATTCTCCGAAAACAGCCGCCGCCCAGTCGGGCAGGGTGTCATACCATGTACTCGTCACCTGCCCGTCCGCATAGTCGTAGGCCACCAGAGGCTTATAGTCCCAGTCCGTCCTCACCAGCAGCTCGTTGACGCCGTCCCCGTCACAGTCGGCAATGGTGTAGCCGATGTCGGCCAGCGTCTTCGGCAGACGAAAAATGATGTTGGCATCATAGAGCGTTCTTGCCCCACCCTGATGCTCCGAAGGCCGGTAAAATAAAAGATTCCCTTTCCCTTCCCGCATAAGACAGGTGTTCTCCAGGCCAAAGAGGGGCTTCGCCGTTTCTATATTGTCCACCGCAACGGGCATCGACGTCTGCGTAGTCTGCCCCACTATGCCGGTAAGCTCTCCCCCGCCGGTTCGGTCGTCATAGGTAAAGCGCAGGTAGCTTTGCGTCCATTCAATGCCCGGGCGTAAACCGATATTTTCCGAATCCTCCCAGGACGTGTCGGGAGGCAGCAGCTCCTTATCCGACAGGCCGCCGTCATAGTGCAGATACAGGAGCTTTCCCTCGTATCCCACGACGCATATATACTCCCCCGAATTTTCGGAGCCGGGCATCTGCTCCACATAGAGCAAATCCACCTTGGCGCAGTTCACCTCATGGTGGTGCTTCGCCTCCTGCGCCGCCCGATATTCCCGCACCGCGCGGGGAATGACCAGCACCCCCGCCGCCGCGATCACAACGGCCAGCGCCGCCGCCAGCAGCTTGCTGCCGAGCTTTTTCCTCTGCACCGTTTCTTTGGAAATTTCCATTACGGTCTGGATAGGCTCGCTGTTTCTTTCCTCTGTCATCGTCTGCTCCTTTCCCTCATCCGCAGGCATCCGGCAGCGCAGCAGAGCGTCGATACTGACGGAAAGTGCCTCCGCCAGCGGCTCCAGCAGCGTCACATCGGGGTAGCTCAGCCCCCGCTCCCACTTGCTGACGGCCTTATCCGTCACATGGAGCCTATCGGCCAGCTGCGCCTGGGTCATGCCCAACTGCTTTCGGTTTTCGGCGATGTATGTGCCGAAGATCTGTTTGTTCATAGGCGTCACCTCGATCTTATGATAGCGGTAGAGTAGGCTGCCGGCAACCGACCGGCGGTAGAGTGCAGCCTGCGCACAGGAAAAGGGGGCGGACAGCGCCGTCCGCCCCTGCTGAGCTTTGGTTTATCTTCTATTGTGGGGATACCAGATCTTCTGCTTTTCGGCCTCCCGGATCAGCTCCTCCCTAAAGTCGGGATGGGCGATGGAGATGAGCTTTTCCGCCCGCTCCCAGACGCTGAGGCCCTTGAGACATACGCAGCCGTATTCCGTAACCACATACATGGTATTCACTCTTGTATCCGTGACCACGGAGCCGGTCTGCAGGGTGGGCCGGATGCGGGAGCCCAGGCTTCCGTCCTTATTTTTATGGGTAGAGGACAGGCAGATGAAGCTCTTGCCGCCCTTGGACAGATACGCGCCCAAAACGAAGTCCTGCTGGCCGCCTGCGCCGGAGATCTGCTTGATGCCCGCCGTCTCACCGTTCACCTGGCCATACAGGTCCACATCCACGGCGTTATTAATGGAAATGAAATTATCCAGTGCCGCCACGGTGCGCACATCGTTGGTATAGCTGATGGGCGCAGCCATGCAGGCAGGGTTATCGTCCAGATAGTCGTAGAGCTTTTGGGTTCCGGCGGCGAAGGCGTACACCTGGCGGCCCCGGTCCAGATTCTTGCACATACCCGTCACCTTGCCCGCCAGGGCCAGGTCCACGTAGGCATCCACATACATCTCCGTATGTACGCCCAGATCCTTCAGGTCAGACTCGCACAGCATGGCGCCCACGGTGTTGGGCATACCGCCGATGCCCAGCTGCAGGCAGGCGCCGTTGGGGATCTGCTCCACAATGAGCTTGGCCACGGCCTTATCCACCTCGGTGGCGGGGTTGGAGGGCTGGATACCCATGGGGTCGTTGCGCCCCTCCACGATCATGTCCACCTCGGAAACATGGATGCAGTTGTCAAAGCCGCCCAGACACCGGGGCATATTCTTGTTGACCTCCACGATGACCACCTTGGACTTTTCAATAACAGCCCGCAGATGGGAGGCGGAGAGGCCGAAGTTGAAGTAGCCGTGCTTATCCATGGGCGTCACCTGGAACATGGCCACATCCGGGGGAGTAATGTGGTCGGTATAGTACCGGGGCAGCTCGGAATAACGCATGGGCTCGTGGAAGCCCGCGCCGCTGGCAATGTGGTGACGCTCCACCGCACTCATGTGGTGGGAATTGAAAATAATGTGGTGAACGGGGTCCTCAATGTCAAAAATGGCCGGTTTCCACAGGCTGATGCCGCCTCGGACCTTCACATCCTCCAGCTCCGGGGCCCGCCGGGCCAGAGCCTCGTCCAGCACCCGGGGATGGATGGCGCAGAAGCCGTAGTCCACCCAGTCGCCGGACTTGATGACCTTCACCGCCTCGTCCGCCGTAGTCAGTTTTTGCCGGTATATCTCTTTGTAATCCATATCTTTTCTCCTCCAAGTCTCCTGTGCTTTGCCAAAAGCACTTTTATACATTATAGCACCGGGAATCAGCAAAAAACAGCGTCTTTGTGAAAATAATATCATTTTGGCGAATTGCCTAATTTTTGGCAAAAATCTTTTCGCTGTATTGTGCGGAAATTCGCGCGACAAGGTAAGCTCCGGGGCTTTAGGGGCAAAGTGATTCTGCATCACTTCTTTTGCATTCCCTTCTTTTGGCGCAGGACGCGGCCTAAGAGAACATCGCCGCCCAGAAGAGTGCAGCCGATGAACCAGTAGTCCGCCGCCTCCGGAGGCGCTTCCTCGCCCAGGGTCAAGAGGACCAGGATGCCCGCCAGGATCAGCAGCACTCCCAGGACTATGTACAGAATGCACACGCCCTTGGGCAGCCTCGGCTGACGCTGATTGACCTTATACAGGATAAAGCCGGCGCTGGCCGCAAAAAGCAGGGTAAATACACCGCTGAAAAGCCGCTCCGAGGGAACGCCCCCCCAGATGCCGATGCCCAAAAACGCCGCAAGGCCCAGCAGCAGGACACCGGTGACGCGCAGGGCGGTGGCGGGAAACTTGGGGGCGGCGGGCTTGGCGGACAGACGCTCCAGTCCCTCGGCGGCACCGGGGACATTGTGCTCCTTGGCCAGGGTAAAATATTTCCGGGCCTGGTCTAAATCCTTCTCCACGCCGATGCCCTTTTCGTAGAGCAGCGCCAGGTTTTTCCAGGCCAAGGGAACGCCCATATTCCCGGCTTTTTCATAGAGCTTAGCCGCGCGGGCCGGGTCCGGCGCGCAGCCCAGGCCGTGCTCGTAGCAGAAGGCCAGATTATTGGTGGCGGTATCGTCGCCATTTTCCGCCCCCTTGCCGTAATAGAAAAAGGCCTTGTCCGCATCCTTTTCGCAGCCCAGGCCCCGCTCATAGCAGTAGCCCGCCTGGCACTGGGCGCCGGGGTGGCCCTTGGCCGCGGCTTTTTCGTACAGTGCCAGGGCCTGGGGATAGTCCTGGGGGATGTCCCGGCCGGCAAAATAGAGGTTGGCCAGGCAGTAGGCGGCGGCCTCGTCGCCCAGGTCGATGGCTCGGCGGTAGAGGGAAACGGCCTTTTGGGGATCCTTCTCCACACCCAGTCCTCCCTCATAGCATACGCCCAGGGCCCGGACGCCCTCGGGATAATTCTGCTCCGCCGCCCTGGTGTAGAGCTGCACCGCCCGGGCCATGTCCTTTTCCACGCCCTGCCCATGCTCATAGTGCAGTCCCAGGAAAAACTGGGCTCGGGGATAGTCCTGATCGGCGGCCCGGGCAAACAGCTCTGCGGCCTTCTCCATATCCCGGGAGACACCGCCGCCGTAGCGGTACAGAACGCCCAGATTGCACTGGGCCTCGGGGCTGCCCAGGCGGGCAGACTGTTCGTAAAGCTCCGCCGCCCTGCCGATGTCCTCAGGTACGCCGCGGCCGGCCTCGTAGCACAGGCCCAGCTGGCAGATGGAGGGGGCATGGCCCGCCTCCGCCCCCCGGCGGAAGCAGTCGGCGGCCTTATTAGCGTCCCGGGACACACCGTGTCCGTAGGCATAGCACAGGCCCAGGCGGTACAGGGCGTCGGGATAGCCCTGGTCGGCAGCACGGCTGAAGCACTGGGCGGCCATCTCCGCCGATTCCGCAACGCCGTAGCCGTTGTCATAGCAGCGGCCCAGCAGGTGCCAGCCCCGGGCAAGTCCCATTTCTCCGGCCCGGCGGAAGCAGTCGGCGGCTTTTTCGTTATCCTCCTCCACGCCCTTGCCCAGATAGTACATGACGCCCAGGGCGCACAGGCCGTCGGCGCTGTCCCCCTTGGCGGCTTCGCCATAGAGCAGGACGGCCTTTTTGCAGTCCTCCTCTACGCCGTTTCCGAACTCATAGCACAGACCCAGCAGGTACTGCGCCCGGGCTAGGCGCTGCTCGGCGGCCAGGGAAAGATAGTGGACAGCGGAGGCGTAGTCCTTGGGAACGCCCACGCCCACATAGTACAGGGCGCCCAGGTTGCACTGCGCCTGCGGATAGTTCATATCGGCGGCTTTTTCATATAGGGAAACGGCCTTAGCCAGGTCCTTTTCCGTGCCCTGTCCATTTTCATAGCACACGCCCAGATCGCTCATGGCGGGGGCATAGCCCATGTCGGCACTCTCCTTAAAAAGTGCAAAGGCACGCACCGGATCCATCTTGACCCCGGCGCCGCTGTCGTAGCAAACGGCCTGCCAGTAAAGGCCCACGGGATCGTCCGGCGCGGACTGGCTGAACCAGTAAAAGGCCTGGTCCGGGTCCTTTTGTACGCCGCCGGTACCATAGAGATAGTTCACGCCCATCTGCACGGCGGCGGCACAGTCGCCGCTGTCGGCGGCCTGGCGGCACTCCTCCAGGTATTGCTGACGGCGGCGGTGGGTGTCCGCCAGCTTCAGCAGCTCCGGAGAGAAAACCACCACATCGGGCTGCTGCGGCTCGGACTGGTTGTGGGGATATTGCTCTGCCATGGGAAATCCTCCTTGCGGGGCGCAGGATAAAATGCGCTTTGCGCCCTTTTTCGGCATTTTATCACAAAGTAGGGCGAGGGGCAAGGGGCAGAGAGGAAAGTTGAAAGAGGAACGGGGAAAATGGGGGATTTTTGAGGGTGCGGGGGTTAACGGGCGGCGGGATGAGGCACCCCGCCCTACAATGCACTCTTTAGGCAAGGGGGCCGAGAGGACGGGGTTACGGATTGCCACGGCCAGTGTGCGCACTGGCCTCGCAATGACATGGGGTTTTGCATGGGGTGCGGGGGCTTCCTAAGAGTGCGTAGGGGCGGGGCTCTGCCCCGCCCGCGGGCGACCGCAAGGGTCGCCCCTACGGAGGCATTACCAGCTTGCGGTGGGGAATCGACGGGCGGACAGGGGCATCGGCCCCTACGGAGGGTTTTATGGGGTGCAGGGGTACATTGGGTGGAATTACCGGGTGAGATTGGGGATGATATGGGTGGGGATGAAAATTTGGGGCTTGTGCTTTTTATATTTTTGTATTATAATGAAGTGCTAATATGTTTTATTACTACCATTTTGCGTTACTCTGCAAACCGATATCCTACGAAGAAAGGAAGTTTGTTTATGGTTAAAGTCCTTACGGATCAGGGCGAGATCGGCATCAGCAACGCCGTTTTCACCACCATTACCGGTGCCGCCGCCACCAACTGCTTCGGCGTAAAGGGCATGGCCTACCGCAGTATGACCGACGGCATCGTCCATCTGCTGCGCCCGGAGGCTATGAGCAAGGGCGTGAAGGTCACCTACAACGATGACAACACCGTTTCCATTGAGCTGCACATCATCGTGGAAAACGGCGTGAATATTGCCACGGTATGCCGCTCCATTATGGGAGAGGTCAAGTATGTGGTGAGCAAAAACACCGGCGTGGAGGTCCGCGATGTGAATGTATGCGTGGACTCCATCACCATGTGACGCCGCCAGAAGGAGAAGCTACATGACTGACAGAATCAGCGGCAGCGCATTTAAGCAGATGGTTCTTTTCGGCGCTGCCTGTATCACCATAGAACGAGAAGCCATCAACGATCTGAATGTTTTCCCCGTGCCGGACGGAGACACCGGCACCAACATGAGCCTGACTATCCAGACCGCCGCCACGGAGCTGAAGAAAAATCAGCCTGTGTCCGTGTCCGACGCCGCCTCCATCACCGCCTCCGCCCTGCTGCGGGGCGCCCGGGGCAACTCCGGCGTTATCCTCTCGCTGCTCTTTCGGGGGATGTCCAAGCATCTCAAGGGCATGGAGGAGGCCGACGGCGTACGGCTGGCCGGGGCTATGAAGGAGGGCGTGACCACCGCCTACGGCGCGGTGATGAAGCCCGCCGAGGGCACGGTGCTGACGGTCTCTCGCCTGGCGGCGGATCGGGCCGCCGAGGCCGCTCAGGAGTGCAACAGCGTAGAATATGTGCTGCAGGAGGCCATCCGGGCCGGGCAGGAGACTCTGGCCCAGACCATTGATATGAACCCGGTTCTGAAAAAGGCCGGTGTGGTTGACGCAGGCGGAAAGGGGTATTTGGTGATCCTGGACGGAATGCTGCGGGCCCTGCGGGGCGAGGCGATCCCGGAGGTGACCGGGGAGCCGGCGGAAAGCAAGGCGGACTTCTCCGCTCTCAGCGAGGAGGAGATCACCTTCACCTTTGACACGGTGTTCATCGTGCGCAAGTGGGAAAACACCTCCATTGAGCCCCTGCGGGCCTATCTCAGCACCATCGGCGACTGCCTGGTCATCGGTGAGGACGACGAGGCGTTCAAGGTCCATGTGCATACGGATATTCCCGGAAATGCCTTGACCGAGGCCCAGAAGTACGGCACTCTGGAGCTGGCAAAGATCGAGAATATGCGCACCCAGTACGAGGCCGTGGCCGCCGGGCGCAAGGCCCAAAGCACCGACGACCTGGACGAGGTAGAGCGGGAGCTGGAGAGCATGGAGGAGCCTGCCAACGCCCCGGCGGAGAAGCGGTACGGCTTTTTGGCTGTGTGCGCCGGCGAGGGGCTGGCCACGGCGTTCCGGGATCTGGGCGTGGACCGGATCGTGTCCGGCGGACAGACCATGAATCCCTCCACGGAGGCCATTTTGCAGGAGGTAAACCGGACACCCAGCGAGGTGGTGTTCATCCTGCCTAATAATAAGAACATCATCATGGCGGCCCAGCAATGCGTGGGGCTTACGGATAAGCAGGTCATTGTGGTGCCCACGGCCACGGTGCCCCAGGGTATTACGGCCATGATGAATGTGGACCTGGAGGGAGACGATCCCCAGGCCATTGCCGAGGCCATGGCCGAGGCCGCTCAGGCCGTGACCACCGCCCAGGTGACCTACGCCGCCCGAAATTCCGACTTTGACGGCTTCGCCATCAACGAGGGGGACTATCTGGCCCTGGAGGACGGAAAGCTCTTCGGCACCGACCGCAGCATTGAACCGCTGCTGGCAAAGCTGGCGGAGGACGCCAAGGCCCGAAGCGCCGAGTTTGTGACGATCTTCTACGGCGAGGATGTGACGGAGGAGGACGCCCGGAAGGCGGAGGCCGTCTTTACCGACACCTGTCCCGACGCAGAGGTCAGCGTGCTGGCCGGTGGGCAGCCGGTGTACTATTACATTGTGTCCATTGAATAAGATACAAAAACTGACCCCCGGCGGGGCTTTTCCGCCGGGGGTCAGTTTTTGTTGGGGAGACGGGGGTACGGATTGCCACGGGCGCTTTGCGCCCTCGCAATGACAGGTTGTACGAAGTGCGATGCGGCGGGCCGATGTGGTCATCGGCCCCTACTATTTTTTACACGCCGGTCATGGTTTCCATGACGGCCAGCTCTTCCGGGTCCAAGGTTTTTTGCATACGCAGGCCCTCGTCTATATCCATGTCGATAATGCGTCCGTCCCGATAGCAGATGACCCGGCTGGAGCGGCCCTCGGCCAGGACGCGAACGGCCTCCACGCCCATGCGGGTGGCCATAACCCGGTCATGGGCCGTGGGACTGCCGCCCCGCTGAATGTGGCCCAGGATGGTGACCCGGGGATCCAGCCCCAGCTCCCGGCGTATCTCATCACCCACGGCGATGCCGCTGGCGGCGCCCTCGGCCACCACGATCATGAAGTTGGTTTTGCCCCCCAGGCGGGCCCGACGGATCTTCTCCACCACCTGATGTTCAAAGTCATAGGGCACCTCGGGTACCAGCACGGCGGTGGCGCCCACGGCCATAGCCACATACAGGGCCAGATACCCCGCATGGCGGCCCATAACCTCCACCACAGAGCAGCGCTCGTGGGACTGCATGGTGTCCCGAAGGCGGTCAATGCACTCCACGGCCGTGTTGGCAGCGGTATCGAAGCCGATGGTATAGTCGGTGCAGACAATATCCTCGTCAATGGTGCCGGGGATACCCACCACCGCGATGCCGCGCTTGCTCAGCTCCTGGGCGCCGCGAAAGGTGCCGTCGCCGCCGATGGCCACCACGCCGTCCAGTCCCAGAAGCTTGCAGGTATTCACGGCCCGCTGCTGGCCCGCCTCGGTGCGGAACTCGTCGCTGCGGGCGGTATAGAGCATAGTGCCGCCGCGGTTGATGATACGGCTGACGCTGGCGGAATCCATGGGCATAATGTCTCCGTTAATAAGCCCGCTCCAGCCCCGACGGATACCCACGCACTCGATGCCCCGTCCCAGGGCCGAGCGGACCACAGCCCGGATGCAGGCATTCATGCCCGGAGCATCGCCGCCGCTGGTGAGGACGCCGATGCGTTTCACTGCGTTTTCCATTGATGAAATGACTCCTTTCGGAATGATTTTTTTCGATTATACCATACTTATGCCGGAATGTGAATCCTGTATTTTGGGTTGCCGGGTGGGGTGGGGCGTGGTATACTTATTTAATATTGATATGTTAGGAGGACAGACATGCATCCGGATTTTGCGGTTTTAACGCCCCGGTGGTTCAAGCGGGCGTTTGTGTATACGGGGAGTATCGGGGAGTTCCGGTACCGGTTTGCCAACGACAGTGAGAACCATTTGATCCACGCCGCCGTATATACCCATTTTTGTTATGAGGTGGCCACGGATGTGGAGGAAAAGGATTTTTCCTGGGATGACGCCGGCGTAGAGGAGCTGAAGGGGTGGCTCCAGCAGAAGTGGGAGGAGAAAAGCAACAAGAGCGAGTGAAGTTTTTCAGGGGACGGAGATTACAGATTGCCCCAGGCGCTTTGCGCCCTCGCAATGACAGGTTACAAGAAATGCGGTGGCGGCGGGGCCCATGTGCCCCGCCGCCACAAAATATAATGTAGGGCAGGGCCCGCGTGCCCTGCCGGGGTGCAGTGGTTATCGGGCGGCGGGGTGAGGGCACCCCGCCCTATGGAGGTGTATCGTGGAGGTGCGTAGGGGAGGGGCTCTGCCCCTCCCGCGGGCGGGGAAATCGGCGAAGCGCCGCCGGTGGCGGATGCAGCGAGCCGGTTTCGAGGAAGTGCCCCGATTGGCGGACACGACAGTGGCCGGGAATCGGTTGGCACGACGGTGGGCAAGAGAACCCCGCCCCTACGGAGCGTTGCATGGAGTGCGGTGGGCTGTGGATGTCAAAAAGTTGGGTGGATTTTTGGTAATTTTTAACCATTTGAAAATTTTGTTATTATTTTGTAATTTTTGTGTAGCTTTTTTGATAGACTTGTGTTATACTAAGCTTCGTTAGCGAGAGAACCCACACTCCCAACGGAAGAAGGTCCTTACTTTATGTCAAGAAAGTTATGCAGTCTTTGTTTGGCGGTAGCCGTGTTTATTTCCACCCTGTCCATTGCCTACGCCGATGATATGGCGCGGGTAGAGCCGACGGAGGGGGATTATGCGCTGGCGGTGGCCGCCTTGGCGGACGCAGGGCTGGACACCGGCTTTGTTTCCGGCCGGGCCAGCACCCAGCGACTCTATGAAAGCGGTCTGCCTGCGGGCGGACAAGACGCTTCCCTGAATGAATTACAGTTTTTGGCTCTGGACGAGATGGAGGCGGAAGCCCTCTCCCGGCAGGCCCAGCGAGAGCAGCTGGCTGCGAACCTGGCGCTGCTGGATCAGTATGACGGCGTGAAGCTGGCAAGCAGCGCCACCGTCTACTCCGATGCGGGCAGCACCGACAGCGGCCACACCATCGACTCCGGCAAGGTAGCCCGGCTGGAGGATATTGACGCCACAGGCCGGTGGTACCTGGTCTCCTTCAGCAGCTTCAGCGGCTATATTTCCGCCGATGTCTGCACCCCGGTGGACTACAGCGAATACGACGGCACCGATGCCGTGCGCACCCAGGCGGAAATCGATGCCCGGACCAAGACCTCTTACTCCGTGTCCTTCGGCTCCGGGGTGGTATCCGGCAGCAGCAATCTGCGCAGCGCCATTGTGGACTACGCCTATAGCTTCCTGGGCACGCCCTATGTGTACGGCGGCGCCAGCCGCTCCGGCACCGACTGCTCGGGTCTGACCATGCAGCTCTTCGCGCAGTACGGCATCTCCCTGCGCCATGGCTGTGCAGCCCAGTATTACGCCAGTCAGCCCGTCTCCCGGTGGGAGCTGCAGCCCGGGGATCTGGTGTTCTTCTACTCCGGCCTCGGCCATGTGGGCGTCTACATCGGCGGCGGTCAGTTCATCCATGCCAGCGACAGCGGTGTGGTGGTGGCCTCCCTGTACAGCAGCTACTGGGCCGGTAATTACTACGGCGCAGGACGCATTTTGGTCGACTAAAAAGTACATATCCTCTCTTTATGGAGGAAGCCCCAAAAACGGGGCTTCCTCTTTTTCTGTTTCGTGGGGCGGGATACCAAGGTAGAAGGTTCCATGCCGCATATATGTATAATTATTCATATATGCAGGATATTCCTTGTGAATTATGCTGTGGATTTTCTGATTCTCTCTATTTTCAAGGGTGATTTTTCACAAAACAAGTAAAAACTGCGAATTTTTATGCAAAAACCTCTTGACATTCATGCATATCGGGCGTATAGTATGCATTGTCAAGGGGAAATCCCCCATCTATATACCGCACGGTGGTTCCAACAGAGCCACTTCATAAATTAGAAAGGAAAGATGATAATGAAAAAGTTCGTATCCCTGCTCCTGGCCCTGCTGATGATCGCGAGCCTGGCAGCCTGCGGCAAGAAAGCCAATGATGACAAAACCACCGACGATTCCCTCTCCATTCTGGAAAATGTTGTAACCTGGAACGATGTGGAGCCCTACCGCGTTCTGGTGCAGAAGGGCGACCCCAAGGGGCTGCTGCCCGGCATCAACAAGGCCATCGCTGAGCTGACCGCTAACGACGGCGCCAAGATCAAGGAGATCGAGGAGAAGGTTGCTTCTCAGGATGTCAACACTCCCGATTCCGTGGGCACTGAGCTCCCCGACACCGCGCCTAAGAGCGAGAGCGGCAAGCCCGTGCTGGTCGTTGGCACCAGCCCCGACTATCCTCCCTACGAGTTCTACTCCGATGCTGCTATGACCCAGTTCGCCGGCATCGATGTGGAAGTGGCCAAGTTCATCGCTGACTCCATGGGTATGGAGCTGCAGATGGAGGCTATGAACTTCGATAACCTGGTGACCTCCCTGGGCAACGGCGACTTCGACATGGTGCTGGCCGCCTGCGAGTATAGCGAGGAGCGTGCCCTGGCTTGTGACTTCTCCGACCCCTACTACACCGATCTGCCCCCTGTCATTCTGGTAAAGACCGCCAACCTGGACAAGTATAAGACCCTGGACGACATCAACAAGGCCGGCGTCATTATCGGTGCTCAGAAGAACACCACCAAGGCCAATGCCGCTGCGGATATGTTCCCCGAGGCTGCTAACGGCATGGTGCTGGAGGCCCTGGTTCCCACCCTGATTACGGAGCTGAAAAATGGCACCATCGACCTGCTGGTGCTGGACGGCAATGTGGGCATGAGCTATATTAAGTAATCTCCCCTGCTGATAACTGCACGCGTGCAAGGCTCCAGCCTTGCACGCCTGTGCGCTGTACAGAACTTTTGAAAGGATGCTCCGTCTATGTCGTGGAATGATATGTTTGTCAACATGGGCAACACCAATTTCTTTAATTTTTCGTTTTTACCTAAATACGCAGGAGCCTTTGTACGGGGCTTTGAGTATACCCTGCTGCTGGCGGTGGTATCCGTGCTGCTGGCTGTGATTCCCGCCCTGCTGCTGGCTCTGATGCGTCTAAGCAAAAATCGGTTTATCAAGACAATCGCCGGGGCATACATCGCTCTGTTCCGCTCCACTCCCCTGCTGGTACAGCTGTCCATCATCTACTTCGGTTTGTTCCACTACATTCAGCTGCCCCGGACCCTGCTGTTTGGCTTCATAGCCATTAACCGTTTCGTACCGGGCGTGGTAGCCCTGGCTCTGAACAGCTCCGCCTATGTGGCTGAAATTTTCCGGGCGGGCATCCTGGCCGTGGACAAGGGGCAGACGGAGGCCGCCCGGTCCCTGGGCCTGTCCTCCTGGCAGAGCATGCGTCTGGTGGTGCTGCCCCAGGCTATCAAGAATGTGCTGCCCGCCCTGGCCAATGAGGTGGTAACCATGGTGAAGGAAAGCTCCATCTGCTCTGTTTTGGGCATGGCGGAGATTATGTACACCGCCCAGGCCGTGGCCGGAAACAGCTACATTACCCTCTCCCCCTATGTTCTGGCGGCAATCATCTATTTCTGCATCAACTACCCGGCCTCCAAGGCCATCGAAGCCATTGAAAGGAGGATGCGTCGTGGCGACAAGCAATAAGCTGATCTCCGTGCAGCACCTGGTGAAGGAGTACAACCATGGCACCGTGAAGGCGCTGAACGATTGTAACCTGGACATCGCGCAGGGGGAAGTGGTGGCCATCATCGGCCCCTCGGGGTCCGGCAAGTCCACCCTGCTGCGCTCCCTGAATCTGCTGGAGGAGCCCACCGGCGGCCAGATCTTTTTTGACGGTGTAGACCTGGCGGATAAGTCTGTGGACATCAACCTGCACCGGCAGAAGATGGGCATGGTATTCCAGCATTTTAACCTCTTTCCCCACAAGACCGTGCTGCAAAACATCACCATGGCGCCCCTGGCGCTGAAGAAAAAGACCCCGGAGGAGGCGCAAAAGCAGGCCATGGAGCTGCTGGAGCGCATCGGCCTGGCGGACAAGGCGGGCGAGTATCCCAATATGCTCTCCGGCGGCCAAAAGCAGCGTATCGCCATTGTGCGGGCCCTGGCTATGGACCCGGAGGTGATGCTCTTTGACGAGCCTACCAGCGCCCTGGATCCGGAAATGGTGGGTGAGGTGCTGGACCTGATGCGCAGCCTGGCCAAGGAGGGCATGACCATGGCGGTGGTGACCCACGAAATGGGCTTCGCCCGGGAGGTAGCCGACCGGGTGGTGTTCATGGCCGAGGGCAAGATCCTGGAGGAGGGCAGCCCCGCAGAGCTGTTCGACAGCCCCAAGGATCCCCGTCTGCAGGATTTCCTGAGCAAGGTGCTGTGAGAGGACACCAGCAGTCAAAAAATTTCATGGACCCCCAACACGATTTCAAGAGCGCCCGGCAAGAAAAAGACTTGCCGGACGCTCTTATGTTGTCAAAACGGAGATATTCAGCCCCTCCCCGGGGCTGCTTCTCAGGCAGCCAAGGCCTTTCCGAGGGCGCGGCAGGCCTCCAGTGCCGTCTCGTCGGGCGCTTCGGCGCAGACCACGCTCTCGCACACCAGGTTCAGCCCCGCATCGTCGCAGTCTTTTTCCCAGCTGCGCATCCACTGGCCGTCGCCCCATCCGTAGGAGCCGAACAGTGCCGCGCGTTTGCCGCTGAGGCTGCGCTTGCACGCATCGAACATCGGCTGAAACTCCATCTCCTCCAGCACCTCGCTGCCCATGGCGGGGCAGCCAAAGGCGATGGCATCGTAGGCATTCAGGTCTCCGGCCTGCACCTGGTCGGGCGTCAGCAGCACAGCCTCTGCGCCGGCGTCGGTCATACCCTGGGCAACGGCCTGGGCCATCGCCTCCGTATTGCCTGTACCGCTCCAATACACAACAGCAGTTTTCATTTTCGTAGATTCCTTTCTTATAATGGATTTATAGAATCAAACCGCGACGGCAAGCTGCTCAAGCCTTGAGCCGCTCTGCCAAAGTGCGCAGTAGATCTCCGTGCATTTTCTGTATTTTGCGAATAGTGTACGGGCCTTTTCCTCGTCTCCGTAGACCTTCCAAAGCCCCGCGCACTTGAAGCCGCAGGCGCGGTGGTCAATGAAGCCCTTCACATCCTCCGGCGGATAGCTGAGGAACAGCCCCACCTCGTGGGGGAATTCCCCGCTCTCCCGAAACCGGCAGACAAGCCTTGCCACACAGCGCGCGCAGCTCTCCTCGCCATAGCCCGCCTGCCGCAGCAGCTGGGCCGCCTGTGCATCCCGCAGGTCCCGCCGTAGCTCGGCAGGCCGGTAGAGGTAAAGGAGCGCCTGGCCACCCGAAAAGCGGATTGGCAGCAGACAAAGGCCCTTCGGTGACAATCTCCGGTTCAGTCGCCGTATATCGGATAGCAGCGCCCGGCGGTCCTCGCAGGGGCAGGGAAATAAGCTCCCTGTCTTGATCCCCGCCAGTGTCGGCGCACCCTGTCGAATCAAAATTTCTTCGCACATTTTCTCATGCCTCCTTTGGCAGTAGTATGCGTAAATTTTCTTTGATGTTTCCGTTTTTCTATTAGTTAGACGCGTCTAACTAATGGGCTTTTGAAAAGCCGCCTTAGCGGCTTTCCTTACGGATCGGGTCGTTGCGCAGTCTTGCAGTCTTAGCGCTCCTGACGCTCCCCCACGATGCTTTTATTTTTCTGCTCTCTGCAGGCGGGGCAGATATAACGGATCCGGAGATCGTAGGAGAGGATCTCCTGCCCCAGGGCCTGCTGGATCTGGCTCTGCATATCCGGCAGACGAACATCCGAAATTCTCCCGCACCGGCTGCATATCAGGTGGTCGTGCCGCTCCGTCCGGTCATAGCGGTCCGGCGAGCCCGGCTCCGTGATGCGCAGCAGCTGTCCCTCCTCCGCCAAAGCGTTCAGATGCTTGTATACCGTACCCAAGGCGATGTTGGGATGCACTTTTTTCATCTCCAGGAACACCTGCTCTGCCGTAGGATGCCGCTGCAGCTCCCATACGGCGCTCAATATTTCCTCTGCATATTTCGGCATACGACATCCCTCTCAAAAACAAGAATGATTCTTATTCTTGTTTTTATTATACTTATATTCCTCCGTTTGTCAAGGGTTATCAGTCTATCCGCCGAAAATTTGTGTTTTCCTTTGGCTGTCCCGGCCCCTGGCATATGCGGTTTAAGCGTGGGGTATATAAAATGTAGGAGCGGTATAGGGATGGTGTTTTTTCCCCTTTACCGCTCCTACTTGCGTCTAAAATATAATATTTATGCGGCTCTGCAAGCCTATCGCCTTACTTAATAGCTTCTGCCACAGCCACAGCCACGGCCACGGTGGCGCCCACCATGGGGTTATTGCCCATGCCCAAAAAGCCCATCATCTCCACATGGGCAGGCACAGAGCTGGACCCGGCGAACTGGGCGTCGCTGTGCATACGGCCCATGGTGTCGGTCATGCCATAGGAGGCAGGGCCGGCGGCCATGTTGTCCGGGTGCAGGGTACGGCCCGTACCACCGCCGGAGGCCACGGAGAAATACTTCTTACCCTGCTCGATGCACTCCTTCTTGTAGGTGCCGGCCACAGGATGCTGGAAGCGGGTGGGGTTGGTGGAGTTACCGGTGATGGACACATCCACGCCCTCGAAGTGCATGATGGCCACGCCCTCGCGCACATCATCCGCGCCGTAGCAGCGGACGCTGGCCCGCTCGCCCTCGGAGTAGCGGATCTCCCGCACTACCTTCAGCTCACTTGTGTAGTAGTCAAACTGGGTCTGCACATAGGTGAAGCCGTTGATACGGCTGATGATCTGGGCGGCGTCCTTACCCAGGCCGTTGAGGATCACGCGCAGGGGCTCCTTGCGGGCCTTGTTGGCGTTTTTCACAATGCCGATGGCGCCCTCGGCGGCGGCGAAGGACTCGTGGCCCGCCAGGAAGGCGAAGCACTTGCTCTCCTCGCTGAGGAGCATAGCGCCCAGGTTGCCGTGGCCCAGACCCACCTTGCGGTCCTCGGCCACAGACCCGTCGATGCAGAAGGACTGCAGGCCCACGCCGATCAGCTTGGCAGCCTCGGCTGCGGTCTTGACTCCGGCCTTCAGCGCGATGGCCGCGCCCACGGTGTAAGCCCAGCAGGCATTTTCGAAGCAAATGGGCTGGATGCTCTTTACGATCTCATAGGGGTCAAAGCCCTTGGCCTTGCAGATTTCCCGGCACTCCTCCACGGAGCCGATGCCGTACTGAGCGAGGACGCCGCTGATCTTGTCGATTCTTCTTTCGTAGCTTTCAAACAGTGCCATAATTTCGCCCTCCTCCTTATTCCTGTCTGGGATCGACATACTTCGCCGCATTGTCGAACTGACCATAGTGACCCTTGGCCTTTTCCAGGGCGGTGGCTGCGTCGTCGCCCTTCTTGATAAAGTCCATCATCTTGCCCAGACTGATGAACTCGTAGCCCACGATCTCATCGTCCTTGTTCAGAGCCACTCTTGTCACATAGCCCTCGGCCATCTCCAAATAGCGGGGCCCCTTTTCCTTGGTGGCAAACATGGTGCCCACCTGGCTGCGCAGGCCCTTGCCCAGATCCTCCAGGGAAGCGCCCACCGCCAGACCGCCCTCGGAGAAAGCGGACTGGGTACGGCCATACACGATCTGCAAAAACAGCTCCCGCATGGCGGTATTGATAGCGTCGCACACCAGGTCGGTGTTCAATGCCTCCAGAATGGTCTTGCCGATGAGAATTTCGGATGCCATAGCAGCGGAATGGGTCATGCCGGAGCAGCCGATGGTCTCCACCAGAGCCTCCTCGATAACGCCGTTTTTCACATTCAGCGTCAGCTTGCAGGCGCCCTGCTGAGGAGCGCACCAGCCGATACCGTGGGTGAAGCCGGAAATGTCGCCGATCTCCTTAGCCTGGACCCACTTTCCCTCCTCGGGAATAGGCGCAGGGCCATGATAAGCGCCCTTGGCGATGGGGCACATATGCTGCACTTCGCTGGTATAGATCATAATAGCCAAATCCTTTCTATGTGATATGTTTCTGCTGTTCTCAGTTCACTTCGATTATAACAAATATTTTCCTTCTTTGCAAGGAACTATACATTATAACATCTTCAGCGTGTCAAAAAGCCTCGCAGAGTTTGCCGCCCGCAGGCGGCAAAGAAATAAAATCATTTTCTCTCGCGACATGTGCGTGAGAGAAAATACCTCTCGGGCTGCCAGTGTGGAATTTGTCCGTAAAAGACGGACAAATTATGCGCGCAGCAGACCGCAAGTCTTTTGTCGGAAAAACCCGGAGGGTTTTTCGACAGTCTCATCTTGATATGATCTCGCCCTTACTTCGCCACAAACCCTATCTTGCGGTATACCTTGCTCAGGGTCTTTTGGGCCAGGTAGGCAGCGTGCTCCGCTCCCTCCTTGTAAACGCTCTCCAGGTACGCCTTGTCCTTCATAATGCGCTCGGACTCCTCCCGCAGGGGCCGCAGCAGCTCCACCACGGCCTCGCCCACAGCGGGCTTGAAAACGCCGTAGCCCTGGCCTGCGAACTCCGCCTCCGCCTCCGCCAAGGTCTTGCCGGTGGCGGCGCAGTAGATGGTCAGCAGGTTGGAGATGCCGGCCTTATTCTCCTTGTCAAACTTCACCGCCGTCTCGCAGTCGGTAACGGCGCGCTTAAACTTGCGCATGATGTCCTCGGGCTTGTCCATCATAAATACGCATCCGTCGGGGTCGGACTTACTCATTTTGCTTTCGGGATTTGCCAGGCTCATGACCCGGGCTCCCATTTTGGGGATAAAAGCACCCGGCAGGGTAAAGGTATCTCCGTACACGCTGTTAAACCGCTGGGCAATGTCCCTTGTCAGCTCCACATGCTGCCGTTGGTCCTCTCCCACCGGCACCAGATCCGCCTGATACAGCAGAATATCCGAGGCCATCAAAACCGGGTAGGTGAACAGTCCCGCGGTGATATTGTCCGCGTGCTGCTTGGCCTTGGCCTTAAACTGGGTCATGCGGCTCAGCTCACCAAACTGGGTGTAGCAGCCCAGCACCCAGCTCAGCTCCGCGTGCTGGGGCACATGGCTCTGGATGAACATGATGTTTTTCTTGGGGTCCAGGCCGCAGGCGATGTACTGGGCCAACTGGTTCACACTGCGGCGGCGCAGGGTAGCCGGGTCCTGCCGCACGGTGATGGCGTGCATATCCACGATGCAGTACAGGCAGTCATATTCCTCCTGCAGATCCACCCAGTTGCGAATGGCTCCCATGTAAGAGCCCAGGGTCAGCTCTCCGCTGGGCTGAATACCGCTGAATATCCGCTTTTTCTTCTCCACTGTGTTCTCCATTCCTTCATTACTCCTTCCGTAAACAGGGCCGAAGCCCCATTTTATTCAAATCATCGTTATGGTATCACCTTTCCCGCAAAAAAGCAACGGGATATGCTTTTTTTCTTGACTTTTTCCCAAGTTAAAATATAATAGTATGGTATATTTTTATTGTGGATTCGTATCCCCATTTTGATTTTTCTGCGGAGGTTTATTGCCATGACACTGGATCACAGCTATTTTGAGCAGATGGAGGCCAAGATTCCCCACGGTCAGGTGCGCACCCGTTTTGCCCCCTCACCCACGGGATATATGCATGTGGGCAATCTGCGCACGGCCCTGTACACCTGGCTCATAGCCCGCAGCCACGGCGGCACATTTATTCTGCGCATTGAGGACACGGACCAGAGCCGCCTGGTTTCCGGCGCCGTGGATGTGATCTATCGCACCATGGCCGAGTGCGGCCTCACCCATGACGAGGGTCCCGATGTAGGCGGCCCCGTGGCCCCCTATATCCAGTCCCAGCGCCGGGACACCTACGGAAAGTATGCCCGGCTGCTGGTGGAAAAAGGCGCCGCCTACTACTGCTTCTGCGAAAAGGCCGAGTCCGAGGAGGACAGCGGCGACTTCAGCCGCGCCGCCGACCCCTGCCGGAGCCTAACGGCAGAGCAGGTAGCCGAGAAGCTGGCCCAGGGCCTGCCCTATGTTATCCGGCAAAAGATCCCCACAGAGGGCTCTACCACCTTCCACGACGCCATTTTCGGCGACATCACCGTGGAAAACAGCACGCTGGACGACCAGGTGCTCCTCAAGCGTGACGGCCTCCCCACCTATAACTTTGCCAATGTCATCGACGACCATCTCATGGGCATCACCCATGTGGTCCGGGGCAGCGAGTACCTCTCCTCCGCCCCCAAATACGACCTGCTCTACCGTTCCTTCGGCTGGGAAATTCCCACCTATGTCCACTGCTCCCCGGTGATGCGTGACGCTCAGAACAAAATGTCCAAGCGCCACGGGGACCCCTCCTATGAGGATCTGAAGGCCCAGGGCTATCTCACGGAGGCCATTGTCAACTATGTGGCCCTCCTGGGCTGGAGCCCCAAGGGCGATTTGGCCGAGCAGGAGATTTTCACCCTGCCGGAGCTGGTAAAGGCCTTTGATATTGCGGGCATTTCCAAGTCTCCCGCCATTTTCGACCGGGCCAAGCTGGACCATTTTAACGCCGTGTATCTCCGGGCCATGGCTCCGGAGGCCTTTGCCAAGGTGGCCGAGCCCTATATCCGCCAGACGGTAAAGGGCGATTTCGACATAGCCGCCATCGCCGCCCTGCTCCAGGCCCGGTGCGAGCGCCTTTCGGACATCCCTGAAAAGGTGGATTTCTTCGACGCCTGCCCGGACTATGCTATCGAGTTTTTCACCAATAAAAAGGCCAAGACCGATCCTGCGGTCTGCAAGGATATGCTCCAGGCCGCCATTCCCATGCTGGAGTCCCTTTCCACCTGGACGGTGGAGAGTGTCCACGACGGCCTCATTGCCCTGGCCGAGAAGCTGGAGGTAAAGAACGCCAAGCTCATGTGGCCTGTGCGCATCGCCGCTGCCGGCAAGCTGGTCACCCCCGGCGGTGCCGTGGAGATCTGCGCCATTCTGGGGAAAGACGAGACCCTCCGCCGTCTGCGTGCGGGTCTCGCCAAGTTGGGCTGATGGAAAACTGCAAGCGTCTTTACGCCGACACTCTGGCGTTTTACCGCCGGGAGCTCAGCGGCCCGGTGTTCACCGCCGGCTGGGCCTTTGCCGGGATCGTGGTGCTGGGCTTTGCCTTCAGCCTGCTCTCCCCCACCCGGGCCGATGCCGTCATCGCCTATTATGCTCAAATGCTCGGCCAGTCCGGCGTGGCGGATGAAGGCGGCAATATTCAGTTTTTTGCCCTGCTGATGAATAACCTGGTGGCCATGGCCCTGTCTTTGGTCTACGGACTCATTCCCTTTCTCCGTCTGCCCGCTCTGACCCTGGGCACCAACGGCGCTATCCTGGGCCTGTTCGCCGGCTACTATATGCGGCAAAACATCTCCCTGCTCAAATACCTGCTGGGCATCCTGCCCCATGGCATCTTCGAGCTGACGGCTCTTATCCTCTCCGCCGCCATGGGTCTCTACCTGTGCAGCACCGTGACCAATGCCCTGCGCAAAAAGCAGACCGGCGTCCTCCGCCCGGCCCTGCACCGCTGCTGCCAGATTCTCTACCTCTGGGTCCTTCCCCTGCTCTTCATTGCCGCCCTGGTAGAAACCTATATCACCCCGATTTTATTCAATTTGGTATAATTGATATAAAAGCCCACACCCCTTGCAACCTGTCATTGCGAAGCCAGTGCGCACACTGGTGTGGCAATCCGCATCCCCCGTCCCCAAAAATATCTTCCCTATTCCCTCAAATTGTTCCCCCCGCACACGCGAAATCTATATAAAAACTGCCGCGGACGCGGCGAAAGGAGTTTGCAATGGACGAACCCACCAAGCGTATCCCTGAATTTTTCGGCTGCATGGTCTTTAATGAGGACAAAATGCGACAGCGTCTGTCCGCCGATGCCTATGAAGCCTGGCAGCAGTGCATGACCCACGGCACCCCCTTGCCCCGCTCCATTGCCGACCAGATCGCCGCCGCCATGAAGGACTGGGCCACCGAGCTGGGCGCCACCCACTATACACACTGGTTCCAGCCCATGACCGGTGTCACCGCCGAAAAGCACGACAGCTTCATCACTCCCTCCGGCAACGACTCCGTCATCATGGAGCTCTCCGGCAAGGAGCTGTCCCGGGGCGAGGCCGATGCCTCCTCCTTCCCCTCCGGCGGCCTGCGGGCCACCTTTGAGGCCCGGGGCTACACCGCCTGGGACCCCACCTCCTATGCCTTCGTAAAGGACAAAACCCTGTATATCCCCACGGTTTTCTGCTCTTACAGCGGCCAGACCCTGGATAAAAAGACCCCCCTCCTGCGCTCCATCAGCCGCCTGGACCAGCAGTGCCTGCGCATTCTGCGTCTGTTCGGCAACACCGAGGCCCACCATGTCATTCCTCAGGTAGGTCCCGAGCAGGAGTACTTCCTCATTGATAAATCCATGTACCAGCGCCGGGAGGATCTGAAGCTCTGCGGCCGCACTCTTTTCGGAGCCCGCCCCCCCAAGGGCCAGGAGCTGGACGACCACTATTACGGGGCCATCAAGCCCCGGGTAGCCAAATTCATGCAGGAGCTGGACGAGGAGCTGTGGAAGCTGGGCGTGTTCGCCAAAACAGAGCACAACGAGGTGGCCCCGGCCCAGCACGAGCTGGCCCCGGTCTACACCGACGCCAACACCGCCACCGACCACAACCAGCTGACCATGGCGCTGCTAAAAAAAGTAGCCGACCGCCACGACCTGGTGTGCCTGCTCCACGAAAAGCCCTTCGCCGGGGTCAACGGCAGCGGCAAGCACGACAACTGGTCTTTGGCCACGGACACCGGGGAAAACCTCCTAAAGCCCGGCAAGACCCCCAGTCAGAACGCCCAGTTTCTCCTGTTCCTGGCGGCCTTTATCAAGGGTGTGGACGAGTATCAGGACATTCTCCGCTGCTGCGTCTCCTACCCCGGCAACGACCTGCGCCTGGGAGGCAGCGAAGCGCCTCCGGCGGTCATCTCCATCTTCCTGGGCGATGAGCTTACCGCCGTGCTGGACTCCATTATCCAGGGCACGGCCTATGTGGACATGACCAAAAAGAAGCTGGAGATCGGTGTGGATACCCTGCCGGAGATTCCCCAGGATACCACCGACCGCAACCGCACCTCTCCCCTGGCCTTCACCGGCAACAAGTTTGAGTTCCGTATGCTGGGCTCCTCCCAGTCCATCGCCAGCCCCAACACCGTGCTCAATACCATCATGGCCGACGAGCTGGGCCAGTTCGCTGACATTTTGGAGCAGGCCCAGGACTTTAAGTCCGCCCTCCAGACCCTGCTCCATGACACCTTCAAGGCCCACCAGCGCATTATTTTCAACGGCAACGGCTACGACGACTCCTGGGCCGAGGAGGCCCAGCGCCGGGGTCTCAGCAACCACCGGGACACCGTGGACAGTATGCCCGCCTACATCGATCCCAAGAACATCAGCCTGTTCACCCGGCACGATGTTTTTTCCGAGGTAGAGATGCGGGCCCGGTACGGCATCCACCTGGAAAATTATTGCAAGATCACGGCCATTGAGGCCAACACTCTCCTTTCCATGATCCGCCGCAATATTTTCCCCGCCGTCTCCCGCTACACCAGCGACCTGGCCCAGGCCGTCCAGCGCAAAAAGGCCCTGTATCTGGACTGCTCCGCCGAAACGGACCTGCTGCAGCAGCTGACGAATTTGAATAACGAGCTGTATACCACCGCCCAGTCTATGGCCCAGGCTTTGGAAAATGCCCCGGCCTCCGAGGGGGGCCTTGCCTCCGCCCGGTACTACCGGGATGTGGTCTATGCCCTGGAGTATAAGGCCAGCCACCTGGTCAATGAGCTGGAGGCCAATACCTCCGCCGAATACTGGCCCTACCCCACCTACGCGGACATTCTCTTCAGCGTGTAAAAATTTCCATAAAAAACTCTCCGGCAGATCGCCGGAGAGTTTTTCAGTGTGCCAAAAAAAGCCTCGCAGAGTTTGCCGCCCGTAGGCGGCAAAGAAATGAAATCATTTTCTCTCGCGACATGTGCGTGAGAGAAAATACAGCTCAGGCTGCCAGTGTGGAATTTGTCCGTCACAGACGGACAAATTATGCGCGCAGCAGACTGTGAGTCTTTTGTCGGAAAAACCCGGAGGGTTTTTCGACAGTCTCAAAAAATCTCCGGCAGACAAGTCTGCCGGAGATTTTTTTCAGTTAAAGCCTGCCCCGGTTCATTTGGATAAATTCCCGGTAGTCGCTGAATTTCATAGGCTTGGAGAAATAGTAGCCCTGGATGACATCGCAGCCCATTTCCTCCATCTGCCGGAAGGTCTCCGCGTCCTCCACACCCTCCTGGGTGATTTTCGGACTGAGCTTATGGGCCATATCGATAACACTTTGCAGGAGCAGCTTATCCCGGTCGGGATGGGGGCCGGAGGCCAGAAGCTCCTTGTCGATTTTAATTTCATCGAAGTCCAGGACCTTCAGGGCCGCAAAGGAGGAATAGCCCGTGCCGAAGTCGTCCAGGGAGCACAGGAAGCCCGCCTCGTGAAGCTCCCGCATGACCCCGGAGAGATACTCGTAATTCTCGTAGGCAAAGCTCTCGGTAAACTCCACGGTGATGAACCGGTCCCGAATACCGAACTTCTGCTTAATGCGCTTATAGTACTCCAAAAAATCCGGCTGGATGGCCGTGACCCGGGACACATTCACGGAGAAGGGATAGATCGGCTCTCCCTTTTTGGCCGTGCTGGCCGCATTCTCGCAGGCCTTGTAAAACACGAAGCGGTCCAGGTTGTTGATAAAGCCGTTTTCCTCGAAAATAGGGAGGAATTCACCGGGGGTGCGGTAGCGGTCGATCTTGGTGTCGAACCAACGAACCAAAATTTCGCTGCCGTCCATGCCGCCGCGCTTCAGGTTATATTTGGGCTGGTAGAAAATGTGGAACTCGTTGTTTTCAAAGGCCCGCTGCATACGGCCCTCGATCTCGGCCTTCTTCAGGTAGTTATCCCGGAGGGTGTCCCCGTAGAACTCCAGAGAGACGGCACCGGTCTTGAAGGTGGGCTTGGCGTCCACAATGTTGAGCTTGTCGATCATTTGACCCACGCTCCGGTCCTCCTCCCGGCCCACCTCGTAAATGCTGTAAGAAATGTGCAGCTTATACTCGTCGTCCTGGGGGAATTTATAGCGCACCACCTGCCTGTACAGGCCGTCCAGTCGGCTGGTCAGGGCCTTTTTCTCCCGGTAGTGGAGCAGGAGCAGATAGTGCCCGTCTCCAGCATAGGCAAAGGTCTCGGAGACCAGCATGGCCTGAGCGCAGCAGTTGCGCAGGAACCGCAGCACCGCCCGGTTCTGCCGGTCGCCGAACTGCTCGGAGATATAGCGGAAGTTGTTCACCCGGAGCATGACGATGGCAAATTGGGTCCCCTTGAGCCGATTCACGATGCTCTGGGCCTCCGCCTCGAAGCCGGAGCGGGTGAGGCAGTCCAGGTCTGCGTCCACGGTAGTGAGGGTCTTTATTTTTCGGTTCGTGCGGATGCGGTCCACAATGGCAAAGGCCAAAAAGCCCAGGAGCATCAGGCTCAAAAAGGCCACGGTGCCCCAAATGGTATTGAGCACCTGGCGGCCGGAGCCGTAAAGCTCGGTCATCTCATATAGTCCCACCAGGATCAGCCCGCCGCAGCCGCTGCCCAGAGGGCGGACGGACAGGGCGTACTGCACCGACCCCACCTCCACCACAGCCGACTGCTGCTTCCCGGTGGATAGGGCGGTGGTGATGCGGCTCATGGTGTCCCCGTCGGTGATGATCTGCTTAAACAGTCCCTCGGTCACGGAGCCAAAACCCGGGTCCACGGCGCTTCCCACCCGGATCTTTTCCAGGATGATGCCGTCGTGCTTGCACAGCAGCACAAATTCCGAAGCCTGGACGCTGCTGATATACTGGCCGCTCTCCTGAACCAGCGCCTCCAGGGAAACCGCCGTGCGCATATACAGCAGCACCACCCCGTCCACATAGGCGGAATTGCAGGGGGCAAACACGCCGAAAACCATGTTGGCATTGTCATACTGGAACAGGCGGGAGACGGCGCTGCGTTTTGCTTCGGCCAGGTCCGTAAGCTCGCTGTAGCCGGTAACGCTGTCTCCGCCGGGGGTGTAGACCGCGCCATCCTTCGTGTAGAGTATGGCCACAAATTTGTCCCCGTCGGCCACGCGCATGCCGGAGCCCGTGCTGCGCAGCCGCTCCACCGCCCCCTCTAAGGACCCGGCCTCGCTGACCTCTGAGGCGCAGTAATCCGCCCGCATTTTCAGGGCACCGAACTGCTCCTGCAGCTGTACCGCCTGCTCCCCGGCATAGTTTTCCGCCCGGTCCAGGGCCTGGCGGTCGATGCTCTGGAGATAGCCGCTGCTCACGGAAAACAGATGGATGAGGAAGGACATGCACAGGATCACAATGAGGGTAAAGATCGACGCCTTTCCGTATTTGGCCAGGAATTTATTCATCTGCCTCTCCTCCCTCCTCGTTTCCCCGGTTTTCCTCGGGGGTAAGTCCCTGCTCCTCCAGGCGGCGCACCTCCCGGGCCACCAGGCGATGGAATTCCTCTTCCGTCAGGGTGTCCTCGTCCTGCTCCTGCAGGGTCTTTACCACCGCGGGAATGAAAACAAATCCGCACACGGCGAAAAACAGGGCAAACACCAGCACCATGCCCATAGGCGTGGAAAAGAGCCTGCCCAGGGCCGTCATGAGGGGCAGGTTCTTCTCATACACGGCCACAATGTCCTCCGGCTGCACTGTCCAGGGATCCAGCAGGGACAGGGGGCTGTCCCCGCAGGTCTTATAGCCCTCCGGGGTTTGCTCGGTAATGCGGTGGGTGATGTAGCTGCCGTACACCGCAGAGCCCGTATCGCGGCAGACAAAGACGATTACATCCCCCACCTGCACCGCCTCTGCCGAGGTACTTTTGGCGAGAATGTAGCTCTTTTCCGGGATGGTAGGCTGCATACTGGCCGTTTCCACCCATAGGAGGGTACGGTCAAAGAGAAACAGAGTCTGTCCGCTTTTCTTTTGCAGGAAGAAAAGCAGCGAAGCCGCCACGATCAGCAGCAGAGCCCCGTAGAACAGGATCTGCGAGAGGATTTTCTTGCATTTGTCCATTATTCGTTATCCTTGTTGTCTTTTTTCCGGCGCAGGAGCCGGGCCAGAAAACCGGTCTTTTCCGCCGGAGGCGGGACAGGCTCCGGGTTTTCCCGGCTGTCGGCCAGGAAGCCGCCTACATCGTCCAGACCCTTTTGGGCCGGGCGGCTGTAATCCATGGCGGCGGGATACTGTATCGGCGGAAGCAGGTGCTCCTCCTCCCCGCTCTCCGTCTCCCTGTCGGCAGCGGACGCCGGTGCTGTGGCGGCGGGGCTGAAATAGTCGGCGGTATGGACCTGCTTCTCCGGGGTAGCCTGGGCATCCGTAAGCTCCTCCGGGGCCGGAATGGTCTCCCAGGCGCCGGGGGTCATCTCCTCCCCCTCCGGCTCCCCGCAGGTGACGATGGGTAAGATCTCCTCCCGGGCCGGGGTAGGCTTGGCAGGCTGGGCCCGCTCCGGCTTTTGGGCCGGGCGCACCAGGCCCCGGTCCAGCAGTTCCTCAAAGGGCAGCGGCTCATATTGGGCGGTGTCGAAGGTCTGCTCCGGCTCCGTTTTTTTCAGGTCAAATTTCTTTTCCAGGCGCTCTATCAGCTTCCGGGCCGCAGCAAGCTGGCCATCGGTTTTTATCCGCAGCAGAGTGGGTGTGGCGGCGTAGCGCTTCACGGCGGACACATCCGTCACCTTAAATGCCTTGGGCAGCTTCCCGGGCTCCAAAGCGATGTAGAGCAGGACCTCCCCCGCCTTAATGGTAAGCCGGGCCAGCACCGTCTTGCCCAGGTAGAAGGCATAATTGGTGCGTCGAGGGATCATCTTCACGGTCTCGTAGCTGCGCAGGGCGTCCACCAGCTGGGCAAACCGGGCCTTGGCAGCTTCGTCCGCCAGGCGCAGACGGGCCTCCATATCCTTTTCCAAGCGAAGGTTGCTCTCCCGGGCGTCGTAGAACGCGGCAGCCTTCAGAGCCACCTGCACGGCAAAGGCCATGTCCCGGGGCTGCCGGGGCGCAGCGGGCTGCACCGCTGTAAAGTCCTCCGCCTCTACCGGGTCCGCCTCGTCCTCTACGGTGAGGGTAAGCCGGGCGTTCAGGGTAGGCGAGGTAGCCGAGGTGAGGATATTTTCCTCTGTCCGCTCGTCGCTGCTGCGGCAAAACTCCAGATACTGGGCCGCCGCCGCGCCGAATAGCCCTCCCACATACTTCTGGTCCGGCTGCAGGATCGTCTCCTCCACCGTGAGGCCGCAGCCGCTCTCCTCGTAGCTTTGCAGGTAGGTCCACAGGTCCAGGCACTGGCGGAAATACTTGTTTTTCAGGATGGCATTGGTGCGCAGGATAGGGGGCTTCACATAATTGCGCCCCATCTCCCGAACGAAGTCCGACTCTATATAGGCCCGGGTGATGTCGTTAAGCTGCTCCACCCGCTTCCACAGACGAGAGCCGAAATAGCTTTTCTGCACGCCCTTGACATCGGTTATCTTCTCCGAGCGCTGGATGTTGATGGTCACCAGGGACTTGGCCTGGCCGTGGTAAAAGGAATCCGTGAAGCGGACGCTGCTGATGCGCTCGTCCACGCCGTTTTCCAGGGCAATGCGGTAGCGCTCGCTGACGAAGAAATAGAGGTTTGCCAGCAGCGTATTGAGGAACTTATTTTCATAGGTGAGGATAGAATCCTCCCGGATGATATTGAGCATCTTGGAGGGGGTCACATCGTCGCCGTCCACGCTGGAGATAAAGTCCGTGTGCTGGCAGAGATGGGCCACGGAGCGTCCGGTGATCTTCCGTGTCAGCTCCATGGGGCGAATCTCCTCCGTCTCGGCAATGAAGTGCGAGGGCCGACGCAGAAGCTCGTCGATGGCGGGCAGGGCCTGCTCAATGCGCTCCACCCAGCCCTCGTCCAGGGCGCGGAGCATCTTCTTTTCGCTGAGCTTGATGGTCGCTTCTCCTGCAGAGAGGGCCGAGAGGACCTCCACGAACTCCCCCTCTTCGCCGCTGTATTTACCGGTGGGACGGATAAGGCCCCGGCGCAGCAGAGACTCGAAGCTGTCCCCGGGGAAGCTCTCCGGGGCAAAAACTGCCGCCGGGGCGTCCTTTTCCCGCAGATCCAGGGTGGCAGCCAGGTCGGTCCATTTTTTCAGGGCGTTTTTCAGTGCGCCCTCGCTTTTCAGCGGGAGCAGGGCGGGGGTTTTTTCAAACCGGCGCAGCTGGGACACATCCTGGGCCTTATACCGGGGGCCGGAGGCCGCCTCTGCGCTTTGGGCCAAAAGCAGGCACAGGCTGTCCTCAAAAAAAGCAAGGGCGGCTATACGCTTGCCGCCCGCCGTGAAATAGATGCCGGTCCAGGCTGTGCGGTAGCGCACGCCGCTGAAAGACAGCAGGGCGTTGGCCGCTGCCGCGCAGCTTTCCTTGACGCTCTCCTGGGAGAGCATCATCTGCGCGGAAAAGGACAGGCTGAAGCGGGCGCGAAGGGTGGGATCGGACAGAGCGCGGGTATTCTCTATTTCAAAAGCTGTGGTGGCCATATCCGTCCCACCCTCCTATTTTAATACATTTTCTGCAGACGCTGCAGATACTCGATGCTCTCGGCCATAGCGCCGGGGCCGAAGAGGGAGTCCATCATAGCGATGAGCCCGCGAATTTCGCCCCGGATCAGGGAGAGGTTGAGGCTTTCAAACTTACGGAAAACCTTGGTAACAAAGATGTAGTCGATGGCCTCCGTCTCGGTGCCGCCGCAGGCGATGTAAACCGGCACGAAGTCCTTTAGCTGCTTCATAATACGGTTGCCGAAGGCAATGCGGAAATGCTGGATAACATACAGGTCCAGCTTTTCGATCTTGTCCAGAGCCTCCCGGCTCACGGGGAAGTCCAGCTTGGCCTGCTCATACAGCCGCTCCACCTCGGAATAGGCGATCTTCTTGGCCGGGGTCTTGGGGGCCTCAAAGGGGATGCCCTTGCTGTCAAGGTTGATGACGAAGGCACGGTCATAGACCTTGTCGGAGACGGAGAAGGTGGAGTCATCGTTGTTGATGGTGCCGATGTACCAGACATTCTGGGGAATTTGCAGGAATCCGTCCCGCAGATGGGCCGGGTCGTTCTCCCAGGAGGAGGGCACCAGCTCAATGCGCCACTCGTCGGGGTTGGGCATTTCCAGCACCGAGAGCATCTCGGCGAAGTAATACTCCACCCGGGAGATGTTCATTTCGTCCAGAATGACCAGGTTAATTTCGTCGTTGTACCCGGCCTCGTAGATTCGCCGCAGCACATCGGTCTCGTTGAATTTTTTTGTAAATTCATTAAAATAGCCGAACAGCTCGTTGCGGTCCCGCCAGGAGGGCTGCACGGAGGCGATGGTGGCGTCATTTTGGAAGTATTTGCCCATCATGTACGGCAGCGAGGTTTTACCGGTACCGGAGATACCCTGGAGGATCACCAGCTTCGTGCAGGCAAAGCCGGAGAGCATCAAGCGGATGGTGCGCTCATCGTAGTACAGGCCGTTGTTGGTGCAGGCGAAGTTGCGCATATCCTCGCAGATGTCCCGGAGGGTCATGCCCCGCTCATAGACCGGGGGCGTGTAGTAAATATACTTCTCGTCCACGGCGGCCAGGCGGGTAAAGCGGGCGGCCGGGGCGGCGGGCAGGTTGGCCTGGGGCTGCTCCGAATCCTGCTCCTCGGCAGGCTCCTCGGTAGACTCCATAAGCTCCTTGAACTGGTCATAGGACAGTCCCGCCTGTGAGACCTTCAGCTGCATGATCCGCTCCTTTTCGGAGGTCAGGCGCAGGACATCCCGGTGCAGGTCGGCGATTTCCTCCAAAAGGTCCTCGTTTCCCACGATGCCGCGGCGGAAGCGGATGTACTTCCGCACGGCCAGCACGGCCAGGAAGATGACCCCCGCCCACACGGCCAGCACCAGCAGGAACGCCAGAATGGAGAATATCCAGTCGAACACGCCAAAGTTAGGTGCCTCGTCGGCCCAGATTTTGAAGTAATAGGGCAGGTTAAAAATCTTGATGATGCCCAGGACGATCCCCTTAACGACCATCAGGACGCCGCCCAGCATATTGTCAAAAAAGGCCTTGAACCAGGTCAGAAAGCCGTATAAAAAGTCATGCATAGCAGATTTTCCTTACAATTTCAGTGCGGATTGGTGTGTATGTAGGGTCTTAACCCAGGAATGCGGTGTACCTCGGGGCGTTAAGACTTGATTTCCTCGTTATTGTTTTCCTTCTCCTGCTGCTTTTTCAGGTACTCCTCCACGGCCCTTTGGCGGATAAGCTCCTCATCGGCGGCGGAGATGACCTTCTTGCCGGAGTTCTTCACAGACATAAAGGCCATAACGAACTTCACAAGCTGATAGATAAAGAACAGGATAAGCGGCAGCAGGATGCACACGCCGAAGCCCACCTGGGTGCTCAAGAAGTCCAGCACCTTGCCCAGGGCGGGAATCTTAGAGCCGGTGTACACGGCGATGATGGTGCCGCGGCTGACCTGGCCGCCGTCCACCAGGTCGTTGTTGTCGCCCTTGGTGGTAACAGAGACCAAGGTGCCGTTTTCGTTGCGCTCCACGGCCACGATACGGTGGGTGTTATAGTCCACGGTGTCAGAGCCGTCCAGCTTCATCTCGAAGGTGATGATGTCCCCCACCTCCAGGGCGTCAAGGGCGGCGTCGTCCTCGGCAATGTACTTGCTCAGGAGCATGGTGCCAGCGGAGAAGCCGGCGGGCTTGTCGGCAGGGACGCCGGCAGGCTTTTCCGCGTCCATGGACTCGGTTTTCACATTCAGAAAGCAGGTGCTTCCCACGGTGGGGACATTTTTTGCGTTGGTGCCGGCGGAGACGGCCACAATGGACACGCCTACGCACAAAACCACCAGCACCCAGATAAGCACATCCACCACGGTGCCGATGATTTTCTTTGTATTTTTCTTTTTTTCCATTCCCGTTTAGCTCCTTTGTATGATTTGAGGAGTGCGATGCTTGCTTTTGTAGGGTATTGCGGCTTCCCGCAGCAGGGCCGGGGCTTTGCCTGCAGCTCGGGTGCGGGAGATACGCCGGTCGGCGGGGTGATAGCGCCCCGCCCTACGGATGCATAGACAAAGGATGTGTAGGGCGGGCTGCCCCCAGCCCGCCGGGGCCGGGGATTTCCCCCCGCAGCGCCCCCCAGGGCGCCGCAGGGAGATTTATAATTAGATACCCAGGTCGAAGGTCAGCTTAACCGTACCCTGGAGCTTATTCGCTGTAGCTGCTGCATTAAAATAGTCACTGTTTACATTATCAGATGTACCGTCAATATATGTATAAACAGTAACTTTAACAGAAGTCGCAGAAGTCAGGGAAACAGTTGCCGTGCCCTGCGTAGTGGTGTCATTTAGCAGAATGGGCTCCTGTGCATCGCCGACAAACACAGCTGTAGAAATAGCAGCATCATCTCCGGCTGCCTTCTCAAAAGCAATGGAAAGGGTCTTATTACTGGCAGGTTCGGAGTCCTTTGAAAGAGTCAGCCAAAACTCGCTCTTCTGCATATAGTCTCCATTCCCGAGGGCAATCGTCTTTCTACCCAATACCGCATCCGTCGCATGATTGCCGTTTTTATTATTTGCGGTATACCATGTCTTTGCGTCAATTTTATTGGTGTTGTCTGTGTCACTGGCGATTTCAGTTTCAGTATAGGCACAGGGGTAAACAGTTGCTGCAGCTGCATTAGTTTCCTTGGTAATTGCAGAAGTTTCCTTACTTGTGCTATTGTCCTTAGTATCAATCAGCAGATAAGTTGCATTGGACTTGGCAGTCACTTGCATGTTCGTGGCCGTAACAGTGGTGTTCATCGAAAACCACGCATAGGTGGAGGTTCCCACGAAGAGTGCCGAGACCAGCAGCATACACAGGGCGGGAATCAATTTTCTGAACTTTTTCATTTGTTTTTCCTCGCTTTTCTTTAGTTTTTGTATTTATCCAAACCGTCTCAGTACGAAGTCGGACGGTGAAGGAACGAAATAGTAAGGGGAAAGATAGCCTCCCTTGCCTAAAGGGAGAGAGACCCGCGGCGGGTTTCCGTGGGTCGCAAGGGGTACAGGTGGGACGGGAGCAGAAGGCGTGTCCCGCCCCACCGGGAAAAGAGGGTCTATTTTGAGGGGTCCCATAACTGCCGCAGCGGGGTCCCTCGCCGCGCTTTTGCGCGGGAATGGAAACGCATCGGACGCTATGGCGAAGGACCCCGTGAGCAGTTGGGGTAAGTTAGGGGTACGGCGGGGCGGGGCGTCGGGAACGCCGCCCCCTACGGGGGTGTGCGGGAGTTATTCCTCGGCCACCACATTCATAACCATGTCCACCTTGAACTCGCCGCCCAGGATGTCGTCGGTGCAGTCGGGGTCGTTGCCCTCGATCCAGATGACCACGGTTATTTTGGATATATCCCCGGGCTTAAAGCCCGCCACCCGGCCCTGGGCCACAGAGCCGCTGGCGGCGAAATTGGTCATGGTGCGGTTATCCGGGTCCACCTCCGGCAGGCCGCTGCCCCCGGTGCGGGGCTTGGCATAGTCGGTATAGTCGCCGCTGCGGGTATATTCCTTGGTGAAGCTGTCGTAGTAAAAGGGTGTATAGTACAGGCGCACGCGAATGGCCGAGTCCACGCCGATGGTCTTGCGGGAGATGACCAGGTCATAGTCATAGGTAATGGTGCTCTGGCCCACATTCTTGGCGTAGAAGGTGTAGGCCACATAGTTTTCCCCGTTGTGCTCGCCGTCCACATCGTTGAGGTCGGCGGGAAGAGAGTTGCCGTCGATGTTGGTAACATCCTTCACGGCCTTAGAATTGAGATAAGATACGGGGTTGAGAAATTTATCCGATTCGCAGAGGGTGAGGTAATATTTGCGGTCGGTGAGGTTATTGATCTTCACCGTAAAGCTGCCGTACTTGGTGAACAGAATGGAGATGATGTACACGATGATAAGCACCAGGGTAATGAGCCCCAGCACCGGCGGCACGATCTTCTTATACAGACGGTAGCGCTTGACCTCCTCCGCCGACCGGGTCAGCACGGACCCGGGCTGTTTAGTTGAAACCGGCAAGGGATGCCACGCTCCTTTCCGATAAAAGGTCTGTCAGTTCTTTTTCCATATACAGGCTCCGGCCCTCCGTCCGCAGGCCCGGGGCCGGGGTATAATATGCGCACTGGGCCTCATTGAGCCCCCGCAAAACCGTCTCCGCAGGCACCCCCACAGCCAGGGTCTGAATGCCCAAGGCTCCGGCGAATTGTATATAGGCCGCCATGCCCGCAGGAAAGTCGCCCTTACGGTCCCGCTCCAGCAGCAGCAGATCCGGGGCCGCCAGGGGCAGTACGGACATGGGAAAATCCGCCCGGCCAAAGCCCTCCACGGCCACCTTGCAGCCCAGAGAGCGAATATGCAGCAGGGCGCTTTGCAGGTCCTTGGGCGGCAGGCGCAGCAGCTCCGGAGCGAAGGACAGGCACACCGCCTCGGCGCACTTGGGGTCCGCCGCGCGTAAAAGCCGTGTCACCTCTGCCGCCAGGGTCCCGCGCCTCACCAGAGACACGGGACACGAGAGCAGAAATAGGGAGATGCCGCGGGCCTGCGATTGCAGGGCGGGCAGAGCGCCCAACACCACCCGCAAATTGCGCGCGGTGAAGGAGGAGGCGCTCTCCCGGTCGTCCTCCAGCGCAGGCATATAGTCCCCGGGATCAAGGGTTCCATAGTCCACACTGTTGACCAAGGCCCGGCTGCGCAGGCCCGCGACATTGGAGAAGAGGCAGTCGTAAATGGGCGTGCATTTCAGCTCAATGGGCCGCACGCCGCTGTCGATGGTACGGGTAACGGAAATATTCAGCTTGTCCATCCCGCACCTCCATACCATCCGAAAAAAAATAAACCCCGGTTGCAATCTCTGAAAATTGCAACCGGGCTGACTTAGATGAGCAATAAGTCCCCTTGGCTTTGCGTCACTGTCTCACGGCAGTTTTGCCAAACGATCTTAACTTCAGGATAAAAGTACCATAATCGTCCCCTTCTGTCAAGTATTTTTTTTCGGTTTTTTAACGCCCCTCCCCCAGCCCCTCCCCCGACAGGGAAACATTGACTTTTCCCTAAAATTATGAGATACTATTTGGATATTATGGATTCTTGTCGGTATGCATTTGCAGTCCGGCCCGACAGGGAGGAAACACAGATGAAACTAACGGAACTGGCGCTGCTGGCGGTGGGTCTGTCCATGGACGCCTTTGCGGTGGCCATTTGCAAGGGTCTGTCCGTGCAGAAGCCGGGATGGAAGCACTACCTGACCGTGGGGCTGTGGTTCGGCGGCTTTCAGGCGCTGATGCCCACCCTGGGCTACCTGCTGGGCACCACCTTTGAGCGATACATCACCTCGGTGGATCACTGGGTTGCCTTCGTGCTGCTGTGCCTCATCGGCGGAAATATGCTCAAGGAGGGCTTTTCCAAGGAGCAACAGGAGGAGAGCGCCTCCTTCGGCTTCAGGTCTATGCTGCCTTTGGCCCTGGCCACCAGCGTAGACGCCCTGGCGGTGGGCATCACCTTTGCCCTGCTGCCGGATGTGCATATTTTCCGTGCCGTGGGGCTTATCGGGGCCATCACCTTCTGCCTGTCGGCGGTGGGCCTGAAGGTGGGCAATATCTTCGGGCTGCGCTACAAGAGCAGGGCCGAGATCGTAGGCGGCGTCATCCTTATTCTCATCGGTGTGAAGATTCTGCTGGAGCATCTGGGCGTTATCAATTTTTGACGGAGGAAAACCATGGCGGATATTCGGGAGATCGCGGATTTTTCCGCGCCGGAGCTGGATATTTTTGCACGGCTGCGGGACAGTCAGCTGGCGAATTGGGAGTGTGCGGAGCAGGGCGTCTTTATCGCCGAAAGCCCCAAGGTCATTGCCCGGGCGCTGCAGTCCGGCTATGAGCCCATCTCGTTTTTAATGGAGCGCCGCCATGTGGAAAATCAGGCCAAGCCCCTGCTGGAGCGGTGCCCGGAGGTGCCGGTTTTCACGGCGGAGGAGCCGGTGCTGGCCCAAATGACGGGCTTTCACCTGACCCGGGGGATGCTGTGCGCCATGAAGCGCCGGACGCTGCCCCGGGTAGAGCAGGTGTGCGCAAATGCCCGGCGGGTGGCGGTCTTGGAGCGGGTGATGAATCCCACCAATGTAGGCGCCATCTTCCGCTCGGCGGCAGCACTGGGCATGGACGCGGTGCTTTTGACGCCGGAGTGCAGCGACCCGCTGTATCGCCGCAGCACACGGGTGAGCATGGGAACGGTGTTTCAGATCCCCTGGACCTATCTGCCGGAGGGAAGCTGGACGGAAAAGCTTCATGCCCTGGGCTTTCGCACGGCGGCTATGGCTCTGCGGGCGGATTCGGTGCGGCTGAATGACCCCCGGCTCCTGGCGGAGCCGCGCCTGGCCATCGCCCTGGGCACCGAGGGGGACGGTCTGGCAGACGGCAGCATTGAGGACTGCGACTACACGGTGTGCATCCCCATGGCCCATGGGGTAGACTCGCTGAATGTGGCAGCAGCCAGCGCCGTGGCCTTTTATCAGCTGGGCCGGGTGCAGGAATAAAAAAACAGAAAATTTGGAGAAAAATGTGTTGACAAATGCCCGGAAGTATACTATACTAAGTAAGTCGGCAGCCAAGGCGCCGCGAAGTGAATAGAACCTGGGGGTATAGCTCAGCTGGGAGAGCGCTTGAATGGCATTCAAGAGGTCAGCGGTTCGATCCCGCTTATCTCCACCAGGAAAGTTCCGAAATCTGCGGATTTCGGAACTTTTTTTGCACTTTTAGCGTGACTCTTGAAAATTCCGAAAAAGTCGTGCATAACGCGTACATAATTGCCTGGTTTTTGGGGTGTCAAAACGAGAGTCAAAACCCAGATTTTTACATGATTTTTTGGCCTTTGAAAAAAATTCTTATTTTATAATCAGGCTGCCAGTGTGAAATTTGTCCGTCACAGACTGACAAATTATGCGCGCCGCAGACTGCAATCCTTTTGTCGGAAAAACCCGGAGAGTTTTTCGAAAGTCTCAACCCCCTTACCTATCTGCCAGATCTGCCGGCTCCCGCTTGCTCTCCATGGGGAACACCGTCACCTGATTTCCGTCCGCCATAGCCAAAAACACCTCTCCGGCCTCCCTGTACCCCTGTTTTTCCAGCTGCCGCACAAGCCAGCTCTCGTCCTTTCCGATCCGCTGCAGATTTCCCCGCAGTATCACCCCATCCTGGATCACCGAGGTCTGCAGCAGCGTCTGGTCCGGCTGCATGGATAGGTCCGCCGGTGTAGCGGGCCTCTGCATCTCCACGGGCAAAAAAGTCACCGTACCGTTGTGCTCCAGCAGCGCCGTCTGTATCTGTCCCAGGTCAAAATATCCCCCGATGCGGCAATACATGAGAAAGTCCCCCAGATCCATCTTGGTCTTTTTCAGATTCTCCCGGTAAATCACTCCGCCGTCCATCAAAATCAGCGGCTTTCCCGTAATGATCCGTCGAGCCCCCAGGGATTTGTTGGTCCATAGGGAAATGCACACCGCCGCCACCGCATACACCACCATGGCAACCAGCGAATTTTCCGGTGTGTCCAGCTCCGTGGCCATCTCCGCGGCGATGGAGCCCACGGTGATGCCGATAACATAGTCAAACAGGTTCATCTGCGATACCTGCTTGTTTCCCATGAGCTTTGTCAGCAAAAACATGGCCGCCAGGGACACCAGCGATGTCACGGCCACCTGCACGAGATCCATAAAAATACCTCCCCAACCATACTTTTCCTCAGTATGGCCGGGGAGATGATTTTTTATCCAAAAAGTCCTGGCAGCCCTTGCGTCAGCAGGATTTTTCGCCGTTTCTTTTTATCCGTTCTTATCCTCATTTTCATTGGTGTGGATGTTGATAAACTCCGCCCGCATCTTGGAATAGAGGATGGTCTGGCTGCTGTACAGTCCGCAGTAGCCCGACAGCAGATAGCTGATGGCGCAGGCCATAGCAAAATACAGCAGGTCCCCGGTGCCGAACAGCTCAATGCTCAAAAACACGGACGCAATGGGACAGTTCACCGCTCCGCAGAACACCGCCACCAGCCCGATGGCCGCTCCGAAGCCCGCCGGAAGTCCCAAAAAGCCCCCCAGCACGCACCCGAAGCAGGCGCCCACGAAGAAGGAGGGCACCACCTCGCCGCCCTTGAAGCCGAATCCGATGGTCACAGCGGTAAACAGCAGCTTCAGCAGCCACGCCCAGCCCCCGACCTCTCCGCCGATGGCCCGGCTCACCACCTCCATGCCTGCGCCGTTATAGTCCGTGGTGCCCACCAGCAGCGTCAGTCCTATGACCAGCACGCCGCCCACAAAGGCCCGGATAAAGGGATTGGGCAGCAGCCTCGCCGCCCTGCGACCCGTCTCCTGCAGTCCCCGGCAAAACAGGATGCTCACCACTGCGCACCCAATGGCGAGTAAAATCACCAGCACCATGGTCCAGGCGTCCAGCCCCGGGTCCGCCACCGTAAACCGCGTAGGCGGCACCTTCATCATCAGGCTCACCAGATAGCCCACCAGCGCCGCCGTCAGGCATGGAATAAGCCCCGCGTAGTAAAATACACCCACGCTGATGACCTCCATGGCAAACACCGCCGCCGTCAGCGGCGTTCCGAACAGGGCTGAGAACACCGCGCTCATGCCGCAGAGGGTCGCCAGGGGCAGGTCCTTTTCCCCCAGATGCAGCAGCCGCCCGGTGGTGTGTCCGATGCCACCGCCTATCTGCAAGGCCGCGCCCTCGCGCCCGGCGCTTCCGCCCCCCAAATGGGTCAGTACCGTAGACACAAAGATCACCGGCACCAGCAGCACCGGCACATTTTTCCCGAAATGCACCGACTCGATTACGGCGTTGGTGTCCTTTCCCTCCACCTTTGTCACCCGGTACAGCCCCGCAATGATAACGCCCAGCACCGGCAGCAAATACAGCACCCACGGATGGGCCAGCCGCACCTGGGTGGCGTAGTTCACGCCGATGTGGAACACCGACCCAATGATCCCGCCGATGCCGCCGATGAGTCCCCCCACCGCCAGCCACTTGCCCAGCACCGCCGGATACGCGCCGATATGTACCATGAGCTTTTTCCACTTGTCCATCCCGTGCCGTCCTTTCCCGGAGATCCGCCAAAATTCTCCCTATTTTATACCATCTTTGCCCCTCCCTGTCAATCGCCGTCTATGCATTTTTCCCCCGAAGCCCTGCCACGGCCTCCACGGCGGCAAGGTTCCCCGCCCCCGAAATTTCCCCCCTCTATCTGTCCCTCTGAAAATTTTTTAGATAAACTCAAAAAATGTGGATTTTTATGGTTGATTCTCCCGACGGAATGTTCTATACTATATCTGTATGAATCGTAAATCCCCGATTACATTACACAAACAGGAGGTACTATCAAAATGAAGTATAACCGCACTTTTAATTTTTCCGCCGGCCCTGCCATGATGCCGGAGCCTGTCCTGGAGGAGATCCGTGACGAGATGATGAACTACCGCGGCAGCGGTATGTGCGTCATGGAAATGAGCCACCGCTCCAAGGTGTTCCAGCAGATCATCGACGAGGCCGAGGCCGACCTGCGTGAGCTGATGAACATTCCCGATAACTACAAGGTCCTGTTCATCCAGGGCGGTGCCACCCTGCAGTTCGCCGCTATTCCCTGGAACCTGATGAAGAATGGCAAGGCTGTGTATGTGGAGACCGGTGCCTGGTCCAAGAAGGCCATTGCCGAGGCTAAGAAGTACGGTGAGGTCATTGTGGCCGCCTCCTCCAAGGATAAGAATTTCAGCTATATTCCCGACTGCTCCGACCTGGACATTCCCGAGGATGCCGACTATGTCTACATCTGCGAGAATGAGACCATCCACGGCGTCACCTGGAATAAGCTCCCCAATACCAAGGGCCATGTCCTGGTGTCCGACCAGTCCTCCATGTTCCTCTCCAAGCCCTGCAATGTCTCCGACTATGGCATGATCTACGCCGGTGTGCAGAAGAATGTAGGCCCTGCCGGCATGGTGGTGGTCATCATCCGTGAGGATCTGATCCGTGAGGACATCGACCCCAAGATGCCCGTCTACATGAGCTATAAGACCCACGCTGACAACGGCTCCATGTACAACACCCCCAACTGCTGGGCCATCTACTGCTGCGGCAAGGTGTTTAAGTACCTCAAGAGCATCGGCGGCCTGGAGGAGATGCACAAGCGCAACATCGCCAAGGCCAAGGTCATCTATGACTTCCTGGATTCCTCCAAGATGTTCAAGGGCACCGTGGAGCCCGAGTTCCGCAGCCTGATGAATATTCCCTTTGTCACCGGGTCCGCGGAGCTGGACGCCGAGGTGGTCGCCGCTACCAAGGCTGCCGGCTATGATAACCTCAAGGGCCACAAGTCCGTGGGCGGCCTCCGCGCCAGCGTCTATAACGCCATGCCCATCGAGGGTGCCCAGGCTCTGGTGGAGTTCCTGAAGAAGTTCGAGGCCGAGCACAAGTAATATAAATAATTAAAGCCGTGGCGGACACCCCGTTCGCCACGGCACCCTCAAAAAACGCATCCGTAGGGGCCGATGATCCTGTTGCGGTGCCCAAAATTTTTGCGCTGCCTTACGGCGGACGCTGAAAATTTTGACCGCGGCCACTCGCTCACTTCGCTTCCTCTGCCACCGGCAGCGCTCAGTTCGCTCCCCACATCGGCCCGCACGCAGGCACTTCTTGCAACCATCCGTAGGGGCCGATGCCTACATTGGCCCGCCCCACCGCATTTCTTGCAAAAAACTGTCATTGCAAAGCCGGTGCGCACACTGGCTGTGGCAATCCGTCCCCCTCAAAAAGTCCCTTGCCTAAAGGGGCTGTGGTTAAAGCCGACTGAGGGATTCTTCCCCGCACCCAATCAAAAATAAATTATAAGGAGATTACAATTATGCGTATTCTGGTTACCGACGGTATGGATAAGACCGCCATGGCTCAGCTCCGTGAGATGGGTCACGAGGTCGTCGAGCAGTTCTATGAGCCCGATCAGCTGGGCGCCGCCCTGAAGGATTTTGACGCCGTGGTGGTCCGCTCCAAGACCAAGGTCCGCGCCAATCATATTGACGAGGCCAAGACCGGCAAGCTCAAGCTCATTATCCGCGGCGGCGTGGGCGTTGACAATATCGATGTCAAGTACGCCGAGTCCTGCGGCATCACCGTGAAGAACACCCCCCGTGCCTCCTCCCAGTCCGTAGCCGAGCTGGCCATGGGCCATATGTTCTCCTGCGCCCGTTATCTCTCCATCGCCGGCCACACCATGCGTGAGGACAAGTGGGAGAAGAAGGCTTACGGCAAGGGCATCGAGCTCCAGGGCAAGACCCTGGGTATCGTGGGCTTTGGCCGCATCGGTCAGCACCTGGGTGTCATGGCCAAGGCCATCGGCATGAAGGTAGTCGCCTTTGATATTTTCCACATCCCCGGCATCGAGGAGCAGCTGGGCATCCCCTATGTGGAGATGGATGATCTGCTGGCCCAGGCCGACTTTGTTTCCGTCCACGCTCCCGCTGTGGATGGCGGCGCTCTGATTTCCGCCGAGAATATCGCCAAGATGAAGGACGGCGTGGTGATCATCAATACCTCTCGCGGCACCAATGTGGACGAAGCTGCTCTGCTGGCCGCCCTGGAGTCCGGCAAGGTCCGCGCCGCCGGCCTGGATGTCTACGCCGATGAGCCCGCCACCAATAAGGCCCTGTATAGCCATCCCATGGTTTCCTGCACGCCGCACATCGGCGCCGCCACCCTGGAGGCTCAGAAGCGCATCGGTGCTGAAATCGTTGACATCATCAAGAACTTCTAATTCTTCGCTTCTATCAAAAGCAAGAGGATACTTCGGTATCCTCTTGTTTTTCCTTTTGTTCTCCCCAAATTCTCCCCGTAGGGGCCGATGACCCTGTTGCGGTGCCCAAAATTTTTGCGCTGCCTTACGGCGGACGCTGAAAATTTTGACCGCGGCCACTCGCTCACTTCGCTTCCTCTGCCACCGGCAGCGCTCAGTTCGCTCCCCACATCGGCCCGCCCTATAGAAGTCACACTCCTTGAAACGCTTTCGTAGGGGCGACCCTTGCGGTCGCCTGCCCCACCGCACTTCTTGCAACCCCTCCGTAGGGCGGCGTGCCCTCACGCCGCCGCGATGGTGCGGTGGTTATCGGACGGTGGGCTGAGGGCAGCCCGCCCTACGCAAGCGTTTCAACATTTCCGTAGGGGCGGACGCCCCTGTCCGCCCGCCGCACACCGCACCCCCATGAAAAACCAATGTCATTGCGAGGCCAGTGCGAACACCGGCCGTGGCAATCCGTACCCCCGTCCCCATGGCCCCCTTGCCTAAAGGGGGCTGGCACGGCGAAGCCGTGACTGGGGGATTCCTCACCGCATCACACTCCTTGTAACGCTTCCGTAGGGGCCGATGCCTACATCGGCCCGCCCCACCGCACTTCTTGCACCCCTCCGTAGGAGCGGACGCCTCTGTCCGCCCGCCGACAACGCACCACACTCCCTACAACCCTTCCGTAGGGGCGGGGTTCTACCCCGCCCGTCCGTGCTTGTTCGCATCTCCTTGCTTTGTGTAGGGGCGGACGCCCCTGTCCGCCCGCAATATTGTGAAAACCCTTGTAGGGCGGGGCCCATGTGCCCCGCCGCACACCGCACCCCCATAAAAAACCAATGTCATTGCGAGGCCAGTGCAAACACTGGCCGTGGCAATCCGTACCCCCGTCCCCAAAGTCCTCCCCCCTTTCACTCTCCATGCCACACGAAAAAGCCACCGCATCGACCCGATACGGTGGCTTTCCCTATTTCACTTTTGCGCCGAATTCTCCGGCCGTCACTGGCCCTTCATCATCCGCACAGCCGCCTGCCGGGCCAGTGCCCGATGCAGCGCGATCTGCGCGCGCTTCACATCCAGGTCCGCACTGTGCTCCGCCAGCCGCTCCCGGGCCCGCTTCTCGGCAGACTGGGCCCGAGCCAGGTCAATGTCCTCCGCCCGCTCTGCCGCACGCACCAGCAGCGTCACCTCGTTGTGAACGATGTTGGCCACGCCCAGGTTTACAGCCACGAATTCCTCCGTGCCGCTGTCCTTTCGGGCCGTGACCACGCCGTCCTCAATGGCCCCCAGCATCGGCGCATGGTCCTGCAATACGCCTACGCTGCCCCCGGAAAAGGGCAGCTCCACATAGCTGACCATGTCGTCATACACGGTGCTGGCGGCGGTGACGATCCGGATATGGATCCCGTCTTTCATAGGCACCTCTTACATCTGCTTGCGCTTAGCAAGCACATCGTCGATGGAGCCGCACATGAGGAATGCCTGCTCCGGTATATCGTCGCACTCACCGCCCAGGATGATCTCAAAGCCCCGGATGGTATCCTCCAGCTTAACATACTTGCCCGCCAAGCCCGTGAAGTTCTCAGCCACATGGAAGGGCTGGGACAGGAACCGCTGAATGCGGCGGGCCCGGTTCACCGTGGCCTTATCCTCCAGGCTCAGCTCGTCCATGCCCAGCACGGCAATGATGTCCTGCAGGTCCTTGTATTTTTGCAATACGGTCTGCACAGCTCGGGCCGTGTCGTAATGTCTGCGTCCCAGCACATCCGGCTCCAGGATACGAGAGGTGGACGCCAGGGGGTCCACCGCGGGATAAATGCCCAGCTCGGAAATGCCGCGGTCCAGCACCGTCGTGGCGTCCAAATGGGCAAAGGCCGTGGCCGGAGCCGGGTCCGTCAGGTCGTCGGCAGGCACATAAATGGCCTGCACGGAGGTAACGGAGCCGTTGCGGGTGGAGGTAATACGCTCCTGCAGCGTACCCATCTCCGTAGCCAGGGTGGGCTGGTAGCCCACGGCGGAGGGCATACGCCCCAGCAGGGCCGAAACCTCACTGCCCGCCTGGGTGAAGCGGAAAATGTTATCAATGAACAAAAGCACATCCTGTCCGCTGCTGTCGCGGAAGTTCTCCGCGATGGTCAGACCCGACAGGGGTACCCGCAGACGCGCTCCGGGGGGCTCGTTCATCTGTCCGAATACCAGCGCCGTCTTGCTGATAACGCCGGACTCGGTCATTTCGTTCCACAGGTCATTGCCCTCCCGGGAGCGTTCGCCCACGCCTGCGAACACGGAGTAGCCGCCGTGCTCGTAGGCCACATTGCGTATAAGCTCCTGAATGAGCACCGTCTTTCCCACGCCGGCGCCGCCAAACAGTCCGATCTTGCCGCCCTTGGAGTAGGGTGCCAGCAGATCCACCACCTTGATGCCCGTCTCCAGGATCTCGGTGGAGGGGATCACATCCGTAAAGGAGGGCGCTGCCCGGTGAATGGGCATCCGCTCCGCCTCCACAGGTCCCTTGCCGTCGATGGGGTCGCCCACCACATTGAACATCCGCCCCAGGGTGGCCTCTCCCACAGGCATAGTCACCGGAGAGCCGGTGTCCACGGCGGTGCAGCCCCGGGCGATACCGTCGGTGGAGAACAGCGATACACAGCGCACCGTGTCAGAGCCCAGCTGCTGCATGGCCTCCATGACCACCTTGCGGTCCTCCAGTTGAATTTCGATTGCGTTGTAAATGTCCGGCAGATGTCCGGCAGGGAACTGCACATCCACCACAGGGCCGGTGACCCTTCTGACAATACCGTTTTTCATAGTAGCCTCCTATCGTAGGCGGAATTACTTTTTCGCCTTTTTCAAGGCATTGGCACCGCCGACGATCTCCGCGATCTCGGTGGTAATGGCCGCCTGGCGCACCCGGTTGAGCTTCAGGCTCAGTTCGCTTATCAGGTCGCCGGTGGCGTCGGTAGCGGTGCTCATGGCGGTCATGCGGGACGCCTGCTCGCTGACCTTGGCCTCCAGCAAAACGGAGTAAACCATGTTGTCCAAATAAAGCTGCACCATATTTTCCAGCACGCTCTTGGCGTCCGGCTCGAAAATATAGTCGTTGGTCGCCTCGTCCTTTTCCTCCGTCTCCAGCTTCGCCGGCAGCAGCTGCATCTGGCTGGGCACCTGCTGCAGAGCCGAGTAAAAGCGCTGATAGACCAGGTGGATTTCATCCGCCTCGCCGCTCAGATACAGTCGCTTCAGGTAGTCCGCCACCGGCAGCGACTGGGCCGTGCCCGGGGTGTCGCTGATGCCGTCAAAGGTATGCCGCACCGGCAGACCCGACTGCGCGATCACATCCCGGCCCCAGCTGCCGCACACCACCACCGAGCACTCCCGTGTGTCGGCGCGCACCAGCTCCTGGGCATAGCGCAGGATGGCGTGGTTATACACGCCGCACAGGCCCCGGTTCCCCACGAACACCACATAGCACACCTTTTTGATTTCGCCCCGGGGACGCAAAAATGGGTTGTCGTACCCGCCGTTTTCCCCGGCCAAAAGCTCGCTGAGAATGTGCCTGCTCTGCTGGGCGAAGGTGCGTATGCCGCCCAAGCCCTTCTGGGTGCGCCGCAGCTTGGCCGAGGCCACCATTTTCATGGCCTTGTTGATCTGCTGGGTGTTTTTAACACTCTTGATCCGTGCCCGGATCTCACGCATACTGCCCATATCCTTCTCCCCTTTCTTCGGTCAGTCAGCCTCAAAAGGTTTCCTTAAAGGACTTGAGGGTCTCCCGCAGCTTATCCAGCATATCGGCAGGGATCTTCTTACCTGCGCAGATGGTGTCCACCAGCTCGGGCATAGCCTGCTTCACATACTCCACCGCTTCCCGCTCGAATCGGGGCATATCCGCCAGATCCACATCGTCGGCGTAGCCCTCGTTGGCGGCGAAGATGGCAATGACCTGGTCCTCCACCGCCCGGGCGGCGAACTGGTCCTGCTTCAGCAGCTCCGTCATGTGCTGGCCCCGCAGCAGCGTAGCCTGGGTAGACGCATCCAAATCGGACCCGAACTGGGCGAAGGATGCCAGCTCCCGGTACTGCGCCAGGTCCGTGCGCAGGCGGCCCGCCACCTGCTTCATAGCGGGAACCTGGGCCGCGCCGCCCACACGGGACACGGACAGGCCCACATTGATAGCCGGCCGCGTGCCGGAGTGGAACAGGCCCGTCTCCAGGAAGATCTGTCCGTCGGTAATGGAAATAACATTGGTGGGAATATAGGCGGAAATATCGCCCGCCTGGGTTTCGATAATGGGCAGTGCCGTCATGCTGCCGCCGCCGGAGGCCTCGTCCAGCCGTGCCGCCCGCTCCAGAAGCCGGGAGTGCAGGTAGAACACATCGCCGGGATAGGCCTCGCGTCCGGGGGGACGCTGGAGCAGCAGGGAAATTTCGCGGTACGCCGCCGCCTGCTTGCTCAGATCGTCGTAAACGATCAGCACATCCTTGCCCTTGTACATGAAATATTCGCCGATAGCCGCGCCTGCATAGGGGGCTATGTACAGCATCGGCGCAGGCTCGGAGGCCGAGGCGCATACCACGGTGGTGTAGTCCATAGCGCCCAGCTCCGTCAGCTTGCGCACCACATTGGCAACCGTGGACTCCTTCTGTCCGATGGCCACATAAATGCAGTGTACACCCTTGCCCTTTTGATTCACAATGGTATCCAGGGCAATGGCGGTCTTGCCGGTCTGGCGGTCGCCGATGATCAGCTCACGCTGGCCCCGACCGATGGGCACCAAAGCGTCGATAGCCTTAATACCTGTCTGCAGGGGTACGGTGACGCCCTGCCGGTGCAGCACACTGGGCGCCGGACTCTCCACGGCCCGGAAGCCGTCGTTCTGAATGGGCCCCTTGCCGTCCACCGGGCGGCCCAAGGCGTCCACTACGCGGCCGCACATAGCCTCGCCCACGGGCACCTCAATGATGTGGCCCGTCCGGCGCACGGTGTCGCCCTCCTGAATGGTGGAGAAGTCGCCCAGCAGCACCACGCCCACATTGTTCTTGTCCAGGTCCATCACCATGCCCCGGAGGCTTCCCTCAAACTCCAGCATTTCCCCGGCCATCACATCGGCCAGGCCCGACACATGGCAGATGCCGTCGGACACGCTGATAACCTTGCCGGTCTGATAAACATCAATGGAATTGTCCGTGCCGCTGAGCTTTTCACGAATGCTCTCCAGCACCGACAGCTCCTCCTGGTCATCCATGCGGCTGTTGAATTCCACCTCCTGGCTCAGTCGGTCCAACTGATGCGCCAGGGTTCCGTCGTACACGGTGTCGCCCACCTGCATACGCACGCCGCCCACCAGGCCGTCGTCCACCTCATTGCGCACGGAGAGGAAGGTCTCGCAGAGGATCTGCGTCACCTTCTTCATCTCCTCGTCGGTGAGGGGCTCGGGACTGGCGATAGAAATATTTAATTTCTTCAGTTCATTCATATTCAAAATATCACTCGGCATTGCTGCCACCACTTCTTTTACCTGCTCAATGTAGCGCTCCACCAGGGCCTGGCGCTCCGGGGCGAAGGTACTGGTTTTCAGAGTCTCCCCCGCCTGGCTTGCCACCTGGCGAATGACCTGGGCGCTCACCTGGCCGTGCATCTGGCTGCGCAGCTGCTTTTCCGTCTGGATAGCGTTGCGGCGCAGGGCGTCGGCCTCCTCGGTGCGGAGCTTCTCAGCCTCCCGGCTGCTTCGCTCCACCTGGGCCCGGGTCTCGGCCAGCAGGGCATCCTCCTGCTGCCGCGCCTGGTCCCGGGCCTGGGCCACATCTGTGCTGAGCCTTTGGGACTCCAGGTCCGCCTGGTGCGACTGCTCCAGGTCCTGAGCGATTTTCTCCTTTCGCTCCTTGAACATACGGACGATCATTTTCCGCGTGATAAGGAACAGCGCGCCGAACAGGATCACGAAGTTGATGACTGCGAATAGGAAGTCTTTTATGGTCATATTCGCCTCATTTCTCCTCTCTCGACCCTGGGTCGCCGCCCACAAGATGCCGTGTCAGGGCATCCACCAGCTGGGGCATCTGCTCCTGGGCCTGGGCCCGAAGCCGCTCCTGCTCGTTTTGGATGCGCCCATGGGCGTCCTGTATATCCCGGGCTGCCTGGGCGTGTGCCGCCTCCAGCACTCGGGAGCGTTCCTCCTCGTCGGCCGCTTTTCCTTCTGCAATCAGCTGTTTGGCCTCAGCGCTTCGCTCTTTCCAGCTCTCGCGCAGGGCGGCGGCGTTCTCCTCTTTCTTCCGCTGCGCCTCCCGGCCCTTCTCCAGGCCTGCGTCAATGCCCGCCTGTCGCTGGTCCATAAACTTGATCAGCGGGTCAAACAGGAATTTTTTCAGCACAAACAGCAACGCAAAAAAGCAAATGATGGTCCAAATCACTTCTGACACATTAATGCTCAAAGCGTGTGCCTCCTTTTTTTCTCTCGGGATGTGGTTTAGACCTTAGCCACCAGCATAAAGGCGATGAGCAGACCGTAAATGGTCAGTGCCTCCATCAGGGCCATAGCGATGATCATGCTGGAGCGGATGTTGCCGGCAGCCTCGGGCTGACGGGCGATGGATTCCATAGCCTTGGAAGCGGTGATACCCTGGCCGATAGCGGGGCCGATGGTACTCAGAGCAACAGCCAAAGCGGCTGCCAGTGCGATGATTGCGGATGAAGTCATGTTTTGTTCCTCCTAAAGTGATCTGTATTTTTTATTTGTCTTGCACATGAATAAATAAAGTATTTGCGCTTGTGGCGTGTCATTGCGAGACCGGTGCGCACACTGGTCGTGGCAATCCGTAACCCCCGTCCCCTTGGCCCCCTTGCCTAAAGGGGGCTGTCAGCGAAGCTGACTGGGGGATTCCACGCAGGCACTCCTTGCCACGCACTCCGTAGGGGCGGGGTTCTACCCCGCCCGCCGATAACGCAGGCACTTCTTGTACCCGTCCGTAGGGGCGGACGCCTCTGTCCGCCCGCGATCCACGCAGGCACTCCTTGCCACGCACTCCGTAGGGCGGGGTGCCCTCACCCCGCCGACCGGTCTTGCATCGCACTCCCGGCAGGGCACGCGGGCCCTGCCCTACAAAAATGCCCTGTAGGGCGGGACCCATGTGTCCCGCCGCACACCGCATTCCATATAGTGTGTCATTGCGAGACCGGTTCTCAAACCGGTCGTGGCGATCCGCTCTCCTGCATAAGGCGTTTTCTCACTCTTCTTCTCCCACTGCCTCCTCAATATAGATGGACAGCAGCATGGTAAACACTACCGCCTGAATCAGGCAGAACAGCAGGCTCATCACCTGCATCACCAGCGGCAGCACCAGAGGGAATATTCCCGAGAGCTGCTCGGTGACCATTTCCTCGCCGTAGAGGTTGCCATACAGTCGCAGCGCCAGGGAGAAGGGCCGCACCACCTGCTCAATGAGGTTCAGCGGCAGCATCAGGATAAACGGCGAAATAAAGGTCTTGAGGTACCCCAAAAAGCCCCGCCGCTTCACGCCCACAATGTGGGTGGTGAAAAAGGCAATGACGGCCAGGCCCGCCGTGGTAGACAGATTCGCCGTGGGTACGGCAAACCCGTGCCCCGCCCCGGGCAGCAGCCCGGAATAGTTGCTCACCACAATAAAAATGAAGAAGGTGGCCATCACCGGGAAATACCGCCGGGCGTTGTCCCGGCCCATGTTCCCTGCGAAATAGTCCTGCAGCTTGGTCACGGCCATTTCCGCCGCGCTCTGGATGGGCCCCGGCACCTCCTTCAGCCGCCGGGTGGCCAGCCATGATACAAAGCCCAGCACCACGATGATGACCCACATGGTCACAACGGTTTTTGTCACCTCCAGTGGCCCGATGGAAAACAGAATATTACTGGTATGCTCCATAATTTCTTTGTCTCACCTCAATTCCTACCGTCTGCCGACTCCGGATTTTTTTCCATTTGCTTCTTGCTCAGCCGATAGTTCAGCCCGATGCCCACCAGCGACAGGCCCGCAGCCGTGCCGATGATGGTCCCGTAAAACGGCAGAGGAAGCAGGTTCCGGGTGAAATACACCACCGCCAGCGCCGCGATATTCACCAGCATCCGCAGCATACTGCCCGCCATTACGGCGTTGGTACTGTCTTTTTCCACGGCCCGCCGGGTGATCTGTGCGTTTCCGAAAGCCACCAGGGCGCCAAAGGCAAATCCGATGCCCCCGGCCAGCAGATATATTCCCACGGACATAGCCCTCCTCCTTTCCGCCGCCCCCGGTCATCCCGTGGGGCGCTGCTTACAGCATCACGGTTTAATTGTATCATACCATAGTTTTTTTTACAAATAAAATTTTGCGGTTTTTTAGCGTTTTTTGATTCTTTTAGGATACAAAATTTATTTTCCGGAAACTATAGTGAAAAATAGTATCCTCCGCAGATTTGCGCAAAGAGGGCATTCTACGCAAAAAAGCAGGCTCCGCCCCGATTTGTGTCAGGGAGAAGCCTGCTTTTTCAGCAATTTTCTGCATTTTCTGCCAAGATATTCTGTATTTCCCGCAGATCGGACGCAAAGTGAATGCCCTCCTGCCGCTCCGGGGAGGAAAGCCCTGCCTCCACCATGCGCTGAAGCTGTAAGCGCAGCGGCTCATAGTACCCGTTGAGGTTATAGAGAATGCAGGGAGCCTTGGTCAGCTTCAGGGAGGATAAGGACATGACCTCCGAAATCTCCTCCAGAGTCCCCGTGCCGCCGGGAAAGGCGATGAAGGCCTCCGACCGCCGGATGATCTCCGTCTTGCGCTGCGGAAAGTCCGGCTTCACAATAAGCTCCGTCAGCCCCGTGTGCTGGTAGTCCTCGTCCATGAACATCTCCAGTTCCACGCCGATCACCTCGGCTCCGGCTCCCAGAGCGCTGTCTGCCAGCAAGCCCATGAGTCCCGTTTTGGAGCCGCCGTAAATAAGACGGTTCCCGCTCTCGCCGATCCACCGACCCAGCTCCTGCACGGCTGTCGCCAGGGCGGGGTCGTTTCCTTCATTTGCTCCCAAATATACCGCAATATTCATGCCGCATTCTCCTTCACCAAATCTTCAACTTTTTCGTCACCGTTTTCTTCACCGAATTGGCACCGAAATGCACCGATTTTCACCGCCTGTCGGTGACATTTTTTCAGGCTCATTCGTCGATCTTCCCCCTGGCGCTCAGCACATCGTCGGGAAGGATCTGCATCAGGTCATCCCTTGTAACATTTTCCATTTTCGCCAGGCGGTTATTCTGGGCCACCAGGATATGCTCAAAGAGATTGCGCACGCCTCGGGCGTTGCCGAAGGAGTCGTCGGCGCTCTCCTCGGCGATGAAATCCCGGACCAGCTCCTCGGTGCCCTGGGCCAGCACATAGCAGCCCTTCTTGCACTGCATCTTGAAGATGGCCACCATCTGCTCCGGGGTATAGTCCTCAAACATGAGGAAGCGGTTGAACCGGGACTCCAGGCCGGGGTTGGAGTGGATGAAGCGGTCCATCAGCTCCGTGTAGCCCGCCACGATGACCACCAGATCGTCCCGGTGGTCCTCCATAGCCTTTAGGATCGTATCGATGGCCTCCTGGCCGAAGTCGTTTTCGCTCTTGCCGTTGAGAGCGTAGGCCTCGTCGATAAACAGCACGCCGCCCATGGCCTTTTCGATGACCTTTTGGGTCTTTAGGGCCGTCTGGCCCACATAGCCGGCCACCAAACCGCTCCGGTCCACCTCCACCAGCTGGCCCTTAGAGAGAATGTCCAGGCTGTGATAGATGCGGGACATGATACGGGCCACGGTGGTCTTGCCGGTGCCGGGGTTGCCGGAGAACACCATGTGCAAAGACATATCCGTAGTGGGTAGGTCATGCTCCCGGCGCAGCTTGTAGACCTGGACCATGTTGATGAGGCTGCGCACCTCGGTCTTAATGGCGTCCATGCCCACATAGCTGTCCAGCTCCGCCAGCAGATCCTCGATCTTCTCCTTGGGGGGAATTTCTTCCTTTTCCTCGGGCTTAGCCGCCTGGGTTTGGGGGGCGGCCTTTTCCGGTTTTTCGGTTTTTTCGGTTTTTTGCGGCCGGGCCGTCCTGTTCTCCATCAGGGGAGTGCCCCAAAAATCCGTGTCCATGCTGCGGAGGTTCCGCTCGGTCATGGAGCGGATCAGGTCCATTTGCTGCAAAATGATCTCGTCTTTTCTATCCATATCACACGCTCCTCACCAGTTAAAATTTGTCATTACGAAGCCTCTTCGCTCCCTCGGAATGACAGGGATTTACCGATTAAAATGTATATTTTTCATAGCCTGGAACAGAAGGCTTGCCACAAAGCCCGTCAGCGTCCCCGTAAGCAGGGATACCCCCAGCAGCACCGGCAGATACCCCAGCACCGCCGTGCCGCCCAAAACGATCATGGCCGCGCCGATCTGGCCTATATTATGGGCCGCCGCTCCGGCAATGGACACGCCGTAAACAGACAGACCCCGCACCCGGCGCAGAGCGATCATCACAAGCATAGCCCCTATGCCGCCCATAAGGGAAAACAGCAGTGCCGAGGCATTCCCGGCAAACAGAGAGCCCAGCAGGCATCGGGCCACTAAGATAACCAGCGCCGGGACAGCCCCCAGCTGATACAGGGCGAACACCGTGACGATATTGGCAAGGCCCAGCTTCACCCCCGGCAGAGGCACCAGGAGGGAAACGGGAAAGAGGTTTTCCAGGGTACTCAGGCCCAGGGCCAAAGCCGTTAAAACGGCGCAGAGGGCCAGATTTTTCGTTGTAAGCTTCATCTCTCCGCCCCCTATCCCAGCACCACATCCGGCGAGGGGGCCTTCCCCTCCAGGGTGACGATGACCTGCTCCGGCAGGCACACAATACTCTGGCCCGCCCGGGTAATACGCCCGGTGTGCAGGCAATCCTGTCCGGGGCAGTCGCTGTCCGTTACGGCGGCACCGGTTCTGTCTAAGGTGACGGTCAGATGATAGGCGCCGTCTATGGAGACGGTTTTTTCCTCCGCCAGGGAGGAAAGCTCCACCCGGGCCACCACCTGGCCCCGGTGCTTGACGGTGGCGGTGAGTGCGCCGCTATTTTCTCCGCCGTAGGCAAGCCATGCCGCCGCCACACCCAGCAGCAGCACCGCCAGGACCACCAGGGCATCCAGCGGCTTCGGTTTCAGTTCAGGCTGGGACCTCTTGGAAGTCATAGTCTGCCCCCTTTTGGGAAATATGGTCGGCCAGGCCGGGGGTGTAAAGCACCCGCCCGTCCGCCGTGATGAGAACCAGGTCAAAGGCCCCGCCGCTCTGCCGCCAAAAGTCGCAGGCGGCCTGCTCCCCCATGACATAGAGGGCCGTGGAGTAGGCGTCGGCCATAGTCCCGTTTTGCCCGATGACCGTTACCGAAAGCAGGTCCGTTTGGGCGGGATAGCCGGTACGGGGGTCCAAAATATGCTGATAAACGGTGCCGTCCGCATCGGTAAAATACCGCTGGTAGCCTCCGGAGGTGACGGCAAACACATCCGTCAGGTCTAAGGTCATGGCATAGGCGTCGGTTTTTTTCGGGTCCTGCACCGCCACGCTCCAGGCTGTGCCGTCGGGCTTTTGGCCGCAGACATAGACATTGCCACCCAAAGAAACGGCGGCCCCGGTGACGGCATACTGCTTTAGCACCTGTGCCACCCGGTCGCTGGCGTAGCCCTTGGCGATGCCGCCCAGGTCCACGGCGCAGCCGGCGTCTAAGGTGACGGTCTGCCCGTCCAGGTGGACACGGTCGCTCCCCACCAGGGGAAGCAGGGCATCGATTTCGCTCCGGGACGGGACCCGGGGGCTGTCTGTGGTGATGCCCCAGAGGGAGACCAAGGGGGCCACGGTCATATCGAAAAGGCCGCCGGTTGCCGCGCTGTAATCCATAGCATTTTTCAGCAAATTCGCCGTTTCCTCGCTGACTGCGGCGCTGCCGTTTTCGTTTAACTTATAAATGTAGCTGGTAGAGACCGTTCGGGAAAGCTCCTGCTCCAGGCGGTTTATCTCCCGGGCGGCAGCGGCCAAAGCCTCCTGGCCGTCCTCGCCGTAAGCCACCAGGCTCATGTAGGTGTCCATGGCGAAAATGTCCTGCCGGGCGGGCTCCTCCGTCTTGCCGCAGGCGGTGAGGCCGCAAAGCAGCAGCGCCGCCAGGGCCGCGCACATCCATCTTTTCACAGCTCCCGCCGCCCTTCCAGGGCCCGCATCAGCGTGGCATCGTCGGCAAACTCCAGATGTCCGCCCACGGGGATGCCGTAGGCCAGGCGGGTGACCTTGACGCCGAAGGTCTTTAAAAGGCGGGAGAGGTACATGGCCGTGGCCTCGCCCTCGGTGTCGGGGTTGGTGGCCATGATGACCTCTCGAATCCCCCCGGCGGCTACCCGCTCCACCAGAGACTTGATCTGCAAATCGTCGGGCCCCACATGATTCATGGGAGAGAGAACGCCGTGGAGCACATGATAGCGGCCATTATATTCCCGGCCGCGCTCGATGGCCAGCACATCCCGGGGGTCGGCCACCACGCAGATGGTGCTCTCGTCCCGCTTGGCAGAGGCGCACACAGAGCAGAGGCCCCCGGCGGTGAGGTTCTGGCACACGGGACAGAGGGTGACGCTCTTTTTGGCGTCTACAATGGCATCGGCAAAGGTCTGGGCCTCCTCCATAGGCAGGCTCAGGACGAAAAAGGCCAGGCGCTGGGCGGACTTGCGGCCCACGCCCGGGAGCTTGGCAAACTGCTCCGTCAGCTTTTCCAGGGGTGCGGGAAAGAATTCCATAAGCTCAACCTCTCAGGGCCCGGATGCGGGCGGGAATATCCTCAGCCTTATAGACCGAGGAGCCGGCCACCAGCACATTGGCGCCGGAGGCGATGCAGAGCTTGCAGGTGTCGGGGTCCACGCCGCCGTCCACCTCCAGCTCGCAGAGAGGATTCATGGCGTCGATATAGGTGCGAATCTGCCGGACCTTGGGCATCATGTCGGCCATGAATTTCTGGCCGCCGAAGCCCGGCTCCACGGTCATGACCAAAATCAGCTCCACCTCATTGATAAACGGCAGCACCGCGGAGGCAGGGGTCTTGGGCTTTACCACTACCCCGGCCTTTTTCCCCTTGGCGTGAATTTTTTTCAGGGCCAGGTGGATATTTTCCTCCGTGTCCGCCTCCACATGGCAGGTGACGATGTCGCCCCCGGCATCGCAGAACTGCTCCACATACCGCTCCGGGCGGTCGATCATCAGGTGGACATCCAGCGGCAGCGCCGTCACCGGGCGGATGGACTTCACCACCGGGATGCCGATGGAGATATTGGGGACGAACAGGCCGTCCATCACATCCACATGGACATAGTCGGCGGAGTCGATGCGCTGAATGTCGCGGCCGAGGTTGGCAAAGTCGGCGGACAGAATGGAGGGGGCAATTTTAATCATGGCAGAGGGTCCTTTCTTAGGTGGGTTTGGCACCGGGCCGGAGCGGGGCGCATAAGATGGAGCAAGCGGTGCGGGGCGAACAGAAGGGCCGGCTTCCCGCCTGCGCAGTGCGCCCGTCCCACCGGCTCTCGCCCGCCGCTTTTCAGATAGGGGGTCGGCGGCCCAGCCGCCGGCCCCCGGTGGGCATACTTTAACGCGTACATTATACCGCAGCAGGAAACATATTGCAATGGAGAAAATGCAAACCCTCTGCCGATGGGCGGAGGGTTTGCGGCTGTCGAAGATTTCTTCGAAATTTTCCGGCAAAAGGATCGCAGTCTGCAGGCGGCAAAACTCTGCGAGGCTTTGTGAAACGCCGACCCCCTCCGCCCACCGGCGGAGAGGGTCCGGCATATCAAATCAAAATACCCAATCAAAGAGCGAAGTTGCCGTTTACGAAGATGGGCACTTCCCGGCCATCCCGGGTCGTACCTACGATGGAGAGGTCGGCGGTGCCCACCATGAAGTCCACATGGGTGACGGAATCATTGAGGCCGTGGGCCTTCAGCTGCTCTTTATCCATGTCGCGGCCTCCCTCAATGCAGGGGTAGGCCTCGCCGAAGGCGATGTGGCAGGCGGCGTTTTCATCAAAGAGGGTGTTGTAAAACAGCAGCTTTTGGTTGGAGATGGGGCTATCGTAGGGGACCAGGGCCACCTCCCCAAAGTAGGAGGCCCCCTCGTCCACGGAGATGGCCGCCTCCAGCACCTTCTGCCCCTGCTCGGCGGAGACAGAGACGATCTTCCCCTCCTCCACGGTCATGCGGAAGCCGCTTATGATGTTGCCGTCGTGGACCAGGGGCACAGACGCCACCACCACGCCGTTGGCCCCAGTGCGCAGGGGCGCGGTGAACAGCTCCTCCGTGGGCATATTGGCAACAAAGGGCTGGCCGGCGCAGGTGCAGTCGTCCCCGGCCTCCCAGATGTGGTCCCGGGGCAGCTCCACGGTCAGGTCGGTACCCAGGGAATTGGTATAGTGCAGGGTCTTCAGGTGCAGGGTGTTGAGCTTTTCCTTGCGCCGGGAAAGATTTTCCAAATGCTCCTGCCAGCGGCGGACGCTTTGCCCGTCGCCGGTGATACGGACGGCCTTGAAAATCGCCTCCCACAGGCTCTCCATGGCCTGCTCCTCGCTCAGGTCCGGGAACACCCGCTTCGCCCAGGAGGGAATGGGGATGGAGGCGATACACCAGGGGAAGCCGCTGCTCATTTGCAGGCGGTAAAAATCCTTCAGAGCCTTGCCGCTCTCCCGGAGGGAGCGCACACGGCGGTCCGGGTCCACGCCCTTGAGATGCTCCGGGTCCTCGGCGTCAATGGCCAGATAAGCGGCGCCCTGATTGGCATAGTCGTTAAAGAAATGCTGCCGCCACAGGGGCACCTCGTCAAAAACGGCGTCATCGGCCCGGAGGAATTTTTCCCGGGCCAGGTAATCGTCGTGCCAGTTCATCACTACCTCCCGGCAGCCTGCATCGTAGGCCGCCGTGGCGCACAGGCGGGCAAAAAAGGCGCACTCCACTGGGCTGGAGATGACCAGGGTCTGGCCCTTCTCCACATGGAGGCCCACCTGAATGAGGAGCTTGGCATATTCTTGCAGTTTTTCCTGCATAGGGTCCATTGCGAACACTTCCTTTATTTCAAAATATCCATCAAGTCGTCGGCGGCCATGGACTTGGTCACCACCACCACATGATCGCCCTCGCGGATGCAGGTATTACCGTCGGGAATGACGATCTCCTTATCCCGGGCGATGGCCCCCACCAGGACGCCGTTTTTAAGGGGCAGGTCCTTCATGGGCTTATCCAAAAGCTCCCGGCACTCGGGGCCGGCGGTGAACTCCAAGGCCTCCACCTGGCCGCCCATCATCTTATACAGGCTCTCCACGACGCTGCCCTCGGAATTGGCCAGGGCCCGGACATAACGGGTGATCTGGTTGGCCACCAGGTCCTTGGGGCTGATGATGCTGCCGATGCGGGTATCCTGGACCAGGTCCATATAGTTGGGCCGGGTCATCTTGGCCAGGACCTTCCCCACCCCCGCCCGCTGGGCACTGAGGGCCATGAGCAGGTTCTCCTCGTCCCGGTCGGTGAGAGAGACAAAGGCATCCGCCGCAAACACGCCCTCCTCCCGCAGCAGGTCATTGTCGGTGCCGTCGCCCTCGATAATGAGGGTATCGGGCAGCTCCGCAGAGAGAATCAGGCACTTTTGATGGTTCATCTCCACGATCTGAGACTTGATGCCGCGCTTTTTCAGCTCCCAGGCCAGGTACATGGCCGTGCGGCTGCCGCCCAGAATGGACACAGCCTTGACCTTGGGCTGTGAATGGCCCAGGCTATGGAGCATGTGCTGCAGCTGGCCCTTGGCGCCGATCATATAGAGCTTATCCCCGATTTGGGGGACAAAGGCGCCGTTGGGAATGACCATTTCCCCTTCATGGACCGCCACGCAGAACAAAACCTTGGCCAAAGTATGGCTGCTGAACTCACTGAGGGAGCGGCCTGCCACATGGGTCTGCGCCGTTACATCAAAGCCGATCATATCAATGCGGCCCTGGGCAAAGGGCTCCACGGAGAAGGCCGAGGGGGTGGAAACGATTCGGGCGATCTCCTGGGCGGCGGCCAGGTCGGGGTTTATGACCATGTCCAGGCCGATCTCCTTTTTCAGCATATCGGCATCCCGGCGGTACTCGGTGCTGCGGACTCGGGCGATGGTGTGGCCCGCCCCCAGCTTTTTGGCAATGAAGCAGCAGAGGAGATTCGTCTCATCCAGATTGGTCACGGCGATGACCAGGTCCGCCGACTGGGCTCCGGCCTCCTTCAGGACGCTGATGGAGGAGCCGTTTCCCTGGATGCACATGACATCCAGGGCGTTCTCCGCCCTGTGCAGCGCCGTGGGGCTGCTGTCTACCATGGTAATATCGTGGTGCTCTCCGGCCAGCTGGCTGGCAATGGCATAGCCCACTTTACCGTTTCCCACAATGATGATTTTCATTCTGTCTGTTCCTCCTCTTTTGGCAAGGGGACGCTTTTCGCGCTCCGATAAGCAAGGCGCGCACCGTTATACTCCGCGCCCATAATAAGCACCTGGCCGGTCATATACAGCCACAAAAGCACCACCACGATGGTAGCAATGGAGCCATACAGCTCCGAATAGTGGGCCACCTGCTCCACATAGTAGGAAAAGGCCAGGCTCAGGGCCAGCCAGGCGGCCATGCTCAAAAGTACACCGGGCACCACCTCCCACAGCGGACAGCGGCGGCCCTGGGCCACCATGTTCATCGGCACCAGCACCAGCAGCATCACAACGCCCAAAAGCACGAAACGAAGGCTGCCCCAGAGGTCGATGAAGCTATCGGACAGGCGGACGAACTTGGCGGCAAAGGCCAGGGCCCGGTGGCCCACCGTGGTGAGGACGATGCTGGCGGCGATGGTGACGATGAGCCAGAGGGTGAAGAAAAAGTTGCGCAGGGTGCCGCCGATCATACTGGCGGGCTGGGAGACCCCGTAGGCCTTGCGCACGGAGTGCATCAGGCAACTGGTGGCCCGCATGGGAAACCAAACGGAGAAAATCAGGCTGAACACCAAAAGCTGCCGGCTGGGGCTGGTGGACACATACTCCAGGTAGCTGCGCATGATGCCCGCCACCTGCTCGGGCAGAATGTGGCTGACGGTGGACATAAGCTCCTCAATATCTAAATTCATTAGGCCCACCAGGGTGCTGATGAAGATGAGCAGGGGAAAGATGGCAAAGAGCAGATAGTAGGTCAGGGCAGCGCCGTCCCGGGCTACATCGTGGCCGTAATAGCGGTCGAACAGATCCTTGACCAGGGTAAAGGGCTTCAGGTGCTTTCCCGTTTTTTTCTGACCCATAGCGGCTCCCTCCTTCCCTTGCTCCCGGCTGCATGGCTGTATGACATAGTAATGTATATTATAGTGACTGTCGAAAAACCCTCCGGGTTTTTCCGACAAAGGGTTTGCAGTCTGCTGCGCGCTGAATAATGTATATTATAGCATAGTGCATTCCTAAAATAAACCCCCCTAATTTTTGGGGTGAATTTCTCCGAGAGGAACAAATTCACTGTCAGATTATATAAAAATTTTTTTCATTTTTGGAAAACTTTTCCTATTGGCATTTTGTAATTTCTATGGTAAAATAAACAAAATCCAATTCTGCATAGAAAAAGAGGGTCTTATTATGGATAACTTGACGAAAATTGTTCGTACCGAAATCTCCCGGCAGTACAAGAGTGTGCGGCAGTTCGCCTTAACGGTAGGCATTCCTCTGTCCACCATCAACAGCGCCCTGCATAATGGCATAGGCGGCTCCTCTTTCGACACCGTGGTGCAGATCTGCAAGGTTTTAGGTATCAAGGCTCTGTCCGATGACTCCGCCTTCTATCTCACCGACGACACCCAGGAGCTGCTGACCCAGTACGCCCAGCTGGACAGCTACGGACGCCACACCGTGGCCACCGTGCTGAAGGTGGAGGCAGAGCGCTGCCATGACGCGGCGGATACCTTCTCCGGCCAGGCAGCGGCCTACGGCGGCAGCTTCACCAGCGTGAATATGCCCACCAAGAATGCGGCGGACGCTGCGGATGCACTGCGGGTACTCAAGGCCAGAGACAGCCTGGAAAACAAGGAATAACAGAAAGGGATCCTTCCTATGACGGCCGTGCAGCGGGAGGCTCACGCCTTTTTAGCACAATTCCACCATAGGCCATTTACTGTTACAGATCTGGAAAAAGCCCTGCAGGAGCAGGGCTTTTCGCTGGTGGAGTTCAGTAGGCTCTCTAACTGCAAGGAGGTCGGCACCCTGCTCACCTCCCTGCAGCTGGTTAACTACGCCTCGGGCCTGTCGGCCTTCACCTACCAGGACGCAAATCTGCGGATCGTGTTCCTGCAGGAAAACCTGTCCCAGCACGAGCAGATGATCCTGCTCAGCCACGAGCTGGGACACATTTTGTGCGGACATCTGAACCGGGCCGCCACCACCGGGCCGGGGTCCGGCATTTTGGAGGAGCAGGAGGCCAACGACTTCTCCGCCCGGCTCATGCGCTACAACGAGACCTGCCGGCCCCGGCGCACGGCCACGCTCATAGCCCTGTGCCTGGCGGTGCTGGTGCTGGCGGCTGTGGTGACGGTGGGGGGCGTACACCGCGGGAATCCCACGGTATATCTCACGGAGTCGGGCCAGTGCTACCACAAGGCGGACTGCAAGTACATCGTGGGTAAGGACAACACCACCGCCGTGACCCTGCGGCAGGCCAAGGCGTCCGGATACGACGCCTGCACCTGGTGCTTCGGGCACAGCGGCACATAAATATATTCGGAGGAAGAATGCTATGCACACCAAATCCGAAAAATGGGATTATGTCATCACCGGCAAGCCCTACGGCATCATGCGAATGGTGATCGTGGGTGTTATTGCCGCGTTTTTCATTGTGCTGACAATCGACCAGCTTCAGCCCGGCCCCAATAAAATGCCCTTCATCGCCCTGGCCTTCGGCGGCATAGCCACCCTCATGTCGGTGACCTTTGTAAGGCTCATAGTCCGCTATTTTTACTATAAAATTTGCATCGGGCCAAAGGGTTTTTACTTCAAAACCAACCCCTTTAACGGAAAATATTACGAATACACCGAAATTGAGCGGTGCGGTAGGGGGACCATCAAAGTCCATCACGCCGCCACCCTCGCCGCCCCCGCTCAGGTCAGCCGTCAGTTTTTCCATTTCACCGACCACAGCGGCAAAAAACACGAGGCCATCCTGGAAGGCACCCTGAACGAAGATGAAATCACCATCCTGATCAGCCGCATAAACCATGCCCAAAAAGAAAACTAACCCAAAAAGACGGCAGCCGTGCGTATAGGCGCAGCTGCCGTCTTTATTTTTTACCCATCCACTGTTCCCGCCCACGGGAGGGACAGAGTCGTCCGCCCCTACGGAGGCGATATTAGGGACGGTCTTTTACTTGCTGGCCTTATGGACCGCATAGAAGAAGTACCGGCCTAAGCCGTCGCCGAAAACGCCGGTGTAATGCTCCGACAGGCTCCAGCTTATAGTGCTGTAATACAGCGGGATCACATTGCCCTGCTCCAGCAGCAGCCGCTCGGCATCCTCCAGATAGGCGTCTCGGGCCTCCTGGCTGACGGACACAGCCGCTACGCGCAGGAGCATATCATAGGCGCTGGAATAGAAATTGGCGTAGTTATCCTCGTTACCCTTGCGCCAGCTATTGAGGAAGCCCGTGGCATCGTTGCGGTCGCTGCTGACGCGCAGGGCGGCGATGGTGTACTCGCCCCGGGCCAGGGCCTGGTCGATTTGGGCGGTGGTGACGCCCTGCAGGGTCACATTCAGGCCCAGCTTCTCCGTCCAGGTCTTTTGCAGGAGGGCAGCCAGGGAGTCGGTGATACCGTCGGACTCATAGAGCATGGTCACGGTGCCCAGCTTAGCCAAGGCGCCGGCGGTATAGCCCGCCGCCTGCATCAGCTCCCGGGCAGTCTGGCAGTTTTTCTCGTAATTCTCGCTGTCGTTATCCACGGCAGGGCCGAGGTCACGGAACTGGCCGCCGGCGGTGCTGCGGATGCCCCAGGTCACCAGGCCCTCGGCCGCCGGATGGGTGCGGGCACCCAAAAGCTCGGCGATGGCGTTGCGGTCGATGACCAGGCCCATAGCCCGGCGGACATTCTCATTGCTGGTGAGGCTGGAGAGCTGGTTCAGCAGGACCACACTGGTCTCAGGATAGCTATCCGGGGTCCAGCTGTCAATTTTCTTGGCGACGGCCTCCTCCGTCAGACCCAGGACAAAGTCCACTTCCCCCCGGTCATAGAGAGAGTTGGCGGTCTTGGCATCGGCGGTGAAGCGGAAGGTGAGATTCTCCGGGCCCAGGCGGCGCTTATCGTGATAGTCGGCGCTCTGGGTCAGGGTCAGGGTATCGCCCTCCCAGGAGGAAACGGTGTAGGGGCCGTTGCTGACCAGGGTGGAGGCGGACATAGACCAATTCTCCTGCGCGACTGCGGCGCTCTGCACGGGCATGGTGGCCGCCGCCGTGCAGACACTGTCGATGAAATACGGGCAGCGGCCGCTGAGCGCCACCACGAAGGTCTCCTCGTCCGGGGCGGACACCTGGAGGGCCTCCGCATCCCCGGCCCGGGCCGCGGTGTAGCCGGCCACCATGTCCAGCAGCTTGGCGTTTTTGGAGCCGGTCTCCGGGGCCACCAGGCGCTTCCAGGCGTAGACAAAGTCCTGGGCGGTGACCTTGGTGCCGTCGGACCAGGTGGCCGAACGGAGCTTGAAGGTGTAGGTCTCCTGGCCCTCGGCGGTGGCGTCGCACTGGTAGCTGCGGGCCATACCATTTACGGCGGTGGTGCCGCCGCTGCCGTCAGACTGCAGCTTCATCAGGTTTTCAAACAGGTGGCTCACCACGATCTTTTCCTCATCCGCAGAGGCCAGGGCCGGGTCCAGGGTGGCGGGAACGCGGCCAAAGCCCACCCGGAAGGAAAGGCTGTCCTCCCGGCGGCAGCCTGCCAGCAGGCCCGCCACCAGGGTCAAGGCCAGGAGCAGGGCCGCGTATCGCTTTAGTTTTTTCATAGGCTAACTCCTTATTTTGTGCGCTTTCATATCACTTCTTCTCCGGCACCACGCAGCCCCTTTCATCCACCGTGGCGGGGATGATCTGGCTGCGGGTATTGCGGGCGATGTCGTCCAGCCGCATACGGCTGGGGAAATCCGACAGTAAGGTATAGGCCACGCCGTGGCGCTTGGCACGACCCGTGCGGCCGATGCGGTGGATGTAATACTCGTTTTCATCGGGTACATCGTAGTTAAACACCGCATCCACATCATCTACATCTATGCCCCGGGCGGCCACATCCGTTGCAACGAATACATGGAGCTTTCCCTCCCGGAACAGGGCCATCACCGCCTCGCGCTTGCGCTGGGGGATGTCGCCGTGGATGCACTGGGCGTCCAGGCCGCGCATTTGCAGGAACTTGGTCAGGCGCTCCGTGGAACCCTTGGTATTGCAGAAGCACATGACGCGCTCCAGGTTCTCCCCGGCGATGATGCGGGCAATGGTATCTACCTTTTGGTCCGAGGGCACCTCCAGACGATACTGCAGGATGTCGGGCTTATTCTCCTGGGTGGCCCGGACAGTGATCTCCTCGGGGTCCCGCTGGTAGACCCAGGAGATGTCCATAACTTCCCGGGAAATGGTGGCGGAGAACATGCCGAGATTTTTACGGTTGGGAACCTTGTCCAGAATGCGGGTGACATCGTGGATAAAGCCCATGTCCAGCATACGGTCGGCCTCGTCCAGCACCACGGTCTGCACCTCCTTCACCGAAACGGTGCGGCGCTTCATGTGGTCGGACAGGCGACCAGGGGTGGCCACCACGATCTGAGGCCTACGCTTGAGGGCGTTGATCTGCTTGCCGATGGGCTCACCGCCGTACAGGCAAACCACCCGCACGCCCTCGTGGCACACGGCCACCTCCCGCAGCTCCTGGGTGATCTGCATGGCCAGCTCCCGGGTGGGGGCCAGGATCAGGGCCTGGACCGCCTCGCTCTCCCGGTCGATACGCTCGATGATGGGCAGGCCGAAGGCCATGGTCTTGCCGGTGCCCGTGGGGGCCTTGGCGATGACATCCTTCCCGGCCAGCATGGGGGGAATGCACCCGGCCTGGACAGGGGTGGAAACGGTATAACCTTTGTTTCTGATGGCGCGCATAGTGGGCTCGGAAAGGCCGAAGCTGTCAAAGGGCACGCCCTGGGTAATATCCATACTTTCTTCCTCTTTTTTTGCTCATAAAATTTCAATTTCCATTTTACCACAAATGTCAACCGATGAAAAGAGGGGAAATATAGGGCGGGGATACGGAGGTATAGAAAGCGGCGGCACCGGAGGGATGCCGCCGCTCAGCGTGTCAAAAAAGCCTCGCAGAGTTTGCCGCCCGCAGGCGGAAAAAAATTAAAATCATTTTCTCTCGCGACATGTGCGTGAGAGAAAATACCTCTCAGGCTGCCAGTGTGGAATTTTGAGCCAAGGGCTCAAAATTATGCGCGCAGCAGACTGCAAGCCTTTTGTCGGAAAAACCCGGAGGGTTTTTCGACAGTCTCAGCGGTGGCACCGGATGGGTGCCGCCGCTTTGGGAAACTCATATTCTCTTTACTCCTTGCAGGGGACATGCCAAATATCCCGGGCGTAGTCCCGGATGGCCCGGTCGGCGGCAAAGCCGCCGCTGCGGGCGATATTGTGCAGGCTGATCTGGTTCCAGCGCTCCCGATGGCCATAGGTGTCGATCATGCGGCGGCCTGCGTCGCAGTAGGAGACGAAGTCCGCCAGGAGCAGGTACTGGTCCGCCGGGCAGTTATCCCCGAAGAGCAGGCGGCGGTAGATGTCCTCATAGCTGACGCCGTCCCGGAAGCCGTCGCGAATGCCGTCCAGCACCCGTCGCAGCACAGGGTCCCGGTCGTACAGCAGCTTGGGGTCATAGTGCCGGGAAAGGGCCGCAGCCTCCTCCGCCTTCAGGCCGAAGAGGAAGATATTCTCATCCCCCAGCACCTGATGCATCTCCACATTGGCCCCGTCCAGAGTGCCCACGGTGACGGCTCCGTTCATCATAAACTTCATATTGCCCGTTCCGCTGGCCTCCTTGCCGGCGGTGGAGATCTGCTGAGACACCTCGCTGGCGGGCATTAGAGCCTCGGCCATGGACACCCGGTAATTCTCCAAAAACACCACCTGAAGCCTGTCCTTGCAGAGAGGATCGTGATTGATCTGATCGGCCAGGGAGCCGATGAGCCGGATGATCCGCTTAGCCACGGCGTAGCCCGGGGCGGCCTTGGCCCCGAAGAGGAAGGTCTGGGGGCGGAGGTCCATGTTGGGGCTATCCTGCAGGCGCTGGTAGAGGTAGAGGATGTGCATGACATTCAGCAGCTGCCGCTTATACTCGTGCAGGCGCTTGACCTGGACATTGAACACGGCATCGGTGTTTAGTATCACTCCCTGCTGGCGCTTGGCCCAATGGGCGAAGCGGGCCTTATTCTCCCCCTTGATCTCCTCCAGGCGATGCAGCACGGAGGTATCGCTTTCATAGGCGTCCAGCCCTTGCAGCTGCTCCGGGTGCAGGAGATAGCCGTCTCCGGTAAGGTCGCAGATGAGACTGTGCAGGCCGGGGTTTATCTGGCTGAGCCAGCGGCGGTGGTCCACGCCGTTGGTGACATTGTGGAACTGCCCGGGGCACATCTCATAAGCGTCCCGGAACACATCCCTGCGCAAGATCTCCGAGTGCAGGGCGGACACCCCGTTGACGCTCATGCCCCCGGCGATGCAGAGATTGGCCATGCGGACGCCGCCGTCCCAGACGATGGCCAGCTTTTCGGTTTTGGCGGGGTCGTGGAAGTGCTCCTCCACTTGTCGCTGCCAGCGGTGGGCAATCTCCACGATCACCTGCCAAATACGGGGCAAGAGGGTCTCAAACAGGGTCTGGGGCCAGCACTCCAGGGCCTCGGCCAGGACGGTGTGGTTGGTATAGGCCACGCTGTTTTTGGTGATGTTCCACGCCTCATCCCAGCCCATGCCCGCATCGTCCATGAAAATACGCATCAGCTCCGGGATGACCAGGGCCGGGTGGGTATCGTTGATCTGAATGACATTTTTCTCGTGGAAATTGCGCAGGGTGCCGTACACCTCCAGGTGCTTGCGGGTGATGGACTGGACGGTGGCGGAGACGAAGAAATACTGCTGCTTCAGGCGCAGGGACTTGCCCTCATAGTGGTTATCCTCGGGGTAGAGGATCTTGCTGATGGCATCGGCCATGGTGCGCTCCTCGCTGGCCTGGAGATACTGGCCCTGGCTGAAAAGCTGCATATCCACGCTCTTGGGGCTGCGGGCCTGCCAAAGGCGGAGGGTATTGACATGGTCGGTGTCATAGCCGGCGATCTCCATGTCGCAGGGCACGGCCAGGACCCGGGTATAGTCCTCATGCACGACCATGAGCTGGCCGCCGTCCCACTTGGTGCGGACGGTGCCGCCGAGGTGGACCTCCTCCGCGTCCTGGGGCCGGGGCAGCAGCCATGCGCCGCCTATATCCAGCCAGTCGTCGGGCAGCTCCACCTGCTGGCCCTCCACGATCTTCTGCTTAAAAATACCCAGCTCATAGCAGATGGAGTAGCCGGTGGCGGGAATGTTCAGGGTGGTCATGCTGTCTAAATAGCAGGCGGCCAGGCGGCCCAGGCCGCCGTTACCAAGCCCTGCATCGGGCTCCTGCTCGAAAAGATCGGCGGCCTTGAAGCCCAGCTCCTCCACCGCCTGGGTCAGGCTCTCCAAAAGGCCCAGGTTATAGGCGTTTTTCAAAAGGCTGCGGCCCATGAGAAACTCCAGGGACAGATAGTGGACCTGGCGCTCCTGGCACCTGTCCCGCTCCTCCCGGGTGGTAGCGCCCCGCTCGGCCATACAGTCCCGCAGGACCATGGCGCAGGCCCGGAGCATATCTCCGTCTCCCGCCTGCCGGGGCGAGCAGCCGCAGTTGATGCGCAGTCTTTGGATAATGGCTTCCTTCAGTGCTTCCTTGGTCATTTGGTACTCCTTGTTTGTCCGGTAATATGCTGATAGAGGGATTCGTAAGCGCCGGCGCTGGCGTCCCAGCTGAAATCATCGGTCATGCCGCGCTTTTGCACCTGGCGGAAGCGGTGGATGTCCGTGCGGTACAGGTTCACCGCCTGGGAGATGACATACTGCATATCGAAGGCGCTGTAATCGGCGAAAACGAAGCCGTTGCCGTCCTCCTGGCCCAGCTGGCAGGAGCGGACGGTGTCGGCCAGGCCGCCGGTCTGACGCACGATGGGTACCGCACCGTAGCGCATGGCGATCATCTGAGAAAGTCCGCAGGGCTCGGAGCGGGAGGGCATCAGAAAGAGGTCACTGCCGGCATAGATGCGGTGGGCCAGAGCCTCATTGTAGCCGATATAGGCGCACAGACGGCCCTTATAGCGGTTTTCCGCATAGCGGAAGAAATCCTCATATTGCCCGTCGCCGCTGCCCAGGATCACCAGCTGGCAGCCCGTCTGCATCACAACATCCAGGCTCTCGCAGATGAGGTCGATGCCCTTATGCCCCACCAGGCGGCTGACCACGGAGAGCAGGGGAACATCGCTCTGGACCTGGAGGCCCAGCTCCTTTTGCAGGGCTTTTTTGCAGTCGGCCTTGCCCCGCAGGCGCTGGGCCGAGAAATGGGCCGTCAACTCCGGGTCGGTGGCAGGGTCGAAAACGGCGGTGTCGATGCCGTTGACAATGCCGGTGAACTTCTCGCCGCAGCGCTGGACCACGGACTCCATGCCCTCGGCGTAGGCGCTCTGGTGGAGCTGCCGGGCATAGGTGGGGCTGACGGTGGTGACGGCATCGGCGCAGAGCATGGCCCCCTTCATCAGATTCACGCAGCCGTCCATCTGGAGGGTGCCGTCCTCGTACCAGCCCCGGTCCAGGCCGAAGAGGTCCTCCACCGTCTCCGGGCCGAACTTTCCCTGGTACTCCACATTATGAATGGTAAACACTGTGCGGATGCTGCGCAGGGCGTCCCAGCGCCCCGCCAGGTCCTGCCGGTAGATGGGGACCAGGGCGGTCTGCCAGTCGTTGCAGTGGATGACATCCGGCACCCGATCCAGCAGAGGGAGAAGGTCCATCACCGCCCGGGAGAAAAAGCCGAAGCGCTCGCCGTCGTCCCCCTCCCCGTAGAGGCGTCCCCGGGCAAAATAATGCTCGTTATCCACAAAATACCAGGTGACGCCCTGATAGTCCAGAGAAAACAATCCGCAGTATTCATGCCGCCAGGAAAGGTCTACATAGATGTGCTTGCGGAAGGTCATTTGCTGCCGCCACTGGGCCGCAATGGTATTATACAGCGGCAGGATCACTGCTACCCGGTGGCCGCGCTTTGCCAGGGCCACCGGAAGGCTTCCGGATACATCCGCCAGACCGCCGGTTTTGCAGAAGGGGGCGGCCTCCCCTGTTACATAGAGAATATTCACCTTATACCTCCGCGCCCTTGCCCAGCACCAGGGGATATTTTTCCGTACCCTCCAGGTGTACGCCGGGGCCGACCTTCACATCTTTATCGGCAATGACATGGCGCAGCTGCGCGCCACGACCCACCACCGTGTCCTTAAAGAGAATGCAGCCGTCTACCACGGCGCCCTTTTCCACCCGGACGCCACGGCTGAGAATGGAGCTATGCACGCTGCCCTGGATGTCGCACCCGTCGTCCACCAGAGAATTTACGCAGCCACCCTGGGGATCCATATAGGTGGAGGCGGCGTCGTTTTCCTTGGCATAAATAGGGCGCTGAGGGCAGAACAGGTCCTGCCGCACCGCCGGGTCCAAAAGCTGCATACTGCTCTCATAGTATCCGGCCACATCGGTGATATGGGCGGCAAAGCCGTGAAAAACATACCCGTGGATATGCATTTCCTTTGTAAGCCCCTGCAGCACACACTCCTGAAAGCTGTACTCGTGGCGGCTGACGAACCGCTCCACCAGGCGGAGCAGCAGCTCCGTCCGCAGCAGGAAGATCTGCAGGCAGCGGTTGCCCCGGCGGAGGTTTTCCACCACCTCCCGGACCCGGCCGGTCTCATCGGCCATCAGGTACATACCGTCGCCGGTGGAGGGGGCGCACACCGCCGTAACATCCGCGCCGGTGTCTATGTGGGCCCGGAGCACGGCCTGAAGGTCGATATTCAGGGCCACATCACTGTCGGCCAGGAGGACATAGTCCTGGCCGATGTGCCGCAGGTAATCCCTGACCACATCCAGAGCCTCCAGCTTGCCCCGGAATCGCCCGTTGCCCCGGGCGCTGTTATAGGCGAATACCGGCAGCAGCGTAAGCCCTCCGAAGCTCCGGGAGAGGTCCCAGCTCTTGCCGCCGCGCAGGTGGTCCATCATGCTCTGGCACTTGCCGTGCATCAGAACGCCTACATCCCGGATACCGGCGTTGACCATGTCCGAGAGGATGAAGTCCACCATACGGTAGGACCCGCCAAAGGGCACGGAGCCGTGGATGCGGGGCTCTGTCAGCTCCCGCAGGCCGTTGGATTTTTCATAGGAAAAGATGATGCCGTGCATTCCGTTCATACCTTTTTCGCCTCCTGTCCGTGGGTTTTATCCAGCATGGCTCCGGCGGGGACGGTCTCCCCGGGGGCCGCGTGAGCCTGAGGCCCCAGCACCGCCACGCCCCATTTGTCGGGGTCCTTGGCGGTCTCCGGGCCGGCCCCCACATGGGCGCCCTCCCCTACCACACTGTTTTCGCCCAGGATGGCGTATTCCACCCGGGCGCCCTTTTTCACCACCGCCCCGGGCATAACCACGGAGTAGGTGACCTGAGCCCCCTCCTCCACCACGGCGTTGTAGCTGAGGACCGTATTTTTTACCTCGCCGCGAATGTCGCAGCCCTTGGCCACGGCACTGTTGCCCACATCCGCCGTGGCCGCAAAGAAGGCGGGCGGACAGGAGGGGGTGCGGCTGTAAATGGGCCAGCGCTTATCCAGCAGGTTCAGGCCCGAGCCGGGAGCGAGCATATCCATATTGGCGTCCCACAGGGAGTCCAGGGTGCCCACATCCTTCCAATAGCCCTCGAAGCGATAGGCCACCATTTTCTCCCCGGCACGGAGCATGGCGGGGATGACATTTTTGCCGAAGTCGTTGGAGGAGGTGGGGTCCGCCTCGTCCTGCAGCAGGTACGCCCGGAGCTTTTTCCAGGTGAAGATGTAAATGCCCATGGAGGCCAGGTTGCTCTTGGGATGGGCGGGCTTTTCCTCGAACTCCGTAATGGTATCCCGGTCATCTACATTCATAATGCCGAAGCGGCTTGCCTCCTGCCAGGGAACCTCCATAACGGAGATGGTGCAGTCGGCCCCGGCCTCCTTATGGCGGCGGAGCATCCGGGAGTAGTCCATTTTATAGATATGGTCGCCGGAGAGGACGGCCACATAGTCCGGGTCATACAGGTCTACGAAGCCGATATTTTGATAGATGGCATTGGCGGTGCCCTTGTACCACCCGGCCCCGGAATTGCTCTGATAGGGGGGCAGGATATGTACGCCGCCGTTCATGCGGTCCAGCTCCCAGGGCTGGCCGCTGCCGATGTAGCTGTTCAGCTCCAGGGGACGGTACTGGGTCAGCACACCCACGGTGTCGATGCCGGAGTTGGTACAGTTGGACAGGGGAAAGTCGATGATGCGGAACTTCCCTCCAAAGGGGACGGCAGGCTTGGCCATATCCCCGGTAAGGACATAGAGCCGGCTGCCCTGGCCCCCGGCCAGCAGCATGGCGATACATTCTTTTTTCACGGATGATCCGCTCCTTTCTTCTGCTTAAAGGCTCCCCGGCCTTGGAGATACACCGCGCCCAGGGGCGGTATGCGCACACGGATGGAGGTTTCGCGGCCATGGGACGGGGACGCCTCCACCGGAATGGGTTTTTCATTGACGATGCCGCTGCCGCCCCACCGGACATCGTCGGTGTTAAATACCTCTCTGTACTCCGCCCTTTTCGGCACGCCGAAGCGGTACTCCTCCCGGGCCACGGGAGAAAAATTCACCGCGCATATAAGCTCCCGGCCCTTGCGGTCCCGGCGGAGAAAGACCAGGATATTATTGGAGCTGTCGTCCGGCACCAGCCAGGAAAAGCCGTCCCAGTCCGTATCGTTTTCCCACAGGGGCGGATTGTTCTTATAAAACCGGTTCAGCGCCCGGATGCAGCCGTGGGCAGCGGACACCGCCGCATCCTGCAAAACGGACCAGTCAAGCTCTCCTGCAAAGTCCCACTCCTTCCACTGGGGCAGCTCCCCACCCATGAACAGCAGCTTGCACCCCGGGTGGGCCAGCATATAGGCCAGAAAGCTCTTGACTCCTGCCAGCTGCATGGCTTCATCCCCGGGCATTTTACCCCGGAGAGAGCCCTTCATGTGGACCACCTCGTCATGGGAGATGGGCAGTACAAACCGCTCGGAGAAGGCGTAGACCAGGGAAAAGGTCACATCCTTGTGGTGGTACTGGCGGAAATAGGGGTCCATTTTCAGGTAGTGGCAGAGGTCGTTCATCCAGCCCATGTTCCACTTCAGGTCAAAGCCCAGGCCCTCGGGCCCCGTTACATGGGGCCAGGCGGTGGACTCCTCGGCAATCATCAGCGCCCCGGGCTTTTCCCGGTGGACGGCGGCATTGAGGAGCTGCAAAAACGCCACCGCCTCCAGGTTTTCCCGGCCGCCGTTTTTATTCCTGCGCCAGTGGGTGCGGCCATAGTCCAGATACAGCATGGAGGCCACGGCATCCACCCGCAGGCCGTCCATATGGTACTCCCGAAGCCACCACAGGGCAGACGAGAGCAGGAAGCTGCGCACCTCTCCCCTGCCGTAGTCAAAGACCCGGGTGCCCCAGCCGTCGTGCTCCCACTTCAGGGGGTCATCATATTCATAGAGGCAGGTGCCGTCGAACCTATATAGACCCTGCTCGTCCTTGCAGAAATGGGCCGGGACCCAGTCTAAAAACACCGCCAGACCCGCCCGGTGGAGCCTGTCTACCAGGTACTTGAAGTCCCGGGGGGTGCCATAGCGGGAGGTGGGGGCGAAGTAACCCGTACACTGGTAGCCCCAGGAGGCATCCAGAGGGTACTCTGTCACCGGCATCAGCTCCACCGCCGTGTAGCCCATGTCCGACACATATTCCGCCAGCTCGTCGGCCAGCTTGCGATAGTCAAAGGGGCTGCCGTCGGCGTAGCGGCGCCAGGAGCCCAGGTGGACCTCGTAGATATTCAGAGGCCGCTCCAGCAGGGGCTTCTCGGCCAGACTCCGCTGCCAGGCTCCATCCTGCCAGACATAGTCCAGGGGGGCTAATTTGCTGTCTGTCTGGGGGCGGGTGGCTGTATGGAAAGCGTAGGGGTCGGCCTTCCACACCCTTTTGCCGTCTGCTTGGGTGAGGCAGAATTTATAGCTGTCGTAGGCCTTTGCCTCCTCCGCCACGCACTCCCACACGCCGTCTCGGCAGGTCATTTCCATAGGCTCCCAGCCGGAAAAATCGCCCGCCAGGCTCACCGACCGGGCGTGGGGCGCCCACAGGCGAAAGCGGTAGCCCTTCTCCACCGGGTGCGCCCCGAACCAATCCGCCGCCGCGCACCAGGTGCCGCCGAAAAACGCCGCTCTATCCACCGCTCTCGCCTCCTCTATTTTTCAAAATTTTACCACGGTCCCCGGTGTTTTTCTGCTGAAAACCGTCTCCGTTTTTGCGCGGCAAGGCTTTACCGCACCTGCGCCCGTGTCTCAAGAAATGCACGGAAGCGACGACCGCCCTGAAAACAGGCAGTCGCCGCTGCATATTTTATTCTTCCTCCTGCTGCACCGCCGCACCCAGGCCGAAATCCTCGGCCACGCTGCCGCTGTCCCGCCGGAGCATCTGCTCCATGACACGGATGTCGCTGTCCACATCCATGGCATCGGACTGATAGAGTTGGTCAAGCTGCCGCTCAAAGCCCGCCACGATATTGTCCATGGTGCTGGCAATGCGCTGCTTGGCCTGGGACACATTCTCACCGCTGACGCCGGACTCCTCGAAGTCGGCATAGCTATCCAGGAGCTTTTGGGTGGTGGGCAGGTAATAATTCAGGAAGGTAGCCGCCTTGGCTTTCTTGGCCGGCTCCTCCTCCACAATGCGGAATATCTTGCCGGCCAGGTCCTCCAGGCGGTCGATCTTGGCGCTGATAACGGGGTCTGCAATGCGGTCATTGGCATAGCGGATGTCCCGGAGCTGGCCGCTGTAGCCCTCCCGGGTCTCCTCCGGGATGGGCTGTGCCTCCTTTTGGGCCTGCTCCAGGTCCTCGGCCGCCTCAAAGGTGCGCACCAAGACGCCCCGGCCCAGGTCCAGATAGGCCTCCTTGCCCCAAAAGCCCTTCTGCACCATCTGCTCCAGGTCGTTTTCCACCCGGCGGGGGGACACATCTGCGGCGGCGGCCAGCTGGGAAATGGTCACCGTGGGCTTCTTCCCGGCGATGGCCTGGTACTTGGCATAGCGGCGCAGACGGCGGCGCATCCAGTGGCTGCCCAGCAGCAGCCCCAGGCCCCCGGCGGTGATGCCCATGGGAAAGAACACTTCCTCCAAAAACCAGGCCCAATGGCCGTCCTGCAGGAAAAACAGGTAGTCACTGACCTTGCCAAACAGGACAATACTGCCGATAATGGTCAGAACAATTCCGATGTTCCGCAGTACATTGGCATTGCCATCGGAAACCTTGGGCGTGCGGCGGAGGATACTGCTCCCCTTCTTTTTTGTCTGTCCGGCGGAGCTGCTCTTTTTCTCCGCACTCCCGGGGGCGGTTTCTGCGGTGTCCTCCGTCTCGGCTGTGATGATCGTGGACTGCGTACCCCGTCCCGACTTACGCTTGCGGTCCGAAAGCTTGGCAAAAAGCACAATAAGTCCCACAGGCCAGGCAAAGGCAAACAGGATGGCAATGACCACCCACGACCACACCTCGTTTTTATCCGGCTTATTCGGTTGTCTGGGGCTTTTGCTCTCGGCCATGGTCTATTCCCTCCTGCGTAGTGCATTAGACATATTGATACGCTATATTTTACTCTTTTTCCGGCCCTGCGTCAAGGAACGGCGGACATTCTTTGCAAAGTTTTGCCAAAAATACAGGCGGCCCTTTCCGGGCCGCCTGCAGGCGTGAAAAATGCAAATCCTTTTATGCCGGGAGATTTTATTTTCCCCGGCGGGTATAGATGCGGGCCAGGCCGCCTTCGGCGGTCTCCCGGTAGCGCTGGTTCATATCCAGGCCCGTGTAATACATGCTTTTCAGCACCATGTCATAGCTGATATTCCGGGTGCCGGTGAGGAAGTAAGCGATGTTGGCCGAGTTGATGGCGCGCATGGCGGCCACGGCATTGCGCTCGATACAGGGCACCTGTACCAGGCCGCAGATGGGGTCGCAGGTGAGGCCCAGATGATGCTCCAAGGACACCTCGGCGGCGTACTCGATCTGATGGATATTATAGCCGAAGGCCTGGCAGGCAGCGGCGGCGGCCATGGAGCAGGCTACGCCCACCTCCGCCTGACAGCCGCACTCAGCCCCGGAGACGGAGGCATTGCGCTTGGCCAGCTCACCGAACAGACCCGCCACGCCCAAAGCATGGGCAATGTCCAGGTCGGACAGGTTCCGCTTATCCTTGAAATAGTACAGCACCGCCGGCAGCACGCCGCAGGCGCCGCAGGTGGGGGCGGTGACGATGGTGCCGTTGTCGGCGTTCTGCTCGCTGACAGCGTAGGCATAGGAGCAGACCTTCTGGCACTCCACCAGCTCCGGGTGCTTGGTCTCCACGATATGCTCGAACATATACTTGGCCTTGCGCTGGATGTGCAGGCCGCCGGGCAGCTCGCCGGTGCGGGAGAGGCCCTCCTCCACGGAACGCGTCATCACATGCCACACGCCGATGAGATAGTCCCAAATGTCGGGACCCTCATTCATCTCTATGTACTCCACCAGATCCACATAGCGGTACTGGCAGAACTGCAGTATCTCGGCAAAGGAGTTTTCCATGTAAGTCTCCTCGCCCTGATTATCTTCCTCCCGGCCCTCGATAACGATGTCGCCGCCGCCGATGCTCTCTATGCGGATGCGGCCCAGCTCCTTGCCCTCCCGCCAGGCAATGAGGTCCAGGGTGTTGGGATGCTTCAGGCCCCGGGGGTCCTCCTCTGAGAAAATCACCTCCGCCTCAATGGGCGCAAAGGCGTCCCGCAAAGCCCGGTCGGTGCCGTGGCCCCGCCCCGTTTTGGAGAGGGAACCGTAGAGAATGGCCTGAAATTTATCCGCCTCCGGATGCTCGTCCCGAAACAGCACCGCCGCCCGGGCGGGGCCCATGGTGTGAGAGCTGGAGGGGCCGGTACCTATTTTATAAATATCTCGAATGGATCGCATGTCCTTCCTCTCCTTGTATAACTTATAATTTAATATTGTATCCCGCAGCGGGAGGCTGGGCTACATTTCCCCTGCCGCCGCGCTCGGCTTCTTCCTTATTATAAATTATAACATCCGCGCCTGACAATGGCAAGAGGCCGAATAGCCAAAAAGTCCGGGTGTAAAAATTACGCGTGCGGCAAACCGAAGCCTTTTCGCCTGTCTCCGGTCACACCGGCTCCAGGCCCACAATATAGATCTCATACTCCCGCCCGCCGGGAACGCAGGTACACAGGTACAGGGACGCGGCGGGCAGAGGCCCGGACTTGGGGCGGATGCCGCAGTCGCTCCAGCCGGTGATCACAAACCGGCAGCGGTAGGGCCGAGCGGCCACGGTGACGGTGTCCCCGGGGGCAATATTCCACAGACCCCGAAAGCCCTGTCCCGCATGGTCCAGGATATAGGGCCCGTACCAGGCGGCCAGGTCCGGCCGGTCCACGATGCTCTGAAGCCGCTCCGAGGTGGCCAGCAGCACCCGGCGGCAGTCTACGGCGATGTCGCAGGCAGGCACCGTCAGCGCCGCCGGCTCCCGCAGCAGCTGAGCCTCCCGCACCAGCCATCCCGCTGCCACCGCCGCCAGCAGCAGGAAAAACAGCCGCACCCGTCCTCTCTTCCCCATGGGTCTCCCTCCTGTTTCCGTCTGTTAAGAAATAGGATACCCGGGAAGCGTCCGTTTCTTGCGGGTCGGACGCAAAAAAATGCAGCCGATTAAAGGCTGCATTTGAGACTGTCGAAAAAAGGCTTGCGGTCTGCTGCGCGCATAATTTGTCCGTCTGTGACGGACAAATTCCACACTGGCAGCCCGAGCTGTATTTTCTCTCACGCACATGTCGCGAGAGAAAATGATTTCATTTCTTTGCCGCCTGCGAGCGGCAAACTCTGCGAGGCTATTTTGACACGCTGAAATGCAATCTGAAAAGGGCTGCATTTCTCTATATTCTGCGGATTTCGCGGTTTTTATAATAAATTATTTCCGCGATAAATATGTATTTTTATAATAATACTCCCTTTTCCTGCAAAATGCAAACAGAATTTTTAACAGAATCTTTATGAATAATTTGTGTATTTTAACACTTGTATTTGTTAAAAATATGGCATATAATTCGTACAGCCTTTGGGGTTACATTTCCCCAAAGGGGAATTAATTGGCGTAAATTTCTCTAGAGGAGATTTTAGGCCGTTTTTTCGTTTTTATCAGTTCCTATGATACGAGATATTAGCAGAACTGAACGCTAAGAGGAACAGGAGGAATCCGTATGCAAAATCTGACACGCACAGAGGCGGTAGACAAGCTGCTGGGGCGCTACGCCGGATACTATGACATTTCTTCTGCCCAAGAGGATCAGGCTCCGCTGGTGGCCACCTGCGCTTTCCACGCCATGTCGGAAAAATATGTGCTGAGCAAGAAGGCGAAGCTTTGGCAGGCCGGAAGCCATGAATATGTGTATCTGTTTTCCGTGCCGCACCTGACGGAGGAGATCTACAACTCCTGCCGGGACTATGCGTATGCCAGCGGCATGGAGCTGATCGAGCCGGGTCCCACGCATATGTACAGCTACATCACCGCCATGTTCCTGTGCGACAGCTGCGATAAGGCAGCCAAAAAGGCTCTGCGGAAATGCCGCATCTACAAGAGCTTCAAAATGGCCTTTTGGGGTTGGATGGATTTCCACTCGGGCCTGGCGGTGCTGGAGGAGGGAAAAGCATTTTCCAACGCCAGCGGAAGAAGTGCAGCACAGCTTTTGGATAAAACGCTGTTTTGTAAAGCAAAGAGAAAACTGTTAGGAAAGGAGAAAACTTTATGAATGCTGCATTGTTTTTGATCATTGGCATTGTCGTGTTGGTCATAGGTTACATCTTCTATGGCGGCTGGCTTGCCAAAAAGTGGGGTATTGATAACAGCCGTGTCACCCCCGCTCATGAACTGGAGGACGGCAAGGACTACTGCCCTGCCAAGGCCCCCGTGCTGATGGGACATCACTTCTCGTCCATCGCCGGTGCCGGCCCCATCAACGGCCCCATTCAGGCCGCTGTGTTCGGCTGGGTGCCCGTGATGCTGTGGGTGCTCATCGGCGGCATCTTCTTCGGCGGCGTGCATGACTTCGGTGCCCTGTTCGCTTCCATTCGCCACAAGGGCCAGTCTATCGGCGAGGTCATTGGCGACGCCATCGGCCCCAAGGCTAAGAAACTGTTCATCATTTTCTCTTATCTGACCCTGATCCTGGTGGTGGCTGCCTTCGCATCTATCGTTGCCAACACCTTCAAGGCCACTTACACCGCTGACGGCGCTGTGGATGTTGCGGCTTCCTCCGCAAATGCCTCCACCGCTATCATCTCCATCATGTTCATCCTGATGGCCATTGTCTTCGGCTTCTTCGTATACCGCCGCAACGCTCCTCTGGGCGTGGCCACCGTTATCGGTGTTATCGGTATCGCCGCTTGCATGTACATCGGTCTGAACTGGCACCCCATCTACCTGAGCTACACCGTGTGGATGATCATTGTGGGTCTGTACATCGGCGTCGCTTCCGTCACCCCCGTGTGGATCCTGCTCCAGCCCCGTGACTACCTCAGCTCCTTCCTGCTGTACGGTATGATCATCCTGGCTGTGGTAGGCATTCTGGGCTGCCACCCCGTTGTGGATATGCCCGCCTTCACCGGCTTCAAGGATACCCTGGCTCCCAGCGGCACCTCCCTGGGTTATATGTTCCCGGCCCTGTTCGTGACCATCGCCTGCGGCGCTGTGTCCGGCTTCCACTCCCTGGTGGGCTCCGGTACCACGGCTAAGCAGCTGGATCAGGAAAAGGATGCCAAGCCCATCGCTTACGGCGGTATGCTCATTGAGTGCGCTCTGGCTCTCATCTCCGTGTGCGCCGTGGGTTACATCTGGGCTAAGTACTCCTCCGGCGAGACCGTGACCCCCACCGTGGTGTTTGCCACCGGCCTTGCCTCTATGTTCTCCGAGGTGTTCGGCAGCGGCTGCTACAATGCAGTTTACTCCATGCTGATCCTGGCCGTTTCCGCCTTCTGCCTGACCTCCGTGGATACCGCCACTCGTCTGGCCCGGTATATGTTCCAGGAGCTCTTCACTCCCCAGGGACAGGATGTCAAGGACCTCACCGGCTGGCGCAAGGTCATCACCAACCCCTATGTTGCAACCGCTATCACCGTGGTGGCCGGCGTTGCTCTGGGCCTGACCGGCTATGCCAAGATCTGGGCTCTGTTCGGCGCTGCCAACCAGCTGCTGGCTGCTCTGGGCCTGCTGGCCGTGTGCTGCTGGCTGGGTAAGATCGGCCGCAACAACAAGATGTTCTACTTCCCCATGTTCTTCATGCTGATCGTGACTCTGACCTCCCTGGTGTTCACCATCAAGGCACAGGTCGCTGGCATCATGGCCGGCGGTCAGGGCGTGGCATGGTTCTACATCCGCGGCATCATCGGCGTACTGCTGGTGATCCTGGCTATCGACCTGGTGGTAGAGGGCATCAAGGCTCTGGCTGCACAGGCAAAGCAGCGGACCGCCGCGTAACCCCTATTCCTAAAAATACTTTCCCTATTTTCCTATCTCCTCAAATAGCAAAGCGGGGCAGCCAAAAGGCTGCCTCGCTTTGTTTATGCCTGCGGAAAAAACCTCCGGGTTTTTCCAGCAAAAGGAGTACCAAACAAACGATATACGCCGGAGTTCAAGAGAATGGTTGTAGAAACCATGAAAAAAGAACATCTGAGTATCTATGCAGCGATGCAGGAATTCGGAATTAACGACCATACTTCAGAGGGGTATTATGATTCAAATGAAGCAACTTTAGCCTAATGCGGGGCGGCACATCCAAAAGGTGCTGCCATACCACCATCCAAAGCCACACGGTCTGTGTTTGCAGACCGTGTGGCTTTACAATTTCTAAAAAATATTCTCAATAGAAATGATAAATTCGAACACATTACCCACTTGGATAATGTAGTTCGGATTATCATTCTTTGGTCCGAGTAGTGCGGCTCGAACGCACGGTCTCCTGCTCCCAAAGGGATGCTGAACACTTTTTTCGCTTGTTTATAGCGGTTTTCGGCGCTTTTTAATTTGTTTCACTTACTCTTTGACGCTCTTATCTCCGCTGTTTCCGGGTGTTCCAGCGCCGTCTGTGGTAATCTATGTGGTCAAAAACGCTTCCCGCCCGGTTTTCGGTGAACATTCACCGGTGCCGGATGGGAAGCGTTTCTCGTTGCTGTGTGGTCTGTATTGTAACTCTGGGGAGGGTGTTATGCAAGTGTTTTCTGCGCAGACAGCAGCTCAAAGGTTGAGCCGCTATAGACAAAGAATTGGCGGGAAGATAGGCAGAGGTACTTTTCTTGCTCCCTGGGTATAAATCCCTTAATACAGGCATAATAGTAAGGGATTTACGGCACAGCCTATTGACTATTCCCTTATTCTGTATTATCATTTAAGGGAAAACGAATGGAGGTGAGGGGATGAGAACCTTCAATTACTCCGCAATCAAGGAGCAGAAGTGGGACTCGGATATTCTTGGCCTGATTGCGGCCATATACAAGGAAGCCGGCAAGCAGGAACTGTATTTGAAGCAGCGCCCGGAGGAGCTCGAAAAACTCGTGGAAATTGCCAAGATACAGAGCACCGAGGCATCGAATGCCATCGAGGGCATCGTCACCACGAGTACCCGAATCCGGCAGCTCGTCGAGGAGAAAACCACGCCGAGAAACCGTGACGAGCAGGAAATTGCCGGATACCGCGATGTGCTGAGTATCATTCACGAGAGCTTTGACGCGATACCAATTACGCAGAACTATATCCTGCAGCTTCACAAAATCCTCTACAGCCACATGAATAACCCGCTTGCGGGCCGCACAAAAAGCGTGCAGAATTATATCACTGCCACTTATCCGGACGGTCATGTGGAAACGCTGTTCACCCCGCTTGCCCCTTATGAAACGCCGGAAGCGCTGGACAGAATCTGCGAGGAATACAATCGTGTGATTGGCAACATGGAACTGGAGCCGTTGATTGCAATCCCGGTTTTCATCCATGACTTCCTGTGCATTCACCCGTTCAATGACGGCAACGGACGAATGAGCCGATTGCTCACAACGCTGCTTCTGTACCGAAGCGGATTTTATGTCGGCAAGTATATCTCCCTTGAAGCCAAAATCGCCAAAAACAAGGACCTGTATTACGACGCGCTTGCACAGGCGCAAACTGGCTGGCACGAAGGCAACGAGAATGTAGTGCCCTTCATCAAGTACCTGCTGGGAACGATCCTTGCCGCCTACAAAGACTTTGAAGATCGTGTGGCGCTTGTGGAAACCAAGCTGTCCGCATTGGAAATGGTGCGCAGAGCAAGCAAGAATAGAATCGGGCGGTTCAATAAGCAGGACATCCGGGAGCTTTGCCCGACGCTCAGTGACAGTTCCATAGAGGGGGCCTTGCGTAAGCTGATTGCAGCCGGCGAGTTGAAAAAAGAAGGTCGTGGGAAGAACACCTGTTACTTCAGACTGAATTAAATTTCCGTCAAATTAGAGGGCCGCACCTGTTCATACAAGCAGGTGCGGCCCTTTTGGTCGCCTAAAAGGTCGTGCACAATAACGCTATAGACAAAGAAGAATCAATTTCCGCAGTAAGCACGAATAGCCTGTGCAACAAATTTTGACATGTCCTCGCCGCCTGCCCTGTCTGAAATGCTCATCAGCCACAATATACGAAGAGAGTGAAAATGTACGAAAAGAGTGAAAATGCTTCTTGACAAGCCGTAAGGCATTCCTTATAATTACACCTGTACACGAGAAAAGTTAAAAGCGCATCGATTCGGTATATATAGACTTTGTTTCGCAATTTGTATATTCCAATCACATTGTATTTTCAACGGTTCTCTTGTACATATCAAGAGAGCCGTTTTATTTTGTTTTAAGGCAGGAGGGATTTCTATGGATACGGCATTTATGCGAAAAACATTCGCGCTGATTGCAAAAGGATTGATTGAGAAAGAACAGTTGCTGCAAATGGAACCGACAAGGTATCCCTACAGCAAAGCTTTGCAGCATGGAATCAACATGTTTTTAGCCGCAAGTCAATGGGCGGGGAGTCAAGCCGCTGTCGAGTATCCCGACGAGGCCTCTTTCCTTGCGCATTTTATCACCAGACCTATTGAGGAGTGGTTCGATACATGGGAATCGGGAGCTGTCGAGCAATTGCATCTTCAGGAAGAGCCTTTTTATGCCTATGACGCCTTTGCGTATCAAAAAGCCGGTAACGTATATGTTCCCAGCTCGGATTGCTATGAGTTCCTGGAAACGCAGGACAGTGACATCATGAACGGAACAGACGAGCGTATTCTCTATGAAAAAATAATTACATTAAGTCAAGAAGATTACTGCAGGGTCAGAAGATATATCATCGAGCATCCGATTATCACACTCGAGGATAGGCGCACCATGTCTCTTGAACTGGCCGATGATCCGATGGCCAGAGACGCCTTCCAGTTTGCTTACGAGGAAATTACGGAGGAAAGCTACCGCTGTCCTCAATGCGGATGGACGATGATGCAAGGAAAGTATGGCTACAGCTGTCACTCGACCCATTGCACAGATACCCTCCCCGAATTCACGGATGAGATGAAACTGGACATTTCGGCTGGTGATCTCTATCGGTTAAAGAAAGGCATTATGCGGTATTTTGCCACACCGGGAAAGCTTGAACTTGAAATTGCGGCGTTTTGTGAGAAAAAGAAGCTTCGCTGGGCATTGTGGCCGCAGATGGACCGCTATGATGTGGAGATCCGGTTCCCGGACGGGGATATTTGGGAAATTGACGCAAAGGCATATCGAAATCCCATCGCGCTCCGCACGAAGATTCAGAATGACGGTGGGTTCCCTTCCGGGGACTATGCGCGCGGCTATTTTGTGATCCCCAGCGAATACACAGTCAATCAGCGAAACTATACCGCGATCATCAACCGCGTACTGAAGGATCAAAAAAATGTAGAGTGTGTGACCCTGAAGGCGCTGAAAACCGCAATTGCGAAGAAGGAGGCGGCATGCAACGATGAATAAGACCAAAGACGGCTGGTACACTCCGCTTGCGGCACAATTTCAAGGCATAGACGAACCCATGCCGCTTGCCAGATTCGCGGCGATCGAAGCGGTTCTGCATTTGCTTGCCCTGAACGCACCGGCCACCGATCCGGCAAAGGCCTATCTGTTATTTACCCAATATCAGCTTATTGGCACAACGGCGTGCACAGATATGGAACACACCTTGCAGCAGGCCCGGCACACATTGGGGTACTATCGTTCTCAAAAATACTGGCAGGATGATTTGCGGGCATATCAGGCTCCGAAATATGATGCAGTTCGCGCTTTTTCGTTTGAGAAATCGGGGGAAAGTCGTTCGTTTTCCAAAGCAGAGGGGGAATATCCCTATCCGTATGAGCAGCGCCAAAGGGAGTGGGAACGATTTTGGACGGAAAGACTTGAAGAAGCCAAGCCGACTTCTTATGCCGGAGCCGGAACATATCGCTATCCGTATCTGAATCTGGAAACCGGGGAAACCGAAACTGTTTCAGTCAGATTTGACAGTGACTGTACCGCACCCGTTCCACCGGGAATTCCTGAAAAAGGACGCAGAGAACCAATTTCCGTCACTCTGGACGAACTGCTGAACACCGCAAAGGAAATGGCCGGGATGCATCCCGGTGACCCGTGCTGCGAGATTTTATCGACCAATATTCTCAAGCAGATCAATGGGGCTTCCGTCAGTACATGTACGAAGCTCACGATTCTTGAGGTCGTCAATATCGTTGGCATGGTTGGCGCGGGCAAATCCACGCTGATCAAGGTATTGGCATTTTGGTGTCATAAAAATGGGTGCCGGATGACGATCGTTGTTGACACGGTAGCCGAAGTCATGAACCTGCAGAAATATTTATCAGCCTTTGGGGTTGCGGCAAGCCCGTTGATTGGCCGCGGTGAAAGGCTGAAATATATCAATCAGGTCGCGCAGCCCTGTGAGACCTGTTTGCCGGCAGAATTTTCTCAATACTTAACGCCGTTATGTTTGGTTGATGGGATGGATGCGCAGCATAGTGAAGCGATCGCTTTCGGCAAAGAGCCGTGCTACGCCCTGAAAAAAGGGAACAAGAATCACCTGTGTCCGTATTTTCATCAGTGCCTGGGCACCAGAATGCTCCGTGAATGCTATACCGCTTCCGTTGTTATCACAACAGTTGCGGGCTTTGCGGCATCTCGGGTAGGAGCGCAGCGGGAAACCTTTCTGGAGTTGGTAATGCGCGGCTTTGATGTGGTCGTCTTTGACGAAAGTGACAGAGTTCAAAAAACGCTTGATCACTTTTTTATGCCGGAAACGAGCTTTAATAGCTATATCCGCGAATGTGCCGAAGATTGCAGCGCCTATATGCGGCTGAGCAGCAAACGCAGAGAGGAGAATCTGGCCGAGCAGAGATACGATGAAATGCAGCGCCAGAGCGTGACAGTCCTGAGCTGTCTCGTAAAATCTCTGCACCATGAATTGGGTACATGGAAGAAAATTGCGCATGGCGATCCTTTCTCGGCACTTACCCTCTTAGAGGATATGTACCGGGATGAGTCGGAATATAGAATTCCATATGCCGTCTATCAAGCCATCTATGACCTGATCGATATGCAGGATGAAGACGGCATCCGTCAAAGTACGCTATGGGCCGTTCTTGAGAGCTCCTGCAAGAGTACCGACGAGACATTCTTTAACCAAATGTACCGCATTTGGCTGAATGAGCTGGGCGATGATTTTTCGCGGCCAAAGAAGGATAAAGTGAAACAAATCCAAGATGCCCGCATCAAGCTTATTTTGCGGCTCATTTATTTTGATCACTTTATCCGAGACCTCAGCGATGCGTATGAGGCCAGCCATGAAACCTCTTACGGACAAAATGAACTGTTCGGATTCCTGCAGACCCGTTTTCGGCAGCAGCAGTATTTCCTGCCCTCTGCGCTGTGCGGCAACCTGTTCGGCCTGAAAAAGACAGACGACGAAGACATTATTCTGTTCCGCCAGTTCGCGTTTGGCCGAAGCCTGATGAAGGATCTTCCGTATCTGCGCACTGACGCACAGGGCGATCCTGCGGGTCCTCATGTGATCATGCTGTCCGGTTCCAGCTGGGCGGAGGGCTCCTATGAGTACCACATCAATCGGCCGGTGAACTATATCCTTGAGGCAGATGGTGAGAAACGCGCATTTTTAGAAAAAACGCGATTCTTTGAATCCGGTTTTCCGGAGCGTATTTCCGGTGCGTCGGATGATCAGCGCGTGGTGCAGCTGCGGTTTGCGACCGAACGGACTGTCGATCTGATCGTCAGAGAATATGAGAGAAGGGCCGGGAAGATCCTGTTGGTCGTCAACAGCTATGTTCAGGCACAGGAAGTACAGCGAACACTGGAGACGGCCCTGCGGAAGGTCAATTGCCCTGCACAGGTTTGCCGGATGATCTCTGATGCCATCAGCAGCGAGAATGTTCAGGGAACGGTGCGCCGGGGGGAGGTCAGCCGGTTTGCCGGGATGAAAGAGGAGATCCTGATTGCGCCCGCTATGGCGATCGAACGCGGACACAACATTGTCGATGAGTACGGCCACTCTGCCCTTTGCGCGGTGTTTTTCATGGTGCGGCCGATGGCTGTTCCTGACGATATCCAGCAGAAGGGCAGCAAGCTCAATGGATTTGTGGAATCCCACTGTCATCGAGGGCCACAGGAATCTCTGTTCGCATACAATGTGCGCATCCGACAATTTGCAGCACAGCAGTGGGCCAAGATGAGCAAAAGCAAATCGTTTGGTTTGGCTGAACTGGATGCCGAAGAGCGGAAGGATGTGGTTGCAACACTGTTTGTTTTGATCCTTCAGATTTTTGGCCGGTTGGCGCGTGTGACGGATGTGACAAAGCCGGAACCGCATGTTTATTTTATTGACGGCGCATTTCGCGCCCGCGAAGAAAAGCAAGGTGACTTTGACTGTCTCTCCGAGTTGGGCAGGTACTTAGATGCATTGATGACCTGCAAAGACAGTGCAGAAATTGCCGAAACGCTGTATGCTCCATTTTATAAAGCTTATCGAAAGGACATTCCGTATGAATCATAAAATCTATCCGCTGGCATATAAACTGTCTCCCAAACAAACCTGCACCCTGTATTATTTGGGGTTTCCCGCATCCTGGAAAACAACCCTGCTGAACATCGCACGGAAGAAGAACCCAAAGTTCAAGGATGAGTATGGACTTCCAACGAATGCGCTAAAGAAGTTGGTTGACAGCTGGATGGAAGGTATCATCGCGTTAGCTCCATTAAAAATGGGAAGCCATGATGAGCGTTGGATTACATCCTGCTATGAATACTCCGAGAAGAATATTCATGCATTGTGCAGCATTATTAAGACTTGGGTAAAGGCCACTTATGTCACACCCTCAAAGGCAGACCCCATAGTCAAAAAGCTCGCAAAAGAATTTTGCGATACGATGAATTGGGAAGAACTTGCGGCGGTTCAATCCACGGATGAAGTCTGCCTTACACTCGAAAATGGGACGGTTAGTGAAGCTGCTTATCAGGCAATTCCTCTTTTGGCAATCAACCGTCTACTGGGGAAAAAGATTGCCCTGAGCGGGCAAACGCTGCGCCTGTGCTATGCCGCTAAGAATCAGCTGATCAGCGATCCGATCACAGATATGAAAAGTCACCATCAATACTCTTTTGTATTTGATCTATCTGTACAGACAACTCCTCCGGAAAGAAAAGCGCTGCTGCTGTGCCAGATGAGCATTCGCCGCTGGATCCCCGATAACTACAATAAAGAGCGAACCCCGTTTTTAACGAATGCCATTAATTCCTATATTAAGATTTCCGAGGATAAATATTGCCAAGTTCCCATCATCTATGGTTACACGGCCAAACAGCCCATATGGAAAGAACAGGACAAGGAGTGCTACAATATTTGGGGATATGAGCAATTACCATCGGTGGAAGCTGTTGTAAAAAATCCCGCAGCATACGCGAAAAAAATTCTTCTTCCCTACAAAAACGGCATGGCCGGCTTTGCAACTTCCAAAATCGGAACAGGTGTGTCCGTTGTTGACAAGGCGTCACTGTACAGGGCAGTGTCTGCTCTGCTCGGAGATATGATTTGTGAGCAGCCCGAAGCGGAACGGGTCATGCTGCGAGGGCAGAAACTCAAAAAATATTACTCCCCGCAGGACTATGAGGATTCTGAAGATTTCCGGAACTGGGTCAGCCGATGCACGGAGACAGACCAAATCACATTCGAGCTGTATGGCCTGTGGAAGGATGCTTCACAGCAAAGACTGCTGAAACAGATTGAGACCAAAATTAAACAGGATTTTGGCGACGAAAAGGATACATCCAGCCTGAAAGTGCGGTATGTGTGTAAAGAAGTCGGCAGTCTTGCAGATAGCATGCCGGACGATAATCTGCAAACGCAGATTACACGATGCGGTGAAATCGCCGTTCTATTAGGCGATACCGATGGGGTAACGGCTTGTATTTTCATTTTGCCCGGGCAAGAGAACTATGGTGTTGGCGACCCAAAATCTGTCCTTCGCAATGCATTCGCCCGAACCGGCCGAGTTGTGCAGTTTGTTACCCCCGGCGAAGATGCCAATCAGAATAAAATTGAAAATGCTGTGTACGACCTCTATCGGCAGTTAGGTGTGGTGACCCTGCTGGATCCTAAACATAAACAACCTGATTTGGCGCATACACCCTGTATGGGCATGCATTTATGTACGCAAGTTCAAGGAATCTCAAATAAAGCTCGTTTTCTTCCGCTTTACATTACGGTTGATTTAACGGAAGGAAAGACTCGAGTGCATTGTGATGCGTTTTCAAATCGGACCGTTTCTTATCGAGAGGCTTGCATCGAAATGGCACAGCTTTTCTGGAAAAGTGATTTGGAACAACGCTGTGTTGATGCAAGCCGCACTCCTGCAAAACAAAAGCTCATCGAGCTGAAAAATCGGTACGATACGCTGGAAAACGGTGTGCTGGTCTTTGTCCAATCCGATGGAAATACACGAGCGGTATGGGGCGGTATCTCCGACAAGGAGATTGGCGGATATGCCATGATAGGTGAGTATTGTCCATCTCAGATCAATGTTGGAACGCCGCAAAGCCCATATTTACTCTCATTAGCAGATTCGGGCGTGCGGATAATCCGAATCAGGAGCAACCAAGAAGTTCCGGATTATTTCACGGAGTTGAGCGTAAAAGCTACTGACGATAATTTACAGCATTCTTCCACATCGGGTATTTTTAAATACGAAGATGTGTATTGGGGCATTCATATGAAGCCGAATGATAATCGCTACACATGGAGCTTTAGAGAATCTAAGATCAATTACCCCCTGCATCCATTTGCGGAAAAGGATATGATTGAGCTGTATCCACTGCAGCTTCAGCCGGGAGATGACGCAGCAAGCTGGATTTTCTATGCAAACGCACTGCGCGACATTTCAATTCAGTATAATCAGTCGACGGTTCTCCCTTTACCGCTCCACTTGGCAAAGGCTCTTGAAGAGTACCTTTTCAACGCATAATTAATAGGCATTAAAATCAGGCACTACCTCTGTTTCTTTGAGGTGGTGCCTGTATTTTTCAGTGTTGATTTTCTCAATGTAGCTGAATAGAGTTGGAATTTGACAGGAATTCGACGAATCTATCATTTCCTTGCTTTTTTCTGCCGAATATGCTATCTTTAATAATGATACTATCCATTGGATTGGGCCTTGGCAGTATGGCTGCAATAGACCAAAAGCTCTGCCATTTGGCAGAGCTTTTTTATATCGATACAGAGGAGAATGTCTGTGAGTTATAAAAAGCTCCGGAAACTGCTCGCTGATAAGGATATGAGGAAAAAGGTGGATATTAACCCAGCTTCAATCACCATAATGGGGCGAAATGGGCATGTTACCTTTGATTGGAGGACACTATGGCAAAGAAAAAAGCAGAAGAAACGATCAACCTGGACAGCATCCTTTTTAAGTGCCGCGATATTTTGCGGGCGGCTCGGAATGCCGGTTCTTTCTTTGAAAAGCGTGATATGATGCTGGCTCTCGTCTTTCTTCGCTTTATAGGTGAAAAGTTTGAGGATGGAACAGCTAAACTCCGTAAAGATTTGATTGCACAGGGGCTTGACCCGGATGATCCCGAAATCTTTGCGGCGTTCTTTGATGATGCCACTTTTACAGATGGCACATATAATTTGCCGCTGGAAGCGCGTTGGTCTACTATTATCAACACGCCCGCGCCTCAGCTCAATGTTGCGCTTGATACGGCGCTACACAGCATTGCCGCCAGCAGCAAGCAGCTTCGCGGCTGTTTTGTGGAGGGAACATTTACTGCTCGCAACCTTGCGCCGAATGACATCAAGAAAGTCGTTGATGAGGTCAACAAGATCAGCCACAAGGCATTCGGCAAGGAAAAAGACCTCATTGGCCGTGTATACGAATATTTTCTCAAGGAGTTTGCTGTCAATGCCACAAAGGAAGAAGGCGAGTTTTACACGCCTCACGATGCTGTTCAGCTGATCGCAGCTATGATTGAACCGTTTGATGGCACCTTATATGACCCTTGCTGCGGCTCTGGCGGTATGTTCATTCAGAGCGCCGATCTTGTTAAAGCCAAGGTTGGTGATATTAGCCGAATCAATATTTACGGTCAGGAAAAGGAACCTGCAACCTATCGCCTTGCCAAGATGAACCTTGCCCTGCGCGGCATTAGCCATCATCTTGGCGGCGAGGCCGATTCCTCTTTTACGCACGATTTGCATAAAGGCCTATATTTTAATTACATCATGGCGAATCCGCCCTTTAACTTGAAGGGCTGGTACGACGAAAATCTCAAAAACGATCCCCGCTGGGCGGACTACGCCACACCGCCGGAGAGCAACGCTAACTACGCCTGGATCCTGCACATACTCTCCCATTTGAAAGCCGCTGACGGCGTGGCCGGATTCTTACTGGCAAATGGCGCATTGGGTGATAGCGACACCCTCGAAATTCGTAAAAAACTAATTCAGAAAGACAAGGTGGAGGCCATTATCATTCTTCCTCGTGAGCTTTTCATTACCACGGATATTAGCGTCACACTTTGGATCCTAAACCAAAACAAGAAGGGCGGGAAATATCACAACAGGACTCTGCGCGATCGCCAGCACGAAATTCTGTTTATGGACCTGCGTACATGGACGGAGAATCCAGTTAAAGGCGAAAACAAAAAGAAAGTGCTTTTGGATGAAGTGCAGATTCGGCGGGCCGCCGACATTTATCACACATGGCAGAATGAAGGAACGAATGGTGCGGACTACGCCGTGCCGGAGCTTTACCGCAGCGTGGGGATGGATGAAATCGAAAAGCAGGGCTGGAGCCTTATTCCCAGCAAGTATATCGAGTTTATCGACCACGATCTGGAGATCGACTTCCCTGCGGAAATGGCTCGCATCCAGCAGGAAATGCACGCGGTGCTGGCGCAGGAAAAGCAGTCCCAGAAAATGCTGGAGGACGCATTCAGGGGGATCGGCTATGGGATTGAATAAGCGTTGCCTAAAAGGCTTGATAGAGCATTCGGATTTACGAAATACGGACGGGCTCTATGGCGAAAGCGATGTAATGGGAGTTGGTACAGATAAAAGCATGTTTCCAACAAAAGCAGATCTTAATGGTGTAAACCTTCGCAATTACAAATTATTTCCTCCGGGATCATTTGCATATGTTGCAGATACATCTCGTAGAGGTAATAAAATAGCACTTACATATAACGATACAGATAAAATATTTATCGTTTCAACTTGGTATGTAGTATTTAAGATATGCGATTCTGCAAAAGATATAATTACTTCAGAATACTTATTTCTTTATTTTAATAGGGCTGAGTTTGACAGGTATGCACGAGCGAATTCTTGGGGATCAGCGCGTGAGTATTTTTGGTTTGAGGATATGGAGGATATTGAAATCCAATTGCCCGACCTGCCGACACAGCAGAAATATGTCGATATCTACAATGCCATGGTTGCCAACCAGCAGGCATACGAGCGTGGCTTGGAGGACTTGAAGGTTGCGCTAGATGCCCAAATTGACAAGATCAAGCATTCTGCGCCTCGCATGCGAATTGGCAATATCCTTGATGAAGTAGATAACAGAAATAGTGAGGGTGTAATCAAGAATGTTCAAGGGATAAATATCTCTAAGCAGTTTATGCCCTCTGTTGCGGACATTAATGGTGTTGACTTGAGAAAGTATAAGGTCGTTCAAAAAGGCCAACTTGCGTTCTCGGGAATGCAGACGGGTAGAGACGAGTGCATCAGAATTGCTCTTCACGACACTGAGCAGCCTATAATTATTTCACCAGCCTATACAGTTTTTGAGGTGAAGGAGGAAACAGTTATACCAGAGTATGTTATGATTTGGTTTTCTCGCAATGAGAGTGATAGACGCGGGTGGTTTATGAGCGATTCAAGCGTTCGTTCAAATCTTGACCTTGAAAGATTTTATGAAATTCAAATCCCAATTCCAGATAAAAAGTTACAAGAAGCGGTAGTAACTTTTTATGAGGTTTATATCACCCGCAAAAGAATCAATGAGCAATTGAAAGCACAAATCAAAGACATCTGCCCGATACTAATTCGCGGCTCGTTGGAGGAAGGAAGATGATGGAAACATTCCGTTTCCAATTTAATACAGAATATGCCAGGAGCTTGCGGGATGCAGTGAATGACCGGCGAAAGCAGTCTATCGATAATATGCATGCTGAAAAGCAAATAAAGGGTTCATATTGCGCATGGGACCGTACTTGTGCTGCAATGGATCGGTTGGAAGATACACTCGATTATCTTAACGATGTTGAACTTGGGAAGGATAAAAAGTCTCGCTCTGCATTTGATTTTTATGATTTTATCAATAATGCCTATATTGTAATCGATTGCATAAAAACAATAGGCAGAATATTCAGAGTCGATAATCGGTTAATTGAAGAAATAGAAAACTCGACATCAATTTTCAAAAATGAGCTCGGGGACAAAAGTACCGACCAAAAATATTTCGAGTATGTCCGCTCTCTGTGTTCTGTGCATCCTCTCTGCACAAATCGCCAAAAAGAGTTTCTGAATAGCAGTCAATTTCACTGCTGCCCGTTTGTTTCGTGGCAGGGGCCCACTACCTTGTACAATAACAAAAAAGCCGATCTTATGGCGTTCATTTACCCCTCGGACCCTCACGAAAAAATAATCCAACTCGGACTCTATGTTTCGCAGTTTGAGCAGTACTTAGCAAAATGGATCGACTTTATCCCGAAAATCATTGAAGCAAAGAATACATACACCGACAGGGAATACGAGCGGCTACGTGGCGAGAAAGTAAAGAGCCTTGCTGAGCTTGATAATAACATCGTTCAATGGCTGAAGTATTTAAAAGATGAATACTCGAAGAGATTTGACTCCGGAAGTGATTGCCTATTTGATGAATATATCCGCTTTTTTACCATAGAGCTGTCAGATTCTCGGAACAATATTGCTTTGAAAAAATATCAAAATGCAATTATATATGCGTTGGGATTTTTGAGGAACGAGTTGCAAAATATGTCCTACGATGGCTATGAAAATAACGGGATCGAACACCCCGAAGCATGGCTGGAAACCACTTTATTTGATTCCATTGGCTATATTTCACCCAATGACGGTATTTTCACCAAATATGCATACAATCTTCAAAAGGTATACTACTTAGAGCCGAATGAAAATTACAGCGAATATGATAAGATTTATGCACGAGGGCTTTTGGAAGAACCCTCGAAGCTCATCAATCAATATGTGTATTTTACAAATACGGAACCTGATGTCGAAAGGATGATCCTCGTTCAACTTGCCTTGTATCTCGATTCTTTAACGAGGAAAAGTTTTCTGAATAAGAACATTCCTAATACGCTGACATATAGAATGAAATTACTGACCGACGAGCAATACGCCGCACTTTTTGCGGAAGAAAAGCGTACCGAAAGTTCAGAGTATACGGAAAAAGACTTATTGAAGCTGCTGGAAAAATATGGAGGATAACGCCATGTCTAAACTTCAAAACTTTAACGGGCATTTTTGCGAATCTGAATATGAATATGCCTTTATTGCCTTCTTGGAAAAAGAGGGCTGGCAGTATTTGCAGGGAAGCAAAATTAACCGCCAGAGCCGAATGGATGTGCTGTATTCCGACGATTTGGAAAGTTTCTTGTCCGACACCAACCCGGATCTGCTGCCAGACGAGATCCATAGCATTATGGATTCCGTTCGCCTTGTCGGTGCAGAAAGCGATTTTGCAACTCTGCACAAGGTCTATGGCTGGATGGTGTACGGCGTTCAGTTCACGCCCCAAAGCGGCTTGCCTCGAATGGTGCCCCTAATCGACTTTGAAAATCCCAAGAAGAATATTTTCCGTTGTGTTAATCAGTTTTCCGTAGAGTATATCAATAACGGCCAAAAGCAGACCCGCAGGCCGGATGTGCTTTTGTTTGTCAATGGGCTGCCTGTCTGTGTAATGGAACTTAAAAATCCGGCGGACGCCAATGCAACGATTTACGATGCATGGGAGCAAATCAACATCCGTTATTGGCGTGATATTCCTCATCTGCTTCATTATTGCCCGCTTGCCTGTATCTCGGACGGTGTGAAAACTCGGCTTGGCACCGTTCGTACTCCCTATGAACATTTTTATGCATGGCGCAGAGTGAATGACGATGATGCCGTCTCTACGCTGCCTTTTGAGGAAACTGAAAATATGGTAAAGGGTGTTTATGCACCCGAAAGATTTCTTGAAATTTTCCGTGATTATATCTACTTTCAAGACAGCATTTATGACAGTGATGAGTGTGAGATCGTCTGCCGTTATCCGCAGTTTTTTGCCACAAGGCTTTTGAAGCAGAGTATCGTAAAATCCGTAGAATCGAAAAGCGGAAAAGGCGGTACATATTTCGGTGCTACCGGCTGCGGGAAAACCTACACAATGGCCTTTCTCGCTCGCCAGCTTTCCCTGTGCTGCCCCGAACTCGGCTCCCCAACCATTATTATGATCGTTGACCGCGAAGAGCTTCAAAAGCAAGGAGCGAAGCTGTTTACAAAGAGTAAAGAGTTTCTAAATCTCGGCGAAGTTAGCGTTGTTCCCAGCCGAAAGGAACTCCGCAGCGAATTAAGTTCCAGAGAAAGCGGTGGTTTTTATATTTGTACCATTCAAAAGTTCTGTGATCGAGAAGATGACAAAATCGGGCTGATAAATGACCGCTCCAATATTATCTGTTTCTCTGACGAGGCGCATAGGACTCAGCTTGAACATGCAAAGAAGATTCAGTTTAGCAAAGATGCGGATGAAAATATGAAAGCAATGGTTTCCAAACCATACGCCAAGGTGCTCAAGGAGGCTTTTCCGCAAGCTACCTTTGTTGGCTTTACAGGCACGCCCATTGCAGAAACCTACCAGACTTTTGGTGACGAAATTGACCGCTATACAATGGATCAAGCGGTAGCTGATGGACTTACTGTGCCCATCAAGTATCATCCCCGAATTGCAAAGGTGCTTTTGGATAATGAAAAAGTAAAACAGATCGAAAACTACTACAAATTCTGCGCTGATAACGGGTCAACAGCAGAAGATATTGAATCCAGTAAGAAGGCAATGAGTTCCATGGAAGTCATTCTCGGTGAGCCTTCCCGCTTGAAACGACTGGCAGCAGATATCCACGACCACTATATTTCTTCCTGTGCAAAAGATCCTGATAGAGTGCAGAAAGCGATGATCGTCTGCTCCTCGAGGTCCATTGCCTATGAGCTTCTCAAAAAATTCCAAGACAGCTATCCCGAATGGTTTGTCGAAAAGAAAATTGCGGATGGTGTTGCTGCAACGGAAGAGGAACTAAGGGAATTAAAGCCCATGCCATTTATGGCTATGGTCGCAAGCGTTGGCAGCAATGATAATGCGGATATGTATAACTATCTCGGCGGCGTTAAAAATGATAAACGCTCCGATGCGCTTGACGCAGCATTTAAGCATGAAAAATCCAACTTCCATATTGCAATCGTAGTGGATATGTGGATCACTGGCTTTGATGTTCCGACACTTACATATATGTACAACGACAAGCCTCTAAAGAAGCATTTGCTGATTCAGACGATTAGCCGTGTAAATAGGAAATACCCCGGCAAAGAATACGGCATGATCGTAGATTACATTGGCATTCGCAACAATATGCGCGAGGCAATGAAGTTATACGGTGGCAACGCATCGATTGCTCCCACGGCTGATGATGTTGAGCAGGCAACTACCGTATTCCGTGAAGAATTGACGGTGCTGAAGGGCCTATTTGTCACTTTCGATTTAAGCCCGTTCTTGAATCCCAATGGAGACCCCTTAGAGCGGTACAGACTCCTTTCAAAAGCAGCTGAGTATGTGTTCGTATCAACACAAGAACTGCAGAGCATAAGCAACAATGGGAAATCCATTAAGCCAGTATCCTTCAAAACCTATTTCTTGAAAACCGTAAAGAGAATGCGCATGGCATTTGATATCTGCCAGCCGTCTGGAGAACTTGGCGAGGAAGAGTCGGCTTTGGCACAATGCTTCATGGCAATAGCAGGATTTGTACGCAAAATGAGCGGAACAAGTGATGTTGATGCCGAAACCATGAACCGCTATGTGGCCAAAATGGTGGAAGAGGCACTTCGATATAACAAGGTAGAAAGTGTTCTTGCAGAAGGAGAGCAGGAGGACATCTTCAGTCCTGAATTCTACGAAAAACTATCCGATATAAAAATGCCAGCCTCAAAGTTGGAACTCCTCATCAAAACACTTAAAAACCAAATTATTGAGTATAACAAAACAAATCAGGTAGCCGCAAAGAAATTTCATGAAATGCTTGAGAAAACAATCGCAGAGTATCATCAGCGCCGCAAACAATTAACCTCGGAGGAAGCTGGAGAAACGCAAGAACAAGCCTCAGAAGATATTATTCGTAGCGCCACCGAGCAGGCCTTAAAAATCTTACAGGAAATAAACGAAAGCCGCGAAAGCTTCCGAAAAGTAGGACTGACCTTTGAAGAAAAGGCTTTCTATGATATTTTAATCGCCTTGCGCGACCATTACAATTTTGAGTATGGTCAAGACAAGGTCGTTAACGGTATTACTGTCAATGATAAATGCAAGGCTTTGGCGAAAAAGGTCAAGGATATTATTGATACAAAATCTTCGTTTGCTGACTGGCTTAATAACCAAATTGTGCGCGATCAGCTTAAGTTTGATATCAAGGTATGTCTGATTAAGAATGGCTACCCACCGCAATACAGTCCTGAAGTGTTTCAAAAAGTTATGGAGCAAGTCGAAAATTTTGAAGAAAACAACGGATAATGAATTCTCGACTATCATTTTTGCTCAATCTGATTACTAATTTTAAAAAACTGAGTTGGTGACACTATGCCCCTTATCATCGTTCGCAACGACATCACGAAAATGGCCGTGGACGCCATTGTCAACGCGGCCAAGGAGTCCCTGCTGGGCGGAGGCGGGGTGGATGGGTGCATCCACCGGGCGGCGGGGCCGGAGCTGCTGGCCGAGTGCCGACGGCTTGGCGGCTGCAAAACCGGCGACGCCAAGATCACAAAAGCCTATCGTCTCCCCTGCCGGTATGTGATTCACACCGTTGGGCCTGTGTGGCGAGGCGGCGGGCATGGCGAGCGGGAGCAGCTGGCCTCCTGCTATCGGACGAGCCTGGCGCTGGCCCAGGCGCATGCGTGCGAGACGGTGGCGTTCCCGCTGATCTCCTCCGGTATCTTCGGCTACCCCAAGGACCAGGCGCTGCGGGTGGCGGCGGACACCATCGGCCAGTTCCTGCTGGGCAGCGACATGACAGTCTACCTGGTCATTTTTGACCGCGCCGCCTACCAGATCAGCGGCAAGCTGTTCGCCGATATCGCCGAGTACATCGACGACCACTATGTGGACGCCCACACCGACACACGCCGGGAGCGTCTGCGCGGGAGCTTTGGCCTGCAAAGCCAGCCGCTGAGCGTTTACGAAGATGCCGCACCGCAGTACGCTTCAGCTTCCGTGGCCTCAGGCAACCTGGACGACCTGCTGGCGCATCTGGACGCCGGATTCTCGGAGACCCTGCTGAAGCTCATTGACCGCATCGGCAAAAAGGATTCTGAAATCTACAAAAAGGCCAATGTGGACCGCAAGCTGTTCTCCAAGATCCGCAACAATCCGGACTATAAGCCCTCCAAGTCCACGGCCATCGCCTTTGCCATCGCCCTGGAGCTGAACCTGGACGAGACCCGCGACCTCATCGCCCGGGCGGGCTATGCCCTCAGTGCCAGCAGCAAGTTCGATGTGATCATCGAGTATTTTATCGGGCGGGAAAAGTATGATATTTTTGAAATAAACGAGGCGTTGTTTGCCTTTGATCAGAGCTTGTTGGGGGCGTGAGGATAATGAAAAATCAGATGGATTGGGAGTTCTTCTTTCGGCAGTTGACCGCCGGCATGAACATCGATGAAACCTGCTTTTATTTCAGTGATGACCCCAATGAGGAAGAACATTATCTCGGCTGCTTACCACAGTACGACAAGCCGTACTGGGTAGGTTACTGCGATGTAGACGGCGGATGCGAATTTGATACAGCGGAAGAGCTTGTTCAGGCGAAAATTTTTAACGGAAAAAGTCTTAAGGAGCGCTGGAGCCGTGTTGTAATTTGCAGCATTGAGGGCTTAGGTTATGAATACTGGCTAAGCAGCTTCGATCATGTGCCGACAGAGCCAGAATGTAATTCAAAATCATAAAAGCGCAAAATATGAGCTTTACCTGCTATCCCGAAAGCACCCGCCCACCAAAAAGAAGAAAGTAGAGAAAAGGAGCCACAATGTCATGGATATGCAACGAGCGAAAGAACTGCTAACCATTTTAGCAGACGGCACTGACCCTTTGACCGGCGAGGTCTTGCCGGACGACCATGTATGCAACAAAGGCGAGATCGTTCGCGCACTGAACTGCGCCGTGGAGGCGTTATCTCGCAAGCGGAAAAAAACGCTGCCGGAGAACACCGGAAAACCGTGGACAGAGGAGCTGGATCAAGAGCTGTGCCGTTTGTTCGACGAGGGCATGAAGAAGAAAGACCTCTGCGCACACTTTGGCCGCACGCCCGGCGCAATCGAGTCCCGCCTGCAGCGGCTGGGGAAAATGTAAAAATGTCGCCCCACAGGTGACCAAACCCTCCTTCGGCTGCGCTACAATGAGAGCGCAATCAAACGAAGGAGGGTTTTCATTATGACAGAATTGGTTTTCATCCTGGATCGCAGCGGCTCCATGGCGGGGCTGGAGGCGGACACCATCGGCGGCTTCAACTCCATGATCGCGAGGCAAAAGCAGGAGGCGGGCGAGGCCCTGGTCTCCACGGTGCTGTTTGACAATGAGAGCGTGGTCATCCACGACCGCCTGCCCCTTGCCAAGGTGCCGCTCATGACGAAAAAGGAGTATTTCACCCGAGGCTGCACGGCGCTGCTGGACGCCGTAGGCGGGGCCATCCACCACATTGGGAACATCCACAAGTACGCCCGCCGGGAGGATGTGCCGGAAAAGGCCCTGTTCGTCATCACCACCGACGGCTACGAAAACGCCAGCCGCCGCTATAACTACGAGACGGTGCGGCGCATGATCGAGCGTCAGAAGGAAAAATACGGCTGGGAGTTTTTGTTCCTGGGTGCCAACATCGACGCCGCCAAGGAGGCGGCCCGCTTTGGTATTGACGCCGACCGAGCAGTGAACTACAAGTGCGACGAGGAGGGCACGGCGCTGAACTATGAGGTCATCAGCGCCGCCGTGTGCAGCGTTCGATCGGCCCAACCTCTCAGCGCCGACTGGAAACGCCGCATTGATGAGGATGTGAAGAAAAGGGGGAGATAAATTTCAGGCAACTTCAAGCCACCACGCCGCTCAATTTCTGCCACGCTATAAGCAAAGAATAGGCGCTGCCCCCGGTCAAAGGAATGGCCGGGGGCAGCGGCTTTTTTACTTTCCTATCACACCTCACAGCGCCTTCAGCTTCCGGCAATATTCCGACTCCGCCATCTCCCCTGCCTGAAATGCCGCCCGCAGCTCCTCCGCCACGGCGACGATGTGATTCCATTCATCGGTGGAGATGGTGCCCCGCTGCTTCCGGCCCTTTAGGCGGTTATAGGTGCGGGCATACTCCTTGGCGGCGGCCTCCCGCAGTTTCCGTTTCGCCGTCTCATGGGCGCCCACGCTGCGGCAGGTCTTGCCGTGCTGGCCGAGGATGGGGCGGTCGCAATACTGGGTGTTATACCCGCCCACGGCCACGAACCAGTGTCCGCAATTCTTGCACCTGCGGGGCAGATTCCCTGCGGCAATCCCCCTCGTCAAGTCCAGATAGAAAAAGGCAATCAAGTCGTCGAAAGTGGAGCGCTCCGCCATCTTCGGCTTCCCGGTTTTCTCGTCCCGGTACGGGATAAAGGATATGTGCGCCGGGAAATCAAAGCGGAATGACGCCACGGGCGGGTCGTAGTACGGGTCGGATTCCTCGTCTATATCCGCCAGCTTTGCCTTCTCGATCCCATCCTTGAAGCGGCCATAGGCATCGATATAGTTCTCCCGCTTGCAGGAGGGCAAGCCCTCAAAATACGCCGACAGCATCCACTGGGTGTTGCGCCGGAAGTCGCTCAAGTCCTGGCCGATCCGGCTGAGCCGGGCTATCCAGCGCGCATAGTCGTCGTGGGCCTGCGTCCCCCGGGTCATCATCTCGTCCCACATCTCCCGGCAGTCCTCGTCGCTGGTGAAGCAGGACGGCGCATCCTCCCGCCGCAAAAGAAGCTCATACAGCGGCAGCTTCCGCAGCAGATGCCACAGCCGCCGAAACGCCTCGTTGGCGATCCCGGCGCTGGACGGGTCCCGGGCGGCGAAAAACATCTGCGCCTCGGCAGCAAATTCCTTGGCCGCAGCGCCTATATCCAGCGTGAGCTGCCCCGACACCTCCAGCGCCTCCGCCGCAAAATATCCCAGCGGGTACTCCTCCCCCGCCACGATCACGCCCGCCGATGTGAAGTCGGCGGAAAAGAAATCCACTGCGTCATGGCTCATCCGAAACATAGTCGTACCTCCATACCCGATTGATTTTTTGCGTGCGTGCCGATATTTCCAAAACGCCTTGCAAATGCGTTTTTATCTGTTATACTCATAATACCCGATAAGAGAAACATTGTCAATCGGGTATATTCCATCTATGAAAGGGGGGGCAGCCCATCCACCATTCCATCCAAAAAGAAAGCCGCCGAACTGCGGCAACAGTCCGGCAGCACGCCGCGCTTCGGAAAGCGCAGACGCCATCTGCCACAAGTCTAACAGAGAGGCCTCCGAAACGCAAGTTCTTTTTCTCTGAATTTGAAATAAGGAGTGTTTTATGAAACGATCCGACTACACCGACTACGACCAACTTCCGCTGTTCCTCAACGCAGAAATGGCGGCCAAGCTCCTGGGGATCTCCCTCTCCAGCGCCTACGAGCTCATGCACGAAGAGGGCTTCCCGGCCCTGCGCATCGGCAATCGTATCGTCGTCCCCAAGGAAAAGTTCTGCCGCTGGGTAGACCGGCAGACGGGAGGTGCCCGATGAAGCGCACCCTGCCGTGGCAGACGCCCGCCCGAAACTACTACCCCCTGCCGAAAGTCCTTTGCCGGCTGGGCCTGTCCCCCGGCGAAATCGCTGTGTACTCGTTTCTCATGTACTGCGAAAACCGCACCACCTACCAGTGCTACCCCAGCTACCGCACCATCGGCAAGGCCGTGGGCATGAGCCGTAACACCGTTGCGAAATATGTCCGTCAGCTGGAGGAAAAGGGGCTTATCCGCACGGAGCACACCACCGTCACGCTGAAAGATGGCCGCAAGCGAAACGGTTCTCTGCTCTACACGATCCTCCCGCCGGAGCAGGCCGTGGAGCAGTTCAATCGGCGGCAGCTGGCCAAAGCGGAAGCCGCCGCCGAGCGCCGGCGCATACAAGATACGCTGGCCAAACAGGCCGCAGAAGCCCCGCCTTCGCCCCTGTGAGCTGCTGTGTGACCTCGCCGGAGCGAAAGCGGGTGAAGATAGCACCCCCAGGGCTTTTGAGCGGTTTCGGACCGATTTTCGGTGCGCCGAAATCGGGGCAGGAGAAAGGCATTGGCGCTTTTCCGCACCTATGCCGTTCACGGCAGCCCGCAGTGCGGGCTGCCACGGGGGTTTGCGGGATTTTGAGATTGACGCTGATTTAGGGGCTCCCAATATGCTTTGGCGCTATTCTTTGGGAAAATGCCCGTTTGCCCCGTGTTTTCAAGGGTTTTGGGCGGCGCAGACATACGAAAAAGGAGGAATTTTTAATGGACAACAACGGGAAAAGCCGACACTCCGTGTGGCTGTCAGACGAAGTGTGGCAGGAGGTGGACGCATTCTACAAGCTGGATAATTGTCCCACCCGCAACGAGTTTGTAGAGAAGGCCCTGCGGCAGTACTGTGGCCGTCTGCACGCCGAACGGTCGGTCGCATACCTGCCCCGCGCGCTGCAGGAGATGCTGGAGGGCACACTGGGCATGTTCGGCGACAGGTTGGGTAAGATGCTGTTCAAGCTGGTGGTGGAGCACAACATGACCAACCATCTGCTGGGCGGCGACATAGACATGACCCGGGACGAGTACAACAAAATGCGCGGCAGCAGCGTCCGGGAGGTGGCCTCTACCCACGGCAGCATCTCCTTTCGGGATGTGCTGCTGTTCCATCGGGAGGAGTAAGCGGTGCAAAATTTGCCGCGCCGTAAGCAAAGAAAAGGGAAATCTTTCAGTAGCTTTCCCCCGCAGCTTGTGGTATGTTGTGTTGCTGCAAGGAGGTGGCCTTAATGGCAAAACGAAGACCTGCCGGTGACGGCATGGTACGAAGGCGTGACGACGGACGCTGGGAGGGTCGCATCGTCATCGGCCACCGGGAAAACGGCGAGCCGCTGTTCCGCCACGTCTATGCCAAGACGCAAAAGGCCCTGCTGGACAAGCTGCACCAGAACATCGAGTGCTACCGCGATGTGGAGCTGACCGAGGACAGCCGCATGACGCTGGGCCAGTGGCTGGATCGCTGGCTCACGGAGTACAAGACGGGTACGGTGCGGCCCGGTACCCTCGAGGGCTACCGCCGCTACATCGAATACTACATCAAGCCGCAGCTGGGCGACAAGCAGATCTCCCTCCTCTCCCAGCAGGACATCCAGCGGATGTACCGCCGCCTGAAAACGGAGGGGCGCATCCACGAGCACCCCGAGATGGGGCATCAGCTCTCCGACTCCATGGTGCGCCACATCCACTCCACGCTCCACGCCGCACTGAAAGACGCGGTGCAGGCCCATGTCATTCCCAGGAACCCCACCGAGGGGACAACGGTGCCCAAGCCCAACTACAAGCCCAAGCGTATCCTCACCCGCGCGGAGCTGGACGCCTTCCTCGCAGTGGTGGAGCAGGATGAGGTGTGGCGTGACTTCTTCCAGACGGAGCTGATGACCGGCCCGCGCCGCGGTGAGATCTGCGGACTGCAATGGAGCGACTTCGACGAGGAGAGCGGTATGCTGAAGGTGTGCCGCACTCTCCACAGCCAGCGGAAGGGCGAGTACACCGTCGGCGAGACGAAGACCAATCAGGGAATGCGCACCATCATCCTGCCGCACAGCGTGACTGAAATCCTGCGGCGGCGCAAGGCGGATGCCATCAGCCAATGGATATTCCCTGATCCGGTGAAGCCGGAAGATCCCGTCGATCCCAACGCTGCGTATCGCCACATGAAAACGCTCCTCCAGCGGGCGGGTCTGCCCAGCATCCGCTTCCACGATCTGCGTCATACCTTCGCCACCCACGCCCTCACCAGCGGCGTAGACGCCAAGACACTGTCCGGTATCCTGGGCCACACCAACGCCTCCTTCACGCTGGATACCTACACCCATGTCACCTCGGATATGCAGAAGACAGCCTCTGGCATCGTGGGTGGCTTCATGGAGGACATCTTCGGAAAGGAGTTGAAACCGTGGCAAGAAAACGAAAAGCCGGCGACGGAACAGTAAGACAACGAAAGGACGGGCGGTGGGAAGGTCGCATCGTCATCGGTTACGATGACAACGGCTATCCCAAGACGAAAAATGTCCTCGCCAAGACAAAGAAGGAGTGCATCGAGAAGCTCCAGAAGCTCAAGGAGGAATGCGGCGGGCTGAAGCCGGAGAAGGTGCGGCCCGAGATGCCCTTCGGGGACTGGCTGACATACTGGTACGAGAATCATTCCAAGCCCAAGATCCGCCCCACCACGCAGGAGACCTATGAAAGCCGCATCCGCCTGCACATCATCCCGGAAATCGGTGACATTTCACTGAATAAGCTGACGCAGAACGACCTGCAGCAGTTCTACGGTCGGCTCAAGAAAAGCGGCCGAAAGCGGTTCACCGACAAGTACGGCGAAGGGCTGTCCGACCGAATGGTGCGCATGTGTCACGCCACCTGCCGCTCCGCATTGGAGAAGGCGGTGCAGGATGGGCTGATCCGTGTGAACCCGGCCATCGGCTGCAAGCTGCCGCCCAAGAAGGCGCGGGAGATGCAGGTGCTGACGCGGGAGGAACTTCAAAGGTTCCTCATTCAGGCGAAGTTCGAGGGCTACTACGAAGTCTTCCTTCTGGACTTAGCCACCGGCCTGCGCCGGGGTGAGCTGATGGCGCTGCAGTGGGACGACCTGAACTTCAAAACCGGTGTGCTGAATGTAAACAAGCAGGTCTACGATGTGCGGGGGCAGCTCCAGATCAGCACGCCCAAGACGAAGAACTCCGTCCGCAAGATCGTCCTGCCGCCTGCGGTGGTGGCAGTGCTGCGGGAGTACAAAAAGGCGGTGGACTCCCGCTGGATGTTCCCGTCCCCAGTAAAAGAGGATTGTCCCATCACCCCTGGCGTAGTGCGCCGCAGATTGCAGCTCATTCTGGAGCACGCAGGATGCAAACATGTTAGATTTCATGATCTGCGCCACACCTTCGCAACGCTGGCACTGGAAAACGGCATGGATGTGAAAACACTCTCCGCCATGCTGGGGCATGTGTCGGCGGCCACCACGCTGGACATCTACACCCACATCACCGATGATATGCAGCGCACAGCCGCCGCCAACATCGACCGCGGCATCGGCAAAGCAGCGCCGCAGGAGGACGCTTCAGAGCCGGGGCGGGAAACCGTCCCGGCCACGGCGGACAAGCCGAAAATGACCAACTTCAAACCCTATGTGGGCCGCAAGCGCAGATCCGGCACCGGCTGTGTCAGTGAGATCAACGACCACCTCTTTGAAGGACGCTATTCTCCCAAATGGCCTGATGGTAAAAAGCACGCCCGCAATGTCTACGCGCACACCCGCGAGGAGTGCGAGGAGAAGCTGAAGGTACTGATTGTGGAGATGAAAGCGGAGATCGCGGAAGCAAAGCGGCTGATGGCGGAGGGAACGCTGACACCGCAGGCAGTGGAGAAAAGCAAGAAAAAAGGAAAGAAGAAAGGAAGCAAAGCAGACAAAGAAAAAGAGTAAGCGTAAGTGAAAATAATCACCGCCATGGGTGCCAATTTTACGGCATCTATGGCGGTGATATGGTATTTTATAATTTTTGGATATGATACACGACTTAACCATTTATCTTTCTGGCCAGTTGGTTCCGTAAATAAGGACGAATGGATGCGACGATGATTGCGCGAATTTTTTTCTGTTGACCAAGCGTAATGGAAGACTTGTCCCTTTTATTAAACATTTTCAGGATAAACTCGTAATCATCATATCCATCGTAACCATTGTATTCACAATCAAAGGCCCCTTCATCATACAGCTTTTTTAAAAGCTTTCGAGAGAAGAATTCCGGTGAAAGAGAAATGAAGTGATTGTCTTCAACTGCATGGTACAATTTAAACATTTTCTCTCGAACTGCAGCTTCATCGTCCAAGTCGTCGCGACCAAACTTTTTGATGCAGGAACTTCCTATGGGAAACAAAGTGTTCCCGTTTATAGCATTTTCAATAGTGAATAGATAGTATAAATGCTCTTTGCCGCAAACACAGGATTCGCTAAGAGTATCATCCTCTTCACAATCAGCGATTTCCCATTCTGCTACCGCAGTATCCCAATCGCTGGATTGAGACAATTCAATTACTCTTTTGATGAGTCGTTCCACGTAAATGCTTGCCATAGGCAATACACCACCTTTCTCTGTCGTTAAGTTTGCTATTATAGAAATACAGTAAATTACTTGCCGCGCTTGATTTGAATCGCCTTAAAATCGATTATCCTCGAAACAGCTAATGTGCCAGTCGGGAGATCGAGTAGATATTCGACTTCTATCGGACTAATGCTCAGCCCGTACTCTACAGATAATTCATCCATAAACTCTTCGGCTGTAAAAACATTTTCCTGAAGCAACATCATGACGGATGCCTTCAGCAATGCTGGAGAAGCAGTAATGAGAACATCATCTAATGGCTCCTCTTTTCTTTGGCCGCGTCTTTGCATGATTCTAATCAACGATTGGTAGTCCTCTTTTGTGATTATATCAAGCCTTTCGGCTCTTCGAATCATTGCGGCAATAGAAACTTTCCATTTCTTCTTAAGTTGCTTGTAGTAAATGATTGTCTGTGGGCCAGCTTCTGCATCTTTTCTGAAAGTCTCTTCCGGAAGCAAAAAGGCTGCAGCAAAGTCATTGGCTTCACGCTCCCTACGCTTGAATTCCTCTTTTGAGAGTTCTTCAATGTCTTCGCTCCATTCATGCAAGCAAATATGTCCGAGCTCATGGGCTATATCGAAATGAATACGTGCAGCAGATGTTTTATTGTTAGAATATGCGATGAGATAAGTTGGCATATCTGCCGTTCCCACAAACTGACTAAATGCATCGACATCATCTGTACTTGTAGAAAAAGAAGTGACCAAAATACCATGTTGCTCAACAACAGATATGATATTATCAATTGGGTCACGCCCAAGTCCCCATGCATCTCTTAATGCATAAGCAGCTTCTTCAGGGGTAACATCTTCGGGGAGATCAAGTGGTTTATACACGGGGAAAGAAATATAATCCTGCAATAACGAATATACCTGCGCAAGAAAGTCCATTTTCACAATTTGTTCGCTACGATATTTCTTGTTGGTGGTAAGAAGTGAACGAAAATAAACTGTACCTTCTGTATTAGATGCAGGATGTTCGTAAAAGAATTTAACAGGAAAACTAAGCGCACGGGATAAACGGTCAACAAGCCCTTTGTCGGTTGGCTGACTTTTAGAAATCTCATACATTGACAGTGTTTGGCGTTGGCAACCAACTTGTTCTGCTAATTCGGCAACGGTTAAACCTCTATATATACGTGCTTTTTTCAAGCGTTCACCATTAAACTGGGTTTTCATATGGGGCGCTCCTCTTCAAATAATAATTGTTGATTGACTCGTTATCTGTACCTTCGGGAAGCCATATAAGGACCGCCACTCTGGCGATCCTTATATGGCCAATCTATTAGCCGTCTTTTTGAGCGGAAGTTTCCGAAGTCCGTCTTTCGGGTTTGCCTTTCTTGCGAGCCATAGCTTTGGCTGTAAGGGAAAGCCCGCGTCCGGGATTGTTCTCCGGTGCTGCAGGATCGGAAACTTTCTCTACAACAATACTCTCGTCGGCGTTAATGTACATAGACCAGTCGTGCTCGCTTCCCTGGGCAATGTCCAGGGAGGGAGTGACCATAACGGCACGGATATTTGTTAACCGATATCCCACTGTGTCAAATAACACCAGGACATGGTGGCGAACGATGTCGACGTTGCTTCCTAAATCTCGCAACAGCGTCTGAACTAATTCCGCAAGTCGTTCTTCGTCGGAGAACTCATGAGGAATGAGACAAAGCTGCCGTTGATCTGCCAAAAGATCCTGGTTGAACTGGCGAGCCATCATATCGATGTAGTGCATCCGTTTGCGTTGTCGCTGTCGCTTGCATAATTCTGTGAATCGTTTTTCCCGCATGAAGGTGAGAATGCATTGACTGGATTTTTCAAAAATCACCAACATCTCCCACGGACCACGATGCGCTTTTGCGATAGTGCAATCTTCTGTATCCAGTGTCTTAATAACATTGGTGTTCAGCAAATCCCAGATACGAGCGGGAACGCTGTTCCGAGTTTGGAGATCATTGCGCTGAATATCAGCTTGAATGTCGTCGCCGACAGCATCTTCCACGCAACGAACGATTTTGGCAATCAGGTCAGGAGAAAAGGAAATGATGTTCGTGTGCATACTGCACCTCCTCAGGAGTTGATGACTAAATTATAGGCGTTTTGCTTGAAAATGTCAAGACCTATATTTGAGAGCACCAATCAACCCCTGCGCCGCAATAGACAAAGAATAAGAAAATCCCTCTGAAATCAATGATTTCAGAGGGATTTTGGTCCGAGTGAGGTGACTTGAACACCCAACCTCGACATCCCAAATGTCGCGCCCTACCAGTTGAGCTACACCCGGATATTCACTTTTCTGTCATTATACCACGGCGGGGAGGAAAATCAAAGATTTTCTGTCTGTGGTCATTCCTGTGGTCAAAGCCGCTTTTGTGCCGTTTTCGGCGACCAGAGAAAAACCAGCAAACGCAGGCGCTGCAAGGCTTTGCGGCGTTTCGCCTCACCCTATCCCGGATACAACCACGGCACTCCCAAATGTCGCGCCCTACCAGTTGAGCCACACCCGGATATTCACTTTTCTGCCATGATACCACGGCGAGCGGAAAAAATAAAGATTTTCTGTCTGTAGTCATTTATGTGGTCAAAGCCGCTTTTGTGCCGTTTTCGGTAACCGGAGGAAAACCCGCTATCGCCCGTGCCGCAAGGCTTTGCGGGCTTTTGTCCAAGCCGCGCATGGATAGGGTCTACGCACTCCCAAACCAGGCGCGATACCAACTTCGCTATACCCGGATAAAGATACGCCGCCCGCTTCCGGGCGGCGTATCTACTATACCAGCTTTTTCTCCCGCTTGCAAGGGGAAAATTTGTCCTGTGGTCTTTTGAATTCCGGAGGCCTTTTCTCCCTGCCGGATTACAGCCCCAGCGCCGCCTTCAGCTCGTCCACCCGATCGGTCTTTTCCCAAGCCACGCCCAGGTCCTCCCGGCCCATATGGCCGTAGGCCGCCAGCTTACGGTAGATGGGCTTTTGCAGATCCAGATCGCGGATGATAGCCGTGGGCCGCAGGTCAAATACCTTCTCCACAGCTTCCTCCAGCTTATCGTCGGACACCTTACCGGTACCGAAGGTCTCCACCAGCACGCTTACGGGCCGGGCCACACCGATGGCGTAGGCCAGCTGCACCTGGCAGCGATCCGCCAGGCCCGCAGCCACTACATTCTTGGCCACCCAACGGGCTGCGTATGCGGCGCTGCGGTCCACCTTGGTGGGATCCTTGCCGGAGAAGGCGCCACCGCCGTGGGGTGCGCTGCCGCCGTAGGTGTCCACGATGATCTTGCGTCCGGTGAGGCCGCTATCGCCCTGGGGACCGCCGATAACGAATCGGCCGGTGGGGTTCACATAGATCTTGGTGTTCTCGTCCAGCAGATCGGCGGGCACGGTGGGCTTGATGACCAGCTGGATCATATCCTCGCGGATCTGCTCCAGAGATGCCTCCGCGGCGTGCTGGGTAGACAGCACCACGGTATCCACCCGAACGGGCTTGCCGCTCTCATCGTACTCCACGGTGATCTGGGTCTTGCCATCGGGACGCAGATAGTCCACCAGCCCCTGCTTGCGCACATCCGTCAGGCGCTTGGCCATTTTCTGCGCAATGGAGATAGCCAGGGGCATCAGCTCCGGGGTCTCATTGCAGGCGTAGCCGAACATCATACCCTGGTCGCCGGCGCCGTTGTCCAGAGCGGCATCGCCGGAGCTCTTCGCCTCCAGGCTTTTATCTACGCCCAGAGCGATGTCGCCGCTCTGCTCGTCGATATTGGTGATAACGGCACAGGTGTGGCCGTCGAAGCCGTACTTGGCCCGGTCATAGCCGATGTCCAGCACCACCTGGCGGGCGATCTTGGGAATGTCCACATAGCAGCTGGTAGTGATCTCACCCATAATGTGGATCAGGCCCGTGGAGGCGCAGGTTTCGCAGGCCACGCGGCCATGGGGGTCCTTCTCCAAAATCGCGTCCAAAACGGCATCGGAGATCTGATCGCAGATCTTATCGGGATGCCCCTCGGTAACGGATTCGGATGTGAATAATCTTCTTGCCATGATTTTTTGCTCCTTTTCGTATAAATTTTTGCAAATCCCCTTTTGGAGCTATGAAAAAAAACACGCTCCGGTATTCGACGGATCGTGCTTCAAAATCGCTCCTCATCTGTCGAAGGACGAATGTGGGACTATCACTTCCACATTCAGCATACTCGTCGGATTTGGCACCTTGCAATGCAGGTTGCCGTGGTTTCATCGGGCCGATCCCTCAACCACTCTTGATAAGGTATTCAGTTTATGGGTTTTGCTACATTATATTATAGGGCCGCCGCGGTACTTTGTCAATTCCGCAAGAAATAAACCTATATTTTGCACAAATACCAGCAGCAAAATCCATCTGAAACTATCTATATAACACATATTTTTTCGTAGTGACAAGAAAACAGCTGCGCGGGACGCCCTTTGCAGACATCCCGCGCGCCTGTCTGTCATTCAATGCAAATACCCGCCACGGAATACACCGCCGCCTTGCCGCTCATCCGGATCCGATCTCCCTCCCGGGTGCAGTAGAGCGTGCCGCCCCGCGGGCTGGCCTGGTAGGCGACCAGGCTGTCCTTGCCCAGCTTCTCCGCCCAGTAGGGCACAATATGGCAGTGTCCGGAGCCGCATACCGGGTCCTCGGCCACGTTGCACTTAGGCGCGAAGCTGCGGGATACGCAGTCCACGTCCTTGCCCGGAGCCGTCACGTGGAGCAGCAGGCCCTCCAGCCCGCGCACCTTTTCCTGGTCCACCGTCATCTTCCGCACGATCTCCTCGCTGCCGAACACGCACAGCAGGTCCCGGCCCATAAACGCCTTTTCCGGCATGGCGCCGCCCATGGCTGCCGCCATTTCCTCCGTCACCGGGACGGGCTTCAGCTCATAAGCCGGGAAATTCATCTCATACAGCTGGCCTTTTTTTGCCACCGTCAGGTCTCCGGACAGCGTGGTAAAGGTCACCTCCGTCCGGTCCTTTTCCACAAATGTCATGATCGCACAGGCGGTAGCCAGGGTGGCGTGGCCGCACAGGTCGATCTCCCCGCCGGGGGTAAACCACCGCAGGTAGTATTTCTCCCCCGCCTTCACGGCAAAGGCCGTTTCCGAGAGATTATTTTCCAGCGTGATCTTCATCATCGTGTTCTCGGGCAGCCACTTTTCCATCACGCACACGGCTGCAGGGTTTCCTGCAAACACATGGTCCGTAAAGGCATCTATCACATACTGTCGCATTTGTTTTCCTCCTTATTCCTCCGGTCTGCGGGCAACCGTGGCGCACAGGCCCGCAAAATACTTGTAAAAGGGCACCAGCAGCTTGAAATTCTCTAAAATCTCCTCCGCCAGCTCCGGCTGGAAAATCTTCTCGTCCAGGGGCAGCTCATGGGAAAGAGTAATGGATTTCTTCTGAAACCAGGGCCGCAGGCGGTCGCTGACCTCTCCCCTGCTACGGGCGTAGCTGTCGCCATTGAGGGTGAAAATGTCCTGCTTTTCAAAGCCCCGCACCAGCTTCTCAAATTTCGCCGGATGCGCCTGCAGATCCCGGCGAAATGCCTCCATCAGCTCCGCCGGAGCCTGCCAGAAGCCCATGCCGTAGCTGTAATACTCCGGCGCGATCTCGAAATAAAAGGTGGGCCGACCGGTCCAGTCCTTGTCCCCGGTGCGCACGCAGAACCACAGGTGGTCCTTGTAGGGGCCCCGACCGAAAAGCCGCCGGGCATCCCGATAAATGCGGCTTGTTTTCAGCATCAGCGGCTCCCGGGGCAGCATCGCCTGCACGCCCTCATAGACCTGCTCTCCCAGAGCCCGGGTGGGCTCCAAAAGCTGGGTCTGGTACTGCTGCTTATGCTCCAAAAACCAGCCCCGCTCATTGTTAAAGCGGATACCCCACATAAAGTCCACCGTCTCCTGTGTATAGCCCTGAAACATACGGCTCCCTCCTGTTTGATCTGTAAATTTATAATAAGTATATCCTTTATCGCGGCAAAAAACAAGGGGACATTCCCGGCAAAGTAATGTGTCATTGCGAAGTCAGTGACCGATGCCAGAGAAAATCGTCGAAGCACTACCCGTGCGGGAGGGGCAGAGCCCCTCCCCTACGCGCCACCAGAAAATCCACCGCACCCCATGCAAAAACCCTGTCATTGCGAAGCCAATGTACACACTGGCTGTGGCAATCCGTACTCCCCTGCGGGGATAACCTTTTCGGCGCACCGCACTCCTTGTATCGCGCCGGGTTTATACCGCAACTCTTGTAATTGCGCAGGGCGGGGTGCCCGCACCCCGCCGCATACACCGCCCCCACGCAAAAGGACGGACGCCCCACAAGCGTCCGTCCTTCCCAATTCTGCAAAAATTATCTGTTATTATAGGCCTGAATGCCCAGGGCCAGCAGGTCCATGGCCCGCTCCAGATCCGCCTGCTTGAGAACATAGGCAATGCGAATTTCGTTGATGCCCTTGCCGGGGGTGGCGTAGAATCCGCCGCCGGGGGCAAACATCACCGTGTCGCCGTGGTCGTCGAAGTGCTCCAGCAGCCAGATCTGGAACTTCTCCGCGTCGTCCACCGGCAGGGCGGCCATGGCATAAAACGCGCCCTTGGGGCACTCGCATACCACCCCGGGGATCTCCTGCAGCTTGCGCATCACCGTGTCCCGGCGGCGCTTGTACTCGTCCCGGACGGCGGCGAAATACGCCGGTCCCACATCGTACAGAGCGGCGGAGGCCACCTGGTCGATGGTGGGCACGCACAGACGGCACTGGGCATACTTCATGGCGTGGGCCATCAGCTCCTTATTCCGGGAAATGAGGCAGCCAATGCGTGCGCCGCAGGCGGAAAAGCGCTTGGAAACGGTGTCGATAACAATGACATTCTCCGCCGCGTCCTCAAATTCGCCCAGAGACTGCAGCGGCTCCCCGGCGTACACGAACTCCCGGTATGCCTCGTCGCCGATGATGAACAGGCCATGCTCCTTGGCAATGTCCACCATCATGCGCATCTCCTCCGGGGTCAGCACGGTGCCGGTGGGGTTGCCGGGGTTGGTACACATAATGGCCCGGGTATGCTCGTTGATCTCCGCCTCGATCTTCTTGCGGTCGGCGTAGTGGTAGCCCTCCTCGGGCTTGGTGGGAATGGGATGGATGGACGCGCCGCAGGTGCAGACCATGGTGTTATAGTTGGGATAAAACGGCTCGGGAATAAGAATCTCGTCCCCGTCGTCCAGAATGCAGTTCATGGCGATCTGCAGGGCCTCGGAGCCGCCGTTGGTAATGAGAATATCCTCCGGCGCAAAATGCATATTCAGCTTGGCATAGTAGCCGCGGATGGCCTCGATGAGCACCGGCATACCGGGGGACGGGGCATACTCCAGCACCGGCTGGTCAAAATGCTTCACCGCGTCAAAATAGGCCTTGGGCGTCTCAATGTCGGGCTGTCCGATGTTCAAATGATAGATTTTCTTGCCTTTTTCCTGGGCCGCCACCGCATAGGGATGGAACTTGCGCATGGGGGAAAGGCCGCACTTTTCCACTTTCGTTGAAAACTTCATATTAGCTCCTCCTATTTTTTTCACACGGAGAACCTCTCTCCACCTGTATCATACTCCGTCCGGCCATAAATAACAAGCCATAAATCCTCCAAAAAAGCGCCACAAGGGAAAAAACCTTGTGACGCTGAGACTGTCGAAAAACCCTCCGGGTTTTTCCGACAAAAGGATCGCAGTCTGCTGCGCGCATAATTTTGAGCCCTTGGCTCAAAATTCCACACTGGCAGCCTGAGAGGTATTTTCTCTCACGCACATGTCGCGAGAGAAAATGATTTTATTTCTTTGCCGCCTGCGGGCGGCAAACTCTGCGAGGCTTTTTGACGCAAAAAGCGCCACAAGGGAAAAACCCTTGTGGCGCTTTGTATTTTAATGAAACTTGTCATTGCCAGGCCGGTGCGCACCGGCTGTGGCAATCCGTTCTCTGCAGGATTTTTCGCCAGCAGCTTTTAGTTCATCTGCCGCCGACGGGACAGGTTCACCGTGCCGTCCTGCATAGCGTTCAGAGACTCCAGGCTCTTGCCGGTGCCCTCGGCCACGCAGGAGATGGCGTCCTCGGCCACCTGGGTGTGAATGCCGGTCCGGGCCTCCACCAGCTTGTCAAAGCCCTTTACCAGGCTGCCGCCGCCGGTCATGACGATGCCGTTGTTGGAGATGTCGCCCACCAGCTCCGGGGGGGTGCGCTCCAGAACGCTGTGGATAGCCTCCAGAATGCGCTCCACCGGCTCCTCAAAGGCCTCCAGCATCTCGGAGGCGTGTACGGTAATGGTCTTGGGCAGGCCCGTCACCAGGCAGCGGCCCTTCACATCAATACTGGCGTCCTCCTCCTGGGGATAGACGCAGCCGATCTCGATCTTCATCTGCTCGGCGGTGCGCTCGCCCACCAGCACATTGTGCTTGCGGCGCATATACTTCACCACGGCCTCGTTGAACTGGTCGCCGGCCACCTTGATAGAGGCAGATTCCACCACACCGGACAGGCTGATCACCGCAATATCGCTGGTGCCGCCGCCGATGTCCACCACCATGTGGCCGTCGGGCAGGGCGATGTCGATGCCCGCGCCGATGGCAGCCGCCACAGGCTCCTCAATGAGGTACACCCGCCGTGCGCCCGCCTGGATACCCGCATCCACCACGGCGCGCTCCTCTACCTCGGTGATGCCGGAGGGCACGCAGATAATAAGCCGGGGCTTAAAGAAGAAGCTGCTGCCGCCGGAAATTTTGCGCATAAACTCCTTGAGCATCCGCTCGGTCATGTCGTAGTCGGAGATAACGCCCTCCCGCAGGGGACGAATGGCCACGATGTTGCCGGGGGTACGGCCCAGCATGGCCTGGGCGTCGGCGCCCACCTTCAGCAGCTTGCCGCTGTTTTTGTCGATGGCCACCACCGACGGCTCGTTGAGCACGATGCCCTTGCCCTTCACATACACCAGAACGGAAGCCGTTCCCAAATCAATACCAATATCCTTTGCCCATGCACACATAGCTTTGCACCTCATCGTTTCGTCAAAATATGGTCGCGGCGAAATCCGCCGATTCTTACCTAAAGTAGTATTATAGAGTGTCTCTTTCCATTTTGCAAGGGATTCTCTTTCATTTTTTCAAATTGTTCCCGTTTATTTACAAAATAGTCACCAACAGCCACAGGGGCACCGTCACCGCCGCGCACAGGGTGGAGAGCATCACGCACCGGGTAGCCAGTCCCCAGTCCCCGCCGTACTGCCGGGTGAACAGGGCGCAGCAGCTCCCGCAGGGCATGGCCGAAAGCAGCAGCAGGGTCTGCCCCGCCGCCGTCAGCTCCCCTATGCACAGCCGCCAAAGTCCCAGCACCGCCGCCGGGATAAGGACCAGACGCAGGGCCGTCAGAGCCCATGCCTTCCCGTCCCGGACCAGGGCACGCAGATCCCCCTCGCCCAGCTGCGCCCCCACTAAAAACAGCACCATGGGCGCCGTGGCGTCCGCCGCCATAGACAAGGCCTTGGCCACAAATTCCGGCAGTCTCAGCCCCGTGGCAAACAGGAAAAAGCCTATGGCCACCCCCGCCAGTCCCGGGGATAACAGTCCCCCCAGGGCTGAGCGCCGGGGCCGGCCGCACCCGGTCTGGATCAGCAGAATGCCCACCGTGAAGATCAGCACATCGTTTACCAGCTCCACAACGGAGGCCAAAAACAGCATCTCCTCCCCCAGCAAAAGCCGGATAAGAGGCATACCGATGAGCCCTGTATTGGCAAAGGCGGCGGCAAAGAGGAGGATGCCCCCGGGCACACCTCCTATTTTACCCGCCTTCAGCCAGATCCATGCGCACGCCGCCCCCAGGGCAATGATTATCAGCGCCCACACCGCCGCCTGGCCCGCCTGCCGCACCAGCTCCCGGTCGGCCTGCACCCGAGCCATAGCATCCACCACCATGGCCGGCCACAGAAAATTCACCAGCACCGAGGACAGTCCCTCCACCTGCCGGCTCTGTAAAATTTTCTTTTTTGTAAAAAGGTAGCCCGGTATCGCCAGCAGCAGAAAAACGCCCACCGACGAGACCGCCTCCAAAAAAGCCCGGGTCTGCATCTTACTTCTTTTCCTCCGCAGCCGCCAGAGTCAGGCACAGCACCTCCTTGGCCCCGGCCTCCTTCAGCACCCGTACGCACTCGGCCAGGGTGGCTCCGGTGGTGCGGATGTCATCAATGAGCAGCAGCCGCTTCCCCGCGAACCGCTCCGGCTGCACCGGCTCGTATACGCCCAGCACATTGGCCCGGCGCTCCTCGTGGCTCTCCATGCCCGACTGGGCGGGGTTGTCCACCACCTTGCGCAGGGTCTCCAGGGGCTCCGTGTGCCAGTCCACGCACAGGGACGCAGCCAGATAGCGGGCCTGGTCAAAGCCCCGCTTTTTAAGCCGTTTTTTGCTCACCGGCACCCAGGTAACGGCGTCAAATTCGCCGGAAAAATTCTCCGCCGCGCACTGGGCCATCATCTGTCCGAAGCAGGACACGGCCCCCATTTTCCGCCCGAATTTGAAATCCAGAATGGCCTTTCGCACCGAACCGTCATAGTAGAGGGGCGCGGCGCACCGGGCAAAGCCCGCCTCCTCCACCGCCCGCTCTCCGGTATAGGGCAGGGATTTTTCACACTTATCACACAGCAGGTCCTTCCCCGTCACCGCCCCGCAAAAGGGGCACCGCCGCGGCAGGAAAAAGTTCAGTATACCCCGCTCCGCCTTGTCTAAGGCCTCGTTCAAGTCTGTTATGCTCACGCTTCCGTTCCTCCCTCTTTCAGTCTCCGCCGCAGGCCGCTGTACCGGCGCGTGCGGCGGTCGTTTTCCGCCATCTGTCCGGGAATGGTGTCGTCTCCTACCATAATCAGCAGCTCCCGGGCCCGGGTCATAGCCGTGTACAGCACCCCCCGCACCAGCAGTCCCGGCGCCGCCGGAGCTGCCAGCAGGATCACCGCCTTGTATTCGCTGCCTTGGGCCTTATGTACCGTAATGGCGTAGGCCATGTCCAGCTGATTCAGCATGTCCGCGGTGTAGCCCACGGTGCGGTCGTCAAACCGCAGGGTCATCAGCTCCCCAGAGGGGTCTATCTCCTCCACAGTGCCCACATCGCCGTTAAAGATACCGGTGCCCATGGTGCCGTCGTCCTTTTCCCACAGCACATCGTAGTTGTTTTTGGTCTGCATCACCCGGTCGCCCTCCCGGAAAATGAGGTCGCCGAACTGCTTTTCGTTCTTTGTCCGGGACGGCGGGTTCAGCGCCGCCTGGAGGCAGCGGTTCAGCTGCACCGTGCCGCACTCGCCCCTGCGGGTGGGGGTCAGCACCTGGATGTCCTCCGGGGCAATGCCCATTTTTTCCGGCAGCCGGGTCTTGCACAGCTCCACCACCGTGCTCACCATTCGCTCCGGCACCCGGCGGCACAGGAAGAAAAAGTCCCCTTGGTTGGTTTTCAGGTCCGGCCCGATGCCGCCGTTGACCAGGTGGGCGTTGCGAATAATATAGGACTTGTCCGCCTGACGGAAAACCTCTTTCAGGGCAACCAAAGGAACCCGTCCGCTGCGAATGAGATCGCTGAACACATTCCCCGCCCCCACCGAGGGCAGCTGATCCGCGTCGCCGATCATCACCAGCCTGCATCCGGGCCGCAGAGCCGAGAGCAGCGCCTGCATCAGCGGCAGGTCCACCATGCTCATCTCGTCCACCAGCACGGCCTCCGCCTCCAGGGGGTCGCTCTCCCCTTTTTTGTAGGTCACCCGGCCCGTCAGGTCGTTGTAGCTCATGCCCAGACACCGGTGGATGGTCTGAGCCTCCCGCTCACACAGCTCTCCCATTCGCTTGGCCGCCCGTCCCGTAGGGGCCAGGAGCAGAATGTCCAGTCCCATTTTTTCAAACAAATGCACAATGGCCCGGGTCGCCGTAGTCTTACCCGTGCCGGGTCCGCCGGTGAGCAGCAGCACCCCGGACCGGGCCGCAAGGGTCACCGCCTCCCTTTGCAGCGGCGCATAGCGGATACCCTGGGTCATTTCCATTTCCTCAATGACACCGTCCACGCCCCGGACCTTTCCATAGGGGAAGCGCAGCATGCTCAGCAGCTTATTTGCCACAAAGCACTCCGCCTCATATAGCTCCGGGGTGTAGCAACCCAGGACACCCGCCACCTGCTCCTGGCGGATGGCTCCCTGCTCCACCATGGTATCCAGGCACATCTCCACCCGGTCCGGCGGCAGACCGATCAGCTGTGCCGCCGCCCACAGGAGCTTTTCCCGGGGCAAAAACACATGGCCGTTTCCCTGGTTGTGCTGCAATTCATACAGCAGCGCCGCCTGGGTGCGGCAGGGGCTGTCGCCGTCAAAGCCCATGCTCAGGGCCATCTCGTCCGCCCGGGAAAATTCCACCCCGAAGCTCTGCCCGGCGAGCAGATACGGGTCCTCCCGGAGCCTTTGCAGGGCCTGGGCCCCATAGACCCTATGGGCCTGCACCGCCAGATGCACCGGCAGGTCATACCGGGCCATAAACTCCATGGTCCGCCGCAGGCCCGTCAATTCCCGAAATGCCTTGGATAGTTCCATGGCCTTTTTGGCTGTAATGCCCTTTATTTGGCTGAGTCGCTCCGGCTCCTCCTCCAGCACCCGGAGCGTGTCCGTACCGAATCGCTCCACCAGCCGCTCCGCCGTGGCCTGTCCCACCCCCTTGAGGATGCCGGAGGCCAGATAGCTGACGATCTCCTCTTCCTCCCGGGGCATACGCCGCTCCACCTGCTCGCAGGTGATCTGGGGCCCGTACAGCGGGTGGGTGATCCACACCCCCGTAACGGTCATTCCCTCGCCGGGGGCGGCATAGGGGATGCACCCCACCACCGTCACCACCTCTCCCTGCTCCGTCAGCAGGGAGAGCACCGTGTACCCGTTTTCCTCATTCTGGAAGACCACCGACTGTACGGTTCCCTCCACTGTGCATCGCTCACCCATGGCTTATCCTCTCTACTCTATGATCCGGTCCAGCTCACCCCGGTCCAGCACCATGATTTTATCAAACCGCTGCGCCAGCAGCTGCACCCGCCGCGCTCCCTCTGCCGTGAGGCCGCAGTCCACCACGGCAATTTCCGCCGATCGCCCCAGCTGGGCCCGCACCTCCAGCAGTGCCCGGACCCAGCCCTCCAGGGCCTCTGCGCCGCCGCAGGCAGGCAGCACCAGCACCGCCGGCACCTCCGGAGGCCGTCTGCGCAGGAGTACCCCCGTCACCAGCCACACCAGGGCCGCAATGCCCACCGCCGCTAAAAACGCCAGCACGCCGTTTCCCATCCAGTCCACCGTCATCACCTCACACCAGTGTATGCCAGGCGAAGGCAATGGGGTCATTTCTCCAGCACCTTTTTCAGGTATTGCCCGGTATAGGACTTTTCGCACCGGGCCACCTCCTCCGGTGTGCCCACCGCCACGATCTCGCCGCCGCCTACGCCCCCCTCGGGGCCCAGGTCGATGAGCCAGTCCGCGGACTTGATCACATCCAGGTTATGCTCGATGACCAGCACCGTATTTCCTCCGTCCACCAGCCGCTGCAAAACCTCCAGCAGCTTCTTCACATCCTCCGCATGGAGGCCCGTGGTGGGCTCATCTAAGATGTAGAAGGTACTGCCCGTGGACCGCCGGGAAAGCTCCGTGGCCAGCTTCACCCGCTGGGCCTCTCCGCCGGAGAGGGTGGTGGAGGACTGGCCCAGCTTCACATAGCCCAAGCCCACATCCATCAGCGTCTGCAGCTTCTCCGCGATCCTCGGCAGGGCCGCGAAAAACGGCAGTGCCTCCTCCACGGTCATGTCTAGTACCTGGGAGATGTTTTTCCCCTTGTAGCGCACCTCCAGGGTCTCCCGGTTGTAGCGCTTGCCGTGGCATACCTCGCAGGGCACATATACATCCGACAAAAAGTGCATCTCGATCTTCAGCAGACCGTCGCCGCAGCAGGCCTCGCACCGACCCCCCTTGGTGTTAAAGGAGAATCGCCCCGGCCCGTAGCCCCGGGCCTTGGCCTCCTGGGTGGAGGCAAAGAGATTCCGGATTTCGTTGAACAGATTGGTATAGGTGGCGGGGTTAGACCGGGGCGTCCGCCCGATGGGGCTCTGGTCGATGCCCACCACCTTGTCCAGATACTCCATGCCTGTAATTTTCTTGTGCTTTCCGGGATGGGCCTTCATACGGTTCAGCTCCACCCCCAGCTTTTTATAGAGAATTTCATTGACCAGGGAGCTTTTCCCGCTGCCGGAGACCCCCGTCACGCAGGTGAAGGTCCCCAGAGGAATAGAAACATCAATATCTTTCAGATTATGCTCCGCAGCCCCGTATACAATGAGGTTGTGCCCGTTGCCCTTTCGCCGCACCGATGGCACCGGGATAGACCGCTTCCCGGACAGATACTGTCCCGTCAGGGAATCCGGATTCGCCATGACCTCCTCCGGGGTCCCGGCGGCCACCACCCGGCCCCCATTGCTGCCCGCTCCGGGGCCGATGTCGATGAGGTAGTCCGCCGCGCGCATGGTGTCCTCGTCGTGCTCCACCACAATGAGGGTGTTGCCCAAGTCCCGGAGATTCCGCAGGGTAGAGAGCAGCTTGTCGTTATCCCGCTGGTGCAGTCCGATGGACGGCTCATCCAAAATATACAGCACCCCCATAAGGCTGCTGCCGATCTGTGTGGCCAGCCTTATCCGCTGGCTCTCGCCGCCGGAGAGGGTCCCGCTGGACCGGGAGAGGGTCAGGTATCCCAGTCCCACCGACTGCAAAAACCGCAGCCGGGACCGTATCTCCTTCAATATCTGCGCCGCGATGATCTGCTGGGTCTCCGTCAAAACCAGCCCGTCAAAAAACTCGATGGCCCGGTCCACAGACAGGTCCGTTACCCGGTAGATGGACATATCCCCCACCGTCACCGCCAGGGCCTCCGGCCGCAGCCGCTGCCCCTGGCAGGCCGGGCAGGGACACTCGCCCATGTACTCCTCCAGCTCCTTGCGGCTGGCGTCGCTCTGGGTGTCCCGGTAACGCCGCTCCACATTGTTGGCCAGGCCCTCAAAGGCCTGGTGCAGCACGCCCTTGCCCCGGGGCTGGTCGTAGTGCAGCTCCAGCTTCTCCTCCCCGGTGCCGTAGAAAATGACCTTCTTCACCTCCGGAGATAAATTCTTCACCGGTGTCCGCAGGTCAAAGTGATATTTTTTCGCCAGGGCCTCAAAATACATCCGGCTGATGCCGTCGGAGCGGATGGAGTTCCACCCGCTGGCCACCACCGCCCCGTCCAAAATGGACAGGTTTTCGTCCGGTATAATCAGCGCTGGGTCCGCCTTCAGCTGCATCCCCAGGCCCATGCAGGTGGGGCAGGCGCCAAAGGGGCTGTTAAAGGAGAACATCCGGGGCGTCAGCTCCTCAATGGAGATGCCGCAGTCGTCGCAGGCATAGTTCTGGGAAAATTGCAGATCCCGCTCCTCCCGCAGGAGGTTCACCGTCACCAGTCCTCCGCTCTGCCCCGCCGCCGTCTCCACGGAGTCCGTCAGCCGCTGGCGGATGTCGGGCCGGACAATGAGCCGGTCCACCACGATCTCCACCGTGTGCTTTTTGTTCTTCTCCAGGGGGATTTCTTCCGTCAGCTCGTAGAGGTGTCCGTCCACCCTTACCCGGGAAAAGCCGCCCCGCCGGGCGTCCTCCAGCACCTTGGTGTGCTCCCCCTTGCGTCCCCGCACCACCGGGGCCAGCACCTGGATGCGGGTCCCCTCGGGCAGAGCCAGAATCTGGTCGATGATCTGGTCCACCGTCTGCTGGCGTATCTCCTTGCCGCACTTAGGGCAGTGGGGCACGCCCACCCGGGCCCACAGCAGCCGGAAATAGTCGTAAATCTCCGTCACCGTACCCACGGTGGACCGGGGATTCTTGCTGGTGGTCTTTTGGTCAATGGAAATCGCCGGGGAAAGCCCGTCGATGTAGTCCACATCGGGCTTATCCATCTGCCCCAAAAACATCCGGGCATAGCTGGACAGGCTCTCCACATACCGCCGCTGTCCCTCGGCATAAATAGTGTCAAAGGCCAGGGAGGACTTGCCGCTGCCGGAAAGCCCCGTCATCACCACCAGCTTGTCCCGGGGAATGGTCACATCAATATTCTTGAGATTATTCTCCCGTGCGCCCTTAACAAAAATATGATCCTGCATGGTTTCTCCTTTGCGCTGAAAAAGATATAGGCTCTCGGCTCAAATGAGTCCTACCCATATTCCGACTGCTATCAATACTATACCTGCTATTCTGCCTGCGGTCTTTGCCCTTTTGTACCCCAAAAAAGCAATGGTCTCCGGCGTGGTAAACGGCAGTAAAAACACAACAATCCCCATTATTATAACGCCGATTCCCACCATAAAAACGCTCTTTGTAAACGCGCTGACCGCAATGACCAATAGGCCTAAGACTATACCGCCCGCAAAATACTTGATTCTGCGTTCATCCTTCTCATTTTCATCCTTATAGCTTTTCTCGCACCCATCGCTGCAAAAATCCAGCTCACCCTTAACTTCTTTCCCACAATATCCGCACTTTTTCATATCCATTCCTCCGTTGGTCCCCAAACTCATACCCGCATGTTCCCATCCGTAGGGGCGACCCTCGCGGTCGCCCGCCCCACCGAGCTCCTTGTAACCTTCCGTAGGGGCCGATGCCTACATCGGCCCGCCTACCGTGCCCCTTGTAACCCATCCGTAGGGGCGGACGACTCTGTCCGCCCGCTCCACACGCATCTTGTAACGGTGTCATTGCGAGGGCGCTCTGCGCCCGTGGCAATCCGTTCTCCTCTTTCACTCCACAATAAGGTCCGCCGTCCCGGCCCGCAGCAGCGCCATCAGGTCCTTGGGGTCGCACACCACCTGGTATCCGATCTTTCCCGCCGAAACCGCCACCTGGGAAAGGCTCTCCGCCGTCTCGTGAAACACCGTGGGAAACTGCTTTTTCATTCCCACCGGGCTGCACCCGCCGTGTACATAGCCCGTAAGCGGCAGCAGCTCCTTCTGGGGCAGCATGGCAACGGACTTCTCCCCCACGGCCCGGGCCGCCTTCTTCAGGTCCAGGTTCTCCTCCACGGGGATGTCAAACACATAGTATCCCCCGGACGCGCCCTTGCACACCAGGGTCTTAAACACCATCTCCGGCTCCAGCCCCACGGCCCTTGCCACGCTGACTCCGTCGATGGCGTCCCCCTCTCCGTGGGGATAGGTCTTTGCCGTGTAGGCGATCTTCTTCTGCTCCAAGGTGCGCATCACATTGGTTTTTTCCTCTTTATTCTTTGCCATAATGCTCCTCCTTATGTCAAGGTCCGAATTCCCTCCAGCACCAGCAAATGGGCCGGATAAAACACATAAAATGCCCGGCGCAGGCCCTTCGGCCCCGCCTGCCCGTTATAAAGCCAAATCACCGGCAGCGCCGCCACGGCGAAGATCTGTATAGGCATCTCCCCGCCGAAAACCGGCATGGTCAGGCTCCCCATGCCCAGTCCGTTCACCGCCGCCATAGCCAGAAGCAGCCACAGCCGCGCAAGCCTTCCGTCCCGGCAAAGGTACAGCAGCGCCACGGTCACCACGCCCCAGCCGCCGTAGTCTGTCCTTAGCAGCTCCCCGGCGGCAAAGCCCGCCGCCAGCACCAATCCGCAGCCCGCCCAGCGTCCGAAGCCCCGCTCCCGGCCCAGTGCCTCCAGTCCCCGGAGCATTAGCAGCGCCAGGCAAAAAGTGAACAGCACATTTTGCCGCGCCGGGTCGAAAACCACCCCGTTTTCCAAGTTAAACGGTAGCTCCGACACCACCGCCAAAATTGCCAGCCGCCGGAAATATCTCCCAAAATCCCGGGTATGGGCGTAGCCCTCGGCGATAAAAAACGCGAAAATGGGAAACGCCAGCCGCCCCACGCACCGCAAGGCCAGCACCTCCGGCAGCAGGATCGCCCCCACATGGTCCGTGAGCATCAGCGCCGCCGCGATACCCTTCAGCGCCCCGCCGTCAAGCCCTCTGCTTCGCTCCATCCGCTTCCTTTCCGCTTGCCAGCAGCATCACCGCGCCCAGCACACACGCAACGCCCAGGATCATCCACCCGGTCATCCTCTCGTGAAACACCACCACGCCCATCAGCGACTCCACCACCGGCTCGATGTTGGTGATGATGGACGCCCGGCCGCTCTCCACGCCCTCCAGGCCCTTGGTATACAGGTAATACGGCAGCGCCGTGGACAGCACTATCACCAGCACGCACCCCAGCGCCCCCTTAGGCTGCCGCAAAATCGGCCCCAAGGCCGAAAAGTCCGCCAAAAGCACCGACCCCAGCCCTGCCACCAAAAAGGTCCAGTAGATCATGGTGTAGCTGCTGTAGTGGGCCATGCCGTAGTGGGCGAACACCGTGTAGCTGGCATAGCACAGTCCCGAGGCCACCCCCAGGGCGATGCCCGGCAGGGAGGCTGTAGCGCCCCCGCCCAAAACGCCGCTGACCAGCACGCAGCCCACCAGCGAAATGCCCAGGGCCGCCAGCTTCCGCCCCGTGAGGGGCGTTTTCCACAGCACCGCCGAGATAAGCACCACAAACGACGGCGCCAGGTAGAGCAGGATCGCCGCCACCGACAGGGAGCATAGGGTCTGACACTGGAAATACACAATGCTTAAAAGCAAAATGCTCACCAGCCCCGACCCCAGGAAAATAGGCAGGTGCCTTAGCTTAATGCGAAATACCTCCCGGTGCAGCAGGCCGAATACCACCGTCAGCACCACCAGCGTTCCGAAGTTACGCACGAACACCCGGTTTCCCAGACCCATGCCCATCTGGGTCAGCATGCGGTTAGACAGCCCTATGCAGCCCCAGCAAATACCGCTGAGCAAGATAAATATGTACGAAATGCTTTTTTTCATAAAACGCCTCCGCGTTTTCTACTTTTCTTTGCAGCCGGCCGCCGGGCCGCATATTCCTCCACCGGAAAGTCCTCGATCCGGCTGTCCGCACGCAGATACAGCGGATGGTGGGGATGTCCCGCCGCCGAAACCCGTCCGCACTTCACCCACCGGGCCCCATGCTCCTGGCCAATGGCAATCATCTCCTGCAGGCAGTCCCAAAGGTAGTCCCGCTTTTCGATGACGGTCCCCCAGGCCGCCCACACCGTGGGCCGCTCCGAAAGGGACAGAATGTAGTCAAAGGCCCGCATATTTTCCCGGTGCAGCTCGTCATTCAAGACCCACTCCATGTCATCCGGCGAGGTAGCCCGCTGAGCGTATACATTGAACATGATAAAGGAATCAAATCCGTTCCCCAGGGCGATCCGCTCCACGCTCTTGAGGGTGGGGTCCAGGGCCCCGGGTCGGGCGGTGGAGGGGTTGATGCCGATGCAGATCAGGGGGTTTTCCCCCCGGGTCCCCAAAATATATCGGTACTCCGTGTAGGTGTTCGGCACGAACAGCCATTTCTCCACATCGTATTCCTGGCTGGGCTCCAGAGCCCGCCGGAGCTGCCCGTCAAAGCCGATGTCCCCCAGCGTGCGTATGTCCATAGTCGGTATGTGCTGCATAGTTTCTCTCTTTCTTTATAAGCGTACCTAAAAAGCCTCGCAGAGTTTGCCGCCCGCAGGCGGCAAAAAATTGGGATCATTTTTCACCGCGACATGTGCGTGGGGAAAAATACCGCTCAGGCTGCAAGTGTAGAATTTTGCCGCTTGCGGCAAAATTATGCGCGCAGCAGACTGCAATCTTTTTGGCAGAAAAATCGAAGATTTTTCGCCAGGTCCTTTATTTCTGACCCCGCAGCTCAATGATTTGGTCGCGGAGCAATGCGGCGTATTCAAACTCCAGCATCTTGCTGGCTTCCTTCATTTCCTTCTCCAGGCGGCGAATGGTCTCCTCCCGCTCCGCCTCCGTCAGCTTGCGGCGGGCCTTCTTATTCTCCTCCTCCGCCGAGTGGGAGATCTCCAGCACCTTTCGCACGCTCTTGCGAATGGTTTTCGGCACGATACCGTGGGCCTTGTTGTACTCGTCCTGCTTTTTCCGGCGGCGCTCCGTCTCCGTAATAGCCGCCTTCATAGACGGGGTAACGGTGTCCGCATACAGCACCACCAGCCCCTCGGCATTTCGGGCCGCCCGGCCGATGGTCTGAATGAGGCTGGTCTCGCTGCGCAAAAAGCCCTCCTTATCCGCATCCAGAATGGCCACCATGGACACCTCCGGCAGGTCCAGGCCCTCCCGCAGCAGGTTAATGCCCACCAACACATCGAATTCGCCCAGCCGCAGGTCCCGTATCAGCTCCATTCGCTCAATGGTGGCGATGTCCGAGTGCATATACCGCACCCGCAGGCCCAGGCCCTTCATGTGCTCTGTCAGGTCCTCGGCCATGCGCTTGGTAAGGGTCGTCACCAGCACCCGCTCGTCCCGGTCCGCCCGGACCCGTATCTCTGCCACCAGGTCGTCGATCTGCCCGGTAACGGGCCGCACCTCCACCCGGGGGTCCAGCAGGCCCGTGGGCCGGATCACCTGCTCCACGATCTGGTCTGCGCCGTTTCTTTCGTAGTCTCCCGGTGTGGCCGAAACCAGCACCACCTGGCGAAACCGCTCCTCAAACTCCTCGAATTTAAGGGGTCGGTTATCAAACGCGCAGGGCAGCCGGAACCCATAGTTCACCAGGCTCTCCTTCCGGGCCCGGTCGCCGTTATACATGGCCCGCACCTGGGGCAGGGTAACATGGCTCTCGTCCACAAACAGCACGAAGTCCTCCGGAAAGTAGTCCAGCAGCGTCATAGGCGGCGAGCCCGGCTCCCGGCCGGAGATGACCCGGCTGTAATTCTCAATGCCCGTGCAGTAGCCCAGCTCCCGCATCATCTCCACATCGTACCGGGTCCGCTGGTCAATGCGCTGGGCCTCCACCAGCTTGCCGTTGTCCTCGAAAAACTTCTTCCGCTCCGCCAGCTCCCGCTCGATTTCCTCCGTAGCCCGGGCCATTTTCTCCTTGGTGGTCACATAGTGGCTGGCGGGGTAAATGGCCACATGGTCAATGATTCGCTGGGCCTGACCGGTAACGGGGTTAAACTCGCTGATGCGGTCCACCTCATCCCCGAAGAACTCCACCCGGATGGCGTATCCGTTGGCATACACCGGATAAATCTCCACCGTGTCCCCCCGGACCCGGAACATATTCCGCTCAAAGGCCACATCGTTGCGCTCATAGCGAATTTCCACCAGCTTGCGCAGCAGCTGGTCCCGGGGGTACTCCTTCCCCCGGCGCAGGGAGATGACCATGTTGGCATAGTCAATAGGGTCGCCCAGACCGTAAATGCACGACACCGAGGCCACCACGATCACATCCCGCCGCTCAAAGAGAGCCGCCGTGGCGCTGTGGCGCAGCCGCTCGATCTCGGCGTTGATGGATGCGTCCTTTTCAATAAAGGTGTCCGTGTGGGCGATGTACGCCTCCGGCTGGTAGTAGTCGTAGTAGGAGACGAAATACTCCACCGCATTCTCCGGGAAAAACTCCCGGAACTCCTCGCAAAGCTGGGCCGCCAAGGTCTTGTTGTGGGCCAGCACCAGGGTAGGCCGCTGGACCTTTTCGATGACCTTGGCCATGGTGTAGGTCTTGCCGCTGCCGGTGACGCCCAGCAGCACCTGCTGGCGCAGCCCCGCCTCCAGCCCCGCCGCCAGCTTCTCAATGGCCTGGGGCTGGTCGCCGGAGGGGGTATATTCAGATACAACTTTGAATTCTGGCATGGTATTCTCCCGTAATAGCCTTAATAGTACCATCGATTAACAAGGACAAACACGCTTGTCAATCGATGGTATGGTATCTTACTATTATACAGCAATTATAAAATATGTAAATAAGAAATTGAAAACAAATGTTCGTCTTTTTCTCTTTATGTTTCCCTATAAGATATGCCCCTGCCTGTTATCTGTAATTCGTATAAAAAATTCGCAAAAAGTAATTGCATATTTTTTGGGGAAACATTATAATAGCAAGCATGTACACATTTGGCAAACGCAAGCCATCGACCAATCTATACAAGAAGGTGATAACTTATGGAACTGCAAATTCAGGATCTTGTTTCTTCCATCAAAAAAGACGGCATCGACAGCGCCAATAAAGAGGCCGCCGTCATCCTGACCGATGCTAAAAAGCAGGCTGACGCCCTTCTGGCCGAGGCCCGGAAAGAGGCGGACAAGCTGCGCCAGGATGCCCGGGACGACGCCGAGGTGTTTAAGAGCAGTGCCCTGCTCAGTGCCCAGCAGGCCAAGCGCGACGCCGTTCTGGCCTTCAGCCAGGCGGTGCAGAAGGAGTTTGAAAAGCTGCTGGCCTCCGATATAAGCAAAGCGCTGGATGAAAAGGCCCTGGCCGACCTCATTCGCGCCGCCCTCCGGGGGGAGGACCCCGCCGCCTATGCCGCCGAGGTCTCCCAGGTCACCGACGGCATCCGTGCCGAGCTTGCCCGGGAGCTGGAGGCGGGGCTGGAAATTCGCCCGTCTAAGAAGGTGGGGGCCGGGTTCCGCCTGGCCGCCAAGGACGGCTCCGGCTATTTCGACTGCTCTCAGGAGGAGATCGCCCGGATGCTCGACCCCTTCTTCCGGGACACACGCCTGTAAGGGGGTGCCTGCGTGGCTTCCTATTACTATCTCATCTCCAGCCTCCCCATGCTGCGCACCCGAGGCGAGCCGCCCATGGACTACGCCGAGTTTCTGCGCCAGTGCCGCACAGCGGTGAGCCCCGGGGTCTATGAGACTCTGGCCACCCTCACGGTCAGCGCCGACCACGGCCCCTTCCTTTCCCAGTGGGCCGAGTTCTATCAGTCCCTTTCCCGGGAGCTGACCTACCAGCGCAGCGTGAAGCTGGGCCGCCCCTGTCCCGCGCCCTACAACCGGGACCCGGGCATCGTCCGGGCGGTGTCGGAGGCGGTCAACGCCGAAAACCCCTTAGAGGGGGAGCAAATTCTGCTGGACCTGGAGTTTCGCCGGTTAGACGGCATGATCGGCCTGCACAATTTCGACGACCACGCCCTCTATGGCTACGCCATGAAGCTGCAGCTACTGGAGCGGCAGCGTCTGTTCCGGCGAGAGGCGGGCAAGCGGGCCTTCGACGGCCTGGCCGCCCACATCCGTCAGCAGATCCCCAGCCTATAACGAAACAGGAGAATCAAAATGGACAAAGTGACAGGATATGTGACCGGGGTCAACGGAAATCTGGTATCGGCCAGCTTTTCCGGCTCCGTGCGCAAAAATGAAGTGGGCTATGTCCTGGTGGGCGATGACCGGCTCAAGGGCGAGGTCATCCGCGTCAACGGCGACACAGCCAGTATGCAGATTTATGAAATGACGGGCGGCATCCGGGTAGGTGATCCGGTGGAGCTCTCCGGGGAGCTGATGAGCGTAGAGCTGGGTCCGGGCCTGCTGACCCAGGTGTACGACGGCCTGCAAAACCCCCTGCCCCAGCTTGCCGAAAAGTGCGGCTTCTTCCTGCAGCGGGGCGTGTACCTGGACCCCATCCCCAATAAGGATTGGGAGTTCACCCCCCGGGTAAAGCCCGGTGACTCCGTCTCCGCCGGTGATGCGGTGGGCAGCGTGCCCGAGGGCCTGTTCACCCACCTGATCATGGTGCCCTTCGGCCTCAAGGGAGACGACTGGAAGGTCAAGTCCGTCCGGGAAAAGGGCGTTTATAATGTCCGCGACACCGTGGCGGTGCTGGAAAACGGGAGCGGCGAGGAAAAAGAGCTGACCATGGTCTTTTCCTGGCCCGTAAAGCAGCCCATCCGCTGCTACGAGGAGCGTCTGCGCCCGGATGAGACCCTGGTGACCCAGCTCCGCTGCATCGACACCTTCCTCCCCGTGGCCAAGGGCGGCACCTTCTGCGTGCCCGGTCCCTTCGGCGCCGGCAAGACCGTCCTGCAGCACATGGAGGCCAAGAACGCCGATGTAGACATCGTCATCGTGGCCGCCTGCGGTGAGCGGGCCGGCGAGGTGGTGGAGGTGCTTACGGAGTTCCCCGAGCTGGTGGACCCCCGCACGGGCCGCTCCCTTATGGAGCGCACCATCATCATCTGCAATACCTCCTCCATGCCCGTAGCCGCCCGAGAGGCTTCGGTGTACACCGCCGTGACCATGGCCGAGTATTACCGTCAAATGGGACTGGATGTGCTGCTTTTGGCCGACTCCACCAGCCGCTGGGCCCAGGCCATGCGTGAAATGAGCGGCCGTCTGGAGGAGATCCCCGGCGAGGAAGCCTTCCCCGCCTATCTGGAGTCCGTCATCGCCTCCTTCTATGAGCGGGCCGGCAAGGTCCGTCTGAAGGACGGGAAGATCGCCTCCGTCACCATCGGCGGCACCGTTTCCCCCGCCGGCGGCAACTTTGAAGAGCCCGTGACCCAGGCAACGCTGAAGGTGGTGGGCGCCTTCCACGGCCTTTCCCGTGAGCGCTCCGACGCCCGTAAATACCCCGCCATCCACCCCATTGACTCCTGGTCTAAGTACACGGGCGTGGTGGACGGCGCGCGTGTGGAGCAGGCCCGGGCCATCCTCCGCCGCAGCAACGAGATCAATCAAATGATGAAGGTCATCGGTGAGGAGGGCACCTCCGCCGAGGACTATATCATCTACCAAAAGGGCGAGCTGCTGGACGCCGTGTACCTGCAGCAAAACTCCTTCGACCCCATCGACGCGGCCTGTGGCCCCGACCGGCAGAGACACGAGTTTGCCGTGCTCTACGATGTCCTGACCCGCCGCTTCGACCTCAGCGACAAAAAAGAGATCCGCGCCTTCTTCAACCAGGTCCGCCAGGAGTTTTTGGACTGGCACAACACCCAGTTCGAGACCCCCGAGTTCCAGGCCCAGGAGCAGCGGCTCAAGGATTTCTACCTGAGCAAGGCGCTGGATTGAGAGGTGAACCATGATGCAGAAAGTTTATACGAAAATTGAGTCCATCGTGGGCAATGTCGTCACCGTCCGTGCCTCCGATGTCCGCCTGGGCGACCTGGCCCTGGTGGGGGAGAGCTACGCCAATGTCATCAAGCTGGATAAGGACCTGGTGACCCTTCAGGTGTTCAGCGGCACCCAGGGCGTCAGCACCACCGACTCCGTGCGATTTTTGGGCCGCCCCATGATGGTCTCCTTCTCCGACCATCTCTTAGGCCGCATCTTCGACGGCGCCGGTGTCCCCCGGGATAACGGCCCGGCCCTGACGGAGAACATGATCTCCATCGGCGGCCCCTCCGTGAACCCCTCCAAGCGTATCGTCCCCGACAAGATGATCCGCACCGGCATTCCCATGATCGATGTGTTCAACACTCTGGTGGAGAGCCAGAAGCTGCCCATTTTCTCCGTCTCCGGCGAGCCGTACAACCAGCTTCTCTCCCGCATCGCCATGCAGGCCCAGGTGGACATCATCGTCCTGGGCGGCATGGGCCTGAAGTACGACGACTACCTGTTCTTCCGGGACACTCTGGAAAAGAGCGGTGCCATGGGCCGCACGGTGATGTTTGTCCACACCGCCTCCGACCCCACCGTGGAGTGTACCCTGGTGCCGGATATGGCCCTGGCCGTGGCCGAGCAGTTCGCTCTCAGCGGCAAGCGCGTCCTGGTCCTGCTGACGGATATGACCAACTACGCCGATGCCCAGAAGGAAATGGCCATCACCATGGAGCAGGTGCCCTCCAACCGCGGCTATCCCGGCGACCTCTATAGCTGCCTGGCCTCCCGCTATGAAAAGGCCGTGGACTTCGGCGATGCCGGCTCCATTACCATCCTGGCCGTTACCACCATGCCCGGCGACGATGTCACCCACCCGGTGCCCGATAACACCGGCTATATCACCGAGGGCCAGTATTACCTGAAAAACGGCCACATCGAGCCCTTCGGCTCCCTGTCCCGTCTGAAGCAGAATGTCAACGACAAGACCCGCAGCGACCACCGGGCCCTGATGGACGGCATGATCCGCCTGTACAGCGCCTACAGAGAGAGCCTGGAGAAAAAGTCCATGGGCTTTATGATGTCCGAGTGGGACGAAAAGCTGCTGAAATACGGCCACCTCTTTGAGACCAAGCTGATGGACCTGCGTGTGAATATCCCCCTGGAGGAGGCGCTGGACCTGGGCTGGGAGATTTTGGCCCAGTGCTTTGAGCCCAATGAAACGGGCCTGAAATCCAGTCTCATTCAGGAGAGATGGCCCAAGCCCTCCGCCGCAGAGTAAGGGGGCGCCTATGGCTGTTAAACTCACAAAAAACGAGCTGAAGGTGCAGAAGGACCGCCTGAAGCAGTTTCAGCGCTACCTGCCCACCCTGCAACTGAAAAAGCAGCAGCTTCAGTCCGTGGTGATGCAGATCACCGCCCAGCTGGAGCAGGTGGAGCGGGAGTACCGTGCCGCCGTGGACGGGCTGGACGATTGGGTGGCCGTTTTCGCGGAGAACGACGCCTTCCCCCCGGATAAGCGTCTGGAGAACCTGGTGCGTCCCAGCCATGTGGAGTGCGGTCAGGAGAACATCGCCGGTGTTACCGTGCCGGTGTTCCGGGATCTGCAATTCGAGGACATCCGCTATGAGGTAGCGGACTATCCCCTCTGGGTGGATACCGCCGCCGTCCGTCTCCGGGAGATTGCCCGGCTGGACGCCCTGGCCAAGACCCTGCGCCGGCAGATGGAGCTGCTGCAAAAGGAGCTTCTTTCCACCGCCCAGCGGGTGAACCTCTTTGAAAAGGTGAAGATCCCCGAGGCCAAGGAGAACATCCGTGTCATCGGCATCTACCTGGGTGACCAGCAGACCTCCGCCGTAGTCCGGGGCAAAATTGCCAAAAAGAAGCTGCAGGAGGTGAGCCGATGATTGAGAAAATGAAGGTGGTCCACATTGTGACCACCGTGCCGGAAAAGGCCGATATGCTCACCCGTCTGCGGGCTCTGGGTATCGTCCATTTCTCCGAAAAGGCCGCCTCAGACCCCCGGTATCCGGAGCGCTTCGCCGCCTTGAGCCGCATGACCGCAGCCCTGCAGGAGTATCCCGCCCAGCCGGAGGAGGCCCTGCTGTCCGACGAGGAATTTGAGTCCTTCTTTCAGAAGCTCTCCGCCTGCCTGGATCGAAAAAAAGCCTTGCAGGAAAAGCGCACCGCCGCCCATGCGGCTGCGGAAAAGCTGGCCGAGTGGGGCCGCTTCTCCCCCGCCGAGGTAGAGGAGCTGCGCTCCCGGGGCTGGGAGGTCCACATTTACCGCACGGATAAAAAGACCCTGGCGGCCCTTACCGCCGACCCCGACATTTCCTTTGTGCGTCTGGCCTCTGTGGGTAAAATGCCCACCCTGGCCACCTTCGCTCCCCTGCCGGACTCGTATTCCGCCACGGAGTTTCCCCTCCCGGAAAAGGGTCTGGCGGAGCTGGAGCTGGAGCAGGAATACTGTGACCGGGGCCTTGCCGAGTGCGAGGAATTTCTCACCCAGGCCGCCCGGCACCTGCCCAGCATCCGAGATCAAATGCTCAAAACCCAAAATGCCGCCGAATACTCCGCCGTCAGCAACTCCTCCCAGACCCAGGACGGGCTCCTGTGGCTCCGGGGCTACCTGCCCGCCGCCCAGGTGGAGGAGTTCAAGGCGGCCGCTGCTCAGGCCCATTGGGCGTGGGCCCTGGAGGACCCGGACGCAGATGATGACCGCGTCCCCACCAAGGTCAAGTATAACAAGATCACCAAGCTGATGATCCCGGTGTTCGATATTCTCGGCACCGTCCCCGGCTACCGGGAGTACGATATTTCCTTCTGGTTCCTGGGCTTTTTCACCCTGTTTTTTGCTATGATCATCGGCGACGCGGGCTACGGCTGCCTGTTTCTGCTCCTGGCCCTGGTGCTCACGCTAAAGGGCAAGGGCAAGTCCAGCGCCGTCCAGCTTCTGTGGGTGCTGTCCATTGCCACGGTTATATGGGGCTCCCTCACCGGCACCTGGTTCGGCCTGGAGCAGGCCATGGAGGTGCCGCTGCTTAAAAAGCTGGTGATCCCCGGCTTTGCCAACTACCCGGCGTATTTCGATGTCTCCACCACCGCCCAGCAAAATGCCATTATGAAGTTCTGCTTCATCCTGGGCACGGTGCAGCTCTCCCTGGCCTGCGTCATGAATATCCGCCGCAAGCTGACGGAGAAGGACCTGAGCTGGCTGGCAGACCTGGGCTGGCTGGCGGCCATCGACGCCTTGTATTTCGTGGTTTTGTACCTGGTCATCGGCCAGCAGGCCAATCTCCCCGTGGTGGCCGCGGTGGTCATCGCCGGGTTCCTGCTGGTGGTGCTTTTCGGGGGTATGTCCCCGGATAAGAGCTTCGGTCAGGGCCTCAAGGCAGGCCTGGGAAATGCCTTTACGGTGTTTCTCAATACCATCAGCGCCTTCGGCAACATTATGAGCTACATTCGTCTGTTTGCCGTGGGTATGGCCTCTCTGGCCATCGCCCAGAGCTTCAACAACATGGCCTTCGGCTTCAAGGGCCCCCTGGTGGTGGCTGCGGTGCTGATCCTGCTCATCGGCCACGGGCTGAATATCGTCATGGGACTGCTCTCCGTGGTGGTCCACGGCGTTCGGCTGAACCTGTTGGAGTTTTCCGGTCAGCTTGGTATGGAATGGGCCGGAATCGCTTACGATCCCTTCAAAAAACAAGACAAACTAAAAAAATAAACGGATAGGAGATCAATTATGAGTATCGAATTTATTGGTATGGCTTGCGCACTGGGCCTGTCCGCCATGGGCTCTGCATTCGGTTCCGGCTTCGCCGCACAGGCCTCCGTAGGCGCGTGGAAAAAGTGCTACGCCAACGGTAAGCCCGCCCCCTTCATCATGGTGGCCTTCTCCGGTGCCCCCCTGACCCAGACCATCTACGGCTTCCTGCTGATGAACTTTATCCGCAGCGCCGTAGAGGGCGGCTGTGACGCGGCTCTGGCCATGTTCACGGGCATCTTCGCAGGATTGGCCATCGGCCTGTCTGCCTTCTTCCAGGGCAAGGTTGCCGCCGCCTCCGCCGACGCCTTGGGTGAAACCGGCAAGGGCACTGCCAACTACTTCATCGTCATCGGTATTATCGAAACGGTGGCCCTGTTTACCCTGGTTTTCAGCCTCCTGCTCCTGCAATAATAGCCTCTATAAAGCAAGCCCTCCGGCTCCCGCCGGAGGGCTTTTCTCATATCTCCACTCCCATGAAAAAACTGTCATTGCGAAACCAGTGACCGATGTCACTGGTTTCGCAATCCGTATCTCTTTGCCCCCCTTGCCTAAAGGGGGCGGCGAAGCCGTGACTGAGGGATTCTTCTTTTTCCGCGCCCACGGCAGGGCACACGGGCCCTGCCCTACAAGGTGTTGCGTTATCGGGCCCCGGGCGGACAGGGTCGTCCGCCCCTACAAGGAATTCCGTAGGGGCCGGCGTCCCCGACGGCCCATTTACCGAACTTCTTGTTGCGCTTTCGTAGGGGCCGATGATCCTGTTGCGGTGCCCAAAATTTTTGCGCTGCCTTACGGCGAACGCTTAAAATTTTGACCGCGGCCACTCGCTCACTTCGCTGCTTCCGCCACCGGCGGCGCTCGATTCGCTCCCCACATCGGCCCGCCGTACCGCACTCCTTGTAACCCCTCCGTAGGGGCGGGGTTCTACCCCGCCCGCAGGAGGGGAAATCGGCGAAGCGCCGCCAGTGGCGGATGAAGCAAGCCGGTTTCGAGGAAGTGCCCCGATTGGCGGGTACGACAGTGCCCGTCAGTCGGTTGGCACGACGGTGGGCAAGAGAGCCCCGCCCCTACGCACCGCAAAAGCGCCGGGCCTCCCGGCCCGGCGCTCCCCATATCCGAATATAAAAAGCCTCGCAGAGTTTGCCGCCTTGCGACAAAATTATGCGCGCAGCAGCCTGCAATCCCCTTGGTGGAAAATTCCGCAGGAATTTTCGCCAGTTTTCGTCAGTTATATAAGCAGCCCGCTGGCCGCCATGCTCACATAGTCCCCATCGGCCACAATAATGTGGTCCACCAGCTGAATATTCATGGTCCGCAGCGCATCCCGTATCAGCCTCGTGGTGGCGCAGTCCTCCTGGGACGGCAGTGCCACGCCGCTGGGATGGTTATGGGCCAGCACAACGGCCACCGCCCCGGCCCGCAGGGCATACTCCACCACCTGCCGCACGCTCACCGCCGCCATGCTCACATCCCCCTCGGCCAGGCATCGGGAGGAAAGCACCTTACCCTTTCCATCCAGGCACACCTGCCACAGCATCTCCCGCCGACTGCCCGACAGCAGCTCCGCGAAGTATTCCCCGCACTTGTCCACAGAGTTGAGGATGCGCTCCGGCGCCCCCTGCAGCGACCGCTGCCAAATCTGCGGCACCAGGCTCAGCAGCACCGCCGCGTTCTCTCCCACGCCCTCCACGGTGGACAGCTCCTCCACCGGCGCGGAAAACACCCCCTGCAGCGACCCAAATCGCTCCAGCAGCCTATGGGCCAGCTCGTTGGTATCCCGTCGGGGAATGGCATAGTACAGCAGCATCTCCAGTAGCTCGTGGTCCGCAAAGGCCCGGGGCCCGTTCTCCAGCAGCTTCTTGCGCTGCCTGGCCCTGTGCCCCTGATGCACGCTGCCCATATTTCTCTCCCCTTTCGTCTTTTCGTCTGAGTATACCACGGAATCCCTTCCCGCTCAAGGTCTCCTCCCGGTTTTTCACCGGAAAAATCCTTGGCCGCCCTGCAAACTATCGATTTGCACAATTTCCCCCTCTATTTTTTGTCATACCTGCGCCGGTAAAAGATTGTTAAAACTATTGCAATCTTCTCCTGCTATGTTAAAATACACTTGTCGCGCAATCTTTCGCGCGGCAGCAATGAAATGATGATTAGTATAGCAAGGAGAACGGAAATCATGAGCATGAACCAGCGACTTGCCCGGGTCAGCGAGATCATCGCCGACCATGGGGCGCAGCCCAGCCAGTTGATTGCCATTTTGCAGGACACGCAGACAGCCTTCAACTATCTCAGTCAGGAGGACATGACCCTCATTGCCCAGCGCCTGGGCATCAGCACGGCCAAGGTTTACAGCGTGGCCACCTTTTACGAAAATTTTTCTCTGGAGCCCAAGGGCAAGCACATCATCCGCGTGTGCGACGGCACCGCCTGCCATGTCCGCAAGTCCCAGCCCATTTATGACGCCATCCACGACTATATGCAGCTCACCGGCAAGCGCAAGACCGACGCCGACGGACTTTTCACCCTGGAGACGGTGGCCTGCCTGGGTGCCTGCGGCCTGTCCCCGGTGCTGACCATCGACGGCGAGGTCCACGCCAAAATGACCCCGGACTCGGCCCTGGCTCTGCTGGAATCCATTCGTAAAGAGGAGGAGCTTGCCAAATGAGTGTTCTGACCCGAGAGGGCTTCCACGCCCTGCAGGCCCAGGCTGCCGACGCCTTAGCGCGCAGCAAGTCCGCCCTGACGGTGCTTATCTGCGCTGGTACCGGCTGCATTGCCAGCGGCTCCATGAAGGTCTATGAAAATCTCCGCAGCGAGTGCCAGGAGCGGGGCCTCAGCATCTATGTGGGTCTCACCCACCACGGCGAGGAGGAAAAGAGCCTCCACATTAAAATGAGCGGCTGCCATGGCTTCTGCGAAATGGGCTGCCTGGTCCACATCGAGCCCCTGGGCGTCATGTATGTCCGGGTAAAGCCCGAGGACTGCCACGAGATCGTGGAGCGCACCCTTCTGGGCGGCGAAATCATCGAGCGCCTGACCTACCACCAAAACGGCGTATCCTACCCCCGTCAGGAGGATATCCCCTTTTATAAAAAGCAGCACCGGGTGGTGCTCAAGGGCTGCGGTGCCAGCGATGCCGAGGATCTGGAGGAGTACATCGCCAAGGATGGCTACCGTGCCTTTGAAAAAGCCCTGTTCGACATGACGGACGAGGCCATCTGCCGGGAGATTTCCGACTCCGGCCTCCGGGGCCGGGGCGGCGGCGGCTTCCCTGCCGGGCGCAAGTGGGAGAGCGTGCGCAGAAATGTCTCCGATGTGAAGTACATCGTCTGCAACGGCGATGAGGGTGACCCCGGCGCCTTTATGGACCGCTCCATCATGGAGGGTAACCCCCACTCCGTTATCGAGGGCATGATGATTGCCGGTGTCGCCACCGGAGCCACCGAGGGCTATATCTATGTCCGGGCCGAGTATCCCCTGGCCGTAGAGCGCCTGCAGGTAGCCATTGACAAGGCCACCCGTCTGGGCCTGCTGGGCGATAATATCATGGACTCCGACTTCAGCTTCCATATGCACATCAACCGGGGTGCCGGTGCCTTCGTCTGCGGCGAGGGCAGCGCCCTTACCGCCTCCATCGAGGGCAAGCGCGGTATGCCCCGCACCAAGCCTCCCCGCACCGTGGACCACGGCCTGTGGGGCAAGCCCACCGTTCTCAACAATGTAGAGACCTTTGCCAATGTCCCCGGTATTCTCAATAAAGGTGCCGCCTGGTACCGCTCCATCGGCACCGACACCAGCTCCGGCACCAAGACCTTCGCCCTCACCGGCAATGTGGTAAACACGGGCCTGGTGGAGGTTCCCATGGGTACCACCCTCCGGGAGATCATTTTCGACATCGGCGGCGGCATCCAAAACGGCAAAAAATTCAAGGCCGTGCAGATCGGCGGTCCCGCCGGGGGCTGCCTTACCGAGGAGCATTTGGACCTGCCCCTGGACTTCGATTCCCTGAAGAAGGTCGGTGCCATCGTAGGCTCCGGCGGTCTGGTGGTCATGGACGAGGACACCTGCATGGTGGAGACCGCCCGTTTCTTCATGCACTTCACCCAGAATGAGTCCTGCGGCAAGTGTGTTCCCTGCCGGGAGGGCACCAAGCGTATGCTGGAGATTTTGGACCGGATCGTGGTCAACGAAGGTTCCCCCGAGGACCTGGACCTGCTGGAGAGTCTCTCCGACACCATCTCCACCACCGCCCTGTGCGGCCTGGGTCAGAGCGCCTGCAAGCCGGTGCTCAGCACCCTGCGCTACTTCCGGGAGGAATACCTGCACCATGTGGTAGACCACCACTGCCCCGTGTGCAACGGCCGCAAGCGTCGTCTGGAAATCAAGGCGGAGCTGTGCAAGGGCTGCGGCAAGTGCGCCCGCAACTGCCCCATGGAGGCCATTTCCGGTCACCCCCGCACGCCGTATGTCATCGATAATGAAAAGTGCATCCACTGCGGTGCCTGCTGGGGCGCCTGCCCCTTCGGGGCCATTGATGCCATCGAAGAGGAGGGTTAAGCCATGGCAAAAGGAATTATGATTATCGACGGCATCCGCGTTCCCTTTGACGGGGAGAAAAATGTTCTGGCCGTTGTGCGCAAGGCGGGCATCGACATTCCCACCTTCTGCTATTACTCCGACCTGAGCATCTACGGCGCGTGCCGTATGTGCATGGTGGAGGACACCAAAACCGGCAAGATCGAGGCCTCCTGCTCCATGGAGCCCCGGGACGGTATGTCTATTCGCACCAATACGGCGAAGCTCTTAAAGCATCGGCGTATGATTCTGGAGCTGCTCCTGGCCTCCCACGACTGCAACTGTACCAACTGCGCCAAGAGCGGCAACTGCCGCCTGCAGGAGCTGGCCCAGCGCTTCGGCGTGCGCCATATCCGCTTCCCGGACACTCGCCCCCGCTATGAGATGGACTACACCAGCTACGCCATCTTCCGCGACCCCAATAAGTGCATTCTCTGCGGCGACTGCGTCCGGGTCTGCGAGGAGAAGCAGGGCCAGGGTATCCTGGACTTTGCAGGCCGGGGCAGCGAGCTGCAGGTGATGCCCGCCTTCGATAGGAAGCTCAGCGAGACTAAGTGCGTCAGCTGCGGTCAGTGTGCCGCCGTGTGTACCACCGGCGCCATCACCGTCAATGATCAGATCGGCACCGCCTGGCGGGCCATCCACGACCCCCAAAAGCGTGTGGTGGTGCAAATTGCCCCTGCCGTCCGGGTGGCCATCGGCGAGGAATTCGGCTATGCCCCCGGCGAGAATATCCTGGACCGGGTGGTCTCCGCCCTGAAAATCATGGGTGTGGACGAGGTGTACGACACCAACTTTGCCGCGGATATGACCACCATTTCCGAGGCGGAGGAGTTCCTGCAGCGTCTGAAGGCAGGCGGCCCCTTCCCCATGTTCACCTCCTGCTGCCCCGCCTGGGTAAAGTATCTGGAGCTGAACGACCCCAAGTATCTCGAGAATATCTCCACCTGCAAGTCTCCCATGCAGATGTTTGCCTCGGTCCTCAAGGCCAAGTATGCCGAAAAGGACGCCTCCGACGGCCGCACCACCTACCACATCGCCATCATGCCCTGCACAGCCAAGAAGATGGAGGCCGCCCGGGATGAGTTCTTCCATGACGGCACTCCGGATGTGGACCTGGTCCTCACCACCCGGGAGCTGGTGGACATGATCCGGGAGACGGGCATCCACTTAGACGAGCTGGAGCTGGAGTCCCCGGACCTTCCCTTCGGCCTGGGCTCCGGTGCGGCGGTGATCTATGGCGTCACCGGCGGCGTGGCGGAGTCGGTGGTGCGCCACTGCCTGCCTGATAAGTCCAAAAACACCCTGCGTCAGGTGCGTGTTTCCGGCATTCGGGGCGATGAGCCCATTCGGGAGGTCACCTACGATGTAGACGGCACCGAAATCAAGATCGCCGTGGTCAACGGCCTGATCCACGCCAAAGAGCTCATCGCCGACATAGAGGCGGGTAAGCGTTTTTACCACCTGGTGGAGGTCATGAGCTGCCAAGGCGGCTGCGTCGGCGGTGCCGGGCAGCCCTACGGTCTCACCGCCGCCAAAAAGGAACGGGGCAACGGTCTCTATGCCGCCGATGCCTCCGCCCTCTTCAAGCGCGCCGAGAAGAACCCCGTGGTCACCGCCATGCTCTCGGACTTCGGCCCCCAGTGGTGCCATGACCACCTCCATGTCCACTACGGCCACCGGGACCAGTAACGGACCCAGAGTATTTATACCCATCCTCCGGCAAGGACGGCTCCGGCCGTCCTTGTCTTAGTTATAAGTTCTGTTTATTTCTGAAATAATAATTTCATATTTCACTTATGCCGTCAGATAGGGTATACTATAACCCGCTTGAAAAAAACATTACCGTAAAGGAGACTTCTCTATGAGCAGAACCATCGGTACCGTAGCACGCGGTGTACGCGCCCCCATTTTCCGTCAGGGTGACGATGTCGTTTCCATAACCGCCGACACCGTTGCAAACGCCTTGGCCGAGGAGGGCATTGCCCCCCGCGACAAGGATGTAGTAGCCATCACCGAGTCCGTGGTGGCTCGCTGCCAGGGTAACTACGCTACCGTCCGGCAGATCGCTGCGGATGTCCGGGCCAAGACCGGCGGCAAGACCGTGGGCATCACCTTCCCCATTCTCAGCCGCAACCGTTTCTCCCTTCTGCTCTCCGGCATTGCCTCCGGCGCGGAGAAGATCGTTCTGCTCCTCAGCCTGCCCTCCGATGAGGTGGGCAACCATCTGGTCAGCATGGACCAGCTGGACGAGGCCGGCGTAGATCCCTTCCGGGATGTGCTGACCCTGGAGCAGTTCCGCAGCCACTTCGGCTCCGTGATCCATCCCTTCACCGGCGTTGACTATGTAGACTATTACCAGCGTATCATTCAGGAGGCCGGCGCCCAGGCGGAGATCATTTTCTCCAACCGTGTCCAGTCCATCCTCCCCTACACCGACACCGTCATCTGCTGCGACATTCACACCCGCCAGCGCTCCAAGCGCCTGCTGAAGGCCGCCGGCGCTAAGTGCGTCCTGGGCCTGGATGACCTGCTGACCTCCTCCGTGGACGGCAGCGGCTATAACCCCCAGTACGGCCTCCTGGGCTCCAACAAAGCCGATGACGGCCGCGTGAAGCTCTTCCCCCGGGACACCATGGCCGTGGCGGAGGCCCTGGGTCAGGCTCTGTCCCAGCGCACCGGCAAGCATATCGAGGCCATGATCTACGGTGACGGCGCCTTCAAGGACCCCGTCGGAAAGATCTGGGAGCTGGCGGACCCCGTTGTCGCCCCCGGCTATACCAGCGGTTTGGTGGGCACCCCCAATGAGCTGAAGCTGAAGTACCTGGCCGACAAGGACTTTGCCGACCTCAGCGGCGAGGCCCTGCAGCAGGCCATTTCCGAGAAGATTCGCCAGAAGGACGCCTCGGTCTCCCTGGTAGGCAACATGGTCTCCGAGGGCACCACCCCCCGCAACCTGACGGACCTCATCGGCTCCCTCTGTGACCTGACCTCCGGCAGCGGCGACAAGGGTACTCCCATCGTCTACATCCAGGGCTATTTCGATAACTACACCACCGACTAATTCCCTTACCATTTCTTTTCTCTCTTTTTCCTTTTTCCCCTTTTCAGCCGCGCAGGTTTGCCCCCTGCGCGGCCCCTTTTTTCTTTCCCCTGTGCTATATAAGCCGGCCCCGGCAGCGTATCAAAAAGCCGAACTCCTCGGGTCTTACCCCGCCGGAGTCCGGCTAATTTTCTTTTTATCCCTCCTGCCTCAGGTGCAGGGTAAAGGTCGTCCCCTGCCCGGGTCTGCTGTCCACGGTAATGGGAATGTGCAGCAGCGCCGCCGCCTTTCCCGCCAGATACAGCCCCAGTCCGCTGGAGGTCCGCTCCAGACGCCCGTTCTCCCCGGTGTACCCCTTCTCAAAGATCCGCGGCAGGTCCTCCGGGGCGATGCCGATGCCCGTGTCCGAAATGCGCAGGCAGTCCCCCTCCAGCCGGATGGTAATGTATCCCTCCGGGGTGTACTTGATGGCGTTGGAGAGCAGCTGCTCCAAAATACACACAAACCACTTCCGGTCCGTCACCACCGTCCGCTCCGTGGGCTCATAGTGAAGGCTCAGCTTTCGCAGTACAAACTGCGGCCCATACCGCCGCACGGCCTCCCTTATCAGCTCATCCAGGTCGCACCGGGTAATGACCAGATCGTTCTCGCCCCCGTCCAGCCGCAGGTACTGCAGCACCATGTCCACATACTGCTCCATGCGGAATAGCTCCGCCCCCATGGCCCGATGCTCCGGGCTCTCCGCCCCCAGATACAGCTTCATCACCGCCATAGGCGTCTTGATCTGATGCACCCAGGTGGTGTAGTAGTCCAGCATGTCCTGCCGCTGCGCCTCCTGGGCGGCGGTCTCCTGCCGGAGCTGCCTTCCCAGACTGCGGATCATGTCGCCGTAGTCCGCCTGCTCCAAGGTCCTTTCCTCAGGCAGACTATTCCACTCGGTCAAAATGGCCTCCCGCAGCCGCAGCCGCTCCCGGGCCGCCTGCATTTCCCTGCGCAGGTCCAGTCCCAGCAGTAAAAGCCCCAAAGCCAGCGTCAGCACCCCGGCATACAGCAGCGGCTCCCACATAATGCGGTACAGGTAAAACACCACCCATTCCGTCAAAACCGTCAGCACCCACAGCAAAATCGCCACCCGGTTTTTGCGCAGGCAGTCCCCCAGGACCGCCCCCCTGCGTCCCTTTTTCATAGAATGATGTACCCCCTGCCCGGCTTCGTGAGGATCACGCCCTCCAGGCCGCCCTCCTCCAGCTTTTTCCGCAGCCTCGCCACATTTACCGTCAGGGTGTTTTCCTCCACATAGAGGTCGCTCTGCCACAGGCGCATCATCAGCTCCTCCCGACTCACGATCTTCCCCCGGTTTTCCAGCAGCAGCTGCAAAATGCGAAATTCGTTTTTTGTCAGCTCCACCCGTCCCTTTTCCGTGTGCAGGCAGCCATCGCCCAGACTCAGGGTAGCCCCGCAGAATTCCACGGTCTGCCCTGCCCCGGCGATCTCATAGGTCCGCCGCAGCACCGCCTGCACCTTGGCCGTAAGGACCATGGGGTCCACAGGCTTGGCGATAAAGTCGTCCCCGCCCATGTTCAGGGCCATGACGATGTTCATGTTGTCCGACGCAGAGGAGAGAAACACCACCGGCACCGCCGAAATCTCCCGAATCCGGCTGCACCAATAGTACCCGTCCCGGTAAGGGAGCTTAATGTCCATAAGCACCAGCTGCGGCTGACAGGCGGCAAATTCCCCCAAAACATCCGCAAAATCCTCCACGCACCGCACCCGGCTTCCATAGCTCTCCAGCAGCTTCTGCACCGCCAGCGCCAGGGCCCGGTCATCCTCCACCAGTAGGATCTGATACATGCATTTCCTCCTCCCACGGGCATAAGCCAGCGTGTCGAAAAAATCTTTTCGCCCCGCTGCCTAAGTTTTTGAAGCTTTGAAAAAGCTTCAAAAACTACTGATTTCAATGGTAAGGGACACCCTTCTTGGGTTTCCCTCACACACCCTTCCTTACCGTTATCGCAAATCCTGCCACTTTATCGACAGTCTCAGGCTATCTCATAAGAGGTGGCCTTCGCCCATAATAAACCATGTCATTGCGAGACCAGTTCGCAAACTGGTCGTGGCAATCCGCATCCCCCGTCCCCTCGGCTCCCTTGCCTAAAGGGGGCTGGCACGGCGAAGCCGTGACTGGGGGAGTCTTTCCCCGTACTCCCTGCAAAAACCTGTCATTGCGAGACCAGTTCGCAAACTGGTCGTGGCAATCCGCATCTCCCGCCCCCTCGGCCCCCTTGCCTAAAGGGGGCTGGCACGGCGAAGCCGTGACTGGGGGATTCCTCCCCGCACCGCACCTTCTTGTAGCGCTTTCGTAGGGGCGACCCTCGCGGTCGCCCGCCCCACAGACTTCTTGCAAACCACCCGTAGGGGCCGATGCCTACATCGGCCCGCCGTACTGCACCATCAATAATGCTTCCGTAGCGGCGGACGCCTCTGTCCGCCCCCTACGCCTTACCGCACGATTTTATAATAGGTCCGGGCCGTGGCCATATAGATCAGCGTGTACACCGCCGCAAATACCCCGAAGGTGACAAGCGAGCAGACCACAAACAAGCTCGTGCTGGACAAAAGCAAAATGTGCAGCACCTTCTCCAAAATGGGAAATGCAAAGGCCAAATGCATCCCCGCCACCACCAGCGGCAGGAAAAATACCAGCAGCACCTGGCTGTTGATGGTGCTTTTCACCTCCCGGCGGCTCATGCCCACCTTCTGCATGATCTGGAACCGGGCCCGATCCTCGTAACCCTCGGAGATCTGCTTGTAATACACGATCAGCACCGTGGCAAACAGGCACACCAGCCCCAGGATAATGCCCAAAAACAGCAGTGCCCCGCACATGGCCGTCACGGACTCCCGGGCGCCCCACACGGTGTTGCCTGTGATGATCAGGCTTTCACCCGGCTCCTGCTGCTGGGGAAAGGCCGCCTCCTTCAGGTACGCCTTCACATCCCGCTCCAGCTTTTCTCCTACATCACCGTTGGCTCCCCGGCCCGCAAAGCTCGCCGCGATACGCCGGGTATAGTCCGAGGCCGCGTTCCCGTAGACCTGCTTTTGCTGGTCATATAGGTGCGCCAGCACACTCTCGTCTGCTACCACCACGCCGTAGCAGTTGGTGGACAACTCCTCCATGCCGGACCGAATGGGGAACTCGGGCAGCACGGTTTTCACCTGATAGCTGTCCCCCTCTATGGTGATCTCCGTCCGGTCAAGGCCCCTCTGGCGGATGTCCATGGGACACACGGCGATTTCATCCTCAGCCAGGTTCAGCTCCTCCCCGCCCAGGCTGCGGTACATCTCCTGGGTGATATAGGTCATCACGCTGAGTCCCTTGAGACTGTCGGCGGCGTTGCCGTCCGCCTGCCGGCAGTACAGGACGCCGTTTTCATTCTTATAGGAGACCGTCAGATACTCCTGGAAGTCCATCTCCTTTATGGTCAGGCCGTTTTTTCCCGCCCCCTGCTCTACGGCCCGGAGCAGGGTCTCCCGGGGCATATCCTCCGAGTGCAGCAACACGCCCTCATCGCTCCACTGCATATACCGTGCGGAGAGATAATAATCCTGGGGATAGTTCCGCTTCACCGTCTCCTCCGCCCCGGCATACAGGCTCACAGTGGTGGAGATCATCACCAGCACCCCTGTGGCCAGAATTGCGATGGAGGCCAGGCCCACGGCGTTCTGCTTCATGCGGTAGAGAAGACCCGATACGGCAGGCATGTGTTTTTTATTATAATAGAACCTTCTATTCTTTTTCAAGGCCTTCAGCACAAAAATACTTCCGGCCACGAACAAAAAGTAGGTTCCGATGATCACCAGTATCACCGCCACGAAGAACAGGACAATGGCCTTCAGAGGATTCTGGGTAGTAAGGGAAATGTAATAGCCCCCACCCAGGGCCAGCAGGCCCAGCACCAGCAGCGGCCACTTGACCTTGGGTTCCCGCTCGCCCACATTGGCAGAGGAGAGCATCTCCACAGGCTTGAGGCGGGCGATGGTCACGCAGTTGACGCCGTAGGCCACCACATCCAGCACCAGGAAAAAGGCTCCGGACAGGGCCAGGCTCCTGGCATTTATAAAGTAAAAGCCCAAAACGATCTCCGCGTTCAGCAGCTGGCAGATAAGCAGAGAGCAGAGCTTGTAAAACAGCGTCCCCAGCGCAAGTCCCAGCACCACGGATGCCAGGCTGCTAAGGGCTGTTTCGTGGAAAAGCACCCGGCAGATGTGCCGCTTTTCCAGGCCCAAAATATTATAAACGCCAAACTCACGCTTGCGCTGCTTCATGAGAAAGCTGTTGATATAAAACAGCAGAATTACCGACAGCAGCATCATCACCGCCACGCCGATGGACATGAACACCTCGATGTATTGTCCGCCCCGGAGCTGCAGGATGCGTTCGTCGGTCCGGAGGGTGAACACAATGTAAAACACGCATAAAAGCCCTGCCTCAGACAGAATACGCGGGAGGAAAAACCGGCGGTTCTTGCTGATGTTGCTCCGGGCCAGCTTCAGAAAAAATCCCCTTTTCATTCAGCGTCCCTCCCTGTGCGGAGCATGGTCAGGGTGTCGCTGATCTTTTTATAGAGCTGCTGGTCACTGCACTCACCCCGGTAAATTTGGTGGAACACCACACCGTCCCGGATGAACAGCACCCGCCCGGCATGGGAGGCGGCGTCCACGGAGTGGGTGACCATGAGGATGGTCTGGCCCTGGCCGTTGACCTTTTCAAACATCCGCAAAAGGTCCGCCGAGGACGCGGAATCCAAGGCCCCGGTGGGCTCGTCCGCCAAGAGTAGCTTGGGGCCGGCGATCATGGCCCGGGCCACGGCGGCGCGCTGCTTCTGGCCGCCGGATACCTCATAGGGGAACTTGTGCAGGATGTCCTCAATGCCCAGAGACCGGGCCAGGGGCAGCAGGGTCTGCTGCATCTGCTGCACACCTTTTCCCGCCAAAACCAAGGGCAGGAGGATATTGTCCTCAATGGAAAAAGTATCCAGCAGGTTAAACTCCTGGAATACAAAGCCCAGGTTGTCCCGGCGGAAGGCGGCCAGGTCCCCCTCGGGGATGGTCTCCAGGTTTTTCCCCGACAAAAGCACCTCTCCGGCCGTGGGCCTGTCCAGGGCCGCCAGGATATTCAGCAGGGTGGTTTTGCCGGAGCCGGACTCGCCCATGATGGCCACATACTCCCCCTCCTGCACAGAAAAGGTCACGCCCTTCAGGGCCTGGACCCGGTTGCCGCCAAAGCGGGAGGTATAGGTTTTTTTCACTTCATTAACCTTTAAAATTTCCATATTAAACCTCCGAAATCTGATTTACAGGCTTATTTTACGGCAAACCGGGCCGCTCCGCCATCGCTTCGGGTGACAGGGCTGTGACAGTTTTGTAAGGGGGGGGAGCATCGGTGCCATTTGGTGCAGTTTGGTGCAGCTGCGGTGACGGATTTGGGACGGAAGCGGTGACGGATTCGGTGTCGAAGCAGCCCCGGCCCGTCCTGTTTTGCACCCGGCCATAAAGTGCCGCTCCCCGGCCTGCGCAGTGCGGGTCGGGGAGCAGAGGAGCGCGGGGCTTACAGCAGCACAAGGCTGCTCCCGCATTTCATTTGAAGGACGGCGGCTACATCCCGGCTGAGGTCATCCAGGGGAGCGCCGTTTACAGACTGAATTTCCAGTTTTTGGATGGAGTCTCCCGCGCAAAGGGCGCAGATGAGATCCATGAACGCCTCGGCTATCCGCACCAGGGGCACCGGGGCGCAGAGGCACTCTCCCAGCTCGGGCCGGAAATACGCCAGGTCGGAAAGCTGCTGCGCCGTCAGGTAATCGGCCCAGTTGACCTGGCCGCACCCGTAAAGGGCCCGCAGCACCTGGGACATCCAGCCCCCGGGCAGGGACGGAACGGTGCAGACCTCCAAATGCAGCACACGGCCCCGGGGCTCCTTGCTCTCCTGCAGGTGCAGGTGCTTGCTCAGCTCCTGCAGCTTCACCGACGGCTCCACACCCACATCCCGCAGCAGACGGCTGCAAAACATCTGATAGTACTGGGCGGCCTCCCGCCGGGCGTTTCGCTGCAGCAAAATCTCCAGGCGTATCTGCACAATGTCCTCATTATAGGGGTCTATTTCCTCGCAGGCGGACAGGAGCTGCAGGCAGTCGTCATAGAGCTTATTCTCATAGGTCAGGTGAATCAGCCGGTGATAGACCACCAGCTTTCGGTTTTCCAGATAGTACCGGCGCAGAATGATATGCTCCAGGAAGCCGTCGCAGTTGTGCAGGCTGCAATTTTCAAGAAAATCGCCCCGGAAAAGCGACAGCAGGTGCTTCAGCTCCCCTATGGAGTCCATGGTTTCGGGGTCGGCCTGCTCGATTTCCACAATGTCGCAGCGGAAGCTGAAGTGGGGATTGATCCCGACCACATCCTTGCTCACCAGCAAGAACGGCTCTCCGTCCGCCTGCACAAGGGTCTTTTTGATCTGCCAGAGGTTAAAGCGGAGATTATATTTGGCGGCATCGTCCTCGCTCTCGCCCCAGAGAAAACCGATGAGGTCGCTGCGGCGCATTTGGCGGGAGCTGTTCATCAAAATCAGCGCCAGGATGGCGGCGGACTTGCTGCTGATCTGCCCGCTTACATCCACGCCGTCCAGCAGAAACTGCGTCTGCCCCATAAATGTAATACTTAACATAGGCTTGCCATTCTGTTAAACACGACACGGCCACCCTTAATGGTCATGTCCACCTTGACTTCCTTCAGCTGCTGCGGGTCCGTCTGTGTGATGTCGCGATCCAGGATGACGATGTCTGCGTCCATGCCCTCCCGCAGGCTGCCCTTCTGCTTTTCCAGGAAAAGCGCATAGGCCCCGTTAACGGTGTACATCTCCAGGGCCTCCTGAAGGGTGGCGCTGTTGGCAGGAACAGGGTGATTCACGGCGTAATGGATCCCCAGAAGGGGATTGATATGGGTGACGGGTGGGTCGGCCCCTGCGCAAACCGTTATGCCGCTGTCGATGATGCGGCGGAAGCGGTTGGTGGTGCCGTAATGGGCGCCCAGGCGCTGCTGATACATACCCCCGGGATAGCCCCACAGCCCCTCATAGCCGGGCTGCATACACAGGATCACTCCCAGACGGGCGGCCCGCTCCATCTGAGAGGGGGTAATCAGCTCCGCATGCTCGATTCGGTGGCGCATGGCGGGGACATCGTATTTCTCCGCAGCGGCCTCCAAGGCCTGAAGCACCGCCTCAATGGCCATGTCCCCGATGGCGTCAAAGCCGATTTGCAGGTCGTGTTGGCAGCACTCCATGGTGAACTGGGTCAGGGCGTCCCGGGTCAGATAGACCCAGCCGCGCTTGTGGGGAGCATCGGCATAGTCGAAGGACAGAGCGGCAGACCGGCCGCCCATGGTGCCGTCGATATACAGCGCGCCGCCGATGTGCTTCAGGCCCTGCTCCAGGGCGCGCTTACACTCGGTGGTCTGATAGAAAATCTCTATGGTCAGCGGATAGCGGTCCTTATAGCGCACCAAAAAATCGCTGGCACGCAGAGGGGCCTGCTCCGCCTGGGCACCCCGGCACTCCATAGCGGCCACGGTGGTCACGCCGTAGGATAGGGCCATTTTTGAACCCAGGGCCGCCGCCTTATCAAAATCGTCATAGGAATGGGTATCCATCACATTGCTCTCCAGGCGGTTTTCCGCCTGGTTGGTGAAAATACCCGTGAGAATGCCGTTTGCATCCGTTTGGATCCCCGGCAGGGTGAAGGGGATCTTATAATAGAGAATGCCCACCGTATTGAGCATGATGGTATGGCGGTCCAGGGAAAAGATCAGCACCGGCTTATCGGCACAGTAGCGGTCAAGGACCCGGCGGTCCGGGAGGGCCTTTTCCTCCAGGCAGCTGCTGTCCAGATGATAGGCCGTGATCACGCTGCGCTTTGCGGCCTCCCGGCGGAGGATCTGGCCCATCTGCTCGTAATTCCGGGCGGGAGAGAGGTCCACACAGCCGCACTCCAGCCCCAACCGGACCACCTCGAAATGATTATCGATAAAGCCGGGCAGAACCGTGTGGCCCTTGGCATCAATGGTCTGCACCGTGCCGGAGATATACTCCGGCCTGCAGTCTCCCACGCCCAAACGGGAGATCTTGCCGTCATGGGTCAGCAGCCAGTCGGCGCACCGGCCCCCGTCCATACAGAGGATCTTTCCGTTTTTAATGAGAAGGTCTCTTTGGTCCATGACATTTGCTCCTATCTCTGCGGCGGCAAAGGGGTCGGGCTTTCCCGAAAGCACTTTGAGACGCCGGACGGCGTTTTTTAATTTCTCAAACCTCTTCAAAAGCAGCGGCACCCGGGGGAAGGTCCCATTTATGGGGAGGCACGCGCCCGTCTTTACTGCCGTATCCGCAGACCTATTCTTTCTATGGCTCAGTATAGCATATCCCAAGGGGAAAAGGAAGTATCAGCGTGGTGAAAAAGTCTTTTCGCCACGCTGATAGACTGTCGAAAAAACCTCCGGGTTTTTCCGGCAAAAGGATTGCAGTCTGCTGCGCGCATAATTTGTCCGCCTGTGACGGACAAATTATGCACTGGCAGCCTTAAAGTCTCTTTACTCCGCCGTTTCGATAAAGGCGGCCATATTCTCCAAAAAGTCCGCATCGGTCAGCTGGGCTGCCAGGTCATAGCACAGGGAGAGACCTCGGTCGCTGTTGGTGAGGACCACAAGACCGTCTCCGGTCCCTTTATCCCACAGGGCCAGGGACTTGAACCCATCGTTATCGCCCCAGTGCCACTGGAGGTCGGGATGCTTGCGCACCAGACCCACACCCAGGCCCCAGGCAATGGCCTCATCGGCGATGTTCTGCACGGAGCCCATCTGCTGATAGGTACGCTCCCGCAGCCAGCCCCGGCAGCGAAGCAGTCCGATGAGGAACCGGGCATAGTCCGAGGCGCAGGAATACAGCGACCAGGCGGCGTTGGGCTCGGGGGCATTGCCTGTAAGGTCAACGCCGCTGCGCACCCGGCAGGGCTTTCCCGCCGCATCGAAGCCCACAGAGATGGCACTCCCCACGGAGGGAGTCCAAAGCACGGCGGAGCGGCTCATGCGGAAGGGGACGAAAATATGCTCCTCAAACAGCTCCGGCAGGGTCTTGCCCGTGCGCTTTTCCGCCAAATGCTGCAGCAGATAGTAGCCCTGGCCGGAATAGCCGAAGGCCGTGCCCGGGGCAAAGAGCATGGGCATGGGGCGGCTGTGCCAATCGGGCAGGCCGGAGCCGTGGCTGAGAATGTGGCGGGGGGTGATTTTCTCGAAGTCTGCCTCCTCGGACCAGGGGATGCCTCCCAGCTGGGCGGCCACCGGCTCATCCAAAGGCAGGAGGCCCCGGTCCGCTAATTGCAGCGCAAGCACAGCAAACAGGGGCTTGGTCAGGGACGCACATTCATAGAGCGTGTCCTCCGTTACCCCCTCGCCCCCTTCGCCGCGAACGCCGCAGGTGACGGAGCCAAACGCCTCCCCGCCCCGTATCAGAGCCACACTGCACCCGGGAACGCCGAAGCGCTCCGCCTTTTGGGCGAGCAGGGTGGGGTCGGCGCAAAGGCGCTCTGCATTCGTAAGCAAAATACGCATAGAGGGGCCTCCTTAGTAGAGCTTTTTAACGGGATAACCGGCAAAGGCCACGGCGGCCTCGGCCAGGATCTGCGTGGGGTCCGCTACGGAATACGCCAGGGCGCACTGAGAAAAGACTATGGGCAGCTCCGTGCAGCCCAGGACAAAGCGCTCCGCTCCCTGCTCAAGCATAGCATCCAGGGTCTGCCGCAGGGCCGGGATGTCAATGGCGGCCAGGTTTCCGGCCTTCACCCCGTCATAGATGGCGGACATGACCCGACGCTGCCCCACGGCATCGGGCTTGACGACCTTTATACCCCGGTCCGCCAGAAGCGTCTCATAAATACCGGTGCGTATGGTGCCGTCTGTTGCCAGGAGGCCCACGGTGCCTATGCCCTCCCGCTCCAGGCTGTCCGCCGTCAGGCGGAGCATATGCAGCACCGGCAGGTCGGTGTGCCGGCAAAGCTCGTCATAAAACCAGTGGGCGGTGTTGCAGGGCATGGCCAGCACCTGGGCCCCGGCCCTTTCCAGGGCGTGGGCTGAGCGCACCAGCTGGGGCACCGGGTCCTCGCCGCCGCTGAGAATGGCCGCGGTGCGGTCGGGAATATCCGTATTGCAGTCCACGATCACATGGGGAAAATCCTGATCCCGGGCGGCGTCCGTGGCGTGGATGATCTTCTCGAACAGATCCACCGTGGCCAGGGGGCCCATGCCGCCGATGATGCCTATACTCTTTTTCATGGCAATTTCCTCTTACTTTTCTCCGGGCTTATAGAGGTCGGCCAGGCTCTTATAGTGGTTGCCTGCCCGGCCCGTTACGGCGGAGGCGTGGAGCATGGAGCTGATGATGGCCTCATCTACGCTCTCAATGGCCGCCCGGAACACCTCGTCGATATCCTCCTCGTAGACCAGGCGGATAGATTCCAGCCGGTCGCTGCTGTAATGGGCCAGCTTGTTGCCCGTGGTGAAAGCCAGAGCGATCTCGCCGCTGCCATTGCCGGAGATGCCGCCGGTGCGGGCAATGCCGGACTGGGCACGCTTGGCCACACGCTCCAACTGGCGGGAGGACAGGGGTACATCGGTGGCCAGGACTATGATGATGCTGCCCTTGTCCTTCAGCTCCGACTGCTCCTGCCGGTACAGCCGCTCGCCTACCGGGTCTCCTGCCACACGCAGGTCACGCAGGGTGCCGAAGTTGGTCATTACCAGGGCGCCCACGGTGTAGGTCTCGCCATAGAGATGGCAAAGCCGGGAGGCGGAACCGATGCCGCCCTTGAGGGAGTAGCACACCATGCCGGCGCCGGCGCCCACATCACCCTCGGCAAAGGTCTCCGATGCTGCCGCCAGAGCCGCACGGGCGTGCTCCTTGGTGACATGCAGGCCGCGGATGTCGCTGAGGCGGGCATCGTTGCACTCCATGACCAGGGAATTGACCGTGCCTGCATCCAGGCCGATGTCGTCGTTTCGCTCCAGCATATACTCCACCAGCGCCGTGGACACGGTGCCCACGGACAGGGTATTGGTCAGCAAAATGGGGGTCTCCAGGGTGCCCAGCTCCTGCACCTGGACCAGGCCGATGCTCTTGCCGAAGCCGTTAATAACATGGGCCCCGGCCAGGCACTTCTCGTGGAACACATCCCCTGTGTGGGGAATGATGGCGGTGACGCCGGTATGTATCTCCCCGTCGTGGATGGTCACCTGGCCCACACGAACACCCGGCACATCGGTAATGAGGTTGCGCTGACCGTGCTCCATGTAGCCGAAGGTCAGGCCGTATCTGCTCTCTACGCCCATAATCTTATTTCCTCCTAATTTCTTGCCTATAGCGACAAGAGGGCCGCCCGTTCAGCTCGCACAAACATACGCACTGAACGAGCAGCCCTGTCGCTTTTCGTAATCGTTATTTCTTATAAACTACCTTGCCGCCCACAATGGTCATTACGGGCAGGATGTCCTTGATCTCCATGGGATCCACGGTGAAAATATCCCGATCCAGCAGGACCATGTCCGCATAATAGCCGGGCATCAGGCGGCCCTTGACATCCTCCTGGAACTCCGCGTAGGCGCTCTCCTTGGTGTAGGCGTCAATAGCCGTTTCCACATCCACGCACTCGCCGGGATAGAAGCCGCCTGCGGGACGGCCCTGTCTATCCTTGCGGGTAACGGCCATGTAGATATTGGTGAAGGGGTTGCAGTCCTCCACAGGGCAGTCGGTGCCGTAGGACAGATGCACGCCCATGCGCAGAAGGGTGCCGAAGGCGTAGGAGGTGGAGGCCAGCTCCTTGCCGCACAGCTTTTCCACGATGTTCATGTCGTAATCCAGGAAAATGGGCTGGGCAAACACCAGAATATCGTCCTTGGCAATGCGCTCCAGCAGGGCGCGGTCGGTGATCTGGCAGTGGACAACGGCGTGGCGGAGCTTGTTCTTGCCGTCCACGAAGGCCCGCTCATAGCACCCCACGGTGCGGCGCACAGCCTCGTCACCGATGCAGTGGGTGATCACCTGCAGATTATGCTTCTTTGCCAGCTGGCAGTAGCGGTCCATATCCTCCACGCTGATCCACTCCAGGCCGTGGTTTTCCGGATCGTCCACATAGCCCTGGGACATGAGACCCGTGCGGGCGCCCAGGCTGCCGTCCTTGAACAGCTTCAGGGGGCCCAGGGTGAGCCAGGAGCCCTTCTTATACTCGCCCACGGCGTACTCGCCATGGGTCAGGTACTCCTCGAAATCCTTCAGGTTGTTGAAGCAGACCTGATGGCGATAGCGAACCTTGCCCTCGCCGTTATCATACATCTCGTGCAGCAGGCGGAAGGCAGCGGGGGTATCCAGGAAGGTGGTGCCCACATCGTTGCTCTGGACGCTGGTGAGACCGTGGGAAACCGCATAGTCCATGGCATCCCTCATGAACTCATGGCGCTCCTCCAGGGTGAACTCCGGGATAAGACGCTTGGCGATGTTGCAGCCGTTGCCGGTGAAGATGCCGTTGGGCACGCCGTTTTCATCGGTGAGGCAGTCCTCGCCCTTGCACTTGTCTATTTCGCCGGTGCTTTGCAGGATCTCCAGGAGCTTGCTGTTGACGGAAACAATGTGTCCGCAGACGCGCTCCAGCACGATGGGATAGTCGGTGCTGATCTTGTCCAGGTCGTGCCGGTCAGGCAGGCGGCCGCCGTCGGTGAAATAGTCCTGGTTCCAGCCGATGGCATGGAGACCGTTTTTCACACGCTGGGGGTGCTCCTGGGCAAACTTGCGGCACACCTCGATCAGCTCCCCGATGGACTTTACATCGGCAATCCGGGCCTGATTCAGCGTCTCGCTGAACTGGGCAAAGTGCATATGAGAATCGTTGAGACCGGGGATCATGGTCCGGCCGCCGCAGTCCACCCGGACGGCGTCGGCAGGGGCTTCGGAGAGCAGGGCATCGCTGCTGCCTATGCGGCGGATGATGCCGTCCTCAACCAAAACTGCCTGCTCATAATGACCCTTTTCCACATAGACCTTGGCATTATAATACAGCTCAGCCATCATTAGCCTCCTTATTCTCCGCCGCTTCCTTCTTCAGCTTACGGTCAAAGATCAGGTAAACAACGGCGCCGAGAGCGGGCACGGTGAAGCCGATGGAGCCCAGGACGGGATTCTCAATGGCGGAGTTGACGAACAGGGCCAGGAACACGATGGCGGTGAAGATGATGGACACGGGATAGAGCCACACCTTGTAGGGACGCTCGATATTGGGGAACTTCTTGCGCAGGATGGGCACAGCCAGAACGATCAAGACATTGAAGAGCATGTTGCTCAGCACCACCATGTCGGTCAGCTCGCTCAGGTTACGCAGCAGCACCAGGGCGCTGGAGATGACAGCCTGGACAAGGACGGGCACATAGGGGATCTTCTGCTTATTCAGCTTGGTGAAGCTCTTGAAGAAGTGGCCCTCCTTGGCCATGGCATAGTACATTCTGGGCTGGGCCAGGATGAGGCCGTTCATGCTGCCGAACATGGCCAGAACCATGCCCACGGTAACCACCACGGCACCTGCGCTGCCCAGCAGCTTCTTGGCAGCCGCCGTACCCAGATACAGGTCGCCGGCGTCGATCATGGAGGCGATCTCCTCGTGGGGCAGAACCTTCATGATGGCAAAGTTGAAGAGGGCGTAGAGAATCGTAACGCCGCCGATGCCGATGATAAGGGCCAGGGGCAGATTCTTGCGGGGGTTCTTCATTTCCTCGGCCACAGTGTTCAGGTTGGTCCAGCCCTCATAGGCCCAGAGGGAGGCCACAACGGCCAAGGCGATCATGCTGAAAACGCTGGTGTTGTTCTCGGCGGCATAGACGCTGGCAGAGCCAAAGGACAGGTCGGGGGTAACATGGCCGACAAACAGGGCTGCCAGCAGAATGATGGCAACGGGCACCATCTTGGCGATCATGGAGACATTCTGCACCACGGAGGCCAGCTTAACGCCCACCATGTTATAGGCGGTGATACCGAAGATGAGTACAACGGCGGCAATCTTGCAGCCGAAGTCGCTGAGGTGGAAAATGGGCTGGAACACGCCCATCAGAGCCAGGGCCAGAGCAGCCACGGAGCCGGGGCCGCCGATGAGCCAATCCACAAAGCCGTTCATGAAGCCCACGATGGGATGATAAGCCTCATTCAGGTAGACCACACGGCCACCGGACTGGGGCATTGCCGCGCCCATTTCCGCATAGGCCAGACCGCCAAACAGGGAAATGACGCCGCCGATAATCCAGCACAGCAGAGCCAGACCGCTGTTCATGCCCACACGCTGCAGCACATAGGCACCCAGGTAGAAGATACCGGAGCCGATCATGATACCAGCAATAATGCTAACACCACCAAAGGCACCTATTTCTCGCTTTAGTTCTGTTTTTTCTGTTGTCAGGTCGCTTATAGTTTCTTTTTTCATGAGATGCGCCTCCTTTTTTCGGCTATAAAAATAGCCTGTATGTAAATTTATTGTAAAATATTCCCGTTCTCAAAGGTGTTTATACTCGAAAATTTGGGGGTATTTTTATATAAACGCTTTATTAAACCCAATCAACACAGTGTTTTTTAGGGAGAAGGCCCGAACCCCTGTGCTGCATCGGGGCAAAAAAGTCTTTTTCCGTGCCGATTGCGTTATTGACAGCCCGGTATAATATAAGTAAGCATTGCAGGCCCACGACTCCACCCCGGAGCTTTGCAGGGCTTCCGGATGCCGAGACCGAACAGAGGAGGAACCGTTTATGTGTACCGCTGCCGCTTTTCGCTCAAAGGACTTCTATTTTGGGCGCACACTGGACTATGAATTTTCCTACGGGGACCAGGTGGTGATCCTGCCCCGGAGCTATCCCCTGCACTATTTGGAGCAGGAGACCCAGACCCGTCACTACGCCATGATCGGTATGGCCTGCGTGATGGAGGACACGCCCCTTTTTTACGACGCGGTCAATGAAAAGGGCCTTGCCATAGCGGGACTGAACTTCGTGGGCAACGCCTGCTACCATCCCCACGCCCCGGGCAAGGAAAATATCGCCCAGTTTGAGCTGATCCCCTGGCTGCTGAGCCAATGCGCCTCTGTGGCGGAGGCTCGGAAGCGCCTGGAGTGCATGAATATCCTGGACACGCCCTTCCGCCCCGGGCTGCCTGCGGCCCAGCTGCACTGGCTCATTGCCGACCGGGAGGGCTCCCTTACCGTGGAATCCGTGGCAGAGGGACTGATGATTTACGAGAATCCCGTGGGTGTTCTCACCAACAACCCGCCGTTTCCCATGCAGATGCAAAACCTGGCCAACTACCGCCACCTCTCCCCCGACCCTGTGGAGGCTACCTTCGGGCCGGGCCTGTCACTGCCGCAGTACAGCCGGGGCATGGGCGCTCTGGGGCTGCCGGGAGATCTTTCGTCCCAGTCCCGGTTTGTTCGGGTGGCCTTTACGAAGCTGAATTCCCGGTGTGGAGAGAGCGAGGAGGAGAGCGTCAGCCAGTTCTTCCACATTCTCGGCTCCGTGGACCAGCAGCGCGGCTGCTGCCATCTGGGAGAGGGAAAATACGAGATCACTCTTTATACCTCCTGCTGCAACACAGACCGGGGCATTTACTACTACACCACCTATGATAACCACCGCATTATCGGCGTGGATATGCACCGGGAGGACCTGGAGGGCGGGAGCCTTATCCGCTATGCCCCGGTTACAAAGGAGCGCATCCCCATACAGAATGCGCCTAAGGGGGACGGGGTGTAATATTGCAGCGGGGTGAACAGGCCTTTTGACATGATGACGCAAAAACGGTGCAACCGCAAGGGTTGCACCGTTTCTGCAAGGCTGTCGAAAAACCCTCCGGGTTTTTCCGGCAAAAGGTTTGCAGTCTGCTGCGCGCATAATTTGTGCGCCGTAGACACACAAATTCCACACTGGCAGCCTGAGAGGAATTTTCTCTCACGCACATGTCGCGAGAGAAAATGATTTTATTTCTTTGCCGCCTGCGGGCGGCAAACTCTGCGAGACTTTTTTGACACGATGACGCAAAAACGGTGCAACCGCAAGGGTTACACCGTTTCTGCGACTTATGGGAGGGGCATTTCGGATGCGCCCTCTTTTTCATTTTGCCCCGGAGTCAGGTCCGGCGCTTTTTTTGCCGGGTCAGAGTCACACCGGCCAGGGCGGTGAGAGCCATGAGACTGAGCCAGAGGGTCAGGTGCATGGTGTCGCCGGTGGCGGGAGTGAGGGTCTGGCCGCAGAGGTCACACTTACCGTCCTTATTGGCGTCCGTATGGCCCGTGGCCGGGAGGAGACGGGTCTCGGTTTCGCCGCAGGCGCACTTGCGCGTCTCCGCACCGGAGGCGGTGCAGGTGGCGGGGGTGGTGACGGTCCAGGCACCGAAGGCATGGGTGTGATCCGTGCAGATCACATCCGCGCGGTTGCTGATACGGATACGGGGGGCCATGGCGGTGCCATCGGAGAGGACGAAGGTATTGTCATAGGAGGCAAGGCCGGTGGCCTCGATGGCGCAGCCCACCTTCAGGTTCTGCACCTCGCTCTCGGGACAGATATAGCCGTCGATGAACACACGGGCTACCTTGCCCTGAGGATCCCGGACCAGAATGGTCTGGACCTTGCCCTCGGCCATCTCGATGGCGGTGACGATACCCTTGAGGGTGACCAGCCGGCCCAGCACGGAGCCGTCGTTGACCTGAGTGGAGGTGACGGTCAAGGGCGTAACGGGGGTGCCGTCACCGATCTTCTCGATCTTGGTCACGGCCAGCTGGCGCTCGCCCTGATAGGAGCTGGTGGTGCCGCTGACACGGACCCTGTCGCCGATCTTGAAGTCCCCTGCCACGGGGAAGCAGTTGATGCCGCCGGTCTCATCCTGGATATAGATGCAATCGAAGAAGGCGGTATCCTTATCGTGGCCGGAGGCGTTGGAGGTGACGATGCCCTCCACGGTGTACTTGAAGCCCTCCTCGGGCTGCTGATGGATCTGGTCGATGGTGCTGAGCTGCACGGGGTTGAGATAACTGACCAGATTCTCGCAGATGCGATAGTTGGAATAGTTCTTCTCAGCGCCGTTATCCAGCTGGGCCTGGACCTCGAAGTTGGACATGAAGGCCGCGCCGGAGACCACGATGAGGCCCTTGCCCGCCAGCTGCTCGGTGGCCATGACCAGCAGGCGGTTGTCGTTTTCGGCATAGGTGTACTTGGGAGTGCCTGCGCCGCCCTTGCCGTCCTTATCCACATCGATTGAATAGGTGGTGGCGTGGCCGTAGACCACAGGGGATACGGTGGCGGGGAGAGCGGAGGTAGGATTGCCGCCGGCATCCACGGCATAGATGGAGGCGCCGCCGTAGTGGCTGAAGCGCTCGGTGTACAGCTTGTCGTAGGGGTGGTCAGCGTCCACGATGACGCCGCTTGTGAGGAAGTTATCCGTGTTATAGGTGCTGAAGTAGAGTCTCCACTTATCCACACCGTCGGCGGCGCTGCGAACATCATCGTAGGTAGCATCGTCGCTGATGCGGAGGCTGGAGCCCAGGGCCTTCAGCACATCGTTCTGGGTCTCGGCCATATGCTTGATGGCGGGATTCTTCTGAATGACCTCGTAGTTCTCATAGTTGTCGCTCCAGCCGGCCAGGATGACCGTTCCCCCGGCGGCGTTGAAGGCAGCCAGGGCCTTGAGCTCCGCATCGGAGTAGGTCTTGGGGTCCTTTTGGGCATCCGCCAGGCGGCGGCTGGGGGCGGTGAGGATGAGAGCCTTATACTTGGGATTGGAGCAGGCAGCGATGAGATCCGCACCGGTGTTCAGCTGAACGGTACGGACGCTGTGGTCTGCGGCGAGATTGCCGAAGTTGCCCATGCTGTCCTTATAGTTGCCGGACACATACTCATTATAATGAGAGGCGTCGATGCCGATGTAGACCAGGGAGTCGGCATTCAGAACATCCAGGCCGACGGTCTTGGTGAAGGTGTACTCGTTATTCCCCTGCTCCACCACGGCGGTGACCTGCACGGTAAAGACCCGGGCGGCGGTGGGGGTATACTTGAAGGGCACATCCAGGGTGCTGCTCTTGGCGAGGGTATAGCCGGTCTTATCGGTGCCGATGACGGTGCCGCCGATGCTGTAGGTCAGGGACTTGATGGTGGCATCGCTATCCTCACTATTGAAGAAGGTGGTGGTGAGAGTCAGCTCCTCGTCGGTGACGGGGGTGGCGGTACCGCAGACCATGTTGGAGATACCCAGCTTCAGGCTCTCGCCCACCCACACAGGGGAGGTGACGGCCAGGTCGCCGTCTTTCTGGGTGACACGGATGAAGTAGTAGCTGTAGCTGGGGTCCAGAGTGGCGGAGAGCTTGCCGCTCCTGAGCTGGGCGGCGTTATCCCAGGTGTAGGCCACCTTACCGGAGTTGGCCACCACCTCCACCTTGGCGATGGAGTCGGAGGCGTCGGGATCGTTGACGGTGACCTCGACATTCAGCTTATCGGGGATCTCGGTGATGCTGGAGCCCATCATAAGCCCGTTGACGGTGTAGGTCAGCTCCAGATTCTTATCCTCGGTGGCATACATACGCAGAGCGCGGATGGCCTCGTAGATGCCCTGCTCGCTGAAATCGTCGGTGAGGATAACATCCCGGGCATCGTTGGCATTGCCCCACTTGCCTTTGTGGTTATCCTGGTTGTTGGTGGGGGCCAGGTGCCAGCCCTTATCCAGCGCCATGATGTACTGCTCATAGCTGGGATAGTAGCCGCCGGCGCCGATGGCACCCTCGCCGTTACCCACCTCCACCATGTACATACGGCTGTCGATGACGGGATCCCAGTAGTTGAAATCCTTGAAGTTGCCGAAGGTGGTGCCGGGGTGGTTGAACTGGCTGATGGAGGTTGCGCCCTCGGCCTGGCTCAGCAGGGCGTAATAGGCCTTCATGCCCGCATCATCGGTCTTATTATTCAGGGTCTTATTGTTGCGGGAGACGATGCCGGGGGTATTGAAGGTGTTGATATGGCCGGGGCCGCCGGACCAGGTCATCTCGAAGCCGCCGATGGCCACCATGCTGCCGGCGTTGTCCTCGTTGAACTTGGCGATGGTGTCCTTGTAGGTCTTCCAGCTGTGGTTGGCATCGGAATCCTTGACCAAGGAGGTGTCATAGAGGGCGGCCTCCACATTGGGGCTGGAGGAGGAGTCGAAATAGTTGGAGTGGTCGGTGAAGGCCACGAACTGGACATTGGCGCTGGCAGGCAGATTCTCCACATAGCGCAGCGCGTCGGTCAGGGGACCGGCACCGTCGGAATACTGGGTATGGCTATGGAGCTGGCCGAAGTAGTGCTGATACTTTGTGGCGCCGACGGTGAAGAACCAGGTGATGCTGGCGCTCTTGCCATCGGCGCGCCTGACCGTCACCGTGACCTCGGTACGGCCCTGGGGCAGGTCGGCAGCGGGGGTGTAGGTGACGCGGCTATTTTTATAGGTGGCTGTCACGGTCTTGCCGCCCACGGTCATGGTGACGGTGGGGTTCTGGCCGGCATTATCCAGGGCCACAGAGATGGTGGGGCGCTTATTCTCGCCGGTCTGGCTGCCCCGGGCAGGGGTGGGATCGGCAAGGACGGGCTCGTCCTTGACGGTGATCTCAGCGGCGGCGGAGATGGGAATATACTTATTGTCCGCGCCCTTGATGTTCACGGTGAGCTTATCGCCCGTGACGGAGGCGGCGGGGATGGTGACGGTGTAGGTGCCATCCTCGCCCTTCGTGACGCTGAGGGATGTGCCATTGAGCTTGGCGGTGATGTCACCCCGCACGCCGAAGGGGGCGTCCACGGTGAAGGGGAAAGAATAGTCCGTGCCCACATAGGCATCGGGCAGGTCGCCCAGGATCACGGCGGGGTTATTCACGACGCCGTCCGAGATCGTACCCGGGCCCACGGGGTAGAAGGAGAAGGAGTAGATGGTGTAGTCGGTGACATTATACATGGAATAGACCTTGAAGCTGTCACTGTAATACTCCAGCCACTGACTGTACTTGCCGCTAAATTTGGCGGTGCGGTGCTCCATCTCGTAGCCGCCTACGCCGCCGGAGCAGGTGCGCAGGAGCCAATCGGCATCGTCGCTGGCGGTGGCGCTATAAAAAGCGTTGTTGCCGGTGCCGCCCGCGCAGAGGTAGCCGTAGGTCTTGTTATAGAAACGGTAGTAGTCTCCGCTTTTTTCCACGGTGAACACGGCGGCGCCGTTGGCGCAGGCAGCCTTGCCGTCTTTAATGGTGGCGGCGGCCTTGTTGATGGCGGGGCTGGTTGCATTATCGTTCTGCGCAGCCAGGACAGCCTGGGCATTCTGATTGTAGATGACCACCTGGTCGCCGGGTTTGGGGAGACCGGCGGAGGGCTGGTCGGAGTCGATCACCAGGTAGAGCTGCTGGGCGAAGAGGGCTTCGTTATTCCCTATATTATAGTAGCTGCTCCAATTGCCCTTGTCCGCGTACCACTCGATGTAGTTATTGCGGACGGTATTCTGAATATAGAAGCAGTCCTTGGTGGCGGCGGGGGTGATCTTCCAGCTTTGGTTGACCTCGTCCAGGGGCGTGCTGGTGAATTTTGCGCCCATGGCCAGCTTCTTACCATCGGCGGTGGCGAAGGTGTAGGTGCCGTCGGCGTTGACGCCGAGAGTCCATTTATCGGCGGCGGTAAAGCCCTCGAGCTTGCCGTCGGTCAGGGTCACATCGGTGCCTTTGTTGTAGAAGCCGTTGTACTCTGTGGACAGAGTTTTCCCATTGGCGGGGTTGAATACCACTACGGTGTCGCCGTCCTGCAGGGTGGTCAGGTCCGTGACGATGCCGCTCTGGCGGGCGGAAACGGTGTCCAGCTTGTAGAGGGTGAAATTGCAGGGATAGCTATCGGCATAGCCGGAAATAGTCTTGTTCTTATATGCTCTGTACTTATTGTCAGCGCCGGTATTTCCGGCCAGCTTCACGGTATCGGTGCCTTGGCCCGA